>NZ_JAHLQI010000001.1 GCF_018918345.1 Butyricicoccus intestinisimiae
AGCAATGTATGCAGCGGACTGATACTAATAGGTCGAGGGCTTGACCTAAATTTGATTTGGGTAAACTCGGAAAAATGCTTCTGTCGAGTTCATCGTTGTTCAGTTTTGAGGGTGCAGAAATGCAAACCAAAATAGTAGGTGTTGATTGTGATGAGGGTACACCCGTTCCCATTCCGAACACGGTAGTTAAGCTCATTTACGCTGAAAATACTTGGCTGGTGACGGCCCGGGAAGATAGGTCGATGCCTACATCAAAAACGGAACTGATTTTTTCAGTTCCGTTTTTTTGTGAAAATATCTATTCGGAGGAACAACACGTGACATATTTGATTATTTGTCCGCTGGTATTTTTAGCCGGATTTGTGGATGCAGTTGCAGGCGGTGGTGGATTGATTTCACTGCCTGCGTATATGCTTGCTGGGCTGCCGGTACATAATGCGATTGCCACAAATAAAATGAGTTCTACAATGGGAACATCCATTGCTACGTACCAATATGCAAAGAGCGGGTATATTCCGTGGAAATTGGTTGGATTCTGCATTGCTGCAGCATTTGCCGGTTCTACCTGCGGTGCAAATTTAGCGTTGATTGTAGATGATTATTATTTTAAAATTCTGATGCTGATTATACTGCCGCTGACTGCTTTTTATGTCACACGCCCACGTTCCTTTGCAGACGACAAAATACCATATTCGCAGACGCGGACAACAGTATACAGCATGTTTATCGCATTGGGTGTCGGTGTGTATGATGGATTCTATGGCCCGGGTACCGGTACTTTTTTGATTCTTTTTTTGACCGCGCTTGCACACATGGACTTGAAAAAAGCAAACGGAACAACCAAAGCGGTTAATTTGACAACCAATATATCTGCCTTGGTGATTTTTTTGCTCCATGCAAAAGTTGTTCTGCCGCTTGGTATCATTGCGGGTGCATTTAATATTGCAGGAAACTATATTGGCACGAAGTTTTTTGACCGAGGCGGCGCAAAATCGGTAAAAATGCTTACGATTGTGGTCATCGCCATCTTTTTTGTCAAAATTTTATTGGAAGTGTTATCTTAATTGTATTTTGCTCAGGCTGGACGTCGGTTCAGCCTGATTTTTTTATAATTGGCAAGAAAAATGTAAAAAAGTTTTCCTGTGTTATTGACTTTGTTTTGGGTCTATACTAATATTTTATATAAAGATTATTGTGTAAAGAGGAACGTGTTTTATGAAGATTGGCTTTGATAATGACAAATATTTGAAAATGCAGTCCGAGCATATCCGTGAACGGATTGCAAAGTTCGATAACAAATTGTATCTGGAATTTGGCGGAAAGTTGTTTGACGATTACCATGCATCGCGTGTTCTGCCGGGATTTCAGCCGGATTCCAAGCTGCAGATGCTGATGCAGCTGAAAGATCAGGCTGAAATTGTTATTGTAATCAATGCAGAGGATATTGAGGCCAATAAAATCCGCAGTGATTACGGTATTTCTTATGATTTGGATGTTCTGCGTCTGATTGATGAATTTCAGAATGTGGGATTGTACGTCGGCAGTGTTTGCCTGACTCGCTTTGCATCGCAGCCGTCTGCGATTCTATTCCGCAAGAAGCTGAAGGAACTGGGCATCAAATCGTATTGCCATTATTCGATTCCGGGTTATCCGAGCGATGTCGCTCATATTGTCAGCGATGAGGGATATGGACGAAATGACTATATTGAAACGGAACGCCCGCTGATCGTCATTACGGCACCGGGTCCGGGCAGCGGCAAAATGGCAACCTGTCTGTCGCAGCTGTATCATGAATACAAGCGCGGTGTAAAGGCTGGATATGCAAAGTTTGAGACATTCCCGATTTGGAACTTGCCGCTCAAGCATCCAGTCAATTTGGCATATGAAGCGGCGACTGCCGATTTGAATGATGTGAATATGATCGACCCGTTCCATTTGGATGCATACGGAAAAACAACGGTCAATTACAATCGAGATATTGAAATCTTTCCGGTCGTTCGCGCCATGTTTGAGCTGATTGCCGGCAAGAGCCCATATCAGTCTCCGACAGATATGGGTGTCAATATGGCGGGCAACTGCATCATAGACGATGATGCGTGTCGCAGAGCATCGGAGCAGGAGATTATCCGCAGATATTACAAGTGCCTGTGCGACAAAAAACGAAACGGCACGACAAAGGATGATTTGAATAAGCTGGAGCTGCTGATGAATCAGGCTGGTGTCAGCGTGCACGACCGCGCGGTGCGCAATGCGGCGCTTGACAAAGAAGAACAGACAGACGGACCGAGTGCCGCTATTGAATTGCCGGATGGCACCATTGTGACGGGAAAAACCAGCGCGCTGCTGGGCCCGATGGCAGGCGCACTGCTCAATGCACTCAAGCACTTGACAGGTATTGACAAAGAAACCGATTTGGTATCTCCGCAGGCAATTAAGCCGATTCAGGATCTCAAAACAGTCTATTTGGGAAGCAAAAACCCGCGTCTGCACACCGACGAAGTTTTGATTGCGCTGTCTGCATCGGCAGAAGACAATGTGCTGGCGCGTCAGGCGATGGAAAAGCTGCCGGAGCTGCGCGGCTGCGATGCACATTGTACTGTGCTGCTGTCCAGTGTGGATGAACAGATTTGCAATCGTCTGGGAATGTATTTGACGTGTGAACCGAAATATGAGGAAGCATCTCGGTTGTATCATAAAAATTAAGAACGAACAACATGGAACGGCTGATTTTTCATATTGATGTCAACAGCGCATATCTTTCTTGGGAGTCAGCGCGACGCCTCAAAGAAGGAAAAGAAGATTTGCGGTTGATTCCTGCCTGTATTGGCGGAGATCCGAAAAAGCGTACCGGTGTTGTTCTGGCAAAATCTATTCCGGCAAAACGGTTTGGCATTTGCACGGGAGAACCAATGGGAGCGGCACTGCGAAAGTGTCCGCAGTTGGTCATTGCTCCACCGGATTTTTCCCTATATCAGCAGTATTCTGAGGCATTTCTTGCGATTTGCCGTCAATATGCACCGGCTTTGGAGCAGTTTTCCATTGACGAATGTTTTTTGGATATGACCGGTACGCGCACAACATATCCGGATCCGATTGCACTGGCATATGAAATCAAGAACGTCATTCGCGACACCTTGGGGTTCACAGTAAATGTGGGCATTGCACGCAATAAACTGCTTGCAAAAATGGCGAGTGATTTTGAAAAGCCGGATCGCGTACATACGCTGTTTCCGGATGAACTGGAAAATAAATTGTGGCCGCTTCCGGTCGGACAGCTTTTGACAGTCGGAAAAACAACCGCGAATAAGCTGCAAAAAGCGGGTATTGCGACGATTGGAGATTTGGCACAGCAGCCGGCTGCGCGATTGCAGGCCATGCTTGGAAAAAAATGGGGCATACAGCTGCACGCGTATGCAAACGGCATTGACCATTCGCCGATCATCGATGTGCCGCAAAAGGCCAAGGGATACAGCATTTCGACAACGGTAGAGGACAACGTTTCTTCCGCCGAACAGGCAAATCACATTTTATTGACGTTGGCGGACAGCGTTTCTGCGCGTATGCGGGCGGATGGAGCGAAAACCGCGTGCATTGCTGTTAGCATTCGTTCCAATGACTTCCGCAACCGTTCGCATCAGTGCAAGCTGCATCAGCCGGAGGACACCACGCAGGTCATTTACGAAACCGCAAAACAGCTGTTCTCAGCCTTGTGGGATCAGCACACGCCGCTTCGGCTGCTTGGTATTTCCCTGACAGAGGTGACGTGGGATGAGAATGAACAGCTTTCTTTGTTTGCCGACCCAAAGCATGAGAAGGAAAGAAAGCTGGATCGCGCGGTGGATGCCATTCGGAAGAAATATGGCATGGATACCATTGCGCGCGGAGCAGTTTTGGGTGACAAGCATATTGTTGGCAAAAAGTATCGCGCGCAAGTGGAAAATAAGCGAAAAAGATAGACAAAACCCGTGGGTGAAACAATCACTCACGGGTTTTGCTGTTAAAATGAAGCATGGAGCTCCAATTGCCGCATATGCTGCATTTCCTGTCGAATCATAAAGACGCTGACAACGGCGGCTACACCGTCCGCAATGGGGCCGGAATATAAAATGCCGTCTATGCCGAAAAATAACGGTAGAATCAAAATCAGCGGCAGCAGGAATAAAATCTGTCGGGTCATGGACAAGAACAGTCCCTTGACCGGCTGACCAATTGCCGTGAAAAACGTAGAGAAAATTGGCTGCAGACAATTCAAAAACGTGCAGAAGAAAAAGACGCGGAAGTACGAAATCGCGAATTCAAAATACAAGGCATCGCCGGAGCCAAACAGAGAGGTAATCTGCCGCGGAAACAGCTGAAATACGACAAACGATGTGATAGAAATCACGAAGCCGCAGCGGATGGCAAGGTGGTATACCTTGCGGACGCGGGCATATTGCTGTGCGCCATAATTGAAGCTGGCAATTGGCTGTACCGACTGCGAAAGACCGATAATCACGGAGAAGAAGATCTGATTGACCTTGGTGATGATGCCGGCGCAGGCGAGCGGAATTTCTTCGCCGTATATCGACATGGCGCCGTAATGCGTCAGAGACTTGTTCAGGGCGATTTGTACGACGGTCATGGCAATCTGATTGAAGCTCTGCGCGGCGCCCAGCGCGGCAATGCGGCACACGCAATCTTTGCGAGGATGCAAATGCTGGCGGGTGATAGCGACTGTTTTATAGTGCATGAGATAGCGCACCGCCAGTGCAGCGGAGACAATTTGTCCTATAATGGTCGCCAGTGCGGCGCCTGCCATGCCCCAATGAAAACCAAAGATAAAAATAGGGTCTAGAATCAAGTTGATGATTGCGCCGACCAGATTGCAAGTCATGGTGAAACGCGGGCTTCCGTCTGCGCGAATCAAATGTCCGCCGCCGGTAGCCAAAATCAAAAACGGAAAACCAAACGCTGTAATCGCTGTATATGTTCTCGCATAGCCCAAAATGTCTTGGGTGGAGCCGAAAAACCGAAGCATGGGCGTCAGAAATAGATGGGCGACAATACACAGCACGACACCGCAGATGACGAGCATGGAAATCGCGTTGCCGACATAGAAAGCGGCGCGCTTGGCGTCTCCTTCGCCCATGGTCAGATTAAAGGCAGAGGCGCCGCCGATGCCGAACATCAGCGCGATGGCGATGCAGATGGTTGTCAGAGGAAAGGCAACGTTTGTCGCAGCGTTGCCAAGAGCGCCGATGCTCCAGCCGATAAATACCTGATCGACAATGTTATACAGCGCACTGACCAGCATGGCGATGATGCTCGGAATGGCAAAGGTGCGCAATAATTTGCTGACTTTCTCTGTTTTCAGCGGATTTTGAACTGCTTGCAAAAGAAAACTCCTTTCTGAATCATCGTGAATTTTACGGAGTATTAGTGTACCAAATACAGGGATAAAAGTCAAGAAATGCAAACATGCACTGCCGAAAATCGACAGTGCATGTAATTATTATATGCGGAATCGTTTGATAGAAAGTTTTTTCAGTTTTTTCAGCTTTTTCCATACCCATGGCGTGACAAACCAGCCGACGCAGCTTCCCAGAAGGATGCCCCCGAGCACATCTGTCGGATAGTGCAGATACAGATATAGGCGGGAAAACGAAATGAGACCTGCGAGAACATACGCCGCCATGCCCGCACGTTTGTGATTGCGCAGCAGAGCGGTTGCCGCAGCAAACGAAGAGGACGTATGTCCGGATGGAAAGGAAGATGTCGTTGGCAGCGCAATCAGCATTTGTGAAATGGGATGTACGACAAACGGGCGGGCGCGATTGAGCAGATGTTTGAGAATTCCCTCGCCGAGTGCCAGATTGACCAGCAGGCAGACAGCCATGCAAAGACCTGCCGTGCGTGTCTTTTTTCTGTACAACAGGACAAGAGTAATCACAATCCAGATAAAACCGGCGTTGTTCAGCTTGGACAGCACAGGAAAAATGACATCCGAAAATCCGCACCGCAGGTGTTCCTGTATTTCCAATAAGATAGAGAGGTCGAGATTTGTAATCGCTTGCAGCATCGTGCACCCTCAGGCAAACAGATGCGCCAGACCGACAACACCGCGCGAAGCAACGGTCATAATGATGCCGGCGGTCAGGATGCCGAGCAGAACGGCAGGAAAGGACTTTTTCGGCGGAACTTCCAGCAGAGACGCGATGACGGAACCGGACCATGCGCCGGTGCCTGGCAGCGGAATGCCGACAAACAGCCACAGACCGACAAATGCCACCTTCTGGATGGTGTCCGATTTGCTGAGCAGGTGCTTTTCGTACCAGTGGGTCAGGCGGGAAAGCATCGGCAGCGTTTTCATCCAAGCGATGAGCTTTTTTCCGAAAATCAGGATAAACGGAATCGGAATCATATTGCCGACAATGCTGAGCAGCAGCACGTTGAGCCAAGGCAGGCCAAACGCTGTGCCGACGATGACGGAGCCGCGCAACTCAATCAGCGGAATCATGGAGACGATGAATACCGCACCATATGCACTGATGTGCGCAACGAGAAAATTGAATATAGTGTTGATCATGTGCAAACTCCTTGTATGCGGTACTCGATGTACTCGCAGAATATGTAAGATATAGTATACCACAAATATACGGGAGAAACCGTAAATAAATTGGAAAATATACACGATACAAACGGGAGTCTTTGTGTGCACAATCATGAAATCATCACGAAAAAAACAGAAGCCGAACGCGTGCGCGGTTGCAAGATGCGTGGGGTTGTGATACAATCATTTATATGCGTATTCTTTTGTATAACAGAAGCTGCGAAATTTAAAATTCATTGACAGGAGCGTTTATGATGGAATATAAAATTGCTGACCATATTGCGGCAATGAAGCCGTCCGCAATTCGTGAGATTTTCAAAGTTTTGGTAGATCCGGAAGTCATTGCACTTTCCGCAGGTTCCCCAGACTCCAGCGCGTATCCGGTAAAGGAAATGGCAGAAGTGGGCGATGAAATCTTTGCAAATGAGTTTGTCACCACGCTGGGCTACGGCACGACAGAGGGCTACACGCCGCTTCGCGAGCAGACCAAGAAGCGCCTGCGCGAGAAATATCAGACCGGCACAGATGACGACGATGTTATCATCACAACCGGCGGTCAGCAGACAATCAGCCTGTTTACCCAGACCATGATTAACAAGGGCGATGTCATTGTATGCGAGGAGCCGAGCTTTATCGGCGCACTCAATGCATTCCGCAGCTTTGGCGCACAGCTCAAGGGCGTTCCGATGGATGATGACGGCATGCGCATGGATCTGCTGGAGGAAGTGCTGTCCACGACAAAAAATGTCAAGTTTATTTACGTCATCCCTACCTTCCAGAATCCGTCTGGCCGTACTATGACACTGGAGCGCCGCAAGCAGCTGCTTGAACTGGCAAAGAAGTATGACGTACTCATTTTGGAGGACAACCCGTACTTTGAGCTGCGCTATGAGGGCGAACCGGTGGCAACCGTGAAGTCGATGGATACCGAGGGCCGCGTGGTATATGCAGGCTCGTATTCCAAGGTGCTGTCTCCGGGCATGCGTATTGGCTTCTGTCTGGCAAACAAGGAAATCATCAATCGCATGGTTGTGTGCAAGCAGGTCAGCGATGTACACACCAACATGTACTTCCAGATGCTGGTATCGAAGTATTTGGACAAGTATGATCTGGATGCACACATCAAGGAAATCTGTGAGCTGCATAAAATCAAGCGCGATGCTATGCTCAAGGCACTGGAAAAGTATGTAGACCCGCGCGTGACCTTTACGCATCCGAACGGCGGCCTGTTTATCTGGGGCGAACTGCCGAAGGGCTATGACGGCTTCAAGCTGTGCCAGGAGATTACCAAGAAGAAGGTCGCCTGTGTGCCGGGCAATGCATTCCTGACCGATGAGAACGGCGTGTCGAATGGCTTCCGTCTCAACTTCTCGATGCCGAGTCTGGAAAACATTGAAATTGCCTGCCAGCGCATTGGCGAAACCGTTGCAGAGTTCTTGAAGTAACAGAAACTACTGTGTTTTTGAGGAAATTAACGATATGGATGAAGTATATCAGGTTGTGCTGAAGGTACTGGCGGCGTTTTTTGTGACAGGAATTTTGTCCTTTTTGCTGACGCCGCCGGTCAAACGACTCGCACACCGCATTGGTGCGATTGACGTGCCGAAGGATGCGCGCCGTATGCACAAAAAACCGATTCCGCGTCTGGGCGGTCTGGCAATCTACATCAGCTTTGTTATTGTCAGCTTGGTGCTCGGACAGTGGAATATGCAGAATTTTACCATTCTGATCGGTTCGGCGATCATTGTCGTTTTGGGCATTTTCGATGACAGAAACGCGCTGAGCGCCAAATTTAAGTTCGGTATTCAGCTGATTGCAGCGGCAATTCCGGTGGTATTCGGCAATTTGCGCATCGAGCTGATTACCAATCCGAATCTGTTCAGCGGAGAGCTGTATGTGAAGTTCGGTGCACTCGCGATTCCGATTACAATTATCTGGATTGTTGCCATTACCAATGCGGTCAATCTCATTGACGGCTTGGATGGCCTGGCGGTTGGCGTCTCTGCGATTGCCTGCATGACTATGCTGGCGGTATCGCTGCTGATTGGTGAGGTGCCGATTGCGATTTTGCTCGCCGTGCTGGCGGGTGCCTGTGTGGGATTTATGCCGTTCAATTTAAATCCGGCAAGCATCTTCATGGGAGACACCGGCTCGACATTTTTGGGCTTTATGCTGGCAACACTGTCCATTCAGGGCATGTTTAAGGTTTATGCCATTATTTCGTTTGCGGTTCCGTTTTTGATTTTGGGTCTGCCGATTTTTGACACGGCGTTTGCATTTACACGCCGTATTCTGTCCGGACGCAGCCCGTTTTCTCCGGATCGCGGACATGTACATCACAGACTGATTGACATGGGATTCAATCAGAAGCAGACCGTGGCGATTTTGTATATCATTTCGACGGTGTTGGGATTGCTCGCCGTTGTGCTGACAACCTCTGGTGAGTACCGTGCCATTGTGATGGTACTGGTTGTGCTGATTACCTGTGTGGTCGGCGGAGGCATCTATTTGTCTGCGGAACGCAGAAAGATGAAGCTGCACGAGCAAAAGCTGCACGAGCTCAATCAGCAGGAGAATGAACAACAAAAAATTGCAGAACAGACGCAGGATGCCGATGACACATCGGATCGCGGAGGATTTGACAATGAAGACAATTAAGGTAATGACAGTCTTTGGCACACGGCCGGAGGCCATTAAAATGGCTCCGCTGGTGCATGAGCTGGAGCGCACGGACGGTGTAGAATCCATCGTGTGCGTCACGGCGCAGCATCGTCAGATGCTGGATCAGGTCATGGACATTTTTCATCTGAAGGCAGACTATGATCTGGACATTATGCAGCCGCGCCAGACACTGGCAACCATTACGACAAAATCGCTGGTCGGACTGGATGAGGTGCTGGATGAGGCAAAGCCGGACATCGTTTTGGTTCACGGCGATACATCAACGACGTTTGCAGGCGCACTGGCTGCGTTCTATCATAAAATTCCGGTAGGACATGTGGAAGCAGGTCTGCGCACGTTTGACAAGTATTCTCCGTTTCCGGAGGAGATGAACCGCAAGCTGACCGGTCAGATTGCCGAGCTGCACTTTGCGCCGACCGAGCGCAACCGCAAGAATCTGGCAGCAGAGGGCATTACAAAGGGTGTCATTGTGTGCGGCAACACCGTTGTCGATGCGATTCACTCGACGGTCAATCCGGATTTTGTATTCCGTGATGATACCCTCAACCAGCTGGATTATGAGAACCGCCGCGTGATTCTCGTCACGGCACATCGCCGAGAAAACTACGGCGAAGCAATGGAACATATCATGCGTGCTCTGCGCCGTCTGGCGGATGATTTTGAGGATATTGATATTGTATATCCGGTACATCTCAGTCCGTATGTGCGCGAAACTGCGGCAAAATATCTGTCCGGTCATGAACGCATTCATTTGATTGAGCCGCTTGCCGTTGATGAAATGCACAATTTGATGGGACGCAGCTACATGGTCATGACGGATTCCGGCGGACTGCAGGAGGAAGCACCGAGCCTTGGAAAGCCGGTTCTGGTTCTGCGCCGTGAGACCGAGCGTCCGGAGGCCATCGAGGCGGGTACGGTTCGTCTGGCAGGCGTGGAGGAAGATACGATTTACTCCATGGCATGCACGCTGCTGCGTGATGAGAACGAATATCATCAGATGGCGCATGCGGTCAATCCGTATGGCGACGGCCATACCTCGCGCCGCATCGTGCACATGATCCGTCATTATTTCGGTCAGCTGCCGGATTTGCCGGATGAATTCCGTCCGTAACGAGGAGAAACAAGGATGGAGGAAAAAACGCAGGCACAGAAAGAAAAATCTCCCAAGCGCAAGCATGTGGGGCTGATTGTTTTTGCCTGTGCTGTGCTTTTGGCGATCATTCTCGCTGTGTGTTTGACCGGAACGCCGCGCCATGCGATTACGCTGCCGACCGGCAGTGCGGATGTATCCGCGGGGAAGGAACAGGCAGGATATCAGCTCAAAGATACCAACATTACGGTTGACAACGTACAGCAGGTTATTGCAAGCATGAAACGGCCGAGTTCGTACAGTGCATCCGTGACCAACACGCTGTACTGGAGCGGAAGCTGGCAAAAAATTAACGCCATGACCTATGTGCGCGACGGCATTTCCGTGACGGAATATAAAAACGCACAGGGAACAGCGGATCACTATATTGCCATTCGGGACAATCTGTATTATGCGTGGAGAAACGGCAGTACGGCGCAGTACACAGCGTCTACAGGCTCAATTTCCGCGGACGATACCAGCATGATTCCGACATACGAGACGGTTGTGTCGGCGAGCAAGCAGTCCATTTCTGCGGCAGGTGAGCGCACGGTCAATGGAGAATCGTGTATTTATGTCACCGTGCAGGCGGACAATGGATACAGCTTGACGTACTGGGTATCTACCGTCAGCGGTCTGCTGATTCAGGCGGACTACACAAAAGAAGGAGATCTTGTGCGCAGTGTTGTTCTGGACAATATTCAGAGCAAGGAGCCGGATGACGCTTGGTTCCAGCTGCCGGACGGAACCAATCTTTTGGAGAAAGAAACAGCCAATGGCTGATGCAATGGCAGAAAAAAGGACGGAGTGCAGAGATGCGCCGTCCTTTTTGATGAGATGAAGAGGTTACACATGCAGTACATATGGAGTGAACAAGGGCAATTGCCTGTACAAGCACAGCGCATTCGGCGCGATGTGTTTATGCAGGAGCAGGGCTTTTGTGATGAATTTGATGCATTCGATAAAAAAAGCTGGCATGTTTTGCTGCAAACGAATGGCAAGACCATTGGCACAGCGCGGATGTTCTGGGAGCAGAATCATGTGATGCATATTGGCCGCGTGGCTGTTTGCAAAGATGCCAGAGGCGGCGGAAACGGTGCACGCATTTTGCAGGCGTGCTGTGAAAAAGCAAAGGCAGTGGGTGCCAAGCGAGTGATTCTCGGTGCACAGTGCCGCGCAGTGGAATTTTATAAAAAGAGCGGATTTACGCCTTACGGCGAGATTTTTGACGATGAAGGCTGTCCGCACCAGATGATGGAGAAGAAATTATGAGTTTTTTAGATATTTCCGAAGAAATTCGCCAGCTCGGCGCACAGGCTGAAAAGGCGGTTCGCCCGTATTTTGACGTAATTGACGAAATCAGCGAATACAATACCGAAAAGGTGCTGGCGGCATTTGCAAAGAACCGTGTGGCAGAGGCTATGTTCGCAGGAACAACCGGTTACGGCTATGATGATAAGGGCCGCGATACGCTGGATCAAATCTATGCCGATATTTTCGGCACGGAAGCAGCACTCGTGCGCATCGGCTTTGTCAATGGCACCCATGCGCTGTGCTGCGCCATGTATTCGGCAGTCAAGACCGGTGACGTTGTGCTGTCGGCGACCGGTCCGGCATACGACACGCTGATGAACACGATTACCGGCGATATGGCTGGCAGCATGAAGCAGTATGGCATTGGATACCGTCAGGTTGAAATGAAAAACGGTCTGCCGGATGTGCCGGCGATTGCCGAAGCGGCAAAGGCAGAGGATGTCAAGCTGGTATTCATTCAGCGAAGCAAGGGATATGGCGTGCGGGAATCGCTGTCCTGTGAGCAGATCGGTGAGGTTTGTCAGGCGGTTCGCGCGGTGAATAAAGACGCCGTGATTATGGTAGACAACTGCTATGGCGAATTTGTGGAAAAGCTGGAGCCGACACAGGTGAGCGCAGATATCATTGCCGGTTCACTGATTAAGAATCCGGGCGGCGGATTGGCACCGACCGGCGGCTATATTGCCGGCAGAAAAGATTTGGTAGAAAATGCTTCGTTCCGTCTGACGGCGCCGGGCATCGGCGCGGAGTGCGGCTGCACGATGGGACAGAACCGCCTGCTGTATCAGGGCCTGTTTATGGCGCCGCATACGACTGCACAGGCCGTCAAAACCGCCGTGTTCGGCGCACAGGTCATGCAGATGATGGGATTCGAAGTGCATCCGCTGCCGGAAGATCCACGCCATGACATCATTCAGACCATTGCGTTTGGCAAGCCGGAACCGCTGTGCCGCTTTTGCGAGGGTATTCAGGCGGGCGCACCGGTGGATTCCTTCGTGACGCCGGTTCCGTGGGATATGCCGGGATATCAGGATCAGGTTATCATGGCGGCGGGCGCCTTTGTGCAGGGCGCTTCGATTGAGCTTTCCGCAGATGCACCGATGCGTGAGCCGTATGTCTGCTATATGCAGGGCGGCTTGACTTATGCATCCGGCAAAATGGGTGTTTTGCTGGCAGCACAGCGCATTCATGCGGCCGGCTATGGAAAGTAATGCAAAAAACAAGCGAGTCTTGTCAAACCGACGGGAATTTCTTGTGAATTTACGCAAAATGTGGTACACTAAACAAGTATATAACCTACAGCGGAGGTGCACATGCTGATACTGGGAATTGACCCGGGCTATGCCACGGTGGGCTATGGATTGGTACAGCATGAACGCGGAAAATTTACGCATATTCGGCACGGTGCGATTACAACGCAGCCGCATGTTCCGATGCATTTGCGGCTGAAAGAAATCCATGAGGATATGCTGACGCTGCTGGACACATTTCATCCGGATGCTGTTTCCGTGGAAGAATTGTTCTTTAATACGAACATTACGACCGGCATTCAGGTTGCCCATGCGCGCGGGGTTATCCTGCTGGCATGCGCAGAACGCGGCATTACGCCGGCAGAATATACGCCGTCACAGGTCAAACAATCGGTTGTCGGCTACGGCAGGGCGGAAAAGCGGCAGGTTATGGAAATGACCAAAACCATGCTGCATCTCCAGCGCATGCCGCGGCCGGACGATGCCGCAGATGCCTTGGCGCTGGCGATTTGTCATGCGCATACAGAGGGCTCGCAGCTTGTGCGGCAGCGCTTGCAGAAATTTGAAGTGGATGCCGGACAGGGCGGCACGAGAAAACGATAAGCGCATGCGGAAAGGACACACAATTTGTTTTATTATTTGGAAGGAACCGTTGCTCTGATTGAAAAAGAGCTGGCTGTCATTGACTGCGGCGGTGTCGGCTATGCCTGCCACACCTCGCAGAACACCTGCGCTTCGATTCGAATGGGCGAAAAGACACGGCTGTATACCTATCTGAGCATTCGGGAAAATGCTTGTGATTTGTACGGATTTGCACAGCAGGAAGAACTCAACTGCTTCAAGCTGCTGCTCGGCGTGTCCGGTGTCGGTCCAAAAGCGGCGCTTGCCATTTTGGGCATCGCGCCGCCGAGTCAGCTGGCTCTGTCTATTATTACTGAGGACGCCAAGTTCCTGACACAGGCACCGGGCATCGGCAAAAAGATTGCGCAGCGCATTTGTCTGGAGCTGAAAGACAAGCTGGCAAAGGAGCAGGGCAGCTTGCCGACAGGCGGCGGCTTGGTGATGACACCGAAAGCTGCGGCGGCCGGCGCGGTCGATGCAGTCAGCGAGGCGGTTTCCGCGCTGGTTGTGCTGGGCTATTCGCAGGCAGAAGCGCTGCAGGCGATGGAAGGCATCCAGACAGACGGCACTGTGACATCAGAACAACTCATTCGTACCTGCCTGAAAAAATTGGCGGCACAGTAATCGAGGAAAGATTCTATGAGCATTGAATTTGATGATGAATTTTCCGAACGCATTGTCTCGACCGATGCGACACCGGCGGATGACGGAGAATTTTCTCTGCGTCCGAAGTCGATGGAGGAATACATCGGGCAGAGCAAAGCAAAGGAAAATCTTGCCGTCTTTATTGAGGCGGCAAAACGGCGGGGAGAACCGCTCGACCATGTCTTGCTGTATGGTCCGCCGGGTCTTGGCAAGACGACACTGGCGAACATCATTGCCAATGAGATGGGCGTCAATATCCGCGTGACCAGCGGTCCTGCCATTGAAAAGGCGGGCGATTTGGCGGCGCTGTTGACCAATCTCAGCGAAAATGATATTTTGTTTATTGATGAAATTCATCGTCTGGATCGCAGTGTAGAAGAAATTCTGTATCCGGCGATGGAAGATTTTGCATTGGATATTATTATCGGCAAGGGACCGTCGGCGCGTTCGATTCGTCTGGATTTGCCGCGGTTTACGCTGATCGGCGCGACGACACGCGCCGGACAGATGACCTCTCCGCTGCGTGACCGCTTTGGCGTGATGCTTCGACTGGAGCTGTACACGCCGGAGGAATTGCAGCAGATTGTCGCGCGGTCTGCAAAAATCCTGCAGGTTGACGCACAGCCGGAGGGCACGTATGAGATTGCGCGCCGCTCCCGCGGCACGCCGCGCATTGCCAATCGCATGCTGCGCCGCGTGCGGGACTTTGCCGAAGTACAGTTTGACGGCGTAATTACGCGGGAAGCCGCGGATACGGCGCTGCGTGCGCTGGAGGTCGATGAGCTGGGCTTGGATGCGATTGACCGCCGCATGCTGCGCAGCATTATGACGACATTTGGCGGCGGTCCGGTCGGCTTGGAGACGCTGGCGGCAACGATTGGCGAGGAAGCCGTGACGTTGGAAGATGTCTATGAACCGTATCTGATGCAGATTGGATTTTTAAACCGCACGCCGCGCGGACGCTGTGTCACAGCGCTGGCGTATGACCATATGGCGATTCAGCCGAATATGCCGGCGGTACCGGAACAGATGCGGTTGGACGAAAACCCCAATAGCAAATAATAGCCTGTGCCGCATAGATTGGGGCACACGATTTTATCTGATAGTAGAGGAGTATTGATTGTATGGGCAAGTATTTTGGAACAGATGGCATCCGCGGTGTTGTCAATGTAGAACTGGACGCACATCTGGCATTTAAAGTAGGCCGCGCCGTTGCATATGCGCTGTCTCAGCAGACCAAGCACCGCACCAAGATTTTGATTGGCAAGGATACTCGTATCTCGTCCGATATGCTGGAAGCTGCCTTGGTTGCCGGCATTTGTTCTTCCGGTGCGGATGTAGAGTCGCTGGGCGTTATTCCGACTCCGGCGGTGGCACATTTGACCATCAAGCACAAGGCGGATGCGGGCATTGTGATTTCTGCATCGCACAATCCGTATGAGCACAACGGCATTAAAATCTTTGCCGGCAGCGGCTATAAGCTCTCGGATGAGCTGGAAGCGCGCATCGAGGAGTATATTGACCACGTGGATGAGCTGCCGAAGGCAACCCACGATGCCATTGGCCGCGTGCTGCCGCTGAGCATTGATCCGGTAGAAGAATATACCGATTATCTGGCAGAGACCATAACGGGAGATTTGTCCGGTCTGCGCGTTGCGGTAGACTGCGCAAATGGTGCATCGTCTGCAACCGCTTCGGTTCTGTTCCGCAAGCTCAAGCTGGATGCTGCCATCCGGTACTATGAGCCGGACGGCACCAACATCAATGCACACTGCGGCTCGACACATCTGGAAGCGCTGCAGAAGATGGTCAAGGACGGCGGCTATGATGTCGGCGTGGCATTTGACGGCGATGCGGATCGCTGCCTGATCGTCGATGACAAGGGCGAGGTGCTGGACGGTGACCGCATCATGGCTGTGTGCGCTGTCGAGCTCAAGCGCCAGAATAAGCTGCGCGGCAATGCATTTGTGGCAACGATTTTGTCCAACATGGGTCTGCACGCATATGCAAAGCAGCACGGTATCAGCATCGAGTGCTCCAATGTTGGTGACCGCTATGTGCTGGAAAAGATGCTCGACAAGGGATATATTCTCGGCGGCGAGCAGTCGGGTCATGTCATCTTCTTGGAGTATGCGACGACCGGCGACGGTGAGCTGACGGCTATTCAGTTCCTCAAGATGCTGAAGGACAGCGGCAAGCGCGCCTCGGAAATTGCGGCAGAGGTTGTTCCGTGGCCGCAGATTATGATTAACGTTCAGGTGCCGACGGCAATGAAGTACGCCATTTCGGATCGTCAGGAAGTACAGGACGCGATTGAGAAGGAAAAGCAGGGTCTCGGCGAAGGCCGCATTCTGGTTCGCCCGTCCGGTACGGAGCCGCTGGTTCGTGTCATGGTAGAGGGCAAGGACAAGGATTCCGTATACAAGGCAGCAGAGGCTGTTGCCGGTGTCATCGAATCCATCTTATAATTTGTGAAACGACAACGGTCTGGTCGGATGCCGTGCGGCGGAAGACCAGACCTGTTTTCTGCTTTGCACAGCGAAATATGCACAAAAGTAAAAAGTAAATTTTGATACTTGTTGACTGGAATATACAAAGATTCGTTGACATTTTTTTGATGATAGGGTATAATGAGTAACAATATGATGTATGGCAAAGAATCTTCGGGACAAAAAACGGTTTCGGATGAGAACCTGTGCCGGCTGGCGCAGCAAGGAGACCGCAATGCGGAAGAACAGGTGGTCGTTCGGTATTTTGGCTTGGTAAAAGCCTGTGCGCGGCCCTATTTTCTTGCGGGCGGCGACGGAGAAGATCTCATTCAAGAGGGCATGCTGGGACTGCTCAAAGCAGTCCGGACATATGAACCGACGCGCGGCGTTCCATTTGAAGCGTTCGCGCGCTTGTGTGTGACGCGCCGCGTGTACAGCGCCGTGAGCGCAGCGGCGGCAGACAAGCACGAACCGCTCAATCATTCGGAAGACCTTGCCAAGACCCCTCTGTTTGACGAACATTCCAAAGCAGCGCATACCGCTGCGGATCCGGTGAATTTGGTCATTGACAGGGAAGAGCACCGCGAACGGCAGGAAAAACTAAAGGATTCCCTGTCCGCGTTTGAAGCACGGGTTCTCGCATTGTATTTGGACGGCAACTCCTATGAAGAGATGGCGTCCGAGGTCGGAAAACCCGTGAAATCCGTGGACAATGCCATTCAGCGCATTCGCCGCAAGGCAGCAGCGTTGTTTCCGGACGAACATCGGTAATCCCGAATGATTCTAAACACCGCCAAAGAGAGAAAGGAAAAATCATGTATCAGGACAAGACGATCGTATGCAAAGACTGCGGACAGACATTTGTTTTCACCGCCGGAGAGCAGGAATTTTACGCAGAACGCGGTTTTCAGAATGAGCCGCAGCGCTGCAAGAGCTGCCGCGACAAGAGAAAGAATGGCAGCCGTCCGGCACGAGAGTATTTTACTGCGACCTGCGCTGCCTGCGGCGGAGAAGCGCGCGTGCCGTTCCAGCCGAAGGACGACAGACCGGTATATTGCAGCGAATGCTTCGCAAAGATGCAGGCAAAGGACTAATTCAGTCAAATCTACAGAACACCCGCGGATAAAGTGGGTGTTCTTTTGTGCGATTGTATCAAATTGTTGGAATGTGTATTGAAAAAACACAACGGAGACAGTATAATACAAACAGAATTTATTTAGAAATACAGGAGGTCATTCCTATGGCTATGGTTACCAAGAGCACCACAATCGGTGAGGTTCTGGCTCGTGATATCAATACCGCTCAGTTTTTCATCAACATCGGCATGCATTGCCTGGGCTGCCCGCATTCGCAGGGTGAGAGCATCGAAGAAGCATGCATGGTGCATGGCACAGATGCAGATCAGCTGGTAGAAGAAATCAACAACTACTTCCAGAGCATCGGCTAATTTTTGCCGAAGAACGAAACAACAAGGGGAGCCGATACGATGTGTGTCGGCTCTTTTTTCTACAGAAAGGAACGCTATGCAGGAAAATCGCATGCATTTGACACCGCGGCTGCGCACCATTATGCAGCAGGTGCCGGAAGGCGCACGGTTGGCGGACATCGGGACAGATCACGCACTGATTCCGACGGCGCTGCTGCGCCGCGGTGTGATTCAAAGCGCCATTGCGTCGGATTTGCGCGAGGGGCCGCTGGACAGCGCTGCGCGCACGGCAAAACAATTTGAGGTGGAGCACAAGCTTTCTCTGCGTCTGGGCGGCGGACTGCAGACGGTAAAACCCGACGAAGCAGATACCATCGTTATCGCCGGCATGGGCGGCGAGACCATTGCGCAGATTTTGGCGGATGACGCGTGGGCGCTGGACGGAGCGCATTTGCTGCTGCTGCAGGCTATGACTGCACAGCCGTATTTGCGGCAGTATCTCGCGGCGCATGGCGGTGTCATTCAAAAAGAGTCGTTGTGCCGAGAGGGACAGCGCATATACACGGTTATGACTGTCGTTGGCGGCGGAAAGCGGGAACAGAAAAAACTGTCCGCGTGCTGCATTTCGGATGCGCTGCTGTGCGATCCGATGGCGGAAGAATACATACACAAGCTGCTGCATCGAGAGCAAAAAATTGCGCATTCTCTGGAAACAGCCAAGCATCAAAAACCAGAGAAGCTGCACATGCATCGGGAAATGATTGCGGTGCTCTCGCAGGCATTACACGCGCTGGGAAAGGACGATTAGTATGATTCAGGTAAAACAGATTTTACACTGTCTGGAACAGGCAGCGCCGTATGAGTTGGCGGAGCACTGGGACAATGTCGGCTTGTTGGTCGGAGATCCAGAGGCGCGTGTGGAAGGCGTGCTGTGCGCGCTGGACATCACGGAAACCGTGGTAGAGGAAGCGGCAGAGCGCGGCTGCAATGTGATTGTGGCGCATCATCCGGTCATTTTTACTTCGGTAAGCCGTGTGACTGCCGATACCGTCACTGGACGCATTGTCATCTCTATGATTCAGAAGGGCATTTCCGGCATTTGCATGCACACCAATATGGATTGCGCGGATGCCGGTGTCAATGATTTGCTCGCAGCATCGCTGGGTCTTACCGATGTCGTAAACATGGGCGCAGGCGAAGGCGGCAACCTCGGCCGCGTCGGCAATCTGCCGCGCCCGATGACGCTGGAGCAGTTTGCACAGCACGTCAAGCTGTCTCTGGATGCCGGCGGTGTTCGCGTGGCAGACGGCGGAAAAATGGTGCGGCGAGTCGCTGTCGGCGGTGGTGCCTGCGGTAAGATGATGGATGAAGCGGTTGCCAAGGGGGCAGACACGTTTGTCATCGGCGACTGCAGCTATGATATTATGATGCGTGCGCACGACATCGGATTGAATCTGCTGGATGCCGGACATTTTCCGACGGAAAATCCAGTTGCACGTGGATTCCGCGACTTGGTTGCAGAACATTTTCCGGATGTACCCGTCTATGTATCTCAGCAGCACAAGGATTGCATTACATTTTATTAAAACAAAAAGAACCGCGGCACAGCTGCGGTTCTTGCATTGTCAGTGTAAAAATAGACGCACGAGATGGGAATAGCTCTTGCGATAGGGCTGATAGCGCATCGGCAAATCCAGCCAGGTTTTCTTGTCTACGATGCTTTTTCTGTGTGAAAACGTTTCGAAGCCGGTCTTTCCGTGATAGGCACCCATGCCGCTGGCGCCGACACCGCCAAAGCCTATGTGCGGTGTTGCTAAATGGATGATGGTGTCATTGATGCAGCCGCCGCCAAACGAGCAGGTTTCTGTGATATGCCGGATGGTCTTTTTGTCCTCGGAAAACAGGTACAGCGCGAGCGGGTGCGGATGGCTGTTGATGACCGTGAGTGCCTCGTCCAGCGAACCATACGTCAAGATGGGAAGAATCGGCCCGAAAATTTCTTCCTGCATCACGGGATCGTCCCATGTGACATCGGTCAGAATGGTGGGGCTGATGCGGTGCTGCTCCGGCTGGAATTTGCCGCCATAGACCAGCTTATTTCGGTCAATGAGACGGGAAATTCGGTCAAAATGCTTTTGATTGATGATTTTTCCGTATTTGGGATTACACAGAGCATCCGCGCCGAATTGACGGCGGATTTCGCGCATGAGTGCTTTTACCAGCGCATCGCGCACGCGTGCATCGCAGTAAATATAATCCGGTGCGACGCAGGTTTGTCCGCAGTTTAAGAATTTGCCGAACACAATGCGGCGCGCGGCGCGTGCGATGTTGGCGGTGCGGTCCACAATGACCGGACTTTTGCCGCCGAGCTCCAATGTACAGGGCGTCAAATGTGCCGCCGCACGGCGGAGCACCTCTCTGCCGACCGCTTGACTGCCGGTAAAGAAAATGTGGTCAAAGACTTCGTCCAATAGATGCCGGTTTTGCTCTCTGCCGCCGGTCACGACAGCGACGTACTGCGGGGCAAAGCATGCGGACAAAATGGTCTGTATCACAGCACTGGTGCAGGGAGAATAGGCGCTCGGTTTGACGATTGCGGTATTTCCGGCGGCAATCGCGTCGATGAGCGGATCGAGAGTCAACAGAAACGGATAGTTCCAAGGGCTCATGATGAGCACCACACCGAGAGGGGACGCCTTGGTATAGCTGCGGGCGGCGAACTGTGCCAACGGCGTACGGACGCGATGCTCCTTGGCGTAGATGCCGGTATGGCGGAGCATAAATGTCAATTCATCCAAAACCATGCCGATTTCGCACAAATAGCTTTCCTCGGAGCTTTTGCCAAGATCTTGATATAGGGCGCGCGCAATGTCTGCTTCATGCCGGACAATGGCGGCCTTGAGTCTGCGCAGCGCATCCAGCCGGATGCCGACAGGCAGCGTTGCGCCGCTGGAAAAATAGCTGCGCTGTGCGGAGACAATTTTGTGAATCTGTTCCGGTTTCATAGGACTCCCTCCAACAGGTTTCTAGCTGCATTGATGATAGCACAAGATGTCCGCGGCGTCAAACGAATCTAGAACGGGATGCCTTGACATGATGTTGTGTGGTCAAGTATAATTTTATGTGAAAAAGATTACGAATAAAGGAGTAAGCGTATGCCTTTAGATGCTGTGTGCCTGCTGGCGACCGTGCGGGAAATCAATGCCCGCACGGCAGAAGGACGCATTGATAAAATTTACCAGCCGGAGCGCGATGAGATTGTTTTGTCGATCCGGCTGATGCGCGGAAGCGTCAAGCTGCTGCTGTCTGCCGGTGCAGGCTCTCCGCGCATGCACTTTATTGAAAAAGGACGGGAAAACCCATCCGCACCGCCGATGTTTTGTATGCTGCTGCGCAAGCACCTGCAGGGCGCCAAAATTGTGTCGGTTGTATCGCCGGATATGGAGCGTATGGCGATTATCACCTGTGATACCGTTGACGAGATGGGCGTTCCGAGCAAAAAGTATTTGGCTGTCGAACTGATGGGCAAATATTCCAATGTCATTTTGTACGACGCGGACGGGCGCATTCTCGATGCACTCAAACGTGTCGACGGTGATACCTCCGGCAAGCGGCAGGTTCTCCCGGGGCTGTTTTACCGCATGCCGCCACCGCAGGACAAATTGAATTTGCTGGAAATTTCACCGGCAGGTGTCGCGGCAGCCATTCGAGCCGCAGAGGAAGAAACCGGCGTGGATCGCTGGCTGCTGAATCATTTTAAGGGCTTGTCTCCGCTTGTCTGCAGAGAACTGGCATGCCGTGCCTGCGGAGAGACCGAAAAGCCGATGCACGCTTTGACGGATGGAGAGCGCGGCAGTCTGGCGGATGTGCTGGCGGATTTTGTACAGATGATTGAGAAAAATCGCCTCAAACCGTACCTGCTCACAAAGCGTGCAGACGGAACGGTCTTTGACTTTACGGTCATGCCGGTCAAGCAGTACGGAGATCTGATGCAAAACACGCAGGCAGACAGCTTTTCACAGATGCTTGCGGATTTTTATGAGAAAAAGAGCAATACCGAGCGCATTCGACACCATGCGGCGAATATGACGCACACCCTGCAGAATGCGCGCGACCGCATGCGCCGCAAGCTGGCTGCACAGCGCAAAGAACTATCTGATTCCCAAAATCGCGACAAATTCAAGCGGCGCGGCGATTTGATTACCGCCAATTTGTATCAGATTGAGCAGGGCGCGCGCAAAGTAAAAGTCATTGACTATTACGATCCGGCGTGTCCGGAGGTCGAACTGAATTTGGATGCGCGCCTGACGCCGCAGCAAAATGCACAGCGGCAGTTTAAGCTGTATACAAAGGCGAAAAATGCCGAGGAGCATTTGACGCAGCAGATTGCGCAGGGCGAACAGGAGCTGGAATATCTGGACAGCGTGCTGGAAGCGATTACCGAGGCGGAAAATTTGACGGATTTGGCGCAGATTCACGAAGAACTGGTCAAGACCGGCTATCTGTCCGCCAAGCAGGACAAGAAAAAACGCCGCAACGCAAAGCCTGTTCAGGGCAAGCCGTTTCACTACAGGACAAGCGACGGGTTTGACGTTTTTGCCGGCAAAAATAATATACAAAACGATTTGCTGACGCTGAAAACCGCATTTAAGCGGGATATGTGGTTCCACACGCAAAAGATTCACGGTTCGCATGTTATTTTGGTTTGTGACGGGCGGGAGCCGACGGATGAGGCGATGACCGAGGCGGCAGAGATTGCGGCATGGCATTCGCAGGCGCGGGGTTCTTCGCAGGTTCCGGTGGATTATTCGCAGGTGCGCAACATCAAAAAACCAAACGGTGCAAAGCCGGGCATGGTGATTTATCATACCCATCAAACAGCATACGTCACACCGGATGAGAAAAAAATCGAAAAACTGCGTGTGGAGTGAGAAAAACGCTTGTTGTTTTGGCACAAGTGTGTCATAATAAATAATATATTGAATTCACAAAAAAGGAGTCGTACAGATGCAAAAGCAAGAGCTTGTTGTAATTCTTGACTTTGGCGGACAGTACAATCAGTTGATTGCCCGCAGAGTAAGAGAATGTAATGTATACTGTGAGATTAAGCCGTATACGACCCCGTTGGAAGAGATTAAGGCGCTGCATCCGAAGGGCATTATCTTTACCGGCGGCCCGAACTCTGTCTTTGATATGAGTTCTCCGCACTATACCAAGGAGATTCTGGAGATCGGCGTGCCGATTCTCGGTATCTGCTATGGCTGTCAGCTCATCGCGTGGATGGGTGACGGCGAAGTAAAGACCGCACCGGTATCCGAGTACGGCAAGATTGAGCTGCAGGTAACCGATCCGGCATCTGCGCTGTTCCGCGATGTGCCGGAGACCTCCATTGTATGGATGAGTCATACCGACTACATTGCTACACCGCCGGAAGGCTATCAGATTGTTGGCAAGACCAACGATTGCCCGTGTGCTGCCATGCAGAACACCGAAAAGAAAATCTATGCGGTACAGTTCCATCCGGAAGTAACCCATTCCGAGTACGGCAAGCAGATTCTGCGCAACTTCCTGTATGAAGTGTGTGCATGCTCCGGCGACTGGGTGATGGATAACTTTATTGAGAACACGGTTGCTGCTCTGCGCGAAAAGATTGGCGATAAGAAGGTTATTCTTGGTCTGTCCGGCGGCGTAGACAGCTCGGTAGCAGCCGGCCTGCTGTCCCGTGCTGTTGGCAAGCAGCTGACCTGCGTGTTTGTCGATCAGGGTCTGATGCGCAAGGACGAGGGTGACTTTGTCGAGCAGACATTCACGACCATGTTTGACATGAACTTTGTGCGCGTCAATTGCGGCGAGCTGTTTATGTCCAAGCTCAAGGGCGTGACGGATCCGGAAGAAAAGCGTAAGATTATTGGCACGGAGTTTTACAAGGTATTCTGGAATGAGATTCGCGGTCAGGCAGAGGATGGATTCTTTGCACAGGGCACGATTTATCCGGATCGCATTGAGTCCGGCAAGGGCAAGAGCGACGGCAAGGCAAATACTGCTGTCATCAAGACCCACCACAACATGGCGAAAATGCCGGATGACATTCAGTTCCTCGGTGTCATTGAACCGCTGGGCGATTTGTTCAAGGATGAAGTGCGCGAAGTAGGCGAAAAGCTGGGTATCCCGCACGAGCTGGTATGGCGTCAGCCGTTCCCGGGTCCGGGTCTCGGCGTGCGCATTATTGGCGAAATCACCGCGGAAAAGGTCAAGATTCTGCAGGAAGCAGACTGGGTACTGCGTGATGAAATGTCCAAGAACGGCTATGAGTCTCAGCTGTCTCAGTTCTTCTGTGTTCTGCCGGGCGTCAACACGGTTGGCGTTATGGGCGACCACAGAACCTATGACAATCTGGTTGCCATTCGCGCCGTTACCACGGACGACTTTATGACTGCGGATTGGGCAAAGATTCCGTATGATATTCTCGCAAAGGTATCCAACCGTATCACCAACGAGGTAGAGCACATCAACCGCGTTGTGTATGATATTACCTCTAAGCCGCCAGGAACGGTAGAGTGGGAATAAGTTCCTCAAAATAAACATCAAGACTGCTTTCTATTCAGAAGGCAGTCTTTTTAAATTTATTGCAAAATGTGGAATAAAACCGCAAATAAAATAACGAAAGCGTTTCAAAAGCCAAAAACAGGCAGACGAAAGAAGACGGAATATATCCTAAAAAAATTCAAATAAGCGAATGTTTTTATAAATCACAGCAAATAGCTATGCGTTTGTAAAATAAACGCAAAATAAACATGAAAGAAAAGAGAAAGAAAAAGCCGAAAATTTAAATGAATATGGGTTAAAAAGTTATTTTAAATTCATTATTTCGGTATTTCGAACGAACATTCGATAAAACGGCATAGGGGGATGAAGCTAGAAGCATAAGGCACCGCTGTTTGAGACGGCAAACGATATTTTTTGTACATACAGTTTGAAAACTAACTATTTTTTACGATGAATACTTAGGGAAATTTGTATAAAATTGTAGTTTATTTTTAGATATGTTTCTGGAAGAAACTAAAAAGGGGCGGTGTGCTTATCTCTAAATGGTTGACATTTGCTGTTGCAGACCGTATAATAATGATAACCATCATACGCGTAATTGTGAAAAGCGGGGGGAAGTTTTGTGAAGATTACGGTATGATTAGCAGAATATATGTTTTCCTACGCTTGTAGAAACGAATGAAATCGGATGATTTTGTCAGGATGCTCCGCTGTACAAGACACAAGGGGAATGATAAGGAGATTTTTACGAATGAACGAAAGTAAACCAACGCAGACAGGTGTTCCGAGCGCAGACCGCCCGTGGATGCAGTACTATCCGCCGCAGCTGATTGAAAATCTGGAAATTCCAGAGCAGACCATTGGCGAATATCTGCGCGCACACTGCCCGGGAGACGATGTCGTTGCCATGCATTACTATGGAAATGACATCACATGGAAGCAGCTGTTTGAGCAGGTTGATGCGACTGCACGCGGTCTGAAGGCGCTGGGTCTCGGTGAAGGCGATGCGATTCCGACCTTCCTGCGCGCTGTGCCGGAATTTATCTATCTGTTGTTGGCAGCAGAAAAAATTGGCGCGTCGATTCTTTGCCGCGACAACACGCTGGAAGAAAACGTAGAAGCGGTTCGCCGCTCCGGCGCAAAGGTTATCTTTACGCAGGATTATCTCTCACAGAGAGAACTGAACTCATACCGTCACGGCTCGGAGACGCAGATTGCGGTGCTGGTATCTCCGTACCGCAGCGCACATTACGCATCTATGCCGGCGCATATTCAAAAGTACATTGACAGCAACTATCCGGATAAGCCGGCATACGGCGGCAGAACCATGTCTTGGGATTGGATTCTTGAGATGGGCGAGAAGTATACCGGTCAAGTGGAAGCGCCGAGAGACATAGATCGTCCGCTGTTCCGCGCGTATACCAGCGGTTCGACCGGCCCGTCCAAGCAGGTTATTCATTCTGCACACACCATGATTGGCAATCTGCATCAGATGAATTTTTATGGTGCATCGGACGAATTCCGCCCGACATGGCTGATGACGCAGCTGCCGCCTAGCTTGGTTGCTGTTGTTGTAGCGATGATGCTGCTGCCGCTGGCTTCCAACAAGCTGTTGATTCTGGATCCGTTCTGTGCTCCGGAAGATGTTGACCTGGAAATGATGCGGTATCGTCCGAATTGCTGGCCGCTGATTCCGATGTTTATCGAGACCATCATGCGCAATGGCCGTGTGCCGGATGACTACGACATGTCTCATCTGTTCTCGACCGGCGCAGGCTGCGAGGCATTTAACAACAACCAGATGAAGCGTGCACAGAAGTTCCTGTATGACCACAATTGCAAGGCACAGTTCACCAGTGGTTACGGATGCAGTGAGGCAGGCTCCAATCTGACACTGCCGATGTCCTCCTATCCGCTTGGCAACGGTAATGTTGGCATTCCGATGCCGCTTTCTGTGATGTCGGTTTTCCGACCGGGCACGCATGAAGAACTGGGATACAATGAAATGGGCGAGATCTGTGTGACCGGACCGGGCAACATGATCGGTTACGATACAGCAAGAGCAACGGCTCGCGCACTGCAGAAGCACGATGACGGCCGCATCTGGCTGCACACCGGTGATATTGGATATATGAACGAAGACGGCGTTGTGTACGCGCTGACACGCGGCAGTGCACCGCGCTTTGGCTTCCCAGGCAAGGAGCTGGCAACGCTTCCGATGGAGAATCGTCTGGCAGATGCAGAAATTGAAGGCATCAAGGACGAATTCTTTGTTATCATTCCGGATACCGAGCACAATCATCATTTCCTGCCGTATCTGTATGTCGTACTGGAAGATGGTTACACGATTGACGATATTAAGGATGATGTGGATGCCTGTCTGGATGATTACATGAAGCCGATGGACATTTTCCAGCTTCCGGAACGTCCGTTCTTCCACTTCAAGACAAACCGCATTGGTTTGACGCAGGAACTGATTCATTCCGATTTATAATTGGCTCTTAGACCGCACAAATCCGGTCAGAAGCATATGATGAACAGCAAAAGGGCAGTGTGCGGCGCAGCGCGCTGCATATTGCCCCATCACTGGGAATACTCTAAAAACAAGAAAAGGGGTGTTACATTGGCGCGTTTTCCAAAGGAAAACAAACCAACCAACGCAAGGGAAATGTATGATAAGGGAAGGGCACGTTCACAAATTTGGACAAAGATGGAGAAAAGATTATGAATCAAAAATTCAAACGAATTTTGAGTCTGTTCCTGTCTTTACTCATGGGCATGTCGGCATTGCCGGCATATGCAGCTCCGGAGCAGGCGGCAGACCAGTCCTCCACAACATCACAGACCGCTGAAACAAACACAGAGACAAACAAAACTGCTGCCAAGCAGAAAATCTCTGCAAGCGGTTCGATTACCGTAGGAGACGAGCAGGTTCCGTTCAGCATGGACGAGTCTGACATCAATGCAGCAATGGTTGCGGATAATTCCGAGGATACAACCGTTGATACATCTGATCCGGCTGTCAAGTCCGTAAAGAAGGAACTGAAAAACATTCGAGTAAAGTCTACCAAGGCAGACGGCACCGAAGAAAAGAAAAAGCTGACCGCAGAACAGCAGCAGCAGGTTCTGGTTATGTTCCAGAATTATCAGGACAACTGGAAGGCAAATGCAGACGTACTGGGTGCACAGCTTCCGTTCTACATGCAGTACAATGACAAGGGCGAAGACGGTCTCGGCGTTCTGGGCGAGATGCTGATTCTGGCGAATAAAACTGTAGATGATGTCAGAAACGGCAACTACAGCTTTGACGATCTGGTTGGCACTATCCGCACTTTCATGTACGGCGATCAGCTGGGTGTAGAGTACTATGGCGGCACTGTACGCGACAAGCGCGACGACGCCATCGAGGCTGTCAAGGCATCCGGCGCAAAGACCGAGTATCAGAAGCTGTTGGTTCTGAATGACTGGCTGGCATCGCAGGATACGTTTGATATGTCCTATATCATGAATATGGGCAAGGATACTCCTACCATGGCGGCGGAGACTCCGAAGGATCCGGATCATTATAAGGATGTACATGATACGCTGTATGCTGATTATGAATCGCAGATTCGCAGCAACTTCCATGATCAGATCTATGCGGGAGTTAAAGAAAATTTCCGTCAAGAGTACTACAAAGGAGCAATCAAGAAAGCAATTTATCTTCGGTCTTTAGGTAAGGCTGAAGAAGATGCAACAGCTGAAGAGAAGACTGCTGCAAATGAGCAGGCAGATGCCTATATGAAGGACAATGAGAAAGACATTTCCAAGGATCCAGAAGGCTTCATCAAGGAAAACTTTGGCGAAAATGCACAAGCCATGATTGATGGCGTAGAAGCATCGCTTGAAGACGCGGAAAAAAATGGCGTAGATGTTAAAGGCGATGGAAATAAAGTAACCTTTGAGCAGATGACCCAAAATTCCATGGCAACCGATAAGATTGCTGACTTGGATAAGGACGGCGTAAATGAAGCAACTGCGAATGAGGCGATTCCGGCCTATGCAGAGCAGGCTGCACAAGGATTGACTGACGGTGTTATCAACTACTGGGAAAGCAACCAGTTTGGTGCGCTGGCACTTGGCAAATCCGTTTGCTTGGGTTACTCCAAGACCTATGCATATCTGATTCAGTGCATGCATCCGGAAATCTACGGCAAGAACGGCGCTTCTACCGATATGTCCAAGGCGGACAACTGGAAGGAAGCCAAGGATCTGTACACCTTCAGCTCTGACGGCAAGAAGGTGAACACCGATGGCAACTACAGTGTAGACTTGGTTCGTATTACGTTCAAGGCTAATGTTACCATGTATGGTGAGACGCAGCCGGACTTCAACTCCGACCATTTCTGGAATGCAGTCAAGGTAGGTAAAGAGTGGTATTATGTTGACCCGTGCTACACCGACTGCTACAGTGAAGTTATGACGCGCGACCGCGTGGAGACCGATGGTTACATGAACCATATGTACTTCATGTTCAGCGATACGACCGCAAGAAATCTGTACGATGGCTACTTCCAGACATTGAATACGGCTTATAAGGATATAGCTACCGACAAGACCTATGAGGACGCTTGGTTTGCTCGTGCAAAGAGCGATGTCAGCTCGGATGGCACGAACATGTACTATGTATATGATTCTACCAACCTGATTAAGCGGCTCAATGATTCACAGCAGGATCAGACGACAACTTCTCAGGAAGATACGAAGTATAAGCTGGTCAGCCACCCGATTACCAATAAGGATTCCGGCGATGGCGATACCGATTATAAGACCCTGATTGATTTCACCTACAAGCCGGATTCCGACAAGGACGATACGGTTGTTCAGGTTTACAATCCGGAAACCAAGAATATGGAAACCAATGATATGCTGACCGAGCTGTATGCAAAGCATGCAGAACAGGCTGATATCTATCCGTCTATCGCAATCACTTGCGCACAGTATGAGGGTAAGCTGTACTTTAACCTGTCTAACTACATCCTGAGCTATGATTTGACCAGCGGTGAAGTTGCAACTGTCAAGAAGTACGATACCGTTTATGGCAAGCGCGACAAGACCAACGCATTCGGCGGCATGTCGTTCGCTCTGGTAAACAGCGCAGATGGCGCAGACTTTACGTTCCGCGATCATCCGATTGCAGGCATCAGCCTGAAGAGCGATGGCAAGCTGTATGTTTCCGTCGCAACCAATCTGGCTTACATCTCCGGTAAGGATGATGTAAGCAACCGTACCAAGCCGACCGATTCTAAGGATTATACCATTGACAGCAAGGACAATGGCTATGGTTACGAATTTGAGGAAAGCAACTACAATCCGGACTACAGCAACTACAGCAACGATAAGTACAGCGATTCGATGATGGAGCAGTTCGGATACACAAGAGAAATCAACGACAACGATGAGTTCATGTGGGTCGCAAACCTGAGAGGTACCGAGGCAATGTCCAGCATCGCTGGCGAGAGCGTTGAGTACAAGAAGGAAACTTGCGATCATCATTACATCCATTTTGACGAAACCTACTTCACCAAGAAGAAGGATTCTGACGGCAATAAGACCGATGAATGGAACACTGGCGAGAGCTATGTCTGCACGGTTTGCGGCAAGTCTGTAGAGGAGCCGACCGAACCGAAGAAGAACAGCATGGGCAGCAACAGTGACTACGAAAAGAAAAAGGCACAGTATGATAAGGACAAGGCAGAATACGACGAAGTTGTAAAGAATGCCGGCCATACCTATACTGCAAAGGATCCGAAGTGGACCAAGAACGATGACGGCACCTATTCCGTAACCTTCGATACGCTGGTTTGCTCCTCTGTTTGTGAGAAGGAAAAGAATCAGCGCGACTGCTTGGTCAATGATGATACCATCACGATTAAGCTGAACAATCCGGTTACAGCACAGGCAGAAATCACCAAGACCGAAGGCGCTTGCACCGATGAAGGCGGCGTAAAGGTAACGTATACCGCTACCGGCGAGGCTGAAGGTCACAAGTACACCGTAAGCAACGTTGTAGAGACCGGCAAGGGCGAGCACACCCTGAAGTCTGAGTTCAAGTGGACCAAGCTTGAGGACGGCGGCTATTCCGCTACCGTTTCTGCAAAGTGCGAAGTTTGCGGCGCAGAAGAGAAGGACGTACAGGCGGAAGTAACTTCTGAAAAGAAGGATGCAACCTGCACAGAAGATGCGCAGATTACTTATACTGCAAAGGCAACCTGTCTGGGTCAGGAACTGACCGAAACAAAGGCTGCTGAAGTACAGGAAGGTACTGCTCTGGGTCACGATTACAAGAAGTCCATCGTATGGAACGACGACAAAACAGCAGCAACTGGTGAGTTCACCTGCTCTCGCTGCGAGTTTAAGGAAGAAGTTCCGGCTGAGGTAAAAACCGAGACCAAACCGGCAACCTGCACCGAAAACGGCGAGACCACAGCTTATGCAAAGGCAGAGCTGAAGGACAAGGACGGCAAGGTTATTCAGACTGTTGAGAGCACCGTCGTTACTGAGACGATTCCGGCACTGGGTCACGATTACGAGTCTAAGTTCGACTGGGCAGAAGATGGTTCTTCTGCAAAGCTGACGCTGACCTGTAAGAGAGGCGACGACAAGCAGACTCCGGAAGTTAAGGTAGCGAAGGACGAGCAGAACAGTGTTGCAGCAACCTGTGACAAGGCTGGCAAGAACGTATTCGTTGCAACTGCAACTTATGACGGCAAGGACTACACCGACACATACACTGTAGAGCTTCCGGCAACCGGTCATACCTATAAGGGCGATGGCGTAATTGTTTGGGGCGAGAATGATAAGTCTGCTGTTGGACAGTTTACCTGTGATACTTGCAAGGCTGTGACAGAAGTGAAGGCTGACGTAACAGAAAAGACCGATAATGCAACCTGCACGACCGGCGGCAAGGTAACGTACACCGCAAAGGCAGAGCTGAAGGACAAGGACGGCAAGGTTCTTGCAACCGCAACCGATACCAAGGAAACCACTGTTGATGCACTGGGTCACGATTACGAGTCTAAGTTCGACTGGGCAGAAGACGGTTCTTCTGCAAAGCTGACGCTGACCTGTAAGAGAGGCGACGACAAGCAGACTCCGGAAGTTAAGGTAGCGAAGGACGAGAAGAACAGTGTTGCACCGACCTGCACCAAAGCTGGCAAGAACGTATTCACTGCAACCGCAACCTACGAGGGCAAGGACTACACCGACACCAAGGAAGTAGAAGTTCCGGCAACCGGTCATACCTATAAGGGCGATGGCGTAATTGTTTGGGGCGAGAATGATAAGTCTGCTGTTGGACAGTTTACCTGTGATACTTGCAAGGCTGTAACAGAAGTGAAGGCTGATATTAAGAACGAGAGCAAGGCAGCCACCTGCACAGAAGATGGCATCACAAAGACAATTGCTACAGCAGAGTTGAAGGACAAGGACGGCAAGGTTCTTGCAACCGCAACCGACTCGAAGGAAACTGTAATCAAGGCAACCGGTCATGATTATGACGCGAAGTTTACGTGGGCAGAGGACGGTTCTTCCGCAACCGTTGCGCTGACCTGTAAGAAGTGCAATGATAAGCAGAATCCGAAGGTAACAACAGCCAAGGATGAAAAGAGCAGTGTTGCACCGACTTGTACCGAAGCTGGCAAGAATGTATTCCATGCAACGGTTGAAGGATACGATTTCACCGACACCAAGGAAGTAGAGCTTCCGGCACTGGGTCACAAGTACAAGGGCGCAATCAAGTGGAGCGAGGATTACAAGTCTGCAAATGCAGAGTTCACCTGCGAAGCTTGTAAGGACGTACAGCATGTCAATGCTGACGTAGCTGCAAAGACCGATGATGCAACCTGCACCACCGGCGGCAAGGTAACGTACACCGCAAAGGCAGAGCTGAAGGACAAGGCTGGCAAGGTTCTTGCAACCGCAACCGAGTCCAAGACTGTGGATGTACAGGCACTGGGTCATGAGTACGAGTCTAAGTTCGACTGGGCAGAAGATGCTTCTTCCGCAAAGGCAACGCTGACCTGTAAGAGAGGCGACGACAAGCAGACTATTGACGCAGTTATTGCCAAGGACGAGAAGAGCAGTGTCGCACCGACCTGCACCGAAGCTGGCAAGAATGTATTCGTTGCAACTGCGACTTATGACGGCAAGGACTACACCGACACCAAGGAAGTAGCAGTTCCGGCACTGGGTCACAAGTACAAGGGTGCAATCAAGTGGAGCGAGGACTTCAAGTCTGCAACTGCAGAGTTTACCTGCGAAAATTGTAAGGATGTTCAGACTGTCAAGGCTAACGTAACCGCAAAGACCGATGATGCAACCTGCACGACCGGCGGCAAGGTAACGTACACCGCAAAGGCAGAGCTGAAGGACAAGAACGGCAAGGTTCTTGCAACCGCAGCCGATACCAAGGAAACCACTGTTGATGCACTGGGTCACGATTACGAGTCTAAGTTTGACTGGGCAGAAGATGCTTCTTCCGCAAAGGCAACGCTGACCTGTAAGAGATGCAATGACAAGCAGACTGTTGACGCAGTTGTTGCCAAGGACGAGAAGAGCAGTGTCGCACCGACCTGCACCGAAGCTGGCAAGAATGTATTCACTGCAACCGCAACCTACGAAGGCAAGAACTACACCGACACCAAGGAAGTAGCAGTTCCGGCACTGGGTCACCACTATGTTGATGGTGTTTGTGATCGTTGCGGTGCAATCAAGCTGCCGTTTACCGATGTAAACGAGGGCGATTGGTTCTACGACAAGGTAGCATATGTATATCACCATAAGCTGATGACGGGCACTTCTGAGACGACCTTTGAGCCGAACGCAACACTGACCCGTGCGATGATGGTTCAGATTCTGTACAACAAGGAAGGTCGACCGGCAGCAACCACGAACGGAAATCCGTACACGGACGTTCCGAAGGATCAGTGGTACTACAATGCTGTACAGTGGGCATATGAAAACAAGATCACGAGCGGTACCAGCGAAACGACCTTTGAGCCGAACAGCGAGGTTACCCGTGAGCAGTTTGCACGGTTCATGTACAACTATGCAGGCAATCCGGCAGTTAGCGGCAAGCTTGACTTTGTAGATGCTGATCAGGTTTCTGATTGGGCATATGACGCAATGGTTTGGGCAAACCAGAACAACATTATCCTTGGTAAGAAAAAGAGCGATGGCAGCGTTGTTCTTGATCCGAGAGGAAATGCAACCCGTGCTGAAGCAGCAACCATTCTGATGGGATACTGCAAGGCGCAGGAAAATCAGTAAAAGAGTCGGAACGATTCCGATAAACTGATTCAGAGAGTCATATCTCTGGCCCCGCAGTGGTTTTCACTGCGGGGCTTCTTTTTCATCCGGAATTCACAAAAGAAGAAATTGGAAAAATTGTGATTTTTCTTGATTGTGGTATAATGGAACAAGATGCATGCAGGGAGGTGCGAAATATGGAAACAGAGAAAAATAGATTTAGCCAGCTTCTCGAACAGCTGATGAACTTGGGAGAAATCAAAAATGCAGCGCTGGCGAAGGCTTTGCAGTATGATGTGAGCTACATCAGCAAATGGGTCAGCGGGCGGATGCTTCCGGCGGAGAAAAATAAGCGCAATGTGCTAAAGCGCATCGGACAAGAGCTTGTGCGGCTGAGTTCCCAAACAGGCAAAGAAAACCTGTATGAAAATTATCAGATTTGGAACGATGCAGAGCTGGGAGAAGCGATTTTTGACAACTTGGAAGCGGAATATGATTTTGTTCAAGATACACAACGCCTATATGGCTCCTCGATTGAACCGAAAACCGTATTTTTTGCGGAGCTGAGCCCTGCACAATACATTGCGAAAATGCATCATCCTGTGCTGCGGAGAGTGAGTCAGCTACACATTACGGCGGAAATGGACTTGCTTGCGCTCACACATGAATACCGCTTACAGATTATTCAGGGCAATATTCGGCGGGATATCCATGCATTCTATCCGGATGTGCACTTTTCGCTGATGGTAGATCTGTCTCCGGAAAAATTTGATTATACATATGATCCGATTTTTCTTATCAATATGATGTCGGATATGGCGCGTATTGATTTTAAGCTGTATAAAGGGGCGCAGGCGGCAGGACGGCTGATTTTTGCCGTAAAAGATGAATTTATGATCAGCGGTATGCTGATGGACTTCAATCGCTGCATGGCAGTTACAGTGAGCAGTGATGCGGAAAACAGCAATCCCATGTACCACAGCATTCGGGATTTGTGCACGCGGGAGATGCTTTTATACCGCAGCACGACCATGCAGAAAATGATAGATGGAAAATACTATGTGCGTGCAATCTTGGCTGTAAATCAAAAATGGGTTGTCGGGCATCTAACGGAACATTTTCTGCCGGATGACCTGTTCGAAGAACTGCTGGAACAGGTAAAAGAACAATACGATGAGGAGCAGGAGCAACGCATCAGGTATCTGCATACGCTGACCAACAAAATGATGGAAACGACAAATATATCTGTTATCCTGCACAGCATCGCTTTGGCCAATCTTGCGGTAGACGGAGAACTGGACTTTTTTGATCATCCCATGCATCTGTCGCTGCAGCAGAGAAAGCGCTGTTTGCAGTATATTCTAGAACTGTGCACACAGCGAGAGAATTTCAATGTGAAATTGGTATACGGCTGTTTAGTGGCGGATTTTCAGTATGCCGAGACACAGTGTGTATTTTTGTCGGATACCATTTGTTATGTCAGACTGCACACGGAAAACCGAAAGAATAATCTTGCTCTCTTTAATCATCCGGATATGAAAACAATCTTCCTGCGTTTTTTTGAACACATGTGGTCAAAAAAGAGAAAAGTTATCCGAGAAGAAACCGAAGAGATTTGCGCATTTATTCAGGAGGCAATCCAAAGAGTTGATATTTTGGATCGTGCCAGTAAAGAAAAAGAAACCGATTGACAAATCGTAACCAGCTGTTCGTATGACGAATAGCTGGTTTTTCCGCTTTTTTGTAGCCTTCCACTTTTTTCACGTTCATTCCTGTGTTTTCATGGTAAACTATATTCATCTAATAAGATGATTCATATAATTAGATGGATAACAAAGTAGGGCTAAAAAAAGAAAGGGGAATACATATGAACAAAACGTTGACTGGCAAGCCGAGCGTAGATCGTCCGTGGATGCAGTATTATCCGCCGCAGATGATTGAGGGGCTGAGCATTCCGGAGCAGACAGTGGCAGAGTATCTGGAGGAGCGCTGCCCGGGAAGCGATGTTGTAGCCATGCATTATTACGGCACAGACATTACATGGAAAGAATTGAACGAACAGGTCGACAAGACAGCCCGCGCACTGCGCGCGTTGGGATTTGGTGAGGGAGACCAGATTCCGACTTTCCTGCGTTCGGTTCCGGAGTTTTTGTATCTGCTTTTGGCAGCAGAACGAATCGGTGCATCGTTGCTCTGCCGCGATAACACGATTGAGGAAAATGTGGACGCGGTGAAAAAATCCGGTGCAAAGATTATTTTTGCACATGATTTTCTATCGCATGATGACCTGAATGCATACCGCAATGGTGCCGGTGTGCACGGTGCGGTTTTGCTCAGCCCGCTGCGCAGCGCCGACCGGACACAGATGCCGGATTATTGCTGGGATTATATGGATTCGCTTTACAGCGACTATCCTGCATACGGCCCGTGCACGATGTCTTGGGATGCATTCCTGCATCAGGGTGACGGATTTACCGGTACCGTAGAGGCGCCGAGAGACATTGACCGTCCGCTGTTCCGCGCATATACCAGCGGTTCGACCGGTCCGTCCAAGCAGGTTATTCATTCTGCACACACAATGATCGGCAACATGCATCAGATGAATTTCTATGGCGGTGCCAGCGATTTTCGCCCGACATGGATGGTAACACTTTTGCCGCCGACGCTGGTTGCCGTGGTGGTAGCTATGCTGCTGATGCCGCTGGCATCCAACAAGCTGTTGATTCTGTCTCCGTTTGTTGATGTCAATGACGTGGACTTGGAACTCATGCGCTATCGCCCCAATGCGTGGCCGCTGATTCCGATGTTCATTGAAATTGTGATGAGAAACGGCCGTGTGCCAGACGATTATGACATGTCGCATCTGTTTGCGGCTGGCGCAGGCTGTGAGGCGTACAACAACAACCAGCTCAAGCGTGCACAAAAATTCCTGAATGACCACAATTGCAAGGCGCGCTTCACAACCGGATACGGCTGCAGCGAGGCAGGTTCGAATATGACGCTGCCGATGACACCGCATCCGATTGGAAACGGCAACGTTGGCGTGCCGATGCCGCTGACCGTGATATCCATTTTTAAGCCTGGCACAGAGGAAGAGCTGACCTATAATACAATGGGTGAGATTTGCCAGTGCAGCCCCGGAACCATGATGGGATATGATGACCCGAAGGCAACAGCAAAGGCAATCAAGGTTCATTCGGATGGCAAGAGATGGCTGCACACCGGTGATATTGGCTATATGGCAGAGGACGGCACAATCTATGCGCTGACACGTGGTTCTGCACAACGCTATGGCGGCGGAGAGCTGATGACACTGCCGATGGAGAACCGTCTGGCAGATGCCAACATTCCGGGCATTGATGATGAGTTCTTCGTTATCATTCAAGATCCGGAGCATCACCATTGCTTCGTACCGTATCTGTTTGTCGTGCTGGAAGACGGATACACAGTGGACGACATTCGCGAGAAAGTCGCTGCATGCTTGGAGGATTACATGCAGCCGGTTGAAATTTATGCACTGCCGGAACGCCCGTTCTTCCACTTTAAGACCAACCGCATTGGCATGGTAAAGGCAATTTGCGAGGGGACTTTGGGAAAAAAGTAAGCGTATAAACACAGAAATGGCATAGGGTACATCGTTGGCACGGTGATGCTGGTCGGTGCTTTGGCATCCGGCGTCACGACGCATGTTCCCAATTATTTGATGTCTGTCGGCTGGACGACGCAAGGAACAGGCTATATTTTGTCTGTATACTCTATTGTCGTTTTGGTTGCCACGATTATTGCAGGATTTATGATGGATCGCTGGGGCATTCAAAAAACGGTGCTTACCATGTCTGTTTTGATTGTACTCGGCATGATTTGCCTGTACTTATCAGAGTTCAACATGAATTTTGCGTGGGGATACTGTGTGTTCTTCGGGCTTACGATGAGCCTGCCGAGAATGCTTCCGTCTCTTTTGACTTCCACAGTATTCGGCACAAAGGATTATGCAGGAATCTATGCGTTTTTGAATCTGTTCTTCCTGATTGGTGCAGCGGTCGGCTCTGTGCTGACGAGCATTTTGCAGGGCATCTTGGGATATGGCATCACGTGGATGATTTATGCAGGATTTGCAATCTTGCTGTTCTGCTGCGTGACGGTTGCACTGTCTAACGGAAATAAACTTCGCACGGTATATCCGGATGGAGAGCTGGCGTAACCGTAAAGAAAACATAAAAGCTGTGTGTGGTAAAAACCATGCACAGCTTTTTTCGTCTTGACAAAATAGATAGCGTGTGCTAATATGAAGCTAACTTCACGAGAAGTAAACTTCATATTCGAGGAGGCTCGAATGAAAACAAGAGTCAAAGAGCTGCGGCAAGCGGCAGAAATGACACAGCTTCAGCTGGCAAAACGCGTGCATGTGTCATCACGCACGATTATTTCCATTGAACGAGGACAGTACAATCCATCGCTCATGCTGGCATATCGCATTGCACAGGTGTTCGGCGTCAGCGTAGAAGATTTATGTTGCTTGGAGGAAAACAAGCAGGAGGAGGATAAACAATATGAAGGTTTATAACAAGAACGACTTGATAGGCGGCATCAATCGGATTTGGATGAGTGTGATCTGGATCGCTTTGGCTGTAGGTGAAAAAGGAAAGACGCAATGGATCTGTGCCGGTCTATTGGTTGTGAGCAGCATCGTTCTTATCATGCGCGCCGTTAAAAAGCCGTCTGCTGGGGAACAGATTGCAGCCTTGGATGAGAGAAACCAAATGATCGACTTAAAATCCAAAAGCCGAACCTATGATATTATGAATGTGCTGGACGTTGTGCTGATGATGATTTTTATCGTGTTGGGAAAATATTGGGATATATCCGCCATTTCATTTGTTGGCATCGGTATCGGCATCGTGGGTGTTGTCACGTCTCTGGCACAGAGTATCACGTACAGTTATTACAATGAAATCTAAACAAAAAATGCCGTGTTAGAGAACTTTCTCGAACACGGCATTTTTATACGATAGATTTTAAATTTTCAGTTTGCCGACTGCACAGAACAACGCAAACGCAACAATATTGACCGCAACGATGGTAGAACCGACCGGTGTGCTGGCGAGAATGGAAACAAGGATTCCCAAGAATGCGCAGATGACGGACAACACCGCGGAACAAATGGTCACAGCGCGGAAGTTTTGAAATACGCGCATCGCGGACAGCGCAGGGAAGATGACCAGTGCGGAAATCAGCAGCGAGCCGACCAAATTCATCGCCAAGACAATGATAACGGCAATGACAATTGCAATGAGCAGATTGTATGCGTTGGCGTTGGTTCCTGCGGACAGCGCAAAATTTTCATCAAAAGTCACAGCAAAAATTTTGTTGTAGAACAAAATAAAGATAGCAATGACAACGAGCGACAGAATCGCACACAGCCAAACCTCTCCCTGCGTCAGGGTCAGAATAGAGGTAGAGCCGAACAGTGTACTGCACACATCACCGGATACATTGGAGGAAGCGGAGAACAGATTCATAATCAGATAACCAATTGCCAGTGCTCCGACAGAAATCATAGCAATGGCGGCGTCACCCTTGATTTTTGTGTTTTGTCCGGTGCGCAGCAGCAAAATCGCGCACACAATGGTGATTGGAAAGACCAAAATCATTTGGTTGGACAGATTGAGAACCGCTGCTATGGCGATGGCGCCGAACGCGACGTGGGAAAGACCGTCTCCGATGAAGGAAAACCGCTTGAGCACCAGCGTCACGCCGAGCAGAGAGGAGCACAGCGCAATGAGTACGCCGACAATCAACGCGTATCGAACAAACGGATAGGCAAAATAAAATGCCAGTGTGTCCAAGAAACTCATTGTGCGTCACTTCCTTCCAGAGAGGCAAAGCGTTTGCCGATTTTGCTGTTGAGATATTGTGCCTTGGTGCCATAGAACGAGGTCTCACCGATGTGAAGGATGTGAGTCGCATAGTGCAGAGCAGCATCCATATCATGAGAAATCATGATAATGGTGATGCCGTCCTGCTTGTTCAGGTCATCAATGATGCGGTACATCTCGGTGGTGACTTTCGGGTCGAGACCAGCAACCGGTTCGTCGAGCAGCAAAACCTTTTGCGTGGCGCACAGAGCACGTGCGAGCAGAACGCGCTGCTGCTGTCCGCCGGAAAGCTCTCGGTAGCAGCGGTTTTCCATGCCGTCCAGCCCCAGCTTGTGTATCATTTCTGCGGCAAGCTTTTTTTCCTCGCGATTATAAAAGGGACGCAGTCCGCAGCGCCCTTGACAGCCGGAAATGACAACTTCGCGGATAGAAGCCGGAAAGTCGCGCTGTACTGCTGTTTGCTGCGGCAGATAGCCGATTTCATTGGGGCGGAGACCGTCTCCGGCTTCAATGCTGCCGCTGATGGGCGGCTGTAAATGCAGCAGCGTTTTGATAAGCGTGGATTTACCGGAACCGTTTTCGCCGACGATGCACAAATAGTCGCCGGTGTGAACGGAAAAATCAAATGCTTGTGTGATGGCTCGGCCGTCGTAGCCGAGAACCAAGTCTTTACAGGTAATGAGTGCCATGGGGTATATGCTCCTTATTGCAAAGCTGCCGACAAAACAGAAAGGTTTTCTTTCATGATGGAAAGATAGGTTGTGCCGGATGCGAGATCGTTGGATGTGACAGTCTGCATGGAATTGAGGGTGCGAATCTGCTGATCTCGGCTCTGCGTGTTTTGAATGATGGTGTTCGCAATTTTATCATCGGAATTTTCAATGGTTAGAATGCTGTGCAGTCCCAATTCGTTGACTTTGTCTGCCAGAAAAATAATGGTATCAAAGCTGGCCTGTGTATCCGCCGAGCAGCCGGAAAACGCCGCATAATACGACAGCCCGTAGTCATCTACAAGATAGCGGAATGGAAAACGGTCTGCAAACAAGACGGTTTTGATCGGCGCGGCGTCTACCGCGGATTGATAGGCGGCGTCCAACTGTGCCAATTGTTTGTTGTAAGCAACCGCATTGGCAGCATATGCATCTGCATGGGCGGTATCTGCCTGAGAAAGGCTGTCTGCAATGGCGGAAACAAACAGCTGCGCATTTTTGAGGGATAACCAGACATGTTCATCATATTCCGGTTCTTCTTCAGACGATTCTCCGCTTCCGTGCTCGTGGTCATGGTCATCGGCACCCTGCATCCCTTCGACAGTTTCTTCTTCCTTAGCATGTTCGCCGAGAACATCCAGCAGATTGATTACCTGCATGTTTTTGTTGGATGCATTTTTCAGCGCATCGGACGCCCAAGCGTCCGATTCACCGCCGACGTACACCAAGACATCGCAGGAAGAAATCTTCATAATATCTTCTGCGGAGGGCTGATAGCTGTGCATGTCTACGCCGTTGTCAAGCAGAAAGGTGATTTCTGCATTGTCCGCCTGATCGCCCAACACTGTCCGCACCCAATCGTATGTCGGGAAGATGGTTGTGACAATGTGAAGCGATTTGGTTTGTGTGTTTGGTGCGCTTGTATCAGAGGCTGTTCCGCAGCCGGTGAGCAGTCCTGCCAGCAATACCAGTGTTAAGCAAAAAGAAAATATTTTTTTCATGTGTGTCCTCCTGTCTGCTGACAATCTTCGCAAAGACCATAAATAACAGAACGCGGTGCGTCCACCTGAAATCCGTGATCGTTTAACAGGTGCAGGTACACAGCTTCCAGTTCTTTGCAGTGCAGATGAATCAGCTTGCCGCATTTTTTGCATTTGCAGTGAAAGCAGACGGTGGGATGACAATGCGATTTGTCGCCGAGATACTCAAAGCAAGCGCTGCTTTTTTCATCGACAACATATTTGGTAACAATGCCCTCTGCCACCATGCGGTCCAAATGCCGATAAATGGTTGTTGTTCCGACCGAAATATTTTTGCTCTTGAAATAAGCATGAATATCGTGCACCGTCACATGGCTGCCCTGCATAGATTGCAGGTACGAAAGAATCTCTGCCATCTGTTTGGTGCGGTATTGTGATTTATTCGCCATATAGTATGCCCCCATAAATTGAAAACCATTTTCAAATTATAGCACAAGCGCGGAAAAAGTCAATATGAAATGGATTTTCAATTTCGCTTTTTTGTATTTTGCTCAAACTTAAGAAAAATTAAGAATTCTTTATGGTACAAATGCGGCAATCTTTTGTATAATAGAAGCACAGAACTGGTAAGGAGCGTGAAACAATGATGACGAGAATTTTGCTGATAGAAGACGATGCAGACATTCGGGAAGGTGTTCGATTGCTCCTGTCCGCTGAGGGGTATGAAATTATAGAAGCGGATTGCGGCACCAAAGGCTTGGAACAATTGGACGAATCCATTGACTTGGTAATTTTAGACGTGATGATGCCGGGCATCTCCGGCATCAAAACATGTGAAGAAATTCGCAAGGTATCCTATGTTCCGGTGCTGTTTCTCACGGCAAAATCCAGCGAAACGGATAAAGTCATGGGACTGATGGCGGGCGGAGACGATTATATCATCAAGCCGTTTTCCTACGCGGAGCTGCTGGGACGTGTCAAAGCGCTGCTGCGCCGATACCATGTGTACAGCGGCAAAAAAACCGTCGAGGAGACTGCGGCAGAGCAAACGATTATTCAAGTCGGTGATATCAAAATCAATGAATTGATGAAAGGCGTCTGGAAAAACAACCGGCCGATTCGCGTGACAGAAATCGAATATAAGATTTTATTGCTGCTCATGAAGCATCCGGGAAAAGTCTTTTCTGCACAGCAGGTATATGAAAACGTTTGGAAAGAACCATATTTGTATGCCTCCAACAGTACCATCATGGTGCACATTCGAAATCTGCGCATAAAAATTGAAAATGTACCGGAAAGTCCGGAACACATCAAAACCGTTTGGGGAAAGGGTTACCGCTTTGAATAAGCTGAGACTGAATCTGAAAAATCAGGCGATTGCAGTCGTGTGTGTTTCTGCGCTGATTTCTTGTGTGTGTTATCTGATTCTCAACAGTGTCGGTACATATCTGCTGGATCAGTGTCTGTCCAAACAAGTGCATGTCGAACAGCGGAATAAAGAGATGCTGCAGTCTTTGCAGGAGTATGTGTCTCAACAGGATTTACACGTAGAAGATACGAATGACATTGATATTTGGCTGGACGGTCAGCGCGAAGGCTATTTGATGATGGGCATTTATCAAAACGACCAGCTGATTTACGATTCGACAGCCTACCGCTTGGGAACAGGATATTTTAACAAGACGTATTCGGAAAGCGAAACAGACGGCTTTACGACACAAACCATTGCATTTGCCGATGGAGATGCGCAGGTTCTGCTGTACGGATACTACGACAGTGCGTATTATACAACTGCGACCGTTATAGAAATCGGCATCTGTGTCATCTTGTTTGTCCTGCTGTTTGTGGGCTGGTTTAGCAAAAAGATTGCCTATATCCGAAAACTCGAGCAGGAAATCAAAATTTTGGAGACCGGCGGCTTGGAAAAACCGATTACCGTGCGCGGAACCGATGAGCTGGGTACGCTGGCAAACGGCCTCAATCAGATGCGCATGGCGCTGGCGGAAAACATGGAAAAGGAAGCAGAAGCCAAGCGGGCGAACTATGAGCTGATTGCCGCGGTATCGCACGACCTGCGCACGCCGATGACCAGCCTGAGCCTGTATTTGGATTTGCTGCGTGAGGGCAGATATGATACCGAACAGGAGATGCATCAGTATTTGGACAAGAGCCGCGAAAAGGTTGTCCAAATCAAGCAGCTGTCCGATCAGTTGTTTGACCGGTTTTATATGTCCAAAAAAAGTTCCGTTCAATTGGAACCGCCCGTCAAAGCCCAGTTTATTCTAGAGGACTATCTGTCTAATCTGGTGGGATTTTTGGAGATCAATGGCTATCACATACAAGCACAGCTGGATTGGCCGGAGGCGTATATCGCCGTATCTATGGAATATATGGGACGAATCTTTGACAACATCGGCTCCAATATTTTGAAATATGCCGACCCGCAGCATCCGGTGCTGCTGACGGTTTCCGGCAGCAGACGGCAGCTTGTCATTCGATTTGAAAACGAGATTCTATTGCAGAGCAAAAATCCGGAGAGCACGGAGGTCGGTGTGCGGAATATTTGCCTGATGATGGAGAAAATGCACGGACTCTGTCAGGTGCGAAAGACCAAGGGACGATATTGCATCCAATTGGCATTTGCTGCTGAGAGAGAATAACGAAGGAAAGGAAGAACATCATGAAGAAACACATTTTAGGAGGTTGTTTGGCGGCTTCTCTGTTGCTGCTGTGCGGCTGCGGAAGTGGAACAATCAACCAGACTGTGTATGTGCAGAGTGTGGGGGATATTCTGGGATATGACACAACGGCGAGTCAGTTTTCCGGTGTCGTTGAGTCGAGCAAGGCGCAGAAAATCGAAAAAGACGATGATAAGACGATTGACGAGGTCAAGGTACAACAGGGAGACAGCGTGAAGAAGGGACAGGTTCTGTTCTCTTACAATAAAGATTCTTTGCAAATTTCCGTGGATTCTGCGAAGCTGGAAATAGAATCTATCCAGAACAAAATCACATCGTATCAGCAGCAGATTACACAGCTGAAAAAAGACAAGAAGTCGGCGGGAAAATCCGAGCAGCTCAGTTATAACCTGCAAATTCAGGAAGCACAGCTGGATCTGACGTCGGAGCAGTACAATTTGAAGAAAAAGCAAAAAGAACTGGAGGATCTGCAAAAGAATTTGCAGAATGCGGACGTTGTCGCAGAGGCAGACGGCGTGGTGCAGTCGATTTCTACGGGCAAATCGTCGGACGGCAGCGATACCTTTATGACAATCCTGCAAACCGGCGCATACAAGATTAAGGGTAAAGTCAGTGAACTGGAAGTTGGAGATTTGGAAAAGGGCGCAGAAGTGACCATCCATTCCCGCATTGACGAGAGCAAGACTTGGGCGGGCACCATTTCTCAGGTGGATACAGAAGGTGCGGTCAGCGAGTCGGATGATTCTTCCATGGGAAATGACCAGAATGCAGACAATACCGCGTCCAAGTATACGTTTTATGTGGTGCCGAATACACAGGATGATATGATGATCGGACAGCACGTGTATATCACGCTGGGCAGTCAGGAAACCGATAAGGGTATCTGGCTCAATGCAGACTATGTTGTGCAGGACGGCGATGACACCTACGTTTGGCTGGCGAACAACGAAGGCAAGCTGGAAAAGCATCATGTCACGATTGGCAGACACAATGAAGAAACCAATACCTATGAAATCACAGACGGTCTGACACTGCGTGATTATTTGGCGTTCCCGACGGATACCTGTAAGGAGGGCGAAAAGACAACCGTCTCCAATGCCGGTGACTCCGGTGAATCAGAGGATTCGTCTGCGGATACATCCGGCGATATGGGCTCTGCAGCGATGCCGGCCGAGGAGGGAGCGTCATAATGAGTCAAATCATTGCATGCCGCGATATTTTCAAAGATTATGCGCGGGGAAAGCTGACGGTTCCGGTGCTCAAGCATGTGACTTTTACGGTGCAGCAGGGCGAGTACATCGCGATTATGGGACCGTCCGGTTCGGGAAAGACCACGCTGATGAACATTATCGGCTGTTTGGATGTTCCGACCTCCGGTACATTTTCGCTGGATGGAGAAGAAATTTCCGGTTTGTCGGAAAATCGAATGGCGGAAATCCGGAATAAAACACTGGGGTTTGTCTTTCAGCACGCGGATTTGCTGCCGGAACTGACAGCACTGGACAACGTCGCGCTGCCGCTGCTGTATCGCGGCGTGCGCAAAAAAGAACGCCGCGCACGGGCGGCAGAGGTACTGGAAAAAGTTGGACTGGGTGACCGCATGGAGTTTTACCCGAATCAGATGTCCGGCGGTCAGTGCCAGCGCGCAGCGATTGCCCGCGCAATTGTGGGCAATCCGAAGCTTTTGCTGGCGGATGAACCGACCGGCGCATTGGACAGCCAGTCCGGTAAAAATATTATGCAGCTGTTCCGACAGCTCAACCAAGAGGGCATTACCATCATCACCATTACCCATGCGGCAGAAGTCGCGCAAGAAGCGGACAAGTGCTTTCATATTTATGACGGAGAACTGTTTACAGATAGGGAGGTTTCGGCACGGTGAAAAAGATTCCGAAAAAAGCAAAAATAATCGTAGGTGCTGCCGTGCTGGCGGGTGCGGTCGGATTTGGCTGCTTCTGTGTGTATCAGAGCCATTTCAACGGAACGGTTGCCGTCTATTCCGCTTCCGATGACAGCATTTCGATGAGCGAATCCAACTGGTGGGGTGGCGGACAATACGATGGCACCATACAGGCAGACGGCGTGCAGACCGTCATGATATCCGAATCGCAGACGGTAGGCGAAGTAGCTGTCAAAGAGGGACAGCAGGTGAAAAAAGGAGACAAGCTGTTTTCCTATGATACCACGCTGTCCGATTTGGATATGCAGCGGGCGCAGCTCGACATCAAAAAGCTGGAACTACAGCTGAAAACGGCAAAAAACAACCTGAAAATTGTGCAGAAATATCGTCCGGGCGAACCGATTCAGGAACAGATTACGCAGATAGATCCGGTTGAATCAGGCGGTTCGGACAGCAAGGATTCCGGAAGCAACATGACCAATACCGGTGCGTCCGGCTCGGCTGTAAAGGTCGTGCTGCTGGGCGGTGACGCAGAGTCGGTCAAGAAACCGGATGACGATGCGCCAAGCGGGGAGGCGGACGACAAAAACGGGTCTCAAGCGCCGTCTGATGCCGCGGGAAACGGAGAAAACATTCCGGCAGATGACAACGGAGAGACCACCTATACCAAACAAGAAATCGAGCAGATGATCAAAGAACAAAAAGAGTCGATTCGAGATTTGGATTTGCAGCTGCGGCAGGCAAAGCTGCAGTACACAAAGAAGCAGAAGGAAGAACAGAACAACACGGTTTACAGCGAATTGGATGGAACGGTGACATATGTTGGCGATTCGAGCAATAAGAGCAAGGCTTTTATGAAAATCAGCGGTGGCGGCGGTTATCTGGTAAAGATTTCTGTCAACGAATTTACTCTGAAAGAAGTTCAGGTTGGTCAGTCTGCGACGGTGCAGGATTGGATGACCGGAGAAAGCTATACAGGCAAGGTCAAGAGCATCAGCACCTATCCGAGTGATGACCAAGGATATACAGGCAACACCAATTCGTCCTACTATCCGGTATATATCCAGCTGGATGACAGCGGCGAGCTGACAGATCAAAGTTCGGTTAGCGTTACGCTGGAGACCGAATCGGAACAGAACAGTTTGTATTTGGAATCCGCCTTTATTGTGAAAGAAAACGGCAAAAACTATGTGTATGTGCAGGGCGAAGATGAAAAATTGGAAAAGCGCCAAGTTACAATCGGAAAATCGTTGGATGGCTATTATACACAAATCAAAAACGGATTGACCGGAGATGACTGGGTTGCCTTTCCGTATGGAAAAAACGTCAAGGAAGGCGCTGCGACACGGCAGGCGGATACTTCCGAGCTGTGGCAGTAAAGAAGGAGTGAAACGATGTTTGAAAATATGAGGCTTGCCTTTCAAGGCATTTGGAGCCACAAAATGCGTTCCGCTCTGACGATGCTGGGCATTATCATTGGCATTGCGTCCATCATCTCGATTGTATCCATGATGAAGGGAACCAATGAGCAGATCAAGCAAAATTTGATTGGCAACGGAAATAATATTGTCGAAGTACAATTGTGTCAGGATGACAATCCCATTCAGCTGGATTATCAGTCGGTGCCGAACGGCGTTTCTACCATTTCCGAGTACACACGGCGAAATCTGATGGACATTGACCACGTAGAGGGCGTGTCGCTGTATACACAGCGGCAGTACAGCAATGATGTGTATTATCAGAATCAAAGCTTCAGCGGCAATGTGAATGGCATAGACGAAAACTACTTGAACGTGTATAAGTATCAAATATCTGTTGGGCGGCCGTTTACCACAAGCGATTATATGCAGCGCCATAAGGTCGCGCTGTTGGATGAAAAAGCATCGGTGACCATGTTTGCGGGAGAAGACCCAATCGGCAAGACCATTGAAATTAAGGGAGAACCCTTTCAGGTGGTCGGCATTGTCGCGGTTTCCAGCAAATCAACAAAGGTCATTAACAGTTACAGCGATTATCATATGTACGCAGACAACGGAAGTAGCGGCACGGTTATGATTCCCAATACGGCTTGGCCGATTGTCTATCAGTTTGATGAACCGCAGAACGCAGCACTTCGCGCAGATACAACCGACAATATGACACAGGTTGGTGAAACGGCGAGTGAAATTATCAACGCGTCATTTCCGACACTGGACACCTCGGAAGCTTGCTATGACAGCCCGAGCATCAAACAGGCGGCACAGCAGCTGCAGGATTTGTCGGATTCCTCCGGCAAGCAGCTGATTTGGATTGCGGGCATCTCGCTGATTGTCGGTGCGATTGGCGTCATGAACATCATGTTGGTGTCCGTCACAGAACGCACGCGGGAAGTGGGCTTGAAAAAGGCACTGGGCGCAAAGCGTGGTGTGATTTTGGGTCAGTTCCTGACAGAGGCATCTGTACTGACCTGTATTGGCGGTTTGATTGGTGTAATCAGCGGTTTGGTTCTGGCGAAGATTATCAGCCTGCTGACAGGAACACCGACGGCGATCAGCATTCCCGCCATGCTGCTGGCGGGAATGCTGTCCATTGTGATTGGCGTCATTTCCGGTGTGATTCCGGCTGTAAAGGCGGCAAATCTCAATCCGATTGATGCGCTGCGCAGAGATTGATAGTACAATAAAAAAAGGCTTGAAAGAGACATCTTTCGAGCCTTTTTTGCAGGAAAAATAGAATACAGGAGCTGCGCGGGCGGATTTCCTGCAAAAAAAGAAAAATTTGTTGGTTCTGACCATAACAGTTTCTTAACAAAGGCTTTTCAATTCGCGCAAAAGGCGGTATACTAAGATGTAAAATACTGTCGAATCTCAGAGCATCTGCGATTCGAGAGAGGAGAACATATGAAGGGCAATATGAGAAAGAAAAAAACCATTCTCAAACGGTCTATTCTGACGCTGATTGCAGTGGTGTGTGTGGTGCTGCTGGTCATCGCGCGTCAGGCGGGCGATGTGACAGGAACGGCATGGGCGCTTATGCCGCCAATTGTGGCGATTACGTTGGCGCTGCTGACAAAAGAGGTATACAGCTCCTTGTTTGCCGGTATTGTCGTTGGCGGCGTGCTGTTTTCTGGCTGTAGCTTTGAAGGAACTGTGACGCATGTGCTCGAAGACGGCTTTTTGTCTGTGCTGTCAGATTCCGGCAATGTGGGCATCTTGATTTTCCTGATTCTGCTTGGCACGATCGTTGCACTGATGAATAATGCGGGCGGTTCTGCGGCGTTTGGTGAATGGGCAAAATCGCACATCAAAACCAAAGCCGGCGCGCAGCTGGCGACGATTTTGCTGGGTATCCTCATCTTTATTGATGACTACTTCAATTGCTTGACGGTTGGCAGTGTCATGCGTCCGGTGACAGACGGACACAATGTATCGCGTGCCAAGCTGGCATTTTTGATTGATGCAACGGCTGCGCCGGTGTGCATCATCTCTCCGATTTCGTCTTGGGCTGCTGCCGTTTGCGGCTTTGTAGACGGTGAAGACGGCATGAACCTGTTTGTCAGTGCCATTCCGTACAATTTTTACGCCATTCTCATGGTCGTGCTGATGGTTGGCATGGTACTTGCCAAGGTGGAATTCGGTCCTATGGAGCTGCATGAGCGCAATGCTGAGCGCGGTGATCTGTTATCAAACGGCAGCATCCGCGTGCAGGAAGATGTCACGGAGAAGGACGGCAAAAAGGGAAGTGTGGCGGATCTCGTCATTCCGATTATCAGCTTGGTTATTTGCTGTGTGATCGGCATGATTTACACCGGCGGATTTTTCTCCGGCGCCGATTTTGTCACGGCATTCTCTAACAGCAGCGCTTCTGTTGGTCTGTCTATGGGCAGTTTCTTCGGTCTGGTTATTACTATTCTGCTCTATCAGGTTCGCGGCGTTTTGTCGTTCCGCGACTGCATGGATTGTCTGTCTGAGGGCTTCAAGGCGATGGTTCCAGCAATTCTGATTTTATCGTTTGCGTGGACGTTGAAGGCAATGACCGACAGCATTGGCTGTAAGGAATTTGTTGCAGGCAGTATGAAGCTGGTTGCAGGCGATTTACAGATGTTCCTGCCGGCTGTTATCTTCTTGGTTGGCTGCTTCTTGGCATTTGCGACGGGCACCTCATGGGGCACGTTTGGCATTCTGATTCCGATTGTTGTTGCGGTATTCGAGGGCACCAACCATGAACTCATGCTGATTTCCATTTCGGCGTGTATGGCAGGTGCGGTTTGCGGCGACCATTGTTCTCCGATTTCGGACACGACCATTATGGCGTCCGCCGGTGCACAGTGCGATCATATGAATCATGTATCCACACAGCTTCCGTATGCCGTCTTGACAGCAGTTGTGTCGTGCGCAGCATATGTTCTGGCAGGTTTTGTACAGTCTGCATGGATTGCACTGCCGATTGCAATCGTTTCCATTGTGCTGATTATTCTGCTGCTGCGGTTTGTACAGGCGTCTAATCGCAAACGCGAGGAAGAATTAAAAGAAGTACATTGAAGATAAGAGAAAAAAACCAGCATGGATCATTCCATGCTGGTTTTTTGCGTGCGAATATTCTTTTGCGGCAGGGGAATCTGTGACAACAGCACAGCGGCAAAGACCAAAACACAGCCGAGAAATTCGCGCAGAGAAAAGCTCTGGTGCAGAATCAGCCAGCCGGACAGGGCGGCAAAGACAGATTCCAAGCTCATCAGCAGGGTGGCGGAAGTCGGATCCGTGCGCTTTTGACCGAGAATCTGCAGTGTATAGGCAACGCCGCACGACATCACGCCGCTGTATAAAATAGAGGAACGCGCGGCGAAAATATGCGCCCATGTCGGCGATTCCAAGGCAAACATCGCAATCAGGCTGATGCCGCCAGCGACAAGAAACTGTACACAGGACATCAAGACGCCGTCTATGCCCTTTTCGCCGAAATGGTCGATGACCATAATATGAATAGAGAAAAAGAATGCACAGCACAAAACGAGCAAATCGCCGGTTGAAATGGTAAATTGCTCGGTGACACACAGCAGATAAAAGCCGAACAATGCGGCGGCGACGCAGAACCAAACAATTTTGGGGATTTTCTTTCCGATAAATATGCCGAGCAGCGGGACAATGACGATGTACAGGGAGGTGATAAATCCCGCTTTGCCCGGAGATGTCGTGGTCATGCCAAACTGCTGCAAATCACCGGCGATACACAGCACGAGACCGCAGCAGATGCCGCCGATGAGGGACATGCGGTCTATGTGCCGCTGTACTTCCGGCGCACGGCGCTGCGCTTTCGACTGCATGCGCCGCTGGAACAAAATAACGGGAATCAAAACCAGTCCGCCGAGCACGGTACGAATGCCCATGAACGTAAACGGCTGCACATGCTCCATGCCGGTTGTCTGTGCGACAAACGAAGAGCCCCAAATCAGAGCTGTGAGCAGCAAAATAAGATTTCCGGTTTGTTTTTTTATCATAGACTGCCTTCTTTCTTTGAAACATTCTTGAATAGTGTACCATATTTTCCGCCGCAGTACAATTGATATTGGTCATTCGGCACGAAATTTGACGAAACAAACGGAAGAATATTACCGGATTGCACGTAGTTTGCAGGAATATGAAATTTAGACTTGAAATATGTGCAAAAAGCATGTAAAGTTAAATGTGTATTTTCAAAAGTGCAAGTTTCCTGCCAACGACTGGCAGATAGAAAATTCCGGAGGTTTTCAAGAATGAAAAAGGTTGTAAAGTTTGGCGGCAGTTCTCTTGCCAGCGCTGAACAGTTTCAGAAGGTAGGAGAGATCATCCGGGCGGATGAGAGTCGCGTATACGTCGTTCCGTCCGCACCGGGCAAGCGTTTCTCTGACGATACGAAGGTGACCGATATGCTGCTCCATGCATACGATTTGGCTAGTCAGGGCAAGGACATTGCCGAGCAGATGGCTGCCATCAAGGCTCGCTATATGGAGATTATTGAAGGTCTGCATTTGGAGAATTTCTCTCTGGATGAGGATTTTGCAATCATTGAAGAACAGCTGCGCAATGACCCGCAGAAGGACTACACGGCATCTCGCGGCGAGTATCTCAACGGCAAGATTATGGCAGAGTATCTGGGCATCGAATTTATCGACGCACAGGATGTCATTTTCTTCAACGAGGAAGGCAATCTGAACCCGTACAAAACCGAACGCGTGCTGGGTGCTCGTCTGGCAGAGGCTTCCCGCGCAGTCATTCCGGGCTTCTACGGCTTGGGCAAGGACGGCAACGTCAAGACCTTCTCCCGCGGCGGCTCTGATGTCACTGGTTCTATCGTTGCACAGGCGTGCAAGGCGGATATTTACGAGAACTGGACCGATGTTTCCGGCTTCCTCGTAGCTGACCCGCGCATCGTAGACGATCCGATCAGCATCCGTTATATCACCTATCGCGAGCTGCGTGAGCTGTCTTACATGGGTGCTTCGGTTCTGCATGAAGAAGCAATCTTCCCGGTTCGTCACTGTGGTATTCCGATCAACATCCGCAACACCAATCGTCCGCAGGATCCAGGCACTTGGATTGTAGAGACTACCGGTCAGAAGCCGGATTACGTGGTAACCGGTATTGCCGGCAAGAAGGGCTTCTGCACGATTCTCGTCACCAAGGCAATGATGAACTCTGAGGTTGGGTTTGGCCGCAAGGTGCTGCAGGCACTGGAGGACAACAACATTTCCTTTGAGCATATGCCGTCCGGCATTGACACCATGACCGTTATCGTGCACGAGGACGAGTTCATGAACAAGGAACAGCAGGTCATTTCCGCTATTCATCGTCTGGCAAAGCCGGACAGCGTAGAAATCGAGTCGGATTATGCGCTGGTAGCAGTTGTCGGCCGCGGCATGCGTTCCGCCAGCGGAACCGCTGCAAAGCTGTTCTCTTCTCTGGCAGGTGCAGGCGTCAATGTCCGCATGATTGATCAGGGTTCGTCTGAACTCAACATCATCATTGGAATCAAGAACGATGATTTTGACAAGGCAATCCGTGCTATTTATGACGGCTTCGTAAGAAACCAGACCAAGTAAGGCTAACCAGATAAAAAAATACCGCTGTGCGTTCGATGCTTCATCGTTCACACAGCGGATTTTTTTGCACTTTTTTTAAGCGTTTTCAGTCAGCAGGGTGCAGAGAATGTCAATGCAGCTCTCTACGCCCAGTGTGCCGGTATCCAGACAGATGGTATAGTTCTTGTACAGACCCATCGGGTGACCTGTGTACTGCTTGTAATAGGTCTCGCGCTTCTGGTCTTTTTTGACAAGAATCTTTTTGAGTTCCGGAGAATTGGGACGGCCTTCCAGCTCTGCGGCGCGTTCCAAGCGGTGTTCCTCGTCTGCATACAGGAAGATTTTGAATGCCGGAATGCCCTTCTGGGTCAGAATATGGTCAGCACATCTGCCGACGATAATGCACGGCTTCTGTGCCAGATTCAAAACAACTTCTTTCTGTGCCTTGTAGATGCCGTCATAGGAACTGGAATAGGCGTTTGCGTTGTTGAGCAGGCTGTTCATAAATTTGCTTGCCGGACTCATGTCCTCGCCCTCGCGCACGATATCTTCTTCGGAATATCCGCTCTGCTTGGCGGTCTCTTTAACAAAGTCCTTGTCATAGAACGGGATGCCCAGACGGTCGGACAGACCCGCTGCGATGGTGCGGCCGTAAGCGGCATACTCGCGGCTGATTGTAATTACCGGATATTTGAGTTTTCCTTCCATATCGAGATTACCTCCTCTGTGGGTTGCGTGTCGTTACTGCGCGGCAGCTTTCCGCTTTTTAGAAAGCACATACTGGAATCCAAGGCTTACAAATACGATAATCAGACCGACAAGATCCGTTGCCAGTGCCGGATGAATGAGCAGCAGACCGCCGGCAGCGATAACAATGCGGATGACAGCGTTCATATTGGCGAAGCAGTAGCCTTCCAGTGCAGCGGCCAGCGCAAAGATACCGATGAATGCAGTAATGGCAATCTGTACAACCTGAATGGCTGTCGTGTCGATCAGCAGCATAGCAGGGTTGAAGCAGAACATGTACGGTACGATAAATGCGGCAACGGCGAGCTTGGACGCGTTGAATGCGGTTTTCATCGGGTTGCTCTTGGCAATGGCAGAACCTGCGTAGGCTGCCAGCGCAACCGGCGGGGTGATATCTGCGACGATGCCGAAGTAGAATACAAAGAAGTGTGCAGCCATAACCGGAACGCCCATGCGAATCAGAATCGGAGCAGTGGTAGCGGCCATGATGCAGTAGTTTGCAGTTGTCGGAACACCCATGCCCAGAACAATACAGCACAGCATGGTAAGAATCAGTGCGATAATCAGGCGGTCACCGGCAACGCTGACAATGGCATTGATGATGTCATTGGCAAGACCGGTCATGGTGATGGTGCCGGAGATAATACCTGCAACGCCGCATGCAGCGCCTACGGTGATGGCACTCTTGCCGCCGGCTTCCAGTGCTTCGAGAATCTTGCCCGGTGTGATGCGGTTGTCCTTGTTGAACAGGCTGACAACCACCGTCAGTACGATGGCGAGGGAAGCGGCTTTCTGCATGGTCATGAAGTTGCCGGACACCCAAACAACGAGCATAATCAGCGGAAGCAGCAGATAAATTTTCTTTACCAGCTTTCTTGCCTTCGGGAGCTGTTCCTTCGGCATGCCGTGCAGATCCAGCTTTTTCGCTTCCAGATGAACCGAAATGAAAATGCCTGCAAAATACAGGATGGCCGGCAGGATGGCGCGGCCGATAATGCTGGAGTACGGTACGCCGACAAAGTCCGCCATCAGGAAGGCAGCAGCACCCATGATCGGCGGCATGATCTGACCGCCGGTGGAGGAGGTTGCTTCAACAGCGCCGGCGAACTCCGGCTTATAGCCGGTTTTCTTCATCATCGGGATGGTGACGGAACCGGTCGTTACCGTGTTGCCGACAGAGGAGCCGGATACCATGCCGCACAGAGCGGAGGAGATAACCGAAACCTTGGCAGGGCCGCCTGCAAAGCGTCCTGCGATGCAGTTCGCCAGATCAATAAAGAAGTTGGAGATGCCAGTGCGCTCCAAAAACGCGCCGAAAATAATAAATACAACGATATATTTGGAGCAGACATTTACCGGAGTGGAAAAGATGCCTTCCTTGGTGTAAAACAGGTTGCGCACGAGATAGCGCAGTCTGCCAAAGAATTCCGGATTTGTCAGGCCGTATGCCAGTGCGTATACGATGAAAACACCGGCAACAATCAAAATCGGCAGACCAACACAGCGGCGGGTCACTTCAATCAGTGCGAGAATCGCAAGAATACCGATGACAATCTGGAACCACGTAAAGCGGGTGCCCTGATTGATAATCTGATTGACGTTAAACGTAAAGTAAAAGAAGGAGCCGACACCGACGATCATAAAAATAATGTCGCTGATCGGCATGTGATTGACTTTCTGATCGCCCTTCTTAGACGGATAAATCAAAAATCCCATCAAAATAATGAGACCCATGAAAGAAGTCAAACGGATTTCTTCCAAAAATGTTGCGAACAATGTGACATAGATACACCACAGAGAGAACGCGGCGAGAATGACAGTAATTGCAATCTTCGGCTTGCCCTCCCAGATACGGGTGTTGGACTCTCTGTCATATTTTCGCATGACGGAGTCCACATCAGCCTGCACATCCGCATCTGCAGAAAGCATGTCCGGATCATGCAGCTTGGTTTTTTCTTCGTTCTTATTCACAGATACCGTACCCTCCTTTATTCATCTGTATTCACGGTGATGCCGTGTTCCGCATAGTACTTTGCTGCGCCTGCGTGATAGGGAACCGTCGTGATGCTCGTCGCGGTTTCCAGTTTCAGCTCTGCGCCCTTGGCATTTTCCTTTGTGATGTCATCGACATGGTCAAAAATAGCCGAGGTCAGCTTGTAAACGGTATCTTCATTTGCCTGTGCAGAGACGACAACGGTAGCCTGTACCGTGATGGTGTTGACCGGTTCCGCCTGTCCTGGATAGGTATCCGCCGGAATGGTATAGGTCTTGTAGTACGGGCACTTGGACAGGATGTTGTCACGAACGGTGCCGTCAATGTTGATGAGGTTGACGCCGTTTGTCGTGGCAAGCTCAGTAATCGCAGAGGTCGGAGGACCTGCGACAATAAATGCGGCATCAATCTTGCCGTCCTTCAGAGACTCCTTCGAGTCCTCGAACGACTGATACTGCGGCTTGATGTCCTCAATGGTCATGCCTGCGCCTTCCAGAACATCCACTGCGTTAAAATACGTGCCAGAACCGGCCTGACCGATGGATACGCGCTTGCCGCGCAGATCTTCTACCGAGGTGATGTCCTCATCCATTGTGAGCAGCTGTACGGTTTCCGCATACAAGGCGCCGAGGGTACGGAAATCATGTGTCGGGCCGTCCTGCTCAAATGCGCGGGTTCCGTTCCAAGCGTATGTCATAACATCGGATTGCGTGAATCCGAGCTGGAAGTCTCCATCCTGAATGCTCTGGATGTTGACCTTAGAACCGCCGGTCGATACCGCGGTTGTGCGTACGCCAGCATATGTTTTCATGTACTGCGCGAGGATGCCGCCGTATGAATAATACGTGCCGGCAGTACCGCCAGTGCCGAACATCATTCTGGTCTGCGACTCGGAACAGCCGCTCAGACAAAAGACCATCATGACAGCGAGAAACAAGCTGATCAGTTTGAATCGGAATTTCTTCACTTTTTGTTCTTCTCCTTTTTCGTAGTTCGATTTGCAGAAATTTCTATATTCCTACAAATATCATTGTACCATGGATTTGTGCAGGATTCAATGTAAATACGACGAAATCAGACAGGATGTTTTGAGAAAAGCTGCAAAATTCTCGATATTATCCCAGATATATGCAAGGAAAAGAATAGAACGCAAGAAAAAACAAATCGCGCTGCCGGCGCAAAATGAATGGAAAGAAGTATAAGGGAATATTATGCTTCCGACGGGATATTGCAGCGGAACTTGATGGAGATGTCTGTCAGCTGAATACGCTGCTCCGGCATTTGATGGTTGGACAAATACTCATACAGAATCTGAATCGGGCGGGTGCCCTGTGTTTCGATGTCCTGCCCGATGACAAAATCGACAATGCCCTGCCTGACAAGAGAAAGATTGGACGGGGTAATGTCGTGAATAATTACGTGGATTTTTCCGGCAGTGCCGGTCTCCTGCAAAGCCTTTGCGACGCCGCGGCGTCCCATAGAAGAAACAAAGATGCCGTTTAATTCCGGATCCGCCTGAATTGCGCGGCAAGTGATGCGTTTGGCAAGCTCTCCATCCAAAAAACAGCATTCCGGATGCAGAATTTCAATATCTGGATAGTTGGCGGACATTTCTTCCAGAAATCCGGTTAGGCGTTGGCTGTCGGCATAGTGACCGCTCTGCTGACCGAGAATCGGGAGAATGTGCCCGCGTCCGCCGGTCAGCATGCCCATCAGCGCCGCGGCAGACCGTCCGGCAGCAATGTCATCCGGACCAATGTACGCGAGACGATTGGCATCGCCGATGTCGGTATTCAATGTGACAACGGGAATGCCGTTTTTTTCACTGATTTGATTGATTTTTTCGCGGATTAAGCTGTTCGCCAGCGGCATGAGGGCGAGCGCATCAATGTGTTCGATTTCTACCAGCTCGTCAATCAGCGCCAATTGATGCTGAATGTCCACGCCGTCCATGGTGCGCAGGATAATTTTGACGGGAAGCAAGCTGCTGTTTGGGAACTGCTCAAATAAATGTGCCAATTCTTTGACGAAATCGGAAGCGGCAGAGTGCAGAACAACGCCGATTTTCCACGTATTGAGCAGAGAGGGCATGAGCCGCGACGAAATATACCCCATATCCCGTGCTTTTTCACGGACACGGTCGGCGACCTCCGGACGAATGCCGGGTTTGTTGTGTAGGGCACGGTCTACCGTGCCGCGGGAGACGCCGCAGGCATCTGCAATTTGCTGCATTGTTACCATGATTTATCACGCTCCTAATGCTTGTATCATATCATAGATTTGTGGACTTGAAAAGATGTGACAAATGCACGAAACTATTTTTTGTAACATGTGGACTCTGCGGGAAAACAAGAGATTCTTGGGCAATACATCTAAATAAATAGAGGAAAAACTAGGAGAAATCACGGGATTTTGCACGCGAAAATGATAGTACGGCAAATTGCTTGAAACAAATGCACAAAAATGGTATCGTAAGAGACAGAAGAGAGGACGACCAAAACAAAGCATGATGTGGTTCGGCGCGCAGCACAATTTGCTGCTCTTTTCTGCGGATTTCCGATGCATACGATCCCAAGCCGTGTGCATCGGGCTCCATCCGCTTCTTTCGACAACAACAATGTAATAAAAGGAGAGTATACACATGAGATTAGGTTTTAATGAGGCAAACGACCGCTTTTGTCAGGGACACACGGTGATGCAGGATCTGGAGCTTTGCGAGAAGTACGGCTTTGACTGCATCGACATCCAGTCCGAGTGCCTGAACCGCGATTTGGAAAAAGGCATCGTGACCATCGAAGAGCTGGGTACATGGTTCGCAACGCATCATCTGAAGATGCTGTCTTACAATGCACTGTGCTTCTTCAATATGAAGCAGACGGCAGAGGAAAAGCAGGCAGTGATGGACGAACTGGACGAAATCATCCGCCGCTGCAACATTCTGGGCTGCAAAATGATTGTTGTCGTTCCGTCTCAGGACATGAAGGCACGCGGCCTGCAGCCGACGCGCAAGGAAATCCGTGAGGATGCCGTTGCCGTTCTGAAGGAAATGGTGAAGAAGGTAGAGCCGCACGGCATCAAGCTGAGCTTGGAGTTCTGCGGTGCACCGGATATGACCATCAACCGCTTTGAAGATGCCTATGCCATTGTGGAGGCTGTTGACTCTCCGCTGGTTGGCGTGACGCTGGATCAGTACCACTTCTACGCAATGGGCTCCGGATGGGAGTCTCTGGAGAAGGCTGACGGCAAGAAAATTTTTGTATGGCATCTGAACGGCACGGAGGATATGCCGTGCGGTGCATACTACAATAACGATGAAAAGCGCCTGTGGCCGGATGCAGAAGGCGATTGCCTGCCGCACGCACGCTATGCAGACACGCTGAAGAAAATCGGATTTGAGGGCGACTGCTGCACCATCGAAATCTTCCGTCCGGCATACTATGAGATGACGCAGGAAGAAAACGTAAAGAAGTCCGCAGAGGTTACCCGCGCACATGTGGAAAAGTACTGCAAATAAGTACCATCGGATATAGAAAAAATCCCGTGCTGACCCAGTCGGCACGGGATTTTTGACAAAAAGAAAACAGCGAGAAGAAAATTCTTCTCGCTGTTTTTGGTGCCGGTGACCGGACTCGAACCGGTACGCTGTCGCCAGCGGTGGATTTTGAGTCCACTACGTCTACCAATTCCATCACACCGGCACATAACAATATGTATTATACAGGAATGCGGTAAGGTTTGCAAGTGTTTTATGAAAATTTTTCAAAAAAAACATCCAGACAATGCTGTCTGGATGTATCGGTTAAAAATCTGCGTCATCGTCCGCCCAGGAATCCACCAACTGGATGGTCTTGTAGACAAACAGAGCGACGGATGCAACAAACGCAAAAACGACGAAACCGCGGTGCTTTTTGAAAAAGTCAGAAAAAGCAGTGCCGATTAAAACACCAAAAGAAATCAGCATCAGTTTGAGTACAAAAACTTCGGACAATACAAACTTGCTGAGCAGGGAAGACAACTGGTCGTGCGCGGTGTTGTATCCGAGCTGCGCATACTTGCGGAGATCTTCCGCATGAGCGGCTGCCAGATCGCGGTACTTTTCCGTCTGTTCAAATACATGGTTTCTCATGAGTGTTTGGCTCCTTTCTCTGCGGTCAACCGGCGCTTGGCATAGTAGCGCCGCCGACTTTCCTGTTTTTTCTTTTCCGACTGAATTTTTTTGCGAATTTCTGCCGAAGTAGAGCAGCTTTGCCGTCCTGCCTGTGAAACATGTCCGATGCGCATTTCCAGAGCATCCATTAAATCTTCGGTCTGGAAACAGTGCTGACTCTTGAGCGCCTGCGCAAAGATGAGACCGCACGCGCGCGCGTCAGACAATGCTTCGTGATGATTGAGGCGAATGTCCAAATCGCTGCACACGGTATCCAGCTTATGATTCTGCATTTCCGGCCAGAGCAGCTGGGAAATTTTCACCGTGCAGACGTAATCGAAGTTCGGCACCGGAATGCCGTAGTACTCCAGCAGCTTGCACAGAACGGCCGTGTCAAACGCGGCGTTGTGGCAAACAATAAGCTGGTTTTCAATGCTGCTGTGAATGCGCTCCCAAACTTGGTCAAAGGTCGGAGCATCTTTTACCATATTCTTTTTGATGCCGTGAATGCGGACGTTGTACCAGTTGAATTTTCCATATTCCTCCGGTGGACGAATCAACGTGATGGTTTCCTTGACTGGAACGTTATCTTCAAACTCAACGACGCCGATTGAGCAGGCGCTGAGCATGGATGCATTAGCGGTTTCAAAATCAATTGCTGTGAATTTCAAAAACAAGCCTCCAGATTTATTGATGGCGAACCCGCTCTTCGGCCGTGCGAAGAAAATAGTAAAACGGCGCAATTCGCTTCAGATGATATATCATTATATCATAGAATGAGCCGTCAAACAAGGCGGTATGGTCGTCACAGAAGTAACTGACGCCAATATTTTTTCGATTTAACCATGTTTGTTCGCTCTCCGGCGCATCGGGAAACGGCGGACGCTTGTAGCAGTCGCCGTACAGGGAAAAGGCCGGTGTCTGTTCAAGAGCTTGTCTTGCCTGCTGATACCGCATGTCATGATGCAAAATCATCCGGCGAAATTCATCGCGGACATCAGTGGGAATGTGATAATAGCCCACGCCATAGCCCCAGCCTTCCTGTTCGATTTCAAAATAATAGCACAGAGAATCACTCAAATGCTTTTTTGGATGACGGAAGGTCAGCCAGAGATGGTCACGGTATAAGTCTTTGTTTTTGGTGAAGCGGTTGTCGCGGCGCACGCGGCTGAGCACTTTGTACGGCGTCACGACAAACTGCGGGTCGATTTCCAGCATGGTCGGCGCCAGATGCTCGGTCAAATGATAAAACGGCTCGATGGCAAGCCTGCGGCAGTCTGCTTTGTGTTCTTCGTACCAGACTTTGCTGTTGCGGATGTGATTTTCTGCGAGAAAATCCAGCATTTGCGGGGTAAATTCTTGAAATATCATAAAGATACTGTCTCCTTGTGTGGTTGTAGAATTCTATTGTAACGCATCTCATTTCTTGTTTCAAATTTTTCTGATATATGATATAATCAATTTGCAAAACTGAACGATTTATTGGGAGGAACGCATGGAAAAAGAGACCAAGCAGGAAACACAGGATAAGCAGGAAAAGCCAAAGAGAAACAAGAAGAAAATCGCGATAATTGCGGTGCTTGTTATTATCGCAGGCGCTTTCTGCGCCACATCCCTCGATCGCGTCGGACAGGGCGAGGTCGGCGTCGTGTACACGATGCGCAGCGGCGTACAGGACAAAACGCTGTCACCGGGCTATCACTTTATTGCGCCGTGGGCAACGGTCAAGCATTATCCGGTTGCACAGCAGCAGTTGGTGCTGTCCGACAATCCGGAGGATTACCACGGGGACGAAAGTGCAGATTGGCATGTGGACGCGCCGGCAAATGGCGGCATGGTGAAGCTGAATATGACGGTCAACTACAATTTCATTCCGGACCGCGTGACGGATCTGTATGAGAAATTCAATGGCATGGACGGCGACCAGATTGTGGATACCATGGTGCAGAACAGCATCATCGCGTACATCAAGGAAGTGACACCGCAATTTTCGGTCATGGACATTTACAGCGACAAGCGTTCGGAGGTCAGCAAGACCATTACAGAATATCTGAACGCCAAGCTGACCGAGGAGTACGGCATCAATATTTCCTCCGCACTGATTATTGACGTACAGCTGGATGAAGCCCTGCAGGAAAAGGTAAAGGCGAAGGAACAGGCCAAGCAGGATGCAGAAAAAGCCGAGCTGGACAAACAGACCGCCATTGCGCAGGGTGAAGCGGACAAGGCGCGTGCAGAAGCCGCAGCAGCGGTTACGATTACCAATGCAAAGGCGGAAGCAGAGGCAAACAAAATCATCTCCGACTCCATCACGGACAATTTGATTCGTATGACGGAGGCTGAGGCGCGCAAAAAGCACGGATGGGTCACCGTAAAGGGTGCAGATACCGTGGTTGCCGATGCGACAAAAGGACAATAATGGCGGCACACACGTGACGCACAACCATAGTTTTGCAGCAAACGGCCGTTCTTCTTGCAAGAGCGGCCGTTTTATTTTGGTAAAAATTTTTGCAACATGCGCAGTTATACTTTCCTTTCTGCCGATTCTGTTGTATACTTATTAGTACTTTATGAATCGCAGGAGGTTTTCTTATGCATAGAATTTTACAGCTGCTGGAACAGGATGCCCGTATTACACCGGCTCGCATTGCGAAGATGCTTGGCATGACCGAGCAGGAGGTAAAAGACAGCATTCGCAAGTATGAGCAAGATGATGTCATTCTGGGCTATAAGGCGATTGTTGACTGGGGCAAGATCAAGCGCGATAACGTCACTGCGTTGATTGAGGTTCGCGTTAGACCGCAGACCGGCGCCGGATTCGATGAGCTGGCACAGCGCATTTATAACCACAAGCAGGTTGTAGATATGTATCTGATGAGCGGTTCGTTTGACTTTACGATTATTGTCAATGGCCGTTCCCTGCAGGAGGTTTCCCGTTTTGTATCGGAGAATCTGGCTCCGATGGAGAACATTATCTCGACCTCGACACACTTTGTGCTTAAGACTTACAAGAACGCAGGCATTGCGTTCAACCCGATTGACGAAAGAGAGGATTTCCGGAATGATTGATTACTCGGCTCTGATCTCGGACAAAGCACGGGACATCAAGCCGTCCGGTATCAGAAAATTCTTTGACATCGTCAATACCATGGAGGACGCAATCTCTCTGGGTGTCGGCGAGCCGGATTTCCAGACACCTTGGCAGATTCGCCGCGCAGGCATTGATTCGCTGCAGCAGGGCAAAACGTTCTACACGTCCAACTGGGGCTTAGCAGACCTGCGCAAAGAGATTTCTCACTATGCGATGGAGAATTATCATCTGGAATACGACTACCACGATGAGATTATCGTAACGGTTGGCGGCTCCGAAGCGATTGACAACGCCCTGCGCTCGTTTGTATCTGACGGTGATGAGGTGCTGATTCCGGAACCATCCTTTGTGTGCTATACACCGCTGGCCATGATGGCGGGCGGTGTGCCGGTTCCGCTGGAAACACGCATGGAGGACGGCTTTAAGCTCACCGCAGAGACATTGAAAAAGGCGATCACGCCGAAAACCAAGGTGCTGATTATGCCGTTCCCGAACAATCCGACCGGCGCCATTATGACGCGGGAGGATTTGGAGGAAATCGCAGCGGTTTTGCGCGACACCAATATTGTTGTCATTTCGGATGAAATTTATTGCGAGCTGACATATGGCGGCAAGCAGCATGTCTGCTTCGCAGAGCTGCCGGGCATGCGCGAGCGCACAATTGTCATCAATGGTTTTTCCAAATCGTTTGCGATGACGGGATGGCGACTCGGTTGGGTCATGGCGCCGCGAGAGATGCTCAAGCCGCTGGTAAAGATTCACCAGTTTGGCATCATGTCCGCACCGACAGTCAGCCAGTTTGCCGGCATTGAAGCGCTGCGCACGGGACGAGAGGACATCAAGTACATGCGTGAGCAGTATGATCTGCGCCGCCGCTTCATGTATTATCGTCTGCAGGAAATCGGCATGCCGTGCTTTGAACCGGAGGGTGCTTTCTATATCTTCCCGTCTATCCAGAAGTATATGGACGATGATGAGAAGTTCTGTGATGAGCTGCTCCGAAAGAAAAAGGTTGCCGTGGTTCCGGGCAGTGCATTCGGCGAAAGCGGCCGCGGACATGTCCGCATTTCGTATTCGTATTCTATGATGCATCTGGAAACTGCAATGGAACGCATCGAAGAATTTGTGCAGGAACTGTAACAAAAAATGCAATGGCAGAGGACAGGACGCGTGCTGTCCCTGCCATTTTTCCTGTTTTCAAAACTGTGCTGATAAAATAAGCCAAAACTGTACATTTTATTGTGTACAGTTATGCGATATAATAGCTGCAATGAGAAAATTACATCTGTAAGAGGTGACACGACATGAGTAATTCAACGTATACAACGCGGTTTTTGTGTCTGACGGCTGTTATGGCTGCAATTACTTGCATTGCGACCATGGTTATCCAGATTCCGATTCCGCTGGGATATGCGCATCTGGGCGATGCATTTATTTTGCTGACTGTTTTGTTTATCGGCAGAAAGTCCGGTATTTGGGCAGGCGGCATCGGTTCGGCACTGGCTGATTTGCTGACCGGTTATGCGTACTGGGCGATTCCGACTTTTATCATCAAGTCTCTGATGGCATATTTTGTAGGAAAGATTGCGTATAAGGATGACGCGTGCAAGCTGTTTTCCGGCAGAACGCTGCTCGCCTGTGTTGTCGGCATGGTCTGGATGGTTGTCGGTTACACGGTAGCCGGTGCATTTCTGTATGGCGGATTGACACAGGGACTGGCATCTACGCCGGGACTTTCTGTCAAGGCGGTGCTCAATTTGGCTGTTTGCTACGGTGTCGGTGCGCTGCTTGAAAAAGCAAACGTTCGCACCTTCCTCGCCACGGACAGAAAGGGTCGTGCATGATAGATCACAACAGACAAAAGAAGATTGCTGTTATCAATGACTTTTCCGGCTTTGGACGCTGCTCAATCGCAGTGTCCATGCCGATTTTGTCTGCTCTGAAGGTTCAGTGCTGTCCAGTCCCGACGTCGATTTTTTCCAATCACACAGGCTTTCCACAGTTTTTCTTTGACGATTACACGGATAAAATGCAGTCATATATTGACAACTGGAAAAAGCTGAACTTGCAGTTTAACGGCATTCAGACGGGTTTTCTCGGCTCAGAGCGCCAGATTGCCATTGTGCAGAAATTTCTGGAGGATTTTTGCACGGCGCATACCACTGTGGTCATTGATCCGGTGATGGGCGATCACGGCAGCATGTATCCGACGTATACCGAGGGCATGTGCCAGTCTATGAAAAAGCTGGTGGCATATGCGGATATTTTGACGCCGAATTTAACGGAAGCATGTATTCTGACGGATACGCCGTTTCACGAAGGGCATTGGACCATGAAGGAACTGGATGTTCTCGCGCGAAAATTGGCGGAGCAGGGGCCGGAAAAGATTGTCATTACCGGCATTCCGCAAAAGGCATATGTCTCCAATCTGATTTATGAAAAGGGCGGAGACGCCAAGCTGCTGCGCACACTGCGCATCGGCAGCGAACGCTCGGGTACCGGCGATGTCTTTTCTTCTATCATTGCGGCGGATGCCGTCAATCAGGTACCGTTCGAAACCTCTGTGCGCAAGGCATCTCGATTTATCAAAAAATGTATTTTGCGTTCCATTGAAATGGGACTGCCGAAAACAGACGGTGTTTGTTTTGAAGAATATTTGACTACCTTGAAATAAGGAGCATTGTACGATGAAAAAAGAAATGACGATTGTATATGATGTACACGATGGATTGTACATCAATCTGACAAACCGCTGTCCGTGCGCCTGCACCTTCTGCCTGCGCCAGACGATGGATACCGTCGGCCAGTCTGGCGGGCTGTGGCTGGAGCATGAGCCGAGCTTGGAGGAAGTCAAACAAGCCATTGACGGCGTTGACCTGAAGCACTATGCGGAGATTGTATTCTGCGGATTTGGTGAACCGACCGAGCGGCTGGATACGCTGCTCCAGACTGCCGCCTATATCAAGCAGGTATGTCCAGATAAGAAAATCCGCATCAATACCAACGGTTTGGGCGATTTGGTCAACGGAGAGCCGATTGCACCGAAGATGCGCGGGCTCATTGATGTCGTGTCGGTCAGCCTGAACACGCCGAATGCGGAGAAATATCTCAAGCTGACACGCAGCAAGTTCGGCGCACAGTCGTTTGATGCGATGCTGGCATTTGCCGAGAGCGCGGGCGAGCAGGGCATCGAAGTAGTGATGACAACGGTGGATACGACTATTTCCCATGAGGAAGAAGCGCAGTGTCAGGCAATCTGCGACCGCATTGGCGCGCGCTATCGCATCCGTCCGTGGGAGGACTAAAACCGCAATATTTCGATATGAAATAAATTGAGATTTTCTCATAGAATCCGTATATTTTTTGTACGGAATGCGGATTGTAAACAATATGTAAACGTGATAGGATAAATTGGTACCGGATTTTTCGGTACCAATTTTTTTGCAAGAGGATAGAAATACATGAAAGATATGACAAAAGGAAATCCGACGCGGCTGATTTTGCAATTTGCGATTCCGCTGCTCATCGGACAGCTGTTCCAGCAGGTGTACAGCCTGACAGATACACGCATTGTCGGCAGCTTTCTGGGAGAGAACGCGCTGGCGGCTGTTGGTGCGACCAATTCGCTCAATTCGTTGGTCATTGGCTTTTTGATGGGCATGACAAACGGTTTTGCGATTGTCACGGCGCGTTTTTTCGGCTCCGGCGATAAAAAGAGCATGAAGAAGGCGATTGCAGGCACGGTTGTTTTGAGTGCGGGGACGATTGTTGTGCTCACGCTGCTGTCTGTGGGCTTTTTGAAACCGCTGCTGCGCGTCTTAAACACACCGGAAAATCTTCTGCCGCTGGCATGTTCGTATTTTCGTGTCATTTTGCTGGGTATGATCGTCACCGTGTTTTATAACGCATGTGCCGCGACCCTGCGCGCCGTCGGAGACAGCATCACGCCGCTGATTTTTCTGTTGGTTGCTACAATCGGCAATGTGGGATTGGATTTGCTGCTCATCTGCGTCTTTCATATGGGCGTTGCCAGTGCCGCCTGTGCAACGGTATTTTCACAGTTTATTTCCGTCATCATGTGCTTGGTGTTTATCAAGGTCAAATATCCGGAATTGGTGCCGTCTCGCGAAGATTTTTCTCGATTCTTGCACGATTCGCATACGTTTAAGTGGATGTACAGCACAGGCCTTTCGATGGGCTTTATGCTGTCGCTGGTCAATCTGGGTTCTGTGGTATTGCAAAGCGCAATCAATTCGTTTGGCGCCAATATCATCGTTGCGCATACCGCGGCGCGCAAGCTGACGGAACTGTTTATGATGCCGTACTCTGTTCTTGCCACAACCATGGCAACCTATTGCAGCCAGAATTTGGGCGCCGGCAAGCTCAAGCGCATCACACAGGGCATCTGGCGGGCATTGATTTTGTCATGGATTTGGTGTCTGCTTGTTGTTCTCATGGCATACACGATTGTTCCGTCTCTTGTATATATGGTGACGGGTACACATGTGCCGGAGATTATCGAGACAGCGTCGCTGTACTTGCGCATCAATACCGTGCTGTACTTTGTCACAGTGGTCATTTCGGTACTGCGCAATTCGCTGCAGGGCATGGGCGATATGGTGACGCCGTTGGTATCCAGTGCTATTGAACTGATTGGCAAGGTTGCCGTTGTATTTTTGCTGGTGCCGCGTTTGGCGTATATGGGCGTCATTTTGTCCGAACCGATTATCTGGTGCATCATGGTCATTCCGCTCATCGTGCAAATTCTGTTCGGCAAGCGTTTCCGTGATTTGCGTGAGGAAGCAAGACAGACAGCGTAAAACAAATAGAGAGATAAAAATCCCGTTGGACACAAGCAAAGTGCCAACGGGATTTTTAATGAAAGGAGTAAAAAATGAAAAAGAAAAGATATCATCAATTCACATTCAGTCGTGCTGAATGGAGCTTGTAGGTTGTCTGCCTCTTTTCAGCGATTGCTGCGGTTGGGCAGTTAACCGATTGAGTTAAACTATGTTTTAAGTCGCGTGTTTTTTTGTTTTCCTTAACTCTGGTATTAGTATACCGCAAAATATCTGGCTTTGGGTGAACATATGAAGAACAGTTTTTGAAGAAATTCGGTAGAAATTATTACGAAATTGTTGCAGAAATGATTGGAAATCCGGAACCTCAGCATGAAAAAAGCCGCGGCGTCATGCCGCGGCAATTTTTTCGGAAAGGAGAAAGAAAAAGAAAAAATATATAGGAATCTTTTTTGACGTCTTTGTTCAAAAAAGAGAGATTGGTAGTCTGCCGCTTTTGAATAGAAATTCAGGTCGGGCAGCTGACCTTTTGTGAAAGTGCTTCATTCGTTTGTCTGATACTATCATACACGATCCTGCATCCGGAATGGTGACGAAATTTGAAAGAGAATTTAAATAATTCATGGAAAATTTATGTCTGAATTGTAAAGATATCCGGCGCGGCATAAAAACACCGCAGGTACATACCTGCGGTGCTTTTAAGAAAGGAAAAATATGAAAAAATATAAGGGTGATTGAAACGAAAGAAAAGAGGAACTTCCGCTTCAATTGGAAGAGTTTTGTTTTGGGTGCAGGTCTCATCTGCACTGGTATTATCATACACGATTTCGAACGAGAATGCATGAACAAAAATAGAAAAAATTATTGATAAAATGTGAACAAAAAAAGAAAGCTCAGACAGAGCTTTCTTTTTGAAATTCAGATGGCGCGGAATACAGCATCCATGATTTCCGAAATACGGGTGCCGGTTACCGAGCGGTCTGCGCAGTTTAAATAAATCTTTTTGCGCTTGTTGAACAGCAGGCGGGTTTGCTTTTCTTTGTCTCCCTGCAGCAGCGGGCGGGAGGTGTCGCGGCTTAGATTTTGTACGATGCGATAAAACGGTGTGTTGAGATGAATGAGCAGACCGTTTTTCTTGTACAGCGCTACGTTCGTCTGCCGCAGGACAGCACCGCCGCCCAGAGCAATGACACATCCGGTGCGGTCGGAAATCTCGCGTGCGCAATCGGTCTCAATGTCGCGGAAACCGGATTCGCCGACTTCTGCGAAAATATCAGCGATTTTTTTGCCCTCGCGCTTCTCCAGATAATCGTCCATATCAACAAACTCATACTGCAACGCGCGCGCGAGCTTTCTGCCAATCGTCGTTTTGCCGCTGCCCATAAATCCGCACAGCACAATATTTTGCTTGCCGTATACGTCGTGCAGACGCTTTTTCGCCATATCACCGGATAACAGCCGCAGGATGCGGGTCAAATCCGCAGAATCAAACTGCGTGCCAAACCAAATGGTCTGTGCATATGCTGCCTGCAACACCAGCATGAGCAGTCCGTTGCGCGTCTTGACGCTGCGTGGAGCCAGCTTCATCAAGGCAGTCTCCGGCGGATTATAAATTGTGTCAAAGACATATTCGGTTCCGATGGGCAGTTTTTCCAGCGGGCTGGCATGTTCATTCGGATACATGCCGAGCGGCGTGCCGTTGACGACAATCGCTGTAGCCCGCGGCAGCTGTGTCGCAGGCATAATGTTGATGCTCGCCTGCGGGAGGTAGGAGCGAATGTCATTGCGCAGCGCCTTTGCCTTGGTTAGGTTGCGGCCGGTAATCAGAACATGTGCTCCTGCATTTGCCAGATGGTAGCAGATGACGCGGGCGACACCGCCATATCCGCACACAACAGCGGTTTTGTTTTCCACGGAGATGCCGTCAAATTCCAACGAACCGGAAAATCCCAAAATATCCGTGTTGTAACCGACAGAAGTGCCGTCATGAAAGAAAACCGTGTTGACACTGCCGAGATTTTTAGCCGTTTCATCTACGGCATCTAAATATTGAAAGACCGCCTTTTTGTGCGGAATTGTCAGATTGAGACCGCCGCACGTCTGCGATGCAATGCGCATGGCTTCTTCCAAATCTTCCGGCGGCACATCGACAGCAAAATATTCACAGTCTTTGCCGGAAGCGCGAAACAACTTGCTGTGCAGCTCTGGAGACATCGTGTGTGCGATGGGATGACCAAACAAAGCAAACGTTGGCTTTTCCGGCACATACTTGCGGAATTCATCCATTGTCAGAATCATGAGCTCATTCTCCTTTCTGCTTGAGTGCGTCCAGCGTTTCAAAGAATGTCGGATAGGAAATGGCAACGCAATCCGGATCGTCTATCGAGGAGTCGCCCTCGCAGGCGAGTGCACACACTGCCATACTCATGGCAACGCGATGGTCGGCATAGCTTGCAAAGTTTGCGCCGTGCAGAGGCTTGTCGCCGCGGATAATCATACCATCTTCGGTCTCGCGGACATCCGCGCCGGTTTTGGAAAGCTCCGCGGTCATGGTTGCGATACGGTTGGACTCTTTTACTTTTAACTCCTGCGCGTCACGAATGACGGTTTCGCCCTCTGCAAACGCAGCGGCGACAGCGAGAACCGGAATCTCATCAATCAAACGCGGAATCATATCGCCGCAGATGGGCGTGCCGTGCAGGTGAGAGGAGCGAACGCGCAGGTCGCAAATCGGCTCTACCGTACCGCGCTCGTTGAGACGCTCGATATTTGCGCCCATGGCCTCCAGTGCGTCAAGAATACCGGTTCGCGTCGGATTGATGCCGACATTGCGGATGACAATGTCACTGTCCGGTAAAATTAAACCGGCAACCAAGAAATATGCGGCGGACGAAATATCGCCCGGAACTTCTACATTGACGGCATGCAGTGCTTTCGGCGGCGTCAGCGTAATTTCCGTTCCGTTGGAAACAACTTGTGCGCCAAGACCGCGCAGCATGCGCTCGGTGTGATCGCGGGATGGAGCGGGTTCAACGACCGTTGTCGGGCTGTCCGCGAACAAGCCCGCGAGCAGAATGGCAGACTTCAGCTGTGCCGATGCGACCGGCATGGTGTAGTGAATGCCGTGCAGTGGGGCAGGATGAATGGTCAGCGGACAGAGATTGCCGTCTTTGCCGGAAATATCCGCGCCCATTTCGCGCAGCGGCTTCATGATACGTCCCATCGGGCGCTTTTGAATGGAAGCGTCACCGTTTACCGTGGAAGAAAACGGCTGACCGGCGAGAATGCCGCACAGCAAACGGGTGGTTGTGCCGGAATTGCCGGTGTACAGCAGTTCATCCGGCGCCTTGAGACCGTGCAGCCCTACGCCGTGTACAACAACTTCTTTTTCAGATACGTCGATGGACACACCCATTTTCTTGAAACAGGAAATGGTAGACAGACAATCTTCTCCCATCAGGAAACCGGTAATATGCGTGTCGGCATCTGCCAGAGCGCCGAACATGACAGCGCGGTGAGAGATGGACTTGTCGCCTGGAACCGTTACGTCACCGCGCAGAGACTGCGCGGCAGTCAGTGGATAACTCATGCTTTCACCTCACTGTCTTGCGTTACAGAGTAAGAACCCAGAATGCGAACATACGAACACTCCTGCATGGTCTGATAAATCAGTGCGCGGGTATCCTGACGCAGGAGATTGCCGTCAAAATCAATATAAAAACAATAATTCCAAGGCATGTCGCGCAGCGGACGCGAATGAATCTCCGTCATGTTGACGCCGTAATCTGCAAATACGGCGAGCGCACCGTACAGACTGCCGACAATGTGCGGCAGTGTCAGCACAAGACTGACGCGCGTATCCGCTTCCTGTGTGGACAGGAAACGAGAGACCGCAATAAATCGTGTCTGATTAAAATCTGCATCATTGACGTGATCTTCCAAAATTTCCAGACCATACAGCCTTGCTGCGGCTTCGGAGCAAATTGCAGCGCGAGTCAAATCACCGCTCTGTGCGATGGCGTGCGCGGCAACCGCCGTGTTGCTTTCTTCTACCGGCGTCAAATTGTGTTGCTTGATGTATTGCTGACACTGGCGCAATGCCTGCGGGTGCGAGTGTACCTCTTTGATCGTGTCAAACGATGCGCCTTTGCAGGCGGCAATGCAGTGACGGATGCGCTTGATGTGCGAATGCGTGATATACAGACCATACTGCTCCAGCAGGTCATAGACTTCATTGACGGTTCCAGCGGTTGAATTTTCTACCGGAACGACGCCGATATCTGCTTTTCCGTCCAAAACAGCATGGAATACATCTTCCCAAGAGTTTTGCGGGATGCGCTGCGCATGCGGAAATAAATCTTTGGCGGCAATGTCTGCATAAGACGCCGGCAGACCGCCATAATATACGGTTTTCGGGTCGTTGTTGCGCGGATGCAGATCCAATTGCAGACGCTGCGGTTCCGCTTCCAGCATACGTGCGTACTGATGCTTGCGGCTGACGCGCGTCGTTGTGCGCAGCAGGGAGGAGTACTCCAGCTTGAGTTCGTCCGGAATATCCTGCAGCATCGTGTTCATCAGTTCGGTCTCGCGGGACGGAACGAGAACCTGTCCGCCGTGCTCCATTTTGTAGTCGGAAACTTCCTCTGCGCATTTCATGCGCTTGAGGAACAGCTTTAAAATTTCGTGGTCAATCGCGTTGATGTCGCGGCGTACATCTTTAAGATCTCGCATATCCGTAAGCCTCCAAATACAAATCCGTCACAGCGACAGCCACGGCAGCTTCGATAACCGGTGCAGCGCGCGTGACGATACACGGATCGTGGCGTCCCTTGATGACCAGCGGTTCGACCTGCTGATCTATGAGGTGTAATGTGCGCTGTTCACGGGAAATGGACGGCGTCGGCTTGATGGCTGCGCGGACGATAATCGGCATGCCGTTGGTGATGCCGCCCAGAATGCCGCCGTTGTTGTTGGTCTCGGTCTTGACGGTGTCACCGTCCAAATACATGCAGTCGTTTGCCTCAGAGCCGCGCATTGCTGCGATGGAGAAACCTGCGCCGAATTCTACGCCTTTGACAGCCGGAACAGAAAACAGAATCGAGGACAGACGGCCCTCTACCGGAGACAGCATTGGAGAACCAATGCCGACCGGCATGCCGGTGACAGCGCATTCGATGATGCCGCCGACAGAATCCTGTGCTTCACGCGCTTGGTCGATCTGTACGAGCATGGCTTCCTCTGCGCGCGGATTGATAACCGGATATGCCTGCGTGCGCAGTTTTGCCAGCAGTTCGGTTGGTACATGGACGTCATCGAACGGGGTGTCCATGATCTGACCGATGGCAGAAATATGCGAGCCGACTTCGATGCCCTTGGAACGCAAAAACAGCTTGCACATGGCGCCGGCAAACACCAGCGGCGCAGTCAGGCGGCCGGAAAAGTGCCCGCCGCCGCGGTAATCGTTGCAGCCCTGATAGCGCACGCGGCCGGTATAGTCTGCGTGTCCCGGACGCGGCTGCTCAATCAGATTGCGGTAATCCTTGGAACGCGTGTCCGTGTTTTCAATGACACAGGAAATCGGCGCACCAGAGGTTTTGCCCTCAAACACACCGGAAAGAACCTTGGGAAGATCCTTTTCTCGGCGCGCCGTGGACTGGCGGTTTTTGCCCGGTGCGCGGCGATCCATTTCGGCGAGAATAAATGCTTCATCGTATGGCACGCCGGCCGGAAAACCATCGAGCACACAGCCGATGCCGCCGCCGTGTGATTCACCAAAGATGGAAAGCTTGATTGCATTTCCCCAAACAGAACCCATATGACGATCTCTCCTTATTCAGCGGTGAGCAGAGTATGCAGCTGCTCCAGCGGGATTTTATGAATGTTTGCCTTGCCCATAGGATGTATAAGAATCATGTTGATGCTGTCACCGGCACGCTTTTTGTCGTGCAGCATGGCGGCATATACCTCCTCGATGGGATACGGCAGCTGTGTCGGCAGCTCATGTGCCTGACAGATTTCCGTGATTTGCTGGGTATAATCCGTCTCTCCCAACTTGGCTCCGAGCTTTGCCGCCTGCACCATGCCGATGGCAACGGCCTGACCGTGCGTCAGTTCGGTAAAATGTCCGACTTTCTCTGCGCCGTGGCCGATGGTATGACCGAAATTCAAAATCATGCGCAGACCGGTGTCATGCTCGTCCTGCTGGACAACATCGCGCTTGATGCGCACGCATTCGTAGACAATATGCTGCATATTGCTCTTGAAGTCCGGCTGAGCAATCATGTTCAGAATGTCCGGATTGGCAATGCAGCCATATTTGATCACTTCCGCCATGCCGTCGTTGAAGATGTGTTCGGGCAGGGAAGTGAGAATATCGGTGTCGATGATGACCAGCTCCGGCTGATAAAATGCGCCGACCAGATTTTTGCCCTGCGGCAGATCGACGCCGGTTTTTCCGCCGACAGAAGAATCCACCTGTGCAAGCAGGGTGGTCGGAATCTGGCACACATGAATGCCGCGCAGATAGGTCGCTGCGGTAAAGCCGGTGATATCACCAACAACACCGCCGCCCAGTGCGATGACCAGATCCGAACGGGTCAGTTCCGCTTCGCTCAGATCCGCATAGATACCCGCGACGGTATCTAAGGTTTTGTATTCCTCACCGGCCGGAATCACGGTAGTGGTAACTCCGATTGGGAACTCTGCGCGCAGCTGTTCGAGATACAGCGGTGCGACGTTGGAATCCGTGACGATGTGAATGCGGGTTGGCTGGAATTTTTCTGCGATGTGCTTGGCAGTCTGTGAGAAAATGCCGGAACCGATGTAAATATCCGAATCGGTGTTGGAGCCATGAAGGGAAAGATGATACATAATATGTATAGCCTCCTGCTTAGACTTCGCGGCCGACAGCAGCTGCGACAGCGCGCACCTTATCCATCGTGCGTGCGAAGTGCTTGTAGGTCAGAGACTGTGCGCCGTCGGACAGCGCATGCGCCGGATCATTGTGCACCTCGATAATCAGACCGTCTGCACCGGCAGCGACAGCGGACATTGCCAGAGGTTCTACCATCCAGTAGATGCCAGCAGCATGAGACGGGTCAACAACGACCGGCAGATGGCTCAGGCGCTTCAGAGCCGGAACAGCGCTGATATCCAGTGTGTTTCTGGTATAGGTTTCGTAGGTACGGATGCCGCGCTCGCACAGGATGACCTGATCATTGCCGCCTGCCATGATGTACTCGGCGGACATCAGGAATTCTTCCAGTGTATTGGCGAAACCGCGCTTGAGCAGAATCGGTGTGTTGGTCTTGCCCAGCTCCTTGAGCAGCTCAAAGTTCTGCATGTTGCGGGCGCCGACCTGATAGCAGTCTACGCGGCCTTCGAACAGCTCGATGTGCGCCGGGTTGGTGATTTCTGTGACGATCGGCATGCCGGTCTTTTCCTTTGCGATGCAGAGCAGATCCAGACCCTGTGCCTTCATGCCCTGGAAGGAGTACGGGGAGGAACGCGGCTTCCATGCGCCGCCACGCAGAATGGCTGCACCCTGACGCTGTACTTCTTCAGCAATTTCGCAAATCTGCGGCTCGCTCTCGACAGAGCACGGGCCTGCCATCACGACGATTTTTTTGCCGCCGACTTCCACATTGCCGCCGATCTTTACAACGGTGTCATTCGGGTGCATCTGACGGTTTGCCAGCTTGAACGGCTCCTGTACCTTCATGACGCGGTCAACCCAGTGGTTGAGCATCAGCGTGTCTTTTTCAACGGCAGAGGTATCGCCGACCAGACCCAGAATGGTAGTTTCTTCACCGACGATTGGATTTACAGATACGTGAAAATGCTCGATCCAGTTGGTAAGGCGTTCTACTTCTTCCTTCGGGCATCCTTTTTTCAATACAACGATCATGATATTTTTTCTCCTTGGAAATGATATTTCCCGGCTGTGCCGCACAAAAGTGAGCATAAAAAAAGCCTTTCAGCCCGCGAACAGGGACGAAAGACAACTCCGTGGTACCACCCAAATTCGGCATAAACATGCCGCACTTTTTCGAATACGAGGCCGGGAAGCCCGATATTCTAGCCTACTAACGGGGGCGGCCGTTCGCACCTACTTGTATTCAGCGCAAAAGCTCAGGAGGGAACTTCAATCCGACTTGTTCAAAGCGCGCTCTCAGTCTATGGCACGCTATCCCTGGTAAACCGTTCCGGAACTACTTTTCTCCGTCATCGCTGTGTTGGTATCAAATTCTGAATTCATTATACATCGGATAAAAGTGCGATGTCAAGGGCTTTTGTGCGAAAAAGTTATGTTTCTTTTTGGATAACTTTTGTTTGGCTTTGATTCTTTTGCAAAAAAATTGCGGGGGAACGCTTGACAGACGCGAAAGAAGTGAATATAATGTTAACCATAATCATTAAATACTCAAATGTGATGAAAAGGTTTAGTAACTGTAAGCCGTCTCCAGAGAGCTGCCGTTTGGTGCGAGGCAGCGGCGTTCAGCAGTGAAACTCGCCTTGGAACAGTCCGCTGAAACAGATGTATGTACCGTCTGATTAGGTTGGAACGGATCTCCCACCGTTACAGGGGAAACGCATTGCTGGATGCGTTGAGCGGTCGTCTTACGGTACAAGTAGAAGTATGGCGGCAAGTAGAGTGGTACCGCGGAAGTTTGCTTTCGTCTCTGTTTCCAAAGTTATTTTGGCGAGATGAGAGCTTTTTTTTATGCCCATCGCGCACACCGTCTGAATTGGTAATTTTTTTACATTTGTATGGAGGATATACGTTATGTCAAGACAGATTCGCATTTTTGATACGACACTGAGAGATGGCGAGCAGTCTCCCGGCTGCAGCATGAACCTGAGCGAGAAAATTGAGGTAGCTCGTCAGCTGGAAACTTTGGGCGTTGATATTATGGAGGCAGGCTTTGCCATTGCATCCCCGGGTGATGCCGCTGCAATTGCAACCATTGCACATACCATCAAGAATTCTACCGTATGCTCTCTGGCGCGCTGTGTTGAGAAGGACATTGACGCCGCTTGGGGCGCAGTCAAGGAAGCTGTTGATCCGCGCATTCACGTATTTCTGGCAACTTCTCCGATTCACATGCAGTACAAGCTGAAGATGAGCCCGGAGGAGGTTCTCGAGAGCGTTCGTTACCATGTGTCGTACACCAAGAAGTTCTTGAACAACATCGAGTTCTCCGCTGAGGACGCAACCCGTTCGGATTGGGATTTCCTGTGCCGCGTTGTCGACACGGCAATCAAGGCCGGCGCCAATACCATCAACATTCCGGATACCACCGGTTATCTGACGCCGGGCGAGTACTACGATCTGATTAAGTACCTGCGCGAGCATGTAGATGGTGTGGAAAACGTCATTCTGTCCTGCCATAACCACAATGATCTGGGTATGGGCGTTGCAAACTCTCTGGCCGGCATTCAGGCAGGCATCGGTCAGGTAGAGTGTACCATCAATGGCATCGGCGAGCGCGCCGGCAATGCTTCTCTGGAAGAAATTGTCATGGCACTCAAGACCCGCAAGGACTACTTTGACTGCGATACCCGCATTGACACCAAGCAGATTTATCGTTCCAGCCGCATGATTCAGACCATTACCGGCGTTCCGGTTGCTCCGACCAAGCCGATTATCGGCGCAAATGCATTTGCACACGAGTCCGGCATCCATCAGCACGGTGTACTCAACAACAAGTCCACCTACGAGATTATGACGCCGGAGTCGGTTGGTATCCCGAAGAACGCGATTGTTCTGGGCAAGCATTCCGGCCGCCACGCATTCGAAGCTCGTCTGAAGGATCTGGGCTACACCCTGACGACAGAAAAGCTGGATAAGGCATTTGAGAAGTTTAAGGTACTGGCTGACCGCAAGAAGGTCATCAAGGATCGTGACTTGGAAGCACTGATCGGCGTTGTTCCGGTATCCGGTCCGGTTCGCTACACGCTCCAGCAGTACGTTATTAACAGCGGCAATACCATCAGCACCACAGCTGTTATTAAGATGTCCAAGGGCGATGAGAGCTTTGAGCGCGCTGCGCTGAGCGATGGCCCGATCAATGCATCGTTTGCAGCAATCGACAAGATTACCGGTCTGAAGGTTCAGCTGGAGGACTACCAGCTTCGTGCACTGACCGATGGTCAGGACGCACAGAGTGAGGCTGTCGTAAAGATGATTATCGGCGAGAACAGTCAGGACGTCATCACCGGCCGCGGCGTTTCCGTCGACATTGTAGAGGCTTCGATCAAGGCTTACATCAACGGCGTAAACAAGTACCTGAACAACTAAACAGATAGAGAAAAGCCCTGCCTGCTTTGGCGGGCAGGGCTGATTCATATACAGAGGAGGTAAGCCACCTATGGCAATGACAATGACACAGAAGATCCTTGCAAGCCACGCAGGACTGGAAAGCGTAACCGCAGGCCAGCTCATCGAGGCAAATTTGGATCTGACCCTGGCAAATGATATTACCGGTCCGGTTGCAATCCGCGAAATGGAGAAGGCTGGATTTGAGCATGTATTCGACAAGAATAAGATTGCGCTGGTTATGGACCATTTTGCACCGAATAAGGACATCAAGTCCGCAGAGCAGTGTCTGACCTGCCGCAATTTCTCCGGCAAGCACGAAATTGTGAATTTCTTCGACGTTGGACAGATGGGCATTGAGCACGCGCTGCTGCCGGAAAAGGGTCTGGTAGGCCCGGGTGAGCTGATTATTGGTGCGGACTCGCATACCTGTACCTATGGTGCGCTGGGCGCATTCTCCACCGGCGTAGGCTCCACCGACCTCGCAGCAGGCATGGCAACCGGCAAGGCATGGTTCCGTGTTCCGTCCGCCATTAAATTTAATCTGACCGGCTCTCTGCCGAAATATGTTTCCGGCAAAGACGTCATTCTGCATATTATTGGCAAAATCGGCGTAGACGGCGCACTGTATCGCTCGATGGAATTTGCTGGCGACGGCGTTGCCTCCCTGACCATGGATGACCGCTTTACTATTTGCAACATGGCAATTGAAGCCGGCGCAAAGAACGGCATTTTCCCGGTAGACGATAAGACGCGTGCATACATCAAGGGCCGTGTAAACCGTGAGGTGACCGAGTTCGCAGCAGATCCGGATGCACAGTACGATGAGGAGTACACCATCAATCTGTCCGAGCTGCGCCCGACCGTTGCTTGTCCGCATCTGCCGGAAAACACCAAAACCGTAGACGAGCTGGGTAAGATTGAGATTCAGCAGTCCGTCATTGGTTCCTGCACCAATGGCCGCATTCAGGATATGCGCGATGCCGCAGCCATTTTGAAGGGCAGAAAGGTAAAGAGCAACGTTCGCACCATTGTTATTCCGGCAACACAGGAAATCTACCTGCAGTGCATCGAAGAAGGCTTGGCAAAGATTTTCGTGGAAGCGGGCGCCATTGTTTCCACGCCGACCTGCGGTCCGTGTCTGGGCGGTCATATGGGTATTTTGGCACATGACGAGAAGGCAATCTCTACGACGAACCGTAACTTTGTCGGTCGTATGGGACATGTTTCTTCCGAAATCTATCTCGCCAATCCGGCTGTTGCAGCAGCTTCTGCTGTCACCGGCTATATCACCGATCCGGCAGAGCTGGACTAAGGAGGTTTTTACACATGAAAGCAAGAGGTTCTGTTTTTAAATATGGCGATAACGTCGATACCGACGTTATCATTCCGGCGCGCTATCTTAACATTGCAGATCCGGTAGAACTGGCTACCCACTGCATGGAAGACATTGATACCGAATTCGTAAAGAACGTAAAGAAGGGCGATATTATGGTAGCAACCAAGAACTTTGGCTGCGGCTCTTCCCGTGAACATGCCCCGCAGGTTATCCGCGACAATGGCATTTCCTGCGTCATCGCATCTTCTTTTGCTCGCATTTTCTATCGTTCTTCTATCAACATCGGCCTGCCGATTATGGAGAGCGAAGAAGCTGCCAATGCAATCAGTGCAGGAGACGAGGTCGAGGTTGATTTTGATACCGGCGTTATCACCGATATCACAACCGGTCAGACGTTCCAGGCAGCAGCATTCCCGCCGTTCCTGCAGAACATCATTTCCGCAGGCGGTCTGCTCAAGAGCCTGAAAGAAAGAGAGGACAACAAGTAATGCAGTACAATATTGCGGTTATTAAGGGCGATGGTATCGGTCCGGAAATCGTTACAGAAGCAATGAAGGCAATGGAAGTTGTCGGTGAAAAGTTTGGCCACACTTTCAACTTTACCGAGTGCTATGCGGGCGGCAACGCCATTGACAAGTATGGCATTCCGCTGCCGCAGGAAACGCTGGATGTATGCAAGGCATCGGATTCCGTTCTGCTGGGTGCTGTTGGCGGCCCGAAGTGGGACAGCGTTCCGTCTGATAAGCGTCCGGAGCGCGCGCTGCTGGGTCTGCGTTCCAATCTGGAGCTGTTTGTCAATCTGCGTCCGGCACAGATGCATGCCGCTCTGGCAGATGCTTGTCCGATTAAGCCGGAAATTATCGGTGACGGCTTTGATATTCTGGTTTGCCGCGAGCTGACCGGTGATGTTTACTTTGGTAAGCGCGGCCGCCGCGAGAGCGAGCTGGGCGAGACCGGCTGGGACGATATGAACTACTCCGTAACCGAGGTAGAACGCATTGGCCGCCGTGCATTTGACATGGCAATGAAGCGCAACAAGAAGCTGACCTCCGTGGACAAGGCAAACGTACTGGAGACCTCCCGTGTATGGCGTGAGACCATGCACAAGCTGCGTGAGGAATATCCGGAAGTAGAATATCAGGATATGTATGTGGACAATGCTGCGATGCAGCTGGTTCGCAATCCGGGTCAGTTTGACGTCATCACGACTGGCAACTTGTTCGGTGATATTTTGTCCGACGAAGCAAGCATGATTACCGGTTCTATCGGTATGCTGCCGTCCGCTTCTATCGGCAAGACCAAGCTGGGTATGTATGAGCCGATTCACGGTTCTGCTCCGGATATCGCAGGCAAGGGCATTGCAAACCCAATTGCAACCATTCTGTCCTGCGCAATGATGCTGCGCTATTCGTTCGGTCTGGGCGAAGAGGCTGATTGCATCGAAGCAGCAGTGGAGAAGGCGTTGAATGACGGTCATCGCACCGCAGACATCGCAAAGGAAGGCGAAAAGGTTCTGTCTACCTCTGAGATGGGCGCAATTATCTGTGAAAACATCAAGGGATAATTCCTAGATAGATAAAAACGGAGTCTAGTGTGATGCTAGACTCCGTTTTTGATTTTTTGTAAAATTTCAATATCTGCCGGACAAAATTCAAATGCATTGATTTCAGCCGGTGTAATCCAACGCATATCGTGATGCTCGAGCATTTGAGGTGTGCCGGATGCGATTGCCGCGTCAAATAACGTCAGATGCACTGTCAAATCCGGATAGAAATGCGTGACTTCTGTGAAAACATCGCCGACGGAAAGTGTGACGGCAAGTTCTTCCTGACATTCCCGAATCAATGCCTGCTGCTTGGTCTCGCCGGCTTCTACTTTGCCGCCGACAAATTCCCACAGCAATCCGCGCGCCTTGTTTTTTGGACGCTGACAAATCAAGAATCGCTTGTCTTGCCAGATGAGTGCCGCGACAACTTCTGTTGTTTTCAGAATCTGAATTGCGGTTTGATATTTCTCTCTGCGTGCCAGATCCGCCTGCGTCACAGTTGATAGCCGCGACAAATCGCTGTTGTGTGCAAGGTCCGCCAGCTTGACGCGGACAGCAATGGGATCACTGCGCAAATTGCGGATGTAATCTAAATACGGAACTTCTGGCTTGCGCGTCAGATGACAAATAGAATTCACAGCGCGTTCCGGAATGCCTGCCTGCATCAAGCTTTCAGCGGTCATCGGTGTGTCCTCTAAGACGTCGTGCAGCACAGCGACAATCGTGCTCAATTCATCTGGCATGTGCTCTGCAACGTGCAGCGGATGACAAATATACGGCAGACCTGCCTTGTCCGTTTGCCCGCGATGCGCTTGGTACGCAAGCTGTACCGCGAGATTGGTTTGCTTGGTATCAATCATGGTTACTTCCCTTTGATTTGAATGGATGCTGTGCCGTCGTCGCCAATGACCAGAGAAAGCGATTTGACGTATTTTTGATAAAATTGATGCTTTTCCGTGTCCGACATGACTGCGCGTGTGGATGTATATAGATGATCCATCATGTCTGTGACATTCAGATCAATGTGTGCCGCCAGATAGCGTTTCATTTCCGTCAGCATGGCTGTGAGCTTGATGTCCTTGCCAGAGCCGGAATAGAAATCATCAATATAGCAATAGAAAATTCCGCTGTCATCTAGTGCTTCTTTCAGCTTGCCGCTGCATTTTTCGTGCTCTACCATGACGAGAAAGCGTGCTTCTTTCAATGTGCTGATGACGCTCCAATAGTCCGAATCACTGGCGACAATGACAAACGAATCAACATGGTTGGCATAGAATTCGCGCACCACATTGGCAGTCAAATGTGTATCGACAAGCGATTTGTCCTCCTTGAGCCGAGCAACTTCGATGCGCTCAATGGGAATATCCGTGTGCTCCTGCAATACCTTCCAAGCGGAAGACGTATGTACATCATCAAACAGCATGATTTTTGAGATTTTATCCCGCAGATAATCTTCCAAATCGTTCAGGGTAGCGCACAGATCGTAGGGGTCTGAATTTTCGCAGTCAACGACAATAACCGTATCGCGGCTTTCCGACAAAAAGTCATAAATATTATTTTTGACCGTGTTGTCGACGTTGGATACCTTGTTCAAATCGGAAAAATCATCCTCATGCCAACGATACAGCAGCGTAACAAACTTTTTATCATTATACAAAATGTTTCCGTCATTTTGAAAAAATACCCAGTTGATATATGTTTGATACGGATAGCAGTCAAACGACGCATAATAATTATCCGATGCCTGTTTGGTGCCGGTTTCCGTCAAGCCGTCCGGCATGATAAAAATATCCTTGATATAACGCCATTCCAGCCAGAGCGGAAAGAGATTTTTACAGTTGTTGATACGGTCGGAAATATATTTATTGATGTCTACGATGTACTGCGCCAGACGTGTATTTTTCTTTAACAGATTGATGCCCCAATTGCCGAGCTCATGAATGCACTGCACCGGAATGTATTCCTTTAGGGAAGACAACAGCCGATAATTGTGAAAAACCTCTTGGTTCACGCGCTTGAAATTGCGGATAATTGCGGTTCGAACCATACATAGATCGCGAATGATACAGGCATTTCGATTGAATTTTAATTTTTGGTAAATGGCTATATCGGGTGCTTCGTGTTCGTTTTCAAAAATATGTTCTGGAACACCGATTAAAAAAGCAACAGTTGAAATGACGGTATAGGTACTGGTCGAGCTTTTTTCATGGTGAATCGGGCTTGCCGAGATTTCTGTAACAAGGTCAAGATTTTGCATGGTAATGATTGTCCTTTCTGAAAAGATTATAGTATTATTGTATCGTATTTTAGATAAATTTTCAATCTTTATCTAATTATACCGCATCCGGCTTGTATTGTTTGTACAAAATGTGGTAAAATTTTATCAGGAGAGGATGGTGGAATAGTTGCAAAGGGATTTTATCACAGTTTTGACGGAAAAAGAAGTCAATATTGTAACGGATGAAACGCTTCGTGAAATGAAGAAGCACGGAACAGAGCGGTTTCCGTTTCAATACTATCAAGAGCATTTCAATTGGAACCGGTTAGAAACGGTGGAGTGGCATTGGCATAGTGAGCTGGAGTTTGTAGAAATTTTGCAGGGGGCGATTGAATGCCACATCGGAGAGGAAATCATAGAGCTGCGAGAAGGAGATACTTTTTTTATCAACAGTGGTGTGATACATAAATATCAGGCGCCGAAGGTATGCAGAGAGAAGCAATGTATGTTTTCGGATATTTTGTTTCTGCCGGAAATCATCGCGCCGAATTCTTCTTTGATTTATGAAAAATATATTCGTCCCATTGTGCTGTATGGAAAACCATTTCTTGTCATGCGGCAGACGCAGGCGTGGGAAGAATCGGTTCAAAATCTATACCATCATATTGTAAATGTCTGCTTGGCCGAGGAGGATTTGACAGAATTGCGCATACAAGCGGGTGTTTCAGAGTTGTGGACGCGGTTGTTTCATTATTTGTATCGAGAAGAATCGGAACAGCAGGAAAACAAAAATATTTTGGCACAGGCGCGGCTGCGAAAGATGATGCAGTTTATTTGGGATCATTTTCATGAAAAAATCACGTTGGATGATATAGCGGCTTCTGCGAATATCAGCAAGAGCGCCGCGCTGCGTTGTTTTCGCTCGGGGATGCAGACATCGCCGGTCGGCTATTTGAACGATTTTCGTCTGAACCGTGCAAAGGAACTGTTATTGACCTCGCACAGCACAGTGTCAGAAATTGCGGTTTCTGTAGGATTTGACAATGTGGGATATTTTGACCGCGTATTCCGCCGTACATTTGGACTGACACCAAAACAATTTGCAAAGCAGGGCGGGGAGTGTGTGTGAAAATACACTCCTCGTTTCAAAAAAATGGTTGACAAAGGGTAGATTTTTTGGTATATTAATATCACTGTTTAGCGATACGGACACTTAGCTCAGTTGGTAGAGCATCCGCTTGACGTGCGGAAGGTCAGCGGTTCGAGACCGTTAGTGTCCACCAAAACGAATCCCCTAGAATCTGCGCGGTTCTAGGGGATTTCTGCATGTATTCGAAACTTTTAAGTAGAAATTGTTTTGAAATATGAAGATTTCTATTTTTCGGTTTAAGCGGTGTTAACCGCTGTATTTGGAGCTATTCCTGAAAATGTGTGGCAAAAATGTGGCAAAGATGTGGCAAATAAAATTATTCAAAATTCCAGATTGACGTTACATCAATCTGTGCTGCAAGCCGCTTGGCATCATCGTTTTCGATGTGGCTGTAAATATTTGCGGTTGTCCGAATATCTGAGTGACCTAGTAAATATTGTGCTGTTTTCAGGTCATATCCGGCACGATGCAGCTGAGTTGCATATGTATGTCGCAGATAATGCGGCGTAATGGATTGGTCAATAGCGTGATTCACAACGGCGTTACGATATGTCTTTGCGCCGGCTGTCAAATCCCACGTCCGCATGAAACTGTGCCAGAGCCGCCGAATTTTCGTCTCAGACATGCAGCTTCCATTTGCGTTGCGAAAAACAAAGCCGCGACGAATGTTGTGCGATTCGATGTATTGCAGCAGATCGGCACAGAGGTCATCCGGCAGCGGAACGCAGCGTGTGCTGCTTGATGTTTTTGTATCTTTTATCCGGCCGCTGTTGCCGGATGCGTATTCGACAGAATGCACGACATGGATCAACGAATCTGCCGTGTTGATGTCCTCAACGCGCAGAGCAACCGCCTCGCCGCGGCGCAAGCCACACTGCAGCATAAGCCGCACCCACAAGCCGCCACGGTGTTTTCTTGCTGCCTGCATGAAAGTAGATATCTCTTGTGAGGTCAACGCCCTGCGCGTCTCTGCTGCGCTGCAAACAGGTCTCACAAGCTTGCGGGCGGGAGAGACTTCTATCAATCCGTCGATTTCGGCTCGTTCAAATATCTGCCGCAGGGTGCCCATCAATTTATCCATGCTGGACTGCGAGCGAGCGGGGGAACGGTCCAATACCTCCTGCAAATGAAACGCTTTGACTTGCCGCAAATCCATGTGGCCAACGACGGGACAAATGTGTTTGCGAAGCAGAATGTCATAGTTCCGCAACTGTGACACGCCAACACTTGGTTTTTTGTACTTTTCAAGCCAGGCATATGCGTACTGCTCCACGGTAATGCCTTTGCCTACAACTTGCACGCCTTTTGCATACAGATTTCGGTAATACCGTACCTTTGCGTCAAATTCCTTTTTGTTATTGCTGCGAATTTCCTTCCTGATCGGCTTTCCGTCCGGTTTATTGCCGACTACAAATGTTTGCCTATATTTGTAAGACACAAAAACCACTCCTTTTATTTACTCTTAAAATATGATATAATAAAAGGGCTGAATATAACCTGGTCAAAAGTTTTTCAGCCCATGTCCCGTTTCGGTGCTACCAACACCGGAGCGGGATTTTTTTATTTACTGCATTTCGATTCCTTGTATTGTGTGCTGATACAGAAATTCTTTCAAGTCTGCGCTGCTGCCGGTGTTGTAATATTGCAGCAGCAATGTATTGAACTGCTCCATGTGCTTGTCTGTAATGGTAAGGATACCGGCACCGGCAGAGACAAGAATCTTGTTTGCGAGGGTCATGCTGGTGCGCTTGTTTCCATCCCAAAAGAATTGGCCGCGTGCGCCCCACACGAACGCCTCCAGTGCTTTTTCTGTGGCGGTCATATCAGTATTATTTATCAGTGCATGAAGTGCGTCGGACACTTCCTCATAGACAGGAACAGGCGGCATATAATCTGTACCGGAGATTCCAACGGAACCGGTGCGCAGTACGCCCCATTCCAGAGCTTCATTGCGTGCAATGAATTCATTGAGCTTGCACAGATATTCCAGCGTGACCGGCGCATCTATTGTCTTGACCAGGTACTTCCATGCATCACGCATGTTCAAAATCGCCTGTATGTCATCCAACTGGACATTCGGAACATTGACACCGTTCAAGATGGTCTGTGTCTGCGGAAATGTGACCGCTCTGTTTTCCATTTTCATACCGCAGTAAATGTTTTCGTCCCACTTCTTTTTTGCGAGAAATAAGCTTTGCTGCGGCGTCAGATGGTATTTATCTTCAAAATGCATATTTATATCACCTCCGTAATGCGTTCACCAATTGGCTGAGTGCTCAACAAAATTTTGCATAAAAGTAAATGCGCGGTTTTCAGGGCTTACCATATATTTTTCAATAAAGTGGCAAAGAGAACCAATTTCAACTTGTAATGATTCATCACTGGCGGCATATATATCATCGTAAGGCATATGCGTTAAATACCCATCACTACCTTCTTGACCAAGAAGGATTTGAAAATCTTGCCAAGGTGGATCTGAAGAATCAGGATTTGGATAGATGACATCCAGGAACAAGATGAATGTGTTATCAAATACAGTATAGAAACATCGGCTATAGTTCAGTTTGTATTTTCCTGTTTGATTGTCAAAATCATCAAGCAAATATTTTTGATACTCTTCAGGAAAACGAAAAGAGCCGATATTGTAAATCTGACGCCAGTGAATGTTGCCTGATTTTGTAGATGTTTTCAAAGAACGGATAAAATTTTTTGTGGTTTCTGATTCCGATATATCTAGTTCGGTAAATACGTTTTTTCTTTCCGGTGAAGTGTTCATATTTTTTCACTCTCCATTTTACAAATAATATCGTTCAGCAATACGCTAGTTTGCTGACATAACCGCATAATCTCAACATTCATATTTTGAGATTGGGAAGAATTTTTTAATTTTTCTAAAAGTTCGTGATAATTTTCGCTAATATTTCGGATTTTTCTTCGATGTCTAAAGGGAAAAAGTGAACTTGCTTCTTTCAAATGAATAATGCAAGCGCCCAAATCTTTTTGAATAGAAATAGGAGAAAGCGATGGTAGATTATCGTCAATAGAACATTCGATAGATTTAATGTTTGTTCTATATCTCTTTAGTTCTTTTATGATGTTTTCAGAACGATTTCCGATATACAATTGCTTCTTGAGACCTTTTGCTGTTTTCCATGTGAGAAATGTAATAGATAATGAGATAATATCTGCTAAGCTAAAGAGATAAAAGTTGCTAGATGATATGTAATTTAATATGTAACTTACTATTCGATTTACCATGTGCGAATGAATTCTTTCTTAAAATTAAACAGGGCGAATGATGACGAAATTTTATTGTTGCAATACCTTTTTAAATCAGTTACACTAAAGATAGCATAAAATAGAAAGAAGGAGTGTACAGTGTATTCGATTATCGTTGCGGTTATTGTTTCGCTACTTATTTGTACGTGTGTATGCGGTACGACGTATCATATATTGAAAACAAAACAGGATAAAATGCTCCTGCTTTTTTTAGATGCTAGAGCAGAGTTACATTTATTGAAAGATGAATTGAAATCTAATGGCCAAATAAAATAAGGTTTGCTTTCCCGCTGACATTTGTCGGCGGGATTTTTTTAATTATTTAATACGTACTCGCTGATAACACGATTGATTTCCTGAACGTTACAGTTCGCGGCGAATTCAAACCGAACCTTTCCGACCGAAGAGAACCAAAGATCAAGCTCGGCATCCAAATCAAACGTGCCGGCCGTTTCTACAGAAAATGCCTGGATTTTTGAATACGGAAGAGAGGTAAAATCCTTTTTTGCACCAAGAAATCCTTGGATATTAATAGCAATAACACGTTTATTTGTGAAGATCACCTTGTCTCGCACCGTTGTATAAGTTTGATACGCTTCCTCACCGGCAACAAGAATGTCTTTTACCAGCCCCAAATCCAATTTTTTGTCCAACGTTAGCTTAAAGACTGCTGATTTGCTGAAATCAATCATTTCTCTACCTCCTAATTTTCCTGATAGTTAAGACTTTATTTCATTTCAATTCACACACCCATGTGCGGTGCGATTCGTTTGCCCTACCAATCAATCCAACGTGAATTCAACTTTTACAACCTTGCCGATAATATGAATCGGCGTATGCTTCAAATTATAAATCTGCGGCATATGCTTGGGATTTGTTGATTGCGGCATGAGAGTGACCGTATCGCCGTCCTGATAGAAGCGCTTCATAGTTGCTTCATTATCACCGACCAGAACTACACAGATGGTACCGTTATCTACATAATCCTGCCGTCTGACAATAACCAGATACCCTTCTTTGATGCCCAAGGCGTCCATACTGTCACCATGCACTCGTAAAGCAAAATATTCGCCGCCATGATTTAAGTCTGTGTATGTGTAGCCTTCTATCTGCTCATCGGCATATAGAGGCAAGCCCGCGGAAATCCTGCCCAGAATCGGAATGCGCTGCGTCGGCGCGTAGGGGATAGCGTCGGGTGGGAGGGACGGCTGTGGGTGCTCCTCTGCATTTATAGATACTTGAGTATCTGGGTCAAGTATTGCAATGAGGTCATTAAAGTCCGTATTCATAGCAGTTGCCACGCTTTTAATAGTTGCTACTGATGGAATAGGTTGTTTTTTGTTAACCGGATTGAAGTTCCGTTCTAAAATAGATATATATGCTTTGCTCAATCCTGTTAAATCTGCAAAGGCTTGTTGACTCATGGAGTGCTCTTTGCGATATTTCTTTATAAGATTACCTAGTGTCATGAGATCACCTCCGTTTTGTCTAGTATACAATACAAAAAAATAAAAATCAAGATTTCTTGTAAAATATGCTTGACAAATATTGTCTAGCATGCTAGACTTTAATCAGCTCAAGAAGAGCGAACAAAATAGAAGAGAGGAGGATACAGCGATTGAACTTTAAGATTCGTGAAATCCGTACAGGCTTGAAGATGACGCAGGAAGACTTGGCACACAAGTCTGGCGTATCGAGAGCGACAATTTCAGGGTTGGAAAGTGGCAATATTCGAGTTACCACAACGGAAACTCTGCGCAAGATTGCTATTGCACTCGGAGTACAAGTCAGTGATCTTATTTTTTTAGAATAAATGTCTAGCAAGCTAGACAAAATTAACAAGACAAGAAAGGAGACTATATGAACGAGATCATCAACATCAACTACAGCAGCGACCGCCCGACTGTGTTGGGCAGAGAGCTGCACGATATGCTTGAGGTTAAGACACCGTATGCAAAATGGTTTAGCCGCATGTGTGAATATGGATTTTCTGAAAATGTCGATTACATGACGGTGGTCAAAAATGTCCTCCGTGTTGACGGCACAGAAATGCCACAGACGCAAACCGACCACCAGCTGACCATCCCGATGGCGAAAGAGATTTGCATGTTGCAGCGTACAGAACGCGGCAAGGAATGCCGACAGTACTTCATCCGGATTGAGGAGGAATGGAACAGTCCGGACGCGATCATGCAGAGAGCGTTGCAGATTGCGAACAGCCGCGTAGAAAAACTGAGGGGTGAGAACCAGATACTACTTGAGCAAAATACAGCCATGCAGCCGAAAGCACTGTTTGCCGATTCTGTGTGTGCGAGCAGCACATCTATCTTGATCGGCGAGCTGGCAAAGATTCTCAAGCAGAACGGCGTTGCAACCGGTCAAAACAAGCTGTTTGCATGGATGCGCGATAACGGCTATCTGATTCGCCGCAAGGGCGCAGACTACAACATGCCGACGCAGCGCAGCATGGAAATGCAGCTGTTTGAAATCAAAGAGACGGTCGTGACCCACGCAGACGGTCACACAAGCATCAACAAGACCACGAAAGTGACCGGAAAGGGTCAAGTCTACTTTGTGAATAAGCTGTGCGCAGGAGTGTGAAAAGCTATGAAATACATGACGGTGACTGACGTAAAAGACCGCTGGGGTGTCAGCAGTGACGTTGTGTACGACTATATCGCTGCTGGACGGCTCAAGGCGGTCAAATTCGGACGCGCTTGGCGTATCAAGCAGTCTGATTTGGAGACGTTTGAGCGCAACAAGTATACAGAGGACGCAGCGGAGCTTCGTGCGCGCAGAACAGGAGGCTTTGTGTAATGCGCAAGGATATTATTGCTGTAGCGCTTGCAACGGCAATCACACTGGGAATTTATTATGCAATCTGCATGGCGGCTCTCGCCGTGCTGACGGAATTAGGAGGTATTTTATGATTACATTTTTGAGTGGTATGGCGGCGGGTGCTGCCGCGCTGCTGGGGCTTTTCAAGGTGTGCTGTGTGCGCTGGGAGCGGATGGAGCGCAATAAGCGCCGCCGTGCAAAGCGTGCGGCACAGAGCAAACCGCGCGGCTTCTGCGGTGACATACGGCGGGACAACACTTGGATGCAGGAGACAACGAGATTATGAAGCAACAAACCTCAACCATTCTGCGCCGATGCCTGCGCAAGGAAATGGAGAAGGCCGCCAGTGCAGCGGAATACTACCCGAACTGGCATATCCAAATCGAACAGGCACGGCGGCAGGGCGTGCGTCCGGATTTAATTGCGGCGCACGAACGGCATCTGAAAAGAAAAAGCACCCAGCGGAACGGCAATTCCAACTGAGTGCAAACAAAATACAACAAAGCTATTATAGCTGAGAGGAGATGGAAAATCAATGATTTTCTATAGTGACGATCCAGAGAAGGATTTCGAGCGTTGGGACGCATGGTGCCAGCAGGAAAACGAGCGCATCCGAGAGGAGGAGCAGGAAGATGATTCGTAAAATCAGCACCGCGAACATGACGCGGGAGGAATGGCTGGAAGCGCGAAAGCATAGTGTCGGCGGCTCTGAAATCGGCGCAATTTTAGGCTTGAACCGATACCAGACCGCGCTGACCGTCTGGTCAAACAAGACCGGACGGCTGCCGGACGCAGAGGACAACGAAGCGATGCGGCAGGGCAGAGACCTTGAAGCATATGTCGCTGAACGCTTCTGTGAGCTGACCGGAAAGAGGGTCAAGCGGAACAACTACATCATGACAAACGATGACTTTCCGCACTTGCACGCGAATGTTGACCGGTTGGTGATCGGAGAGCACGCCGGATTGGAGTGCAAGACGGCGAGCGCATACAACGAGGACAAGTTTCAGACTGACGAGTTCCCAGACAGCTACTATGCGCAATGTGTTTCCTATATGGCAGTAACCGGACTGCCGATCTGGTATCTCGCCGTGCTCGTGATGGGCAGAGCATTCAAGGTGTATGCTCTTGTCCGCGCTCCGAGCGAGTTTAAGAAGCCGGAATGGTGCGAAAGCATCACGAAGGTTAATGAGGAAGAATTTGCGGCAATCCGCGAGACCGTACAGACATTCTGGCGGCACGTAGAGACCGACACACCGCCCGCGCCGGACGGCAGCACGACAGACAAAGAAGCTCTCGGCAAGCTGTACAAGGACTGCGACGCGGACGCAGAGGTGATGCTGAGCAAAGACCTGCTGCGTGAATACGAGGAGGCAAAAGACCTCCTGAGCCGTGCAGAGGAGCGCAAACGCGGCGTCGAAAATCAAATCAAAGCGCAGATGGGCGAATGCTGCACCGGATACACGGACGGTTGGAGTGTCACGTGGAAGCCGCAGCAGCGCAACACCTTTGACCGCAAGGCATACGAAGCAGCCTGCGGAACGATTGACAAGAAATACTTTAAGACCAGCAGCACGCGGGTGCTGCGTGTGAAGAAAATGGAGGATTGACCATGGCAATGGAAGGAAAAATTACGAAGAAGCAGCAGGCAGCTGCACCGGCAGAGAACCGTAAAAAGACGATGGCGGACTACATCAAAAGCATGTCCGGCGAAATCGCGAAGGCGCTGCCGAAGACTATCACAGCGGAACGCTTTACCCGCATCACGCTGTCCGCGCTGAGCAGCAGCCCGAAGCTGCAGCAGTGCACGCCGAGCAGCTTCTTGGCGGCGATGATGACCGCCGCACAGCTGGGTGTCGAGCCGAACACGCCGCTGGGACAGGCGTATCTGGTTCCGTATTACAGCAAAGGTGCGCTGGAGTGTCAGTTCCAGATTGGCTATAAAGGCTTGATTGACCTTGCGTATCGTTCCGGTGAGGTGCAGAGCATTCAGGCGCACGAAGTGCACGAAAACGACGAGTTTTCTTATTCCTTCGGCTTAGAGCCGGAGCTGCATCACGTGCCTGCCATCCGCGACCGCGGCGCAGTCATTGCCTACTACGCCGTCTGGAAGGGCAAGGACGGCGGCTATGGCTTTGAGGTCATGAGCCGCGAGGACGTAGAGCGGCACGGACGGAAGTTCTCAAAGAGCTTCTCGTCGGTTCCTTGGAAAAGGAACTTTGACGAGATGGCGAAGAAAACCGTGTTGAAAAGGGCGCTGAAATATGCGCCGATGAAAACCGAGCTGACCTATGCAGCTGTCGCAGACGAGACGGTAAAGCACGGGCTCTCCGAGAATATGTGGGAGGTTGAAACTATTCCGGTGGATGAAGAAACGGAAGAAACGGAGACTGACGAAGTGGTTTCCGAGCTCGATCCGGATCAGGTGACGATCGTTGAGAGCTAAGTATCACAATCGAAAAATTACCCGCGACGGCGTGACCTTCGACAGCAGGAAGGAATTCCGCAGGTATGAGGAATTGATGCTGTTACAGCAAGCCGGAGAGATTACAAATCTCCGGCGGCAGGTCAAATTCGTACTCATCCCGACACAGCGCGAGCCGAGTAAAATCGGCACGCGCGGCGGGGTGAAAAAGGGCAAGCTGCTTGAGCGTGAATGCGCTTATGTTGCGGATTTTGTGTATTCAGAAAACGGCAAAATCGTCGTTGAGGACACAAAAGGTTTGCGCACGAAAGAGTATATAATAAAGCGCAAATTGATGCTTTATGTGCACAACATCCGCATCCGCGAGGTATAGGCGCAGATTTGTTGCGAACGGCGACGGCATAGCGCAGAGAAGCGCGGCAAAGGCAAAGCAAAGCTGAGAGCGGAAAAGGCGCTGCAAGGCAAAGCGTGGACAGGCGAAGGCGCAGTTGGGCTCAGATCAGATACGCAAAGGCAATGCAAGACATTGCAATGCACCGCAACGGAAATGAGACGCCGAGAAAAGTTAGGAACCGCAACGGAAATGCAGAGCGGGGCGAAGATTAGCAACGGAAGAGCGCAGCAGAGCGAGGCAAAGGCGCAGAAATGAACCGAGCAGCTAAGGCAGAGTAGAGCAGAGAACTGCGACGATAAGCAAGGCGAGGAGATGCGAAGAACCGCAACGGCAGGGTCTTGTGCAGCAGAGCACTGAATCGCAATGGCATAGCGGAGCCGTGAGAGGCAGCGCCATGTCAAGGCTGAAACAAACGACAAAAAACAGGAGGAAATCAAAATGGAAATCAAGGAAATGCACGTAAGATGGACTTTTACGGAGGACGCACTGGGCGGACTGCCGGAAAACCGCGACATCTACCGCGAATACATCGCGAGCAAGGCGCCGGACGCGGAAGGAATCGAGGATGAGGTCGCAAACCTCGGCATCGAGGGCGCGGCAGAGAAGGGTAAGACCGTGTTCCCGAAGCTGCCGGACGGTACACCGTTCGTTTACGATTACCAAATCCGCGGATTTTTTAAGTCCGCAGCTGGTGCACTGCGCCGCGTCAAAGGCAGCAAATCGGCAAAGATGTCCGCGTACAAACGCAAAATCGACTTGCTTGTTTTTATCGAGCAGCGCCGAAACCCGATCGACATGCACGGTATGCTGCTCGACGAGTGCACACGCCCGCTGCGCGCGTCTACGCCGCAGGGCGAGCGTATATCTATCGCGTGCAGCGACAGCGTTCCGGCAGGCTCTACGGTTGACTTTACCGTGCAGATGCTTGACGGAGATTTAGAGCCCTTTGTGCGCGAATGGCTCGACTACGGCAAGTTCAACGGCTACGGACAATGGAGGAATAGCGGCAAGGGACGCTTCCTCTGGGACGAGCTGGACAAAGACGGAAACGTGATTGGAGGTAACAATGCTTAATAAGTCAATTCTGATGGGTCGCCTGACGCGCGATCCGGAACTCAAGCACACCAACAGTAATCTGCCGGTCATCCGCTTCTCTATTGCGGTTGACCGGAACAGAACTGGACAAAACGGAGAGCGACAGACGGATTTTATTGACATCGTCGCATGGCGAAAGACCGCAGAATTTGTTTCGCAGTGGTTCACCAAAGGGCAGATGATTGTTGTAGTGGGCAGCATCCAGTCCCGCCGCTGGCAGGACAAGAACGGCAACAACCGCACATCAATTGAAGTTTTCGCGGATGAGGTGCAGTTCGGGGACAGCAAGAAAACCCGCGAGGGCGGCACGCAGCAGCGGCAGAACAACTATCAGCCGTATGCCGATCCGGCACCGGCACAGAGCTACAATGTGCCCGCCGCGAACGACTTTTCGGAAATTTCGGACGATGACGGGGAGGTGCCGTTCTGATGAGTGAAAGGCGACTGTACTGGCTCAAGCTCAAGGAAAGTTTTTTCACGGACAAGGCGATGAAAAAGCTGCGCCGCATGGCAGGTGGGGATACATACACTGTGATTTATCTCAAGATGTTGCTGCTCGGTTTGAAAAACAACGGTCGCATTTACTACGACGGCGTAGAAGATACGTTTCACGAGGAAATCGCGCTGGAGCTGGACGAAGAGCCGGAAAACGTACAATTCTGTATGCTGTTTCTCGAAAAGAACGGACTGCTTGAAAAAGTTTCGGAAACTGAGGCTTTTTTGACGGAAACGCCGGAATTAACTATCTCTGAAGCTGCATCTACCGCGCGCTCTAGGCGCAGTCGAGCAAAGAAAGCGTTGCAATGCAACAGTGCTGCAACAGTAACGCAACAGTGCTGCAACAAAAATGCGACGCTAGATATAGAGAAAGATAATAAGAGAAAAGATAATAAGAGAAAAGATACAGATATAGAAGCTTATATAGCTCCGAGCTGTGAAACAGCATCGGAACCAGCACCAGCCGAACCTGCTGTATACACACTGCCTTGTATCAAGAACGAGGTCTATCCTATCGTGCAAAGTCAGATTGATAGCTGGGCAGAGGCGTATCCAAATGTTGACATTGATCTGGCAATCAAGCAAATGGTTGCATGGTTGGACGCGAATCCGAGGAAACGGAAAACACGTGCAGGCGCTCCGCGGTTTGTGAACATCTGGCTGGGGAGAGAGCAGGATAGCGGCAAAACGCCACGACGTCACGAAAAGGACGGCGGCGGAACAAAGCTGGACGACTGGGAACAGGACTGGCTGGCAGAGTACAGAGCAATGACAAAGGAACAGGAGGAACAGAATGAACAGAAAGCAGCGGCGGGCGAAGCGTAAGCAGCCGGTCAAGACGAATCACAGCATGACGATCCAGCTGGCGAAAGCGCGAGACTTAAAAACTCTCGCGCATCGCGTGGAGAGCGACAGACAGGCGCAGCGGTGCTTATGGCTCGCAGTCGTGAGCATGAACGATGCGTTCGGCATCGGCAAAGACCGACTGAAAATCTGGGCTCAAAAGCTCAAGGAAAATACAGCGGAATACGCAAGGATGAGCCGTGAAGTCGATGCAGATTATGCGAACGAGAAGTTGAGACAGCGCGTCTCGCAGGTGTACGGAGAAGAAGTATCGTGCCTGTACGAGGACGAATTGAGAGGTGGAAAATGACAAAATCGGAAATTGTTAAGAGGCTACAGACAATACGCGACATAATGCAAAAAGGCGATTTATTTTACGCGGACGCTGAGGTGATGACTGCAGCAATCGAGGCTATCAACGCACCGGACACCGGCAAGCTGTACACGGCGTTTGACGTTATCAAACTTGTGCAGGCAGCCGTCAGCGACGCAGTTTGCGGGATGGGCGCGGAAGAGTCGGCTGTGACCGCGTATGAGATTGAGCGCGAGATTATCGCAAAGCTGGTGCAGGAGGACGCGAATGACGATTGAGGACAAAGCAATCTTGCGATTGCAAGAAGCTGCACAGATGTCGCAGCAAATTTACGAAAAGCCGCTGCTGCTTACTTATTCCGGCGGCAAGGATTCTGATTTGACGGTAAATTTGGCAGTAAAGGCGGGCATTCCGTTTGAGATTGTGCACAGCTTGACAACAGTAGACATGCCGGAGACTGTGTACCACACACGACAGGTTTTTGCAAAGTTGGAAGAAAAAGGGTTTTCGTGCAAAATCATAAAGCCAACCTACAAAAACGCTCCGGTGACGATGTGGACACTCATACCACAGAAGTCTATGCCGCCAACGCGCTTTGCGCGATATTGCTGCTCGGTGTTAAAAGAAACAGCCGGTAAAGGCAGATTTATCGCAACAGGAGTTCGGCGTGCGGAAAGCGCAAAACGTGCGTCAAGAGAGTCTTTTGAGATTATCGGTTCGCGAAAACAGTACAGTGTTTTATTGAGCGACAACGAAGTTTTTATGCAGGACAACACGGAAAAACGCACGATGTTTGAGACGTGTCGACCGAAGGCAAAACGAACCGTGAATCCCATCATCGACTGGACAGACGATGATGTATGGGATTATATCGCGGCAGAAAACATTAACGTCAATCCCAAGTATCGTGACGGGTACAAACGTGTAGGCTGTGTAGGCTGCCCACTTTCAAGCAAGTGTAACCGAACGCGGGAATTTGAAGAATACCCTACTTATAAGAGGGCGTATATCCGAGCGTTTGACAAAATGCTGGACGTGCGAAAAGCAAAAGGCTTGGCTACTGAATGGAAAACTGGCGAAGAAGTTTTTGAATGGTGGGTAAACAGATAGCAAGAGGATAACACATGAAAATCGGAGAACAAGTCAACGTGCGCATGGGCGCAACAGGGACATTGCAGCAGGGGACAATCGTGTATGTACATCCAGCAGGACGGTACGCAGTGGCAGACGTAGAACTGCCGTATGACGCACATGTCCGAGAGACCGTGTACCCATACGAGAGAGGCACCGAGGATGGCGAATAGTGTTTTTGAAACGTCAGGGATTTTAGATTTGAGAAAGTGATTTTAGATTCTGTACGGGAGGATTGAATGAAAACAACAGAAGCGATTGGCTACATCGACAAAATAATCTGCGATCAGGAGCGATACGAGGAGTGGGCGCTGGAGGAAAAGAGCGAGGACGAAGAACTGCTGCACGAGATTGAGTGTGAGCTGGAAGCTCTGCGCATGGCCGTGCAGGCGCTGAAAGAAAAGCCGCGCTGGATTCCGTGCGCAGAGCGCTTACCGGAAATGCACGAGGAAGTCGACTACACCGGCAGACAAGAGGAGTCCGACTTTGTGCTGGTTTGTGATGCGAGCGAGTTGCACCCACAGGTGCACGTCGGACGCTGCGTGAAAATCGAGGACAGAACGTGGTGGAGGACGAGAGAGTGGAAGGTGCTTGACAAGGTGACGGCATGGATGCCGCTGCCGAAAGCATATGAGGAAGAACGATGAATACTGATGTGATGTTTTCAAGTAAAACAGATCTGTGGTCAACTCCGCAAAACTTTTTCGACAATCTTAATCAAGAGTTTGATTTCAACCTTGATGTGTGTGCATTGTTGGAAAATTCAAAATGCGAAAAATTTTATAGCCCAGATATTGACGGTCTGAAACAGGAATGGGGGGGGCGCGTGTGGTGCAACCCACCGTATGGCAGAGGGATTGCCGAATGGGTCAAAAAAGGTTTTGAATCCGTACAAGATGGAACTGCTTCTGTCTGCGTTATGCTTTTGCCAGCAAGGACGGACACACGATGGTTTCATGAGTATATTTACAAAAAAGCTGAGATTAGATTTGTAAAAGGGCGGCTGAAATTTGGGAATAATAAAAATCCAGCCCCTTTTCCATCAATGGTTGTTGTGTTTAAGCAAAACAAGGAGGAACGCGGTGAGAAAATTTGAAACAGTGGTGGCGTTAACAATCAAAACGCTGGTATATGTGTGCGCGATTGCGGGCGGCGTAGTGTTTGGGATTGGGATGGCGGACTGCATCACGTTCTCCGAGTTTAGCAATGTTGCTTTGGTGCTCCCGATGAGAATTGCGGTCGGAGTTTTTACCGGATGTTGTGCGACGATCATGTGTTTGATTTTTTTAGATGGTCTGCTTGACCTGTGAGAGGAGGAGTGCATGACAAGCTGGCAAAGACAACAAGATATTGACGACGAGGAGGATTAACATGATAAAGACAAGACCGAGAGATTACTTAACAGAAGGCGAGCTGCTCTGCCAGCTGGCGGAAGAAAGCGCAGAACTCGCGCAGGCGGCGCTGAAAGAGCGTCGCGCGTTAGAAGATGATAATCCAACGCCGGTTTCGTACCCTGATGCTCACGCGAATCTGCTGGAAGAGGTCGCGGATGTATACGTGAGCTTGGGTGAACTGCTCAGCTTAGCGGATTGGGAGACAGTCGCGCACACCAGAGCGAAAAAAGAAAACCGCTGGATCCGGCGGTTAGAGGAAAGGGAGAGCAAGTGATGCGCATCATTGACGGCGCGAATCCGACGCCGGTAACACCGGAAGCAGGTTGGAAAAAGCTGCTTGAAGAATCGGCAGACGTGCAGGTCTGCTTGGGTGAAATCCTGTCCATTGCGGACTGGGAGCGCGTGGCGCACACCCGAGAGGAAAAAACAGCACGCTGGGTGCAGAGACTGGAAGAGAAGGAGGGCAAATATGAAACGGCCTTGTGACACGTGCGGGGCAACCGCGTGTGCAGCTGTTCGCGGCTGTGGCTGGAAGCAGTGTGAAAGATACAAGGCTTGGTTGCGCGAGTACTGGAAGGCTTTGCCTGATGCTGCACGCAGGCTGGATCACATCAATTGGATGCTTCGACATCTGCGGCTGAAAGAAAGAACGGAGGATGAACATTGAACTGGGTCAAAGAGGCGGAATCGAAGCTGCGCGATTATGCAGCGAAAGAACAGTCGCTTGAATCTGTGGCAGAGCGTATTGCACAGCTGCAAGCAGAGATGACTTGCGTGCGGTCGGCAACAACGGATAGCACAGCGGTACACGGCGGCGGAAATTGCCGCGAGGACGCGCTGCTGAACAACATTTCTGAACGAACAGAGCTGGAACGAGCAAAACAAAAAACGGCAGAATGGGTAGAGTGGGTAAATAAAGCCCTCAGAGCCTTGACAGACACCGACAGGCATCTGCTTGACGTGTTTTACATCAACAGGCACAAAGGATATGTAGAGCGGCTCTGTGAGGAAATGAACATTGAGAAGTCGCAGGTGTACAATCGAAAGAATGCTGCACTGCGGAAATTTACAATTTCACTGTACGGCGTTACCGAGACATAACGCAAAGTTGGAAAAAAACTGGGCGATTTTCGAAAAAGCATCTGCTATACTGGTAGTGTCCAAAAGGTGAACGAAGCAGCGGGCTGGGAATCTGCTGCTTGCACCGCAAACGCATTGGTTCCTTTTTTCTCCAATATAAAACAACACATACTTTGCTTGTTTCCCTGACAGCCGGGAAAGACCGGCAATACGCTGCTGTAGCTTCAGTGGTAGAGCAGCCGACTTGTAATCGGCAGGGCGTTGGTTCAAATCCAACCTGCAGCTCCAATGACATTTTTGTCATGGCATATTAAATCTCCTTTCAGCGGGCCGCTCCAATCGGGGCGGCTTTGCTGTACAAAAAAGACCGCCGGCATGAACCGGCGGCTTGCAATCAATTACTGATTGTCTTCAATATACTGGTTGATAAACTTCTTGATTTCAGTAGTAGCTTTCGTTCCGTTCTTCTCACAAGCGGCGCGGAAAGCTTCTAATACGTCCGGCTTGAGATCAAGCGGAAAACGAACGTAATTCTTGCGGAGATTCTTCATTTGAGACTGATATTTACTTTCTGACATGTTGATGTTCCTTTCTTTCGGTCAGATTCCGCCGTGCACAAGCAGATAAATCAATGCGCACAAGAAAGCGAATAATCCGATGCAAATAGCGACATGGAAAATAAGTCTGAAAAATTGATTTTTCATCTTGAATTGAAAGAGCACTTTATGCTATGATTCTTATGAGGGTGGGGGCTAAGCCCCCACGGTCTCAATAGAACAGCTTTATCAGAATCAGTATCCAGCCGACAACTGATATAAGCTGTATGAGGAGTTTTTCAAGCTGTTTCAGCAGTTCGATGAGCTCCTCTATTTTGTTTCCCAGCTCTTTCACTTGTTCACCTCCTTTCTATGTTCTTATCATAACATACGGACGTATAAATGTCAAGCATTCCACAGTAAAAAATTCAAAAATATTCAAATTATTCCAACCGTCTGCGGATTTCGTGGGCGGTTTTGTTATGCTATGAAAAAGGAAGGTGGTGACGGTGGCGAATGAAGAAAACTTGATACCGAATGAAGAACGAACTCCGAGCGAACGCCGAGAAAACGCAAGGAAAGCCGGCATCGCATCCGGTAAGGCAAGACGCAGAAAGCGCAGCATGAAAGAAGCTGCTGATCTGTTTCTTTCGTTGCCGGTATCCGACAAGCGAAAGTTTAACAAGGCGGTACGGCGGTATGTCGATGTAGAAGATATTGACAATCAGATGCTCATGATTATGGGATTGGTTGATGCGGCAACGGACGGCGATGCCGGAGCGGCAAAGGTTGTTATTGACCTACTAGGAGAACGAACGCCGCGAGAGGATGCAGAGCAAGACCAGCTTGCGCGTGCAGCTGAGTTGTTAGGAGGGATTGACAGCGCCATTGACTGAGTATCAGCAGATGTATTTACGACATTGCAATCACAGGTGGAATGTCAAAACTGGTGCAACCGGCAGCGGAAAGAGTTGGATAGATTACGCTGTGACGATTCCGAAGCGCATCATGGCGTGCCGCGGCGAGGGATTGATTGTCTTGATCGGCAACACACAGGGCACGTTGGAGCGCAACATCCTAGACCCGATGCGGAATATCTGGGGAGATGTGCTTGTCGGTACAATCAACAGTAAAAACACTGTGCAGCTATTTGGTAAGAAGTGCTATGCGATTGGCGCAGACAAGAAGAATCAAGTGGCAAAGATTCAGGGCGCAACAATGGAGTACGTTTACGGCGATGAGGTTACAACATGGTCAGTCGATGTATTTCAGATGCTGAAATCGCGTTTGCGCTGCGAACACAGCCGCTTTGATGGGACGTGCAATCCAGACAGCCCGCTACACTGGTTTAAGCAGTTTTTGGATTCGGACGCAGATATTTATCAGCAGTCATACACGATTGATGACGGATGCCTGCCGGAAAATATTGTGTCGGAGCTGAAGAAAGAATATGCTGGCACAGTTTATTATGCACGGTACATTCTCGGTCAGTGGCAGCGCGCGGAAGGTTTGGTGTATCCGACATTCAGCGCAGAAAAGCATGTTGTGTCAAGCTGTCCGGACAAAGGGCTGTATTACATCAGCTGCGACTATGGCACGATGAACCCGTGCTCTATGGGGCTGTGGTGCATTGATGGCGGCACAGCGTACCGCACAGCAGAGTACTACTACAACGGACGCGAGGAGCGCCAGCAAAAGACGGATGAGGAGTATTACAGCGCACTGGACAAGCTGGCGAGAGGTCGGACGATTCAGGCGATTGTAATAGACCCGTCTGCGGCATCGTTCATCGAGACAATTCGGCGGCATGGCAAGTATCGTGTCATCAAAGCAAATAATGCTGTGCTGGACGGCATCCGCGTTACAAACTCACTGCTCAACGCGGAGCGTATCCGAGTTCATGAGAGCTGTACGGATATTATTCGAGAGTTCGGCGCGTACAGCTGGGATGACAAAAAGCAAGAGGATGCAGTGATTAAGGAAAACGATCACGCGATGGATGACATGCGCTATTTTTGCATGACCGTTCTGCACAAGAAATTCAGGTGGTAAGATGTTTCAAAAATTTTTGTCATGGATAAGGCAGGTGGTAAGCAAGATGCTTGGTGCATCAAATATCAAACAGGCAACACACATGGATGTAGATGTTTCCAGCGATATGATAGTCGCGCTGGAACAGTGGGAGAGGATGTACCGCAACGAGCCGGATTGGAAAAATAGCACAACAGTTCCGCTTGGGCTGCCTGCTGCTATCGCTGGAGAATTGGCGCGTCTTACCGTGCTGGAAGTAAAGAGCGAGGTAAGCGGCAGCACACGAGCTGAATACATCAATGAGCAGTACAAGCATTTGCTTGCGGGATTGCAGCAAAAGATTGAGCAGGGCTGCGCACTGGGCGGCATGGCGTTCAAGCCGTATCCTACAGATGCGGGGCAGCTCGTTGTTGACTGCGTTCCGGCAGACCGATTTTTCCCGACTGGTTTCGATTCATCCGGCAATCTGTCCGGCGGCGTATTCGTTGACAGATACACACGAGGACGGCAGTTTTATACGCGCTTTGAGTGTCACCAGTTGACCGGCACAACGTACACGATCAAAAATGTTGCTTACATGTCGTATGATCGTGACAGCATCGGCGTACCCGTGTCGCTGGATGCGGCGCCGCAATGGGCTGGGCTGGATAGTGAGCTGACGCTTGACGGCATTACACGCCCGCTGTTTGGCTATTTCCGTGTACCGACGGCAAACAACATTGACCGCGACAGCCCGCTCGGTGTATCGGTATATGCACGTGCGGTTGATACCATCCGACAGGCAGACGAGCAGTGGAGCCGGATGCTGTGGGAGTTCGAGGGCACGGAACTCGCCGTAGATATTTCTGCACAGGCATTTATGCCGGATGAAAACGGCGGTGTCAAGATTCCAAAGCGATTCAAGCGGCTATTCCGCGCGTTGGATTTAGGTGATTCTGACAATCCGTTGTATCAGGTGTTCAGCCCGCAAATCCGGGAAGAGCCGCTATATAAGGGGCTCCAGCACGTGTTGCAGCTGATTGAGTTCCAGTGTGGGCTTGCCTATGGCACATTATCAGATCCGCAAACAGTCGAAAAGACGGCGGAAGAAATCAAGGCGAGCAAGCAGCGATCGTATTCCACAGTTGCATCCCTGCAAGCGGCGCTGGAACATGCATTGAACGATGTTGTCTACGCGATGGATGTATGGGCAACCATCAACCATCTTGCACCGGCGGGAAAATATGAAGTATCGTTCGGCTGGGATGACAGCATTGTTGTAGACACTGACAAGGAGTTTGCGCAGCGTATGCAGATGGCATCGGCACAGTATATCCGCCCGGAACTGCTGCTATCGTGGTACTTCGGGTGCAGCGAGGAAGAAGCACGGAAGATGATGCCGGTGCAAACAGACGAAGCGGATCCGTTTGGGTTGAACGGCGATGCTTGACCCGAATGTACTAGACAGCTTGCCGGATGCGCTGGTTGCGCTGTATGCACAGGCTGAGCAGGATATTCTTGCTGACATGGCGCGGCGGCTGGCACAGTATGATTACTGGATACCGGCGGCAGAGCACCAGCGGCAAAAGCTGCGTGAAATGAATGTGACGCAGCAGGAAATCATCAAGCAGCTGTCACAGCTGACCGGCAAGAGCAAAGATGAAATCAAACAGCTGATGCAGCAAGCCTGTGACGATGCACTCGAAACTGACCGAGAGTATTACCGACAGCATGGTACAGATGTTCCGACGGCATTGTCACAAGAGATGAAGAATATCCTGAATGCCGGATATACATCAACTGGAAAGTTGTTTAAGAATCTGACGAAAACAACAGCGTCCGCTGGTCAAACACAGTTTGTACATGCGCTTGACCGCGCTTGGCTGGAAGTACAGAGCGGAGCTTTTGACTACAGCACAGCAATACGCAGTGCAGTCAAAGAGCTATCACGGCAAGGCTTGCACGCGGTACAGTATCCGTCCGGCAGATCGGACACGCTGGAAGTGGCGGTCAGGCGGTCTGTTGTAACCGGCATCAACCAGACAGCGGCACAGATGCAGCTACAGCTTGCGGATGAGTTGGACAGCGACTTGGTAGAGACTACGGCACACGCCGGTGCGCGTCCCTCACATGTTGTGTGGCAAGGGCAGGTGTTCAGTCTGTCTGGGAAAAATCCAAAGTATCTAGATTTCCGGTCAGCAACGGGATACGGAACAGGCGCGGGCTTGTGTGGCTGGAATTGCCGACACAGCTTTTTTCCGTACTTCGAGGGTGCAGGACATGCATACACATCTGACCAGCTGAGAAGCTACGAGGATAAGAGTATTTCCTACAACGGGAAAATGTACACCGAGTATGAAGCAAGCCAAATGCAGCGACATAATGAACGCCAAATCAGACGATGGAAGCGTGAGTATGCAGCAATGGAAGCCGCTGGATTGGACACGACAGAAGCAGCAGTTAAGCTGCGTAGCTGGCGGGAACGACAGCGGGATTTCTTGGAGCAAACCGGATTGAAGGTTCAGAGCGCAAGACAGGAAACCGTTGGGTTTGGCAGAAGCCAGGCGAGAAAAGCGGGCACAACCGCGAAAAAGCAAGCTGATATGATAGAAAACTTTTCTCAAAAGATGCGAGAGAAGGGTTACACTGTGAAAGGCTTTGATAGATACTATGGAGATCAAGAGACTTTATCGCATATGTTGTCGGCTTTTGAGCGCATGGCAACTGTATATCCACAAGTCGCGGAAGGCTTAACCATAGCGTATTCTTACAGCAAAAATTCTGATACCGTTGGTTGGTATAACCCTAAAACAAAAACGATAGGATACAACAAACAGACCATAGGTAATTGGAATTATCATTGTGAAGAGTATGAAAAATTGGTAAAAGAAGGATGGTTTCCGCGGGGCACAACTCCGGATGGTGCATTCTATCATGAGTTCGGACATGCTTATGCATATGCGAACAACATGACGGGTTATAAAAAGAAAATAGATAAAGTTCTTAAAGATATGGGATATGGCTACGTTAATGTTCAACAACGTGAAAATGCACTGACGAAAGAACTATCTCAGTACTCTACAGTAGATACCATCCCTATATGTCAAGAGGTTATTGCAGAATCATTTAGCGAATGGTATACTAGTAACAAGCCAAGAGAATTCTGTACTACATTCATGAAGGAGGTTGGTGCTATATGACATTAAGTGATCATGTGAAAAAATTATTGTATTTTAAAACCAACCCTGAGTGGGTATGGTATGATGATGAAGAACTGCCACATCTGACAGAGAAAGCTCCGCCAGAAGCTGTGGAATCGTATAACTATTGGAAAGAGTATTACGAAGAGCAAAAAAGAACAGGAATTATCAAATACTGAAATCAGAAACCGCCAATCTTCGGAAAGGCGGTTTTGTTATACCCGTTTTTAGGAGGAAACTATGATTTATGGAATTATGCTGTTGATGATTGGACTAAAGCTGAAAATGTCTGCGGTATATTACTTGCTGCTCGGCGTGGCGGCTACATTGGAAGTTGTGAGAGCGTTTGTAAAAGCTGTTGCGAAAAACAAGTGAACCTTGTTTCTGAAAGGAGACACCATGAAGTATAAAAAGAAGCCGATAGTCGTTGAAGCATTTTGCTGGACGGGTGACGAGAACCAGCTGGAAGACCCTACGTGGATTGCTGAGATGATTAAATCCGGCACATGTGAGATTCTAACGGAAGAAAGAGGTTATCTTGGTATGGGTCTCAATCCTAGAATCTGTCTGGCAATCAAAACCTTAGAAGGAATACATTATGCTCTTCCGGGTGATTATATCATTCGCGGCATTAAGGGTGAAGTATATCCCTGCAAGCCGGATATTTTTAAACAAACATATGAGCTTGTTTGATTATTAACAACAGAATACCAAGGCTATTGCGTAACAGCAGTAGCCTTTTATTATGCCCTGAGTACGGCGTTAAACTGCTCTATTTTTGACCGTGCCGAAGTCGCAAAACTACGGCGCCGCAGCGGATGCGACCCGCGACAACAAAGCGCAGCGGCAGGAGGAACACACGATGAAGCGTGAATTTATCAAGGGTTTGCTGCCGGACATCGGCGATGACGTTTTGAAGCAGATCATGGATCAGCACAGTACAGATGTCGGTGCGCTGAGAAGTAAAATCGAAGCACTGGAAACCGAACGAGACGGACTGAAAACCCAGCTGAACGATGCCAATACAGAAATTCAGTCGTATAAGGATATGGATATTGACGGCATCAAGCAGAAGGCGGCTGATTGGGAAAACAAGTACAACACAGACACACAGGCATTAAAGGATAAGCTGTCCGAGCAGGAATATAGCTATGCTGTCAATGGTGCGGTGTCTGGTATGCAGTTTACCAGCGCAGCAGCCAAGAAGGCGTTTGTGTCCGATCTCAAGGATAAAGGTTTGAAGCTGGAAGATGGCAAGCTGCTGGGTCTTGACGATTATGTAAAGACCTACAAGGAAAGCGACCCACACGCTTTCGCGGACGATGACGGCGGGGATCCGCAGCCGCGCGTAGTCGGAAGAACAACTGGCGGAAATGCTGGGGGTGCAATGGCTGCCATGCGTGCAGCGATGGGGCTTCCAAATAACACAAAGGAGTAAACAATAATGGCAAATGCAATTGAATTGGCAAAGCAGTATGTGCCGCTGCTTGACGAAGCATACAAGCTGGCTTCGTGCACATCCGTACTGGATGGCGCGTCTGATCTGGCGCGACAGGGCGCAAACGCAAACGAGCTGATTATCCCGAAGATGTCTATGCAGGGTCTGGCAGATTACAGCAGAAACAGTGGCTATGTCTCCGGTGACGTGACACTGACGAACGAGACCGTGAAGTGCAATTTTGACCGCGGCAGATCTTTCGTTATCGACAGCATGGACGATCTGGAAACCGCAGGCATTGCGTTCGGCCGTCTGTCCGGCGAGTTTATCCGCACAAAGGTTGCACCGGAGCTGGACGCATTCCGCTTTGCAACGTATGCAGGTATCACCGGCATCTCTAAGATTGCCGCAGGTGCTGCGCTTGCAACTGGTGACGCTGTCATCAAGGCGATTCGTGCCGGCGCAACTAAGATGGACGAGGACGAAGTCCCGGCGGATCAGCGATATTTGTTTGTGACACCGACTCTGTACGGCATGATTCAGGATCTGGAAACCTATAAGTCCCGCGCTGTGCTGGAAAACTTTGCACAGGTTATCACTGTGCCGCAGACACGTTTTTACACTGCGATTGACCAGCAGGACGGCACATCTTCCGGCGAGGAAGCAGGCGGCTACATCAAAGAAAAGACCAGCGGCAAGAACATCAATTTTATGATTATTCATAAGCCTGCGGTTATCCAGTTTGAGAAGCACGTTGCGCCGAAGATCATTACACCGGAAGCAAACCCGGATGCGGATGCGTACAAGTTCGGTTATCGCAACGTCGGTATTGCTGACGTGTACGACAACAAGGTTGCAGGCATTTATCTGCACTATGCTGCATCGTGATGGGCAGATTCGTAGGGCTGCGGCAGCCGAAAAAGCCGAAGGAAAACAAGACGCAGGACGTAAAGATTGATAAGTAGGTGTTTGCATGTGTTACGCAGACTATGACTATTACATCAACGATTATTGCGGCAAGACAATCGCCGAGGCAGACTTTATCCGTCTGTCTCGGCAGGCGTCCGCTTATCTGGATATACTGACGCTGGACAAGATCACAGACGATTGGACAACGGATGAGCGCGTGAAAAATGCGTGCTGTGCAGTCGCAGATGTGTACGCGAAGCAAGATGCAGGCGGCGAAGTCGCCAGTGAGAGCAATCATGGTGTGTCTCGAACATATGTGGCATCCGGTAAGAGCACAGACAAGCAGTTGTATGATGCTGCGGTGCTGTACCTTGCAAACACCGGACTACTGTACAGAGGTGTTACATGATGATTGGATACAATGCAACGGTAACGGTTTACAACAAATCACTGACAGACGATGCGGTGGCATGGGAACCGACAACGGTAAACGGTGTGTACACAGAGGATGTTCGGGCGATCAACGCAAGCAGCACAACGACCGCAAGTGCACCAGCTACGTTGGTAGATTTTCCGGCGGATGCCTGGGCAGAGTGCACCGTGCATCAAGGTGATTACATCGTTGTTGGCGGCTGTGACATTGGGGCGTTTACGGGCAATGCGGCTGCACTGATAGACGCAGGCGGGCGTCAGGTCGAAAACGTATCAAAGTATCTGTTTGGTACGCCGTTGGATCATGTGGAGGTGACAGCGCGATGAGAGTGCAGATTACCGGGGTTGCGGCATCCATTAACACAGCGGAGATTTTACGCCGCAGAGGGCTTGGACAGAGCACGGCAGCTGTAAAAAAGCTCGGTACTACAATCGCACGCTATGCAGACTGGCGCGTACCAATGCAGACTGGCGCGCTGAAAAATAGCAAGCAAATCATCGTAAGCGGAGGCGGAAACGGATACATTGTGTATCCAGCACCATACGCACACTACCAGCACGAGGGTAAGGCGATGGGCGGTCGCGCACCGAAGCACTACACAGGCAAAGCGCTAACCTATCACGGGGCGCCGACGCGCGGATCTAAGTGGGTAGATCGGACGATGAAAGAGGATGGAAAACGTATATTGTCTGACTTTGCTAAAGCGGTAGGAGGAAAAATCAAGTGAACGGAAAAGACACAATGATTTCCGGCTTGAGAAGGTGGCTGCAAGGATATGACGGCATGTCGGGCGGTCGGCTGAACGTAGACGGCAATCCGGGAAAAATTGGTGACTTTTCTATTGTTGCTGATGATATACCGGAAGACGTGACGCAAATGATGTGGGCGCGTCATCGCAAGCGAACATTTTATCTTGTGCGAGATTGTCCGTTTGATGCCGAGGATATTGCGCAAAATACAGAGAATCTGAACTGGTACGAAGATTTTGCGCACTGGATATATCAGTGCAATTTAACCGGGAATTATCCGAGTTTAGGTGAAAACATCACTTGCGTTAGTGTGATCGACAGCAGCATGGGTGCGATTGTAACCGTCGTTGAAGACGGCCGCGCGGCGTACCGAATCACGCTGCAAGTGGAATACGTAGAAAGGATTTTTTGAATGAAAGTAAGCGAATTGATTAAGTCGGCCGGATTCACGCCCGGAACTAAGGGCGAAGGAGAAGTAAAAACTAATCACTTCATCCTGGGCATCCAGACCGAAACGTCTCAGGCTAAAGAGGTGGATTACACAGTTGCGGGTCCGCATGTAGAAGCGCTTGGTCAGAGCATTGAATCTGAAACAGAGGATGCGAACTACATGTATGAAGGCAAGTCTACGAGTCGAACAAGTGCACAGAGAAAGTTTAAAGTTTCCGGCAAGCGCTTGGTTGGCGATGCCTTTCAGGACTGGGCTTGCAGTCATAAGATTAAGTACGGCACCGGTTCGGGTGTAATTGTACCATATGTGTATTTCAATGCACTGACCGGCATGGGCGAGAAGGGCAATTTGACCATCAATGTGACATCCGATGGTGATGGCGACGCAAATGCGCTGGCTGCGTTTACCGTAGAGGCATCGTCCGTCGGCATTCCGACAGAGTACACATACAGTGCAACCTAAGGGGGGAAGAAAACATGGGCTTTGAATTTAAAAAGAAGGAATTGACGCTGGATATTGCAGGATCGCTCTTTAAGGTGAAGTTGAACGCGGAATTCATGGAAAAGGTGCTGAAAACAGGTAAGAAACTGCAGGAATACGGCAATGATCCGGCGGTCGAGGCGGATACGCTGGAAGATCAGTTTGCGTTTGCTTGCGATTGCATTGATGACATCTTGGGCGCCGGAGCGGCTGATAAAATTTTCGAAAACGCGGAAGAACCGGATGCATTTGACGCATTTGACGTGCTGCAATATATCGTCGGCGAAGTAACGAAAGCGGATCAAAACAGAGCGCAGCGCAGGACTGCGGCGAAGCAGAACAGGCCGAGCGGCAGCAAGAAGCGGCGCTATAAGGGCAATCACAAGTGATGTTTCGCAAGCCGCCAATGTCCGTGCGTGTTGATGGCAGAAAATACCGAATCAATCCAGATTTTCGCATTTTCGCAAAGCTGGAAGCAGATGTACACCGTGATAAAATAAATATCGAACAGGTCTTACGGGCGTTTTACCGCAACGACATCCCCGACAATGTGGATGCCGCGGTAGAGCGCCTGATCTGGTTTTATCGCGGCGGCGCGGAGCAAAAGGAAGAATCAGGTGACAAACGCACCGTACAGCTTGGATACGACTTTGAGCAAGATGAAGATGCGCTGTATCAGTCGTTTGCGCGAGATTACAAGATTGATTTGTACACAGTAAATCTCCACTGGTGGAAATTTTGTCAGCTGTGCGCCGGGCTGAGTGATGACGCGCCATTTCGGCGGCTGATATACATTCGCACGGTTGATACATCAAAGTTGCCGAAGGAACAGCGGGCATCGGTTATGAAAGCGCGTGAGCAATGCCAATTAGGATTTGATGCGCAGCAGCAGCCGCGAACAGTTGAAGATTATGAAGCGGCAAGAATCGCGGAATTGCGTAAGGCATACGAAGAAGCATGAAAAGAAACAAACTGAAAAAAATATGCTGCCCATTTTGCGGACGAGAAAACGCAGCTGTGCAATACAAAGACACCGCCAATAGCACTGGAATGTGGGCGGTATGCAAGAACCGGGCGTGCAAACGAACGTTTGAAATTATTATTATAGACGGAAAACAGATCACCTAACAGTGCCAATGTGCCTGTGATCTCCTGAAAGAAGGAGGGACGGCATTGGCATCAGAAAGCGGATCGGTAATCATCAAAATTGAAGGTGACGATACCGATTTTAAGAGTAAAGTAAACGGCCTTGGAAAAACTGCGGAATCTGGCGTAAGTAAATTAGGAAACGTAGTCAAAACGGCGGCTGTAGGCATCGGCGGTGCAATGGTTGCAATAGGCGGATATGCAATCAAGGTCGGCAGTGACTTTGAAAGCGCTATGTCAAACGTTGCTGCGATCAGTGGCGCGACTGGCGATGATCTGCAAATGCTGAAAGATACGGCGCAGGAAATGGGTGCAACGACGCAGTTTTCCGCGACGGAAGCTGCGAATGCGTTGTCATACATGGCACTTGCGGGCTGGGATGCGAATCAGTCCGCAAGCGCTCTGCCGGGCGTTTTGAACCTTGCTGCAGCGTCCGGAATGGAGCTGGCATCCGCGTCCGACATGGTGACAGACTATATGTCTGCCTTCGGTATGTCTTGCGAGCAATCTGGGTATTTTGCAGACATGCTGGCGTATGCGCAAAGCAACGCAAATACAACAGCTGAACTGCTAGGTGAATCGTATAAAAATTGTGCGGCCAACATGGCTGCTGCCGGACAGGATGTAGAAACCACAACGTCCTTGCTGGCAATGATGGCAAATCAGGGCTTAAAGGGCAGCGAAGCTGGTACAGCCCTTGCGGCTGTTATGCGTGACCTGACTGCTAAAATGTCGGATGGCGCAATTAAAATCGGTGATACATCTGTCGCTGTGCAGGACGCAAACGGCAATTATCGTGATCTAACGGATATTTTGCAGGATGTCGAAAGTGCGACAAACGGTATGGGCGACGCCGAAAAGGCGGCTGCGCTATCAAGCACTTTTACTGCAGATAGCATCAAGGGATTAAACCTGATATTAAACGCAGGTGTCAGCAATGCGGCAGATTTTGAAAATCAGCTGCGAAATTCCGGCGGCACGGCGGAAAATATGGCAAATGTCATGAACGACAACCTGGCGGGCGCGATGAAATCGTTACAATCCCGCGCAGAAACGTTCGGAAACGCTATATACGAAAGTTTTTCGGTCCAGCTAAAAGATGCGGTTAACACAGCTGCTGATGCGCTGGGCAGTCTGACGGATGCGTTCAAAACCGGTGGAATCGAAGGGGCTTTTAACCAGTTAGGAATACTGGCACAGCAAGGCATACAGACAATTATTGCGCAAGCTCCTGCTATGACGCAGGCTGCCGCACAGATGATAAACAATTTTGCATCCGGCTTGGCGGAAGGCATACCGAACGTGCTGGCGCAGGCACTTCCGCTGATTTTGCAGTTTACCGAATCGCTGCGGGAAAACGCAGGAACGCTGATTGACGCAGGACTGAATTTAATCTTGCAGCTGGCGCAAGGAATTGCAAACAGCTTGCCGCTGCTGATTGAATACATTCCGCAGATTGTCACGAATATAGCAGGGATCATCAATGACAATGCGCCGAAAATACTTGCAACGGGTGTACAGATACTCGCAACGTTGGCGCTGGGCATTATACAAGCGCTTCCGGTTTTGATTGCCAGCCTGCCGAATATCATTTTGGCAATTGTAAATGTGTTCAGTGCATTTAACTGGATCTCGCTGGGTCAGTTGATTGTAAACGGCGTCAAAGCCGGAGTTTCGCTGCTTGGCACTGCGCTAAAATCAGCAGGCACGGCCGCAGCAAATGCATTCCGGTCAATCAACTGGGCATCGGTCGGACAAGCTGCGATCAACTTCATCAAGTCGGCAATTTCCGGCGCCGCAGGATTGGTTTCTAGCGGTCTGCGCTCGGTCGGAACACAGGCCATGAATGCATTCCGGTCGATCAACTGGGCAAGTGTTGGACGTGCTGCAATCAATTTTATCAAGTCGGCAATTACCGGCGCAGCAAGCTTAGTGGCGAGTGCATTGAGAGCGGCGGCAACAGCTGGAATGAACGCTTTCAAGAGCGTGAACTGGGGAAGTGTCGGCAAGCACATTATTAGCGGTATTGTTAATGGCATCAAAGGTGCCGCGTCGGCTTTGTTTAATGCATTAGCTGGACTTGCGAAAAATGCGCTGAATGCAGCAAAAAACGCGCTCGGAATTAAATCGCCGTCGCGCAGATTCCGCGATATGGTTGGTAAATTCATCCCGTTAGGCATTGCGGCAGGTGTAGATAAGTACAGCAATACGGCGGCGAATGCGGTATCAAACATGTCAAGCAAATTGACGGATGCTGCAAGTGTGTCTGCATTAAACAACAAACTAAAAGCTGCGGTTAGTGCACAGAGTTTGAATATGACTGCGCAGCTGTCTGGTAAATCGGATAAGCCGAGCGAACCAAGCGGGCAGAAGATCATATATATCACATACGCGCCCGAACAAAAATTTGACGAACCGATCACGCTGTCACAGCGGGAAGCAATGAACCGCCGTGACGCGCGAAGGATAGAAAGGTTAGTAAAAAATGCTTAAAGGGTTTTATTCCATACCGGCGGGATCTGCGGCGATCCCTGCCGGTAGCCCAAACTTAATACACATTGACCGATTCGGCATTCGGGAAATTGACGGTGTCGGCCGACCGCAAGCGGACATGTACACAACCGAGCTGGTCGGCGCGGATGCGTCAGTATACAGCGGACAGACGGTTAAAAACCGCACGATTACACTGTCCGTCGATGCGCAGAACGAATATGCTGCGCGTGAACTGTATAGACAATTTCCGTACAATACAAGGCGGCGTTTTGTGTTTGAAACAGAATACGACACATACTTTATCGAAGGAATCATAAAAGGTATGCCGCGCACACAAGGAACCAGTCGCCGATCAGAATTTGAAATACCGATTTTTTGTCCGTATCCGTGGTTCCGGTCACTGCGTGCGCACGAAGTATCTGTGCCGTATGGCACAAGCTTTTCTGCGCGGCAGGCGGGAGATATTCGCGCCGGCATAGTTGCATATGCAGAGATGGCGGCGGGCGGCAAGTTGAGGACATTTGAGCTATCCGACAATGTGGGCAACGCAGTGTCGTACAGAAGCTCTATTTACTACCAGCACGTTGGAACAAAAGGATATGTACGATTAGTTGATACAACACCGGGCGCACACGGATTCATAACTATGAAAGCAATACAGGATATTACGCTGACGAATGATTGGGTCACGGTGCCGCCGGACGAAGAAGGAATAACAATAACAGCAACATTTAACACAAGTGAGACACAAAACGGGAAATTCGTCTGGTATGACACGTGGGGCGGGATTTAATGGAAATTATTGCGAACATCTACGACAAAGATCTGAACAACGTGGGATACTTATATAATGTATCGGAACTTGTAAGAACGCATAAATACCGAGAACCGGGCAAATTTTCCATGCGCCTTCCGGCGTCTGCGGGTGATGTCGGTTTAATGATGACGGGATTTATCATCGTGTTTTCGGACGACACAAAAGAAGGATATTTAATCGAAACGGTTGAGCCGTCTGAAGATTATCCGAATGTGGCGGAAATTGCAGGGCGCGACTTGCGAGCAGTGTTTGCGATGCGAATTATTCAAAACATGACGGTAGACGGGTCAATGTCAAACCGTATGTGGTGGATGATCCATAATCATGCGGTTGCGCCGTCAGACAGCAACCGTGCACTGCCGTTTGTGCAAGATTTAGATAGGTCGCCTGTTGGAGACGATATTGGTCCTGCAGCAAATCAGCAGCTGACGGGAAAAAACTTGTTGACGGCTTTGACGGATACAATTGGGCAGGACGCATACGGCTGGCGCTGTGACTTGAATTTGAGCGAAAAAACAATTACGCCTGTATTTTATCGCGGCACAGACCGGACAAAGACAGTGCTGTTTGACGATGTACTGTGCACAATGGATAGCTGTGATTACACGCGCGATGTCTCTAAGTATTGCAATGTTGCAACGGTCGCAGGAGAGGGCGAGGGCAGCGCTAGAAAATACGCCGGCATTGACATTACCGGAACTGCGTCAGGAACATTTACCGGCTTCAATCGCCGCGAATTATTTGTTGATGCTCGTGATTTACAGTCGGAGACAGAGGACACGAACGGAAACAAAACAACCATGTCGGATGCCGATTACACAAGGGTACTGCAAACACGCGGACTGGAAAAGCTGAAAGAAAACGATGTAGAAACTAAGCTGGAATTATCGGTGAATGAAGCTTATTTGACGTATGACGAAGATTATACACTGGGTGATGTTGTGTCATTTGCAAATCACCGGCAGATCGGCATTACCGGTACGGCGCGCGTAACATCTGTACAGATTGACGGCGTAGGTGCAGAAAAAACAGTAAAGCCGGAATTTGAGGTTTTGACAATCGAGGTAGGAACGGAGGTGCTTGAGTGAAAATTGAATTTACGCAAGAAGGGCAGTCGTTGAGACTCACAAGCGATAGTAAGCCGGTGCAATTTGGTGATAATATCCCCGTTGCGATTGCGGTAGATACTGAATATAGTAGCGCGACAGAAATTGTTTTGCTGACACAGGCATACAAATCACTGCCAGCGCGCTGTGTGTTGACACTGTCGGGAAACACGGCGTCAGGAACAATGAGTCGTGCACAATTGACGGAGTGCGGAACTGTAAACTTTGTGCTGGCGGGAAAGATTAACGATATGATATTGCCGACCGCTGCAGCAAAGATTGATGTGCTTCCGTCTGTAGATCCGCAGAGCGCGGAATTTGTGCAAAATCCTGCGTCAATCAAAGACATCATCGCCGAAACGGTAGGAGACTATTTAAACAGCAATCAAAACTTAGTTGAATCGGTAAACAGTGCAGTTTATACGTATCTTGCCGAACATCCGGACGACCGCGTTGCCGTATCTGGTTATGACAGTAAAGATGCAGGAAAAATACCGGTCGTGAATACGTCGGGAAATCTGACTGTGCGCAACGTACATATGTTGCTTGAACAGGCGGACGGCGAAGATGCGCTTGTCCTGCGCGGCGCAGTCAATCAGATTGTTGCATCAGTCGCAATTGCAGATCTGAAAAATGCGCTTGGCATCTCGAACGGTGCAACCGTATTAGACATGTATCCGGTCGGCTCGATCTATCAGACTACCAGCAGCACGTTTGATCCGGCTGCCGCTTGGGGCGGCACGTGGGAGCGCATCAAGGACAGATTTCTGCTCGCGGCGGGCACTGCGTATGCAGGCGGCAGCACCGGCGGCGAAGCGACGCACAAGCTGACCGCACAGGAGATGCCGAGCCACACGCACACCATGTACGTCAATAACGATGGCTCTGCCTCTAGCTGGTCTCCGACATTTGGTGACTACCTGATCAAGCCGGATGGTGTCACGACCAGTAAGAAAAACTATCAGGCCAAGCTGGCGCAAAACGGCGCAGGTCTCGATCAGGCACACAACAATATGCCGCCGTACCTCGCCGTGTATATTTGGAAGCGGACAGCGTGAGAGGTGTAAAAAACCATGTTAATGATTAAAAACGGAAAAATCATGTTGACCCGTGGCGACAGTGCCTATATTACAGTAACATTGAAGGCACAGGACGGCGCGGCATATACGATGCAGGCGGGCGACAAGCTGACGCTGACAGTACGCAAACAGGCAGTTGATACATCATCTATACTGCTGCAATCTGTCAGCGATTCAAACACAATCAAGCTAGCGCCGGAGCAGACCGAGAAGTTAGCATCCGGCAGTTATAGCTATGACATTCAGCTGACAACGGTTGCCGGAGATGTCTTTACTGTTGCGGGCGCAACAAGCATTAACAGCAATCTGGCTAACTTTATTGTGCTGCCGGAGGTCACGGTATGAGCAAGATCATTGGCGAGTTGAATGCTGGGATTTGCGGCAGTACGAACACAGCAAACATGACCGGCACAATCGGGAACGGCGTTGTGAAGTATGATAGCAGTACGGAATTATATACCGGCGAGTATGATATTGTACCGAAAGCTGCCGAAGAACAGAAATTGCCGTGTGCAGGCAAGAAGATGGAAAAGGATGTTACGGTACAGAAGGTACCGTATTATGAGACATCAAATGATACCGGCATCACGGTATACATAGCATCGGAGGTATAAAATGGCAGATGTAAAATATAAAAACAAGGTCGTGTACGATGGGGAGGTTTTGATTGATCTGACCGCCGACACAGTTACACCGGACAAGCTGGCATCCGGCATTACTGCGCACGACAAGTCCGGCGCACCTGTTACCGGCACGAGCACAAAGGACAGTGACACCAGCAACGACACGGCGGCTGTTGCCGAAATCTTAAAGGGGAAAACAGCGCACGCACGCGGTGTACAGCTGGTTGGCACGATGCCAAATAACGGCGCGGTCACGGGTACGATTTCAACCAAAGCTGGGTCGTACACTATCCCGCAGGGCTATCACGACGGCTCTGGTAAAGTGGCAATCAGTACCACGGAGCAAGGAAAAATTGTTGCTGGTAACATCAAGTCTGGTGTGTCTATCCTTGGCGTAACTGGTACTTACTCTGGCGCGTCTATCAAGGCGCAGACAAAAACAGTAACGCCGAAAGCAACCGCACAGACGGTTCAGCCCGACAGCGGTTACGACTACTTGTCTGCCGTGACCGTTGAGAAAATCCCGTATGTGGAAGCAGAGAACGCTGCTGGCGGCATCACTGTAACAATCGGGTGATTAGATGGCAGCTAGTGTAAATCAGGTAATCGTGAATGGTGAAACCATCATCGACTTGACCAACGATACCGTAACCGCAAACGATTTGGCTGAAGGGGTTACGGCACACGATTCGTCAGGTGCATTGGTCAACGGAAATCTTTCTGAGATTGAAGCGTTTGAAAACAATCCAACCATTACATTTAGGACAGAAGGCCCGTTTGGCTTGTTTAGATGCTATCCTATTGTACGCAAAGATTATATTATACGAAAGACAAGTAAACCGATTGTTTTTTTAGACGCTGACGGTTTCGGTGACGCAATGGTGGCTGATGTAATTAAAGGTAAAACCTTTACGTCTAAAAACGGGTTGAAAGTTAGTGGAACATACGAACCTCCGAGCACTGAACCAACGCTGCAAATCAAATCCGTTACCCCGTCAGCAGCACAACAAGTCATCGCGCCGGACAGCGGCTATGATGGTCTGTCGCAGGTCACTGTATCCGGTGACAGCAATCTGACACCGGAGAATATTAAGTCCGGCGTAAGCATTTTTGGCATCACCGGCACGCTGGCGGCAGCTGCATCGGACAACAACTGCGAGGCGTATGTGATTGACGCCACGAACCCAACTGTCAGTTTCAAGGCGAGCGGCACCATTAAAGTGTATGGATATGGATACACAACCAGCTCGTCCGGCTGGGGCGGCTCGACAACCACCGTACACGCGTTTTGCGGCGACGGGTATTATAAAGCGGCGAGCTGGGGCAGTCCGTCAAAGACCAACTGCACGTTTGGTGTATCTGGCGGCAAGCTGACCGGTCTGCCGAGCCTGAATGGCGGCACGCTGATTGCGGTGTGCGGAATCTGAAATATGTGAAGTCAGTTGAGAAATTTTATTAAGGAGTTAGGTGATAATGATGATTTATGCAATCACATGTGCATTTATCGTGCTGGATTTTGCGACCGGACTGATTAAAGCAGTCGCAACTGACAAATTCAAAAGTTCGATGATGCGGCAGGGACTTTTCCACAAGGTCGGAGAAATTTTGTGTGTTGCGCTTGGCATCCTGATTCAGTATGCAGAAGGCTATTTGGATTTAGGCATCAATCTTCCGGTCGCTGCAGCGATTTGCACGTACATTGTGCTGATGGAAATCGGCAGCGCGGTAGAAAATATCGGTGCAATCAATCCGGACCTTGTGCCGGCAAAGTTACGCAAAATTATTGGGATTGGAGGAGATGACAAGTGAGCTACAATGTACATTTTCAGACAGACGCGTCCTACAAAAATGTCAAGTATGGACAGGGCACGGTATATAGTAGCGGCTGCGGCCCTGCCAGCCTGTGCAACGCACTTGATGCGCTGGGCATCGCAAAGGTCACGGTAAAGACTATGTGTGCCTATGCGGTCAGTGTAGGTGCAAGAGTATCCGGCGGCACGGATGAAGCAACGCTGTTGAAACATGCGGCGAAAAAGTACGGATTTACATATCGCGCAACCAGTAAAAATTCGAAACTGCTGGCGCATTTGAAAGCTGGCGGCGTGGCAATCCTGCATGGCGGCAGCTCGCACAAGCTGTTCAGCAGCGGCGGTCACTTTGTCTGCGCGGTCAAAGCGTCCGGCGAAACAATTACTGTGCTGGACAGCTATTGGTACGCTGGTAAATATACTTCCACCAAGCTGCGCAGGCAGAAAGCAAAGGTGCTGGCAAAGGGTGTCATTACTACGAGCCTGTACCAGTGTGGACTTGCGACAGCGGACCGTGCACCGAGCTACTACCTTATTAGTAAGGCAATTCAAAAGCCGCAGAAGCCGGCAAGCAGCAATACAACAACAGACAAAAAGCAGGAGGACGATGATATGACCTACTACAAGAAATTCGAGAATATCCCGACATGGTACCAGACGGCCGTGAAGAAGGCGATGGACGCGGGCGCGCTGAATGGCACCGGAAACGGCGAACTGAATGTGTCCGAGGATTTGTGCAGAACGTTGACCGTGCTGGACAACATGGGACTGCTGGACAAGAAGTAAACCTATTTGCCGATGTCGGCAAAATGGGCAGGTGCGGAAAGACCTAGGGTGATTGCCCTAGGTCTTTTTTGATGCTCGCAATTTTATAATAAATGTGTTATAGTAACATTAAGGTTAGCAGTGCTTTTGAAAAAACATGTGGCAAACATGTGGCAAATATTAAACGCAGACTTGCGGAAAATTCCCAAATTTCGGTGCATTTGAACATTTTTGTCTTTTGCTTGACGTGCGGAAGGTCAGCGGTTCGAGACCGTTAGTGTCCACCAAAACGAATCCCCTAGAATCTGCGCGGTTCTAGGGGATTTCTGCTATTGTAAACATCATTTGACAACGAACCAGAGATTGCCGAAATTGACATAGATTCTGGAATTCCAAACGCTTGTTATGGACTGATGGAATCTGAGATTTCTGACATAGAAGAACTGAAAGACTGATTGCATGACATGCGGCACAGCGGCATATAGTTTGGAAAGAAACTTTGGGGGATGCAGCTATGTGGAGAAAGAAACGTGTGATTTTGGCAGCGATTATAGTGCTGGCTGTTTTATCTGTCGTTTTTCCGTATTATAATCAAACCATGCTTTTTCTTGCGTTTGCACCGCATCATAATCAAAACACGTTGGTGCTGGATGCCGGACATGGCGGCATAGACGGCGGCGCGGTGGCAGAGGATGGGACGGCAGAACAAGACATCAATCTGGCAATTGTTCAGAAATGTCAGGCATTGGCAGAGTTTTTCGGTATTCGTACCGTTTTGACGCGCACAGACCGGAATTCTTTGCAATATGATCCGAACCAGACGGTGCGGTACAATAAAATACAAGACATTCATGCGCGGGAAACGCGCACCAATCAAACGCAAAACCCTATTTTTATATCCGTGCATCTCAATAAATTTTCAGACAGTCGCTACACAGGAGCACAAACCTTTTGGTCAAAGAACAATCCGGAGGGGCAGCTGCTGGCGCAGTCGATACAAAAGCAATTGACAAACGGCCTGCATCCGGAAAAACAGCGGACGGCAAAGCAGGCGCCGGACAGTGTGTATTTGATGAAGCATTTGACGTGTCCGGCGATGATTGTAGAGTGCGGATTTTTGTCTAATAGAGAAGAAACCGAACGGTTAAAGCAAGACGGTTATCAGAAAAAGCTATCTGTTTGTGTGATAAACGGATATTTGAACTATTTAGAAGGATAAGCAATTTATGAAACAAAAAACAGTGTTTTTATGCAATGAATGCGGCTATGAAAGCCCCAAATGGTATGGAAAATGTCCGTCCTGCGGTGCTTGGAATTCTATGGATGAATTCAAAGAGGCAAAGGCAGCCGCTGCGCCGCGCGGGGTGCTGCCTAAGACCGAGAGAAAACGCAATCGGCCGCTGGAAATCGGAAAAATTGAAACCAACGAAGAAACGCGCTTTCGCACTGGCATCTCAGAATTGGATCGTGTGCTGGGTGGCGGCGCAGTGCATGGCAGCTTTGTGCTGGTCGGCGGCGAACCGGGCATTGGAAAATCTACACTGCTGCTGCAAATGTGTCAGGAGATGAGCCGGCAGGCAAAGATTTTATATGTATCCGGCGAGGAATCTTTACGGCAAATTCGTCTGCGTGCCGATCGGCTGCATATTTCTTCTCCGGAATTGTTTGTGCTGGCAGAGACAGACTTGGAAGAAATTTTGGCAGAGACAGAGCTGCTCCTGCCGGATGTTCTGATTGTGGATTCCATTCAGACCATTTATAAATCGGACTTGAACAGTGCGCCGGGCAATACCACGCAGATCAAAGAATGTGCGATGACGCTCATGCAGTATGCCAAGCGGCACAATGTCACGATTTTCATTGTCGGTCATGTTAACAAAGAAGGCACGCTGGCAGGACCGAAAATTTTAGAGCACATGGTGGATTGTGTGCTGTATTTTGAAGGAGAAAAGCAGGTCTCTTTTCGCTGTCTGCGCGCTGCGAAAAATCGCTTTGGTTCGACCAATGAAATTGGTGTATTTGAAATGAGCGACTGCGGCTTAGTCGAAGTACCGAATCCGTCCGCCGCGATGCTTTCCGGTCATCCCACAGACGCCTCCGGCAACTGCATTGCCTGTACGATGGAGGGCAGCCGGCCGATTCTGGCGGAAATTCAGGCACTCGTGACAAAAACAGCGTATGGCACGCCGCGCCGCATGTCTGCGGGTGTGGACTATAATCGGATGGTGCTGCTGCTTGCTATTTTGGAAAAGCGAGTGGGGCTGTATTTGTCATCCAGCGATGCCTATATCAATGTCATCGGCGGGATGCGTCTGGATGAGCCTGCGATTGATTTGCCGATTGCGCTGGCGGTTGCGTCGAGTTATCGGGATCAGCCGCTTCCGGAAGGTGTGATGTCGTTTGGAGAAGTTGGTCTGACCGGAGAACTGCGGGCGGTTACTGCAGTGAGCCAGCGCATCCACGAGGCAATTCGTCTGGGCTTTACGACTTGCATCATGCCGAAACAGGACATTGGACGCATGGAGATTCCCAAAACCTTCCGCATTGTACAGACGGAGAATATCGCACAGGCGATTGGTGCGGCATTTGGCAGGAAGTAACGATATTGTTGGCAGCAGGGCGGTGAAAACATGCAGGAACGATTGGATATTTATAATGAAGCTTGGCAGCGCATAGGCACAGCGCCGCGCGATGAAGTGCATGAAAAAGGACTGCTGCACCGTGTCGTGCACTGCTGGATTTTGGAAAATCAGCAGCCGGTGTTCTGGTTTCAGCAGCGGGCGCACACAAAAAAGGATTTTCCAGATTATTTTGATTTGGCGTGCGGCGGGCACGTCGATGCCGGAGAGACGCCGCAGCAGGCGATGCTGCGCGAGCTTGGAGAGGAAATTGGGCTGCATGTGACAGAAAAAGACCTGATTCCCCTCGGTGCGTACCGCGCGCCGGATTTTCGCATGCCGGGGTACTATGATCGAGAAATGTCATATGTGTTCATGATTCGAGTGGATGAACCGGCGTTTGAGCTGGGCGATGAAGTGCAGCGCATGGTGCGTGTTCGTGCGGAGAATTTTTATCAAATGGAGGTAAATGGACGAGAAACCATACCCGTTGAGATGGAAAACGCAAAACACATTTCCGTAAGCCGAACGCGCTGGTGCTGTCATGACGGAGAGTTCCAAGCGATGGTTTTGCCATATTTGAGCAAAAAAAATTCTGATATTTTTTCAGTGGAAGATTGACAAAATCGCTGTTTTTAGTATAATAAACGGAGTGAGTAAAGTTAGCAGTCGCGCAGACCGTGCCGAAAGGCCCTTCTGTGAGGAAAGTCCGGGCTGCGCAGGGCAGGATAACGGATAACGTCCGCCGGAGGCGACTCTAGGAAAAGTGCAACAGAAATATACCGCCGCGGCCTCGGCTGCGGTAAGGGTGGAAAGGCGAGGTAAGAGCTCACCAGTTCCATAGGTAACTATGGAACTCTGTAAACTCTATCCGCAGCAACACCGTGGAGGGACACATAGGATTTGCCCGATCCGTCCCGAGGAGGTGGCTTGAGGCGTATGGCAACATACGTCCAAGATAGATGGCTGCTCCAATGACAGAACCCGGCTTATTCTTTGCTCACTCTTTTTAGATTGAATGCAGGATAATTACCGCCCGCAGGGGCGGTTTTCCTGACATGGAATAAAAATCCCGACAGGGTAATAAAATGGGTGCTTCGCTTGGATTTGAGAGAGATCGGCGGCGAAACATGTTGGAGGTTCGAGAAATGAGTGCATATGATCGCTTTTTGGAAACCATGAGTGGCAAACATGTCACCGTCATTGGCATCGGGGTCAGCAACACGCCGCTGATTAGTCTGCTGCTGGAAGCCGGCGCACATGTCACGGTACATGATCGGAAAACGACAGAAGAACTGGGAGAAATTTATGAAGGACTGCACGATATCGGCGTAGAATTCTCCGTTGGCAGTGAGTACCTGAACAATTTGTCCGGAGATTATATTTTCCGCACACCGGGCATGCATCCGAACCAGCCGGCACTGGTAAAGGCGCGGGAACAGGGAAGCATTATCACCAGCGAGATGGAAGTGTTCATGCAGGTTTGCCCGTGCCCGATTCTGGCGATCACCGGTTCTGACGGCAAGACAACCACGACGACACTGACCTGTGAGATTCTCAAAAGAGCGGGTTATACCTGCCATTTGGGCGGCAATATCGGTCATCCGCTGCTGGCAGACGTGCCGTTTATCAATGAAAATGATTTTGCAGTTGTGGAACTATCCTCGTTCCAGCTGATGGATATGACTTGTTCTCCGGCGGCTGCGCTGGTCACCAATGTCACGCCGAACCATCTGGATATCCACAAGGATATGGCAGAGTACATCGAGGCGAAAACACACATTTTTGTCAACCAGAAGCCAGGAGCAAAGCTGGTGCTCAATGCAGACGATAAGGTCTCTCAGGATTTCCGTCCGGCAGAGGGCGTAGAGCTGCTCAAATTCTCCATGAAGGGACCGGTTGAAAACGGTGTTTACTTGGAGGACGGCGTCATCTGGTATGCTGAGGACGGCAATCGCCGCAAGATCATGAATGCAGATGAGATTCGCATTCCGGGCGCACACAACATTGCCAATTATATGGCGGCGATTTGCATGACGCATGGCAGAGTGACGTTTGACAACGTATGTGATGTGGCGCATGAATTTGGCGGTGTGGAGCATCGTTTGGAGTTGGTGCGCACGCTGAACGGCGTCAAGTATTACAACGATTCGATTGCATCCAGCCCGACGAGAACCGCAGCAGGTCTGCGCTCGTTTAAGCAGAAGGTCATTTTGCTGGCCGGCGGACATGATAAGAAAATTCCGTATGATTCGTTTGGATCGATTGTCTGCGATCACGTCAAGCGTCTGGTGCTGATTGACGCAAATCCGGATGATTCGACGGCACCGGCAATCAAGGCTTCCGTGCAGGCGGCGGACAACTATAAAGCAGACGAACTCCCGATTGACACATACGATGATTTTGAAAAGGCAGTTCGCGGTGCGGCGGCAGTCGCACAGGAGGGTGACATTGTTCTGATGAGCCCGGCGAGCGCATCGTTTGATATTTTCAAGAATTTCATGGAGCGCGGCAACCGCTTCAAGGATATTGTCAATAGCCTGTAATAAAATAACACAATCACAGCCGCCGGATGAAAGTCCGGCGGCTTCTGTGTATACAAGGAAGGATTCTATGGTATTACTCAACGCAGAACATATTTCCCTGAGCTGGGGAGAAAACACATTATTTGATGATGTCAGCTTTGCGCTGGAAGAACAGGATAAAGTCGGATTTATCGGCATCAATGGCACGGGCAAATCGACATTTCTGCGCATTCTTGCGGGGATGCAGGAGCCGGATGCGGGAACCATCACACTGGCGCGCGGCGCCCGCATCGGTTATCTGCCGCAGTCTCCGGACTTTTCCGAGCCGATAACCGTGCTGCAGCAGGTTTTTCGCGGCGCGGCAACGGATTTTGCTGAGGAACGCGCGTATGAGGCGAAGATGCTACTGACACAGCTCGGCATTACGGATTTTGATAAAGATGTGCGGCTGCTGTCCGGCGGACAAAAAAAGCGCATAGCAATTTGCTCTGCGCTCATCAATCCGAGTGAAATTTTGATTTTGGACGAGCCGACCAACCACATTGACAATGAAACCGCAGCATGGCTGGAGCAGCAACTCAAGGCATATAAAGGCGCTTTGGTCATCATCACACATGACCGCTATTTCCTCAATCGTGTGACCAACCGCATTTGTGAGCTGGATCATGCCAAGCTGTATTTTTATGAAGAAAATTACGAGGGCTTTGTCGCGCGCAAGGCGGAACGCATTGCCAGTGCGGCGGCGTCTGAGCGCAAGAGACAGACCATTCTCCGGCGGGAGTTGGAATGGATGCGCCGCGGTGCAAAAGCACGCACGACAAAGGCAAAGGGGCGCATTCAGCGATTTGAGGAGCTATCCAGCAAGACCGTGCAGGAAGAAGACGGTCAGGTAGAAATGAAGTCGATTTCCACGCGCCTTGGCAAAAAGACCATCGAAGTGTCCGGACTGTGCAAGAGCTGGGATGGAAAGACGTATATTCGGGACTTTGATTTGACCGTAGCGCGTGACGATCGAATCGGCATTGTCGGTCACAATGGCACGGGCAAATCGACATTTTTGCGCATCCTCGCGGGACAGGCGCAGCCGGATGCGGGAACCGTATCCTACGGCGAAACCGTGAAGATTGGCTATTTCGCGCAGGACTGCGGCCATATGGATCAGGAGCAAAAGGTCATCGAGTTTATTCGAGACATTGCAGAGACCGTGCGCACGCCGGATGGAACGCTGTCCGCGGCACAGATGCTGGAGACGTTTTTGTTTACCGGAGAACAGCAGTGGACGCGTATTGGCAGCCTTTCCGGCGGTGAACAGCGCAGACTGTATCTGCTCAGCGTGCTGATGTCTGCGCCGAATATCCTTCTGCTCGATGAGCCGACCAATGATTTGGACATTGAGACACTGAATATTCTGGAAAATTATCTCGAGGGATTTGAAGGCGCTGTTCTCGCCGTATCACATGACCGCTATTTTCTCGACAAAACAGCACGGCGCATCTTTGAATTCCGTCCGAACGGTGACGTACAGGAATATCTCGGCAATTATGCGGATTATTTGGACAAACGCAAAGAGCTGGAGCGACCGACTGCAGAAAAAACCGAAAAAACAGAAAAGTCGAAGCCGAAAAATACCGGAAAGACAAAGATGAGCTATAAAGACCGGTATGAGCTGGAACATATCGACGATGAAATTGCCGAGCTGGAACAAAAGCTGGCGGCATTGAAAGAGGAACAGGCGCAAATCACATCGGATTTTGTGCGGCTGCAAGAGCTTTCCGAACAGATTGAAACGGTGTCCGGCGCATTGGACGCGAAGGAAGAGCGCTGGATTGAGTTGCAAGAGATGGCGGAGCTAGAAAACAGCTGACTGCTATGCCAATTTCCAAAATCCAAGTGCGATGAGAACTATGCCGCAAGAGATCGAGCGCGCGCGTTCGCTGGGAATTGGGATTTTTGTGCCAAACCATCGCCCGTACCAAACTGCGAAGAAATTCCAAATCAACGCGATGCCGAACAGCGGAATCAACGTCCATCCAGTGGCTGTAATGCCCAAACCGCCGATCAGGGAGTCGATGGACACCGGAATGGCGAGAACGATGGATTCCGGAACCGATAAAATCTTGGAGTGGTCGCTGTCTGCACGCGTGTGGTCAAGAAACACAGCGGCGCCGACGCGCACGGGAGATAACAACGGTGTTTTCGTCTTTTCCAGCAACAGAGAAATCTGTGTGCCGAATATTTGCAGCAGTCCGATGCAGACCAACGCATAAAATCCAATCCAACGGATGGCGTCCTGCGGAAAGTCCCGAAACAGCAGGCTTTTTCCGGCAGCGGACAGAAGCAGGAACCCGCTGCTGACAGCCGCCATACACAGGCGGGAGCGCCAAGGAATCCGGATTTCTGACGTGCCGCATGCCATGGCGGCGAACATGACATCCGCCGTCACGGCGACAATAATCATAAAATCCAAGAAAAAATCCCCTTTCTCTGTAAATTGCTTATGAGCAGTGTATGCTGCCCGTGCAAAAACAGTGAGAAGGGGATTTTCTGTTTTCTTATTCGTTTGCGGAGAAATTAAAATACCTGCCAGAACGCGGCGTAGTATGGCGGAAGCTCGGAACCGCCGCCGAAATCATGCACTTCTCCGGTGATGAGGTCGCGGGCGCGGCCTGCTTCTGCGTTAAAGTGTGCGGAAAACGGCTGATCGTCGGCATTGATGGCAACCATAACGCGTTCATCCTCAAAAGCGCGCTCAAAGATGATCTGCTTGTTGGTCATCAGACGAATGGTGTAACCGCCGTAGCACAGCGCCTTGGAGGATTTCTTTGCCTTCGCGAGCTTGGCAATCCATTCGGTCAGTTCATTGGTTTGCGGCTCGTCAAAGCATGGACGCAGATTGGCGTCAGAACCCTGCTGCTTTTGTGCTTTCTCGCCCCATTCACTGCCGTAGTAAATGCACGGGATGCCCGGCATGCCAACCATCATCGCGTAAATAAGCGGCAAGTGCTTTTCGTTGGTCAAAATAGATGCGACGCGGGTGACATCGTGATTGTCGACAAAGGACAGCAGATGCTTGCCCTTGTACAGCGTCCACGGCTCCGGTCCAAACTGGCGCTGCAGCGAATGGCCGATTTCGAACATATTCATGGAGTTGAAGGAGGAGTATAAACCCTTGTAGCAATCGTAATTGGTGCAGGAGTGCAGCATACCGTCTGCCAAAAACGGAGAGCAGTCGCTGCTCATGACCTCGCCAACCAGAAAGAAATCCGGCTTGAGAGAATCGCAGAACGAGCGCAGGCGGCGGATAAAATCGCGATCCAAGGAATAGGCAACGTCCAAACGCAAGCCGTCAATGTCAAACTCTTCTACCCAGCCGCGAATGCAGTCAAAAATGTGCTGGATGACTTCTTCGTTGCGCAGATTCAGCTTCACCAGTTCATAATGACCTTCCCAGCCTTCGTACCAAAATCCGTCGTTGTAATTGGAGTTTCCGTCAAAGCTGATGTGGAACCAATCTTTGTACGGAGAATCCCACTTTTTTTCCTGTACATCCTTGAATGCCCAGAAGCCGCGGCCGACATGGTTGAACACGCCGTCCAGCACAATGCGCACGCCTTCTTTGTGCAGCTTGCCGCAGACTTCGGCAAAATCTTTGTTGGTGCCGAGGCGGCAGTCGATTTTTCGGAAATCTCGGGTATCATAGCCGTGGCTGTCCGATTCAAAAACAGGGGAAAAGTACACGGCGTTGCAGCCGACAGACGCAATGTGTGCCGCCCAATCGCCGACTTTTTCGATGCGGTTCACGGTTTTTCCGTCGTTTTCCCACGGTGCGCCGCAAAAACCCATTGGATAGATCTGATAAAAAACACTCTCATAAGCCCACATAACAGCAGAACCTCCTTGTTATGGAAAATGTATTTCCTATGACAAAACTAGTATATCATATTTGGTGAGAATGAACAACAAAAATGCACAAAATAATTCTTTATTTTTTGTATATTTCTCTTGCATTTTGCGGGTGTTCATGCTAAAATATCTAACTGAAACCGGACAATCCTCTGTTCACCCGGCTGAGAAAGGCTCGGCCCCCGGGTATGCGGCGCACAAGCATTGTGCAGGAAAAATCAGCGCAGTACCGGACAGGAGGTTTTAAAAGAGACACGATTGTCTAAGATTTGGAGGATTATACGATGGACTTAGTTAAGGTTCTCGCAGAGCAGCAGATCAAGAACGATCTGCCGGAACTCAAGGTTGGCGCTACCGTTAAGGTACACCAGAAGATCAAGGAAGGCAACCGCGAAAGAATTCAGATTTTCGAGGGTACCATCATCGCTATCAAGCACACCGGCATCAACAAGTCTGTAACCGTTAGACGTATTTCTTACGGCGTAGGCGTTGAGAAGACTTTCCCGGTACATTCCCCGAACATTGCAAAGTTCGAGATCGTTCGTAACGGTAAGGTTCGCCGTGCTAAGCTGTACTACCTGCGCGGCAGAGTCGGCAAGGCAGCAAAGGTTCAGGAAAAGCTGTAAGTTTCAGCCTGTATTCAGGAACCACAAAGGAGAGAACAGTTGTGTTCTCTCCTTTTTCTTTGAAAAATTGGGAAAACTCGGGGGATTTGCGGGTATTTTGCCGGAAATTACTTGCCATTCGGGGTGGAATCGGTATAATATAAAAATATATGTGTATCCGATGAAAGGATGATGAGACCCGATGCGCAGAGAGAAAAAATCTTCTGAAGAAGAAGCACCAAAGGGACGATTTCACAGCGAGCTGTTTGACTGGGGCGAGGCACTGATTTTATCCTTGACCATCGTCATTCTGGTTTTTGTGTTTGGCGTTCGAATTATCGGTGTAGAAGGATCTTCTATGGTGCCGACTTTGCAAAATGGCAATCAGCTGTTGGTTTCCAATCTGTTTTACACGCCGGAAAAAGGCGATATTGTGATTTTGACCAAGGATTCATTTATGACAAGCCCGATTGTCAAGCGTGTCATTGCGACGGAGGGCGACACCGTGGACATTGATTTCGAAACCGGCGAAGTGTCCGTCAACGGCGAAGTGCTGGATGAGACGTATATCGCGGAGAAAACGCAGACGCATTTTGACATGGATTTCCCGCAGACCGTGCCGGAAGGATGCATTTTCGTCATGGGAGATAACCGCAATCATTCAACGGACAGCCGCTGTGAGGCGCTGGGCATGGTGGACACGCGCTATGTCATCGGCAAGGTGCTGATGCGTATTTATCCGCTGAATGAAATCGGTACCGTATCATAAGGAGAAAAGCATATGAATATACAGTGGTATCCCGGTCATATGACGCGCACGCGTCGGCAGATGGCGGTCAGCCTGAAGCAGGTGGATGCGGTCTGTGAAGTGGTTGACGCGCGCATTCCGCAGGTCAGCCGCAATCCGGATATGGACGAAATCGCGGGCAACAAGCCGCGCATTCTGATTTTAAACCGCACGGATCTGGCGGATCCGGAAGCGACCAAACAGTGGGCTGCCTTTTATCGCAGCAAGGGCTATGCTGTTTTGACAACCGATGCCAAGAGCGGCGCAGGCGTCGCCAAGTTCTCTGCAGCAGTTCGCACGCTGCTGGCAGATAAAATCGAAAAGTGGAAGGAAAAGGGTCAGACCGGCCGTTCCGTCAAAGTCATGGTTGTCGGCATCCCGAATGTCGGCAAGTCTACGTTTATTAACAAGGTGCTTGGCCGAAAGTCGGCAAAGGCTGCGGATAAGCCGGGCGTTACGCGCGGACAGCAGTGGTTCCGCGTGGAAGGCGGCTTGGAGCTGCTTGACACGCCGGGTATTTTGTGGCCGAAGCTGGACGATGAGCGCACAGGCATTCTTCTGGCAGTGACCGGCGCAGTGAAGGATAACATCTTGGATGTTGAAACGCTGGCGTGCAAGTTGATGGAGATTTTGTACCATCATGCACCGGAGCTGCTGACCGAACGATATAAGTTTGAACTGCCGCATGAGGACGAAGAAATTGATTTTCTCGGATACGAATTGCTCATGCGTGCGGGCAGAAAACGCGGCTTCCTGATTTCCGGCGGTGAAATTGACACCGAGCGCATGGCGCGTATTTTGCTGGACGAATACCGCGGCGGCAAGCTCGGCCGCATCACGCTGGAGACACCGGATGAGTACGCGGAGGAGCAGGCGAATGGCTAAGAGCAAGCAGCCGGTTCTCCTCACGATGGAAAAAGAAGCGGAAGTGCGCGCCAAAGGCTTTACAGCCGTGTGCGGCATTGATGAGGCGGGACGCGGTCCACTGGCAGGTCCTGTTGTCGCGGCCGCAGTGATTTTGCCGGAGGGTATTGAACTTCCGGGGGTCAACGATTCCAAGAAAATTACAGAAAAAAAGCGTGAGGTATTGTTTGACTTTGTCAAGGAACATGCGCTTGCCTATGGCATCGGTCAGGCGAGTGAACAGGAAATTGATGAGATCAATATTTTGCAGGCGACGTTTCTCGCGATGCGCCGTGCAGTGGAAGCTCTAGACGTTCCGGCAGATTTTGCCTTGGTAGATGGCAATCGCATTCAAGGCTTAGATATTCCGGCAGAAACGGTGATCGGCGGCGACGGCAAAGTGCTGTCCATCGCTGCGGCGTCTATTCTCGCCAAGGTCACGCGAGATCGGTACATGCGCGAAATGGCACAGACATATCCGGAATATGGCTTTGAAAAGCACAAGGGCTACGGAACCAAGGCGCATTACGCCGCCATAGAGCAGTACGGCATTTGTCCGCTGCACCGCAGGACATTCTTGAAAAAGATTCTCAACAAATGACAACGGGACAGCGCGGAGAGCAGCGTGCGGCTGAATTTTTGCAGCGGCATGGATATGTGATTTTGGCGCGGAATTATCGCTGGAAGCACGGTGAGATAGATATTATCTGTGCGGATGCGCGCTATCTGGTTTTTGCGGAAGTCAAAACCCGCTCCGGAGAGCAGTGGGGCACGCCACGCGAAGCGGTGACAGCGCGCAAGCGCGAACGATTGGTTCAAACCGCGCAGTGCTGGCTGCTCCAGTATCCGACAACGAAACAGCCGCGGTTTGATGTCATAGAAATACTGGTCAATCAGCAGCGCGGCACGTGCCGCATTCGGCATATTCCCAATGCATTTGAGGTGAATTGATTGCGATATTTTGATCTGCACTGCGACACCATCTACCGTTTGACGGATTTCGAACAACGGCTGCCCGCGGGAGAAAATTTGCTGCAAAACACCGGACATGTGGATTTGCGGAGAGCTGGTTCTCTGGAGCAATATGCGCAGGTGTTCGCTTTGTTTTGCGGGTATCAGCCGGTGGCATCGCAGCAGGACGCGCATCAGCGGCTCACGCGCATGCTGGATACGGCGCGCAGTGCGTTCGCTGCCAACGGTTCCCGCTTGCGGCATTGTACCTGTGCCGCGGATTTTCTCGAAGCGCAGGCACAGCGGCAAGCGGCGGCATTTTTGTCCATCGAAGGTGCAGAGCTGCTGCAAACCGAGGCGGATTTGCAGCTAGCGCTGCAGGCGGGCGTGAAGATTGTCACGCTGACATGGAATTTTGATTCTGTCTATGGCTGCGGTGCATCCACAGACGATGCGGCGGGACTCAAACCTGCGGGAAAACAGCTGGCAAAGACATTGGCGCAGCGCGGCGTGTTTCTGGACGTTTCCCATTTGTCCGCCAAAGGATTTTGGGATTTGGCGGACTGCATTGATGCGCCGATTTTGGCAACGCATTCCAACAGCCGAACCGTTTGCAATCATCCGCGCAATTTGACCGACGAACAGTTTTGTGAGATTATTCGCCGCGGCGGCTTGGTCGGCATCAATTTTTACGTTCCCTTTGTCACTCATCGGCGCACGGCAACGTGTGATATGGTTGTCCGGCATATCGAGCATTTCTGTGAATTGGGCGGCGCGCACAATCTGTGTATCGGCGCAGATTGGGACGGCTGTGACCGGTTTCCCAAAGGCATTTCCGACATGACGGGGATTGCTCTGCTGGCAGAAGCGCTGGCGAGAAGAAACTATTCGGAACAGCAGATTGCTGGTTTCCTGTATGACAATGCAGCTCGATTCGTACAAACGAATTTTTAACGATAGCGAAATACCCAGGAGGTTTTCAACTCATGAATTATGTAAGCACAAGAGATAAGAAGCTGAGCATCAGCGCGGCAAAGGCGATTGCCACCGGCATCGCTCCGGATGGCGGTTTGTACTGCCCGACAGAAATTCCGCAGCTGACAGCAGAGGACATTGCTGCCCTGTGCAAGAAGAATTACCGCGGCAGAAGTGCCGATATTCTGGGTCGCTTTTTGACCGATTTCACCGCAGAGGAACTGGAGCAGTTTGCTGCCCGTGCCTATGCGGATGAAAAGTTTGGCGGCTCGGACACGGCTCCGCTGGTAAAGCTGGAGGACGGCACGTATATTTTGGAGCTGTGGCATGGCCCGACCTGCGCATTCAAGGATATGGCGCTGCAGATGCTGCCGCATCTGCTGACTGCTTCGCTGAAAAAGACCGGAGAGCAGCGCACAGCGTGCATTCTGGTTGCAACGTCCGGCGACACCGGCAAGGCTGCTCTGGACGGCTTTGCGGATGTAGAGGGCACGAAGATCATGGTTTACTATCCGGTAGACGGTGTCAGCACGATTCAGAAGCTGCAGATGGTCACCCAGCGCGGCAACAACGTACAGGTATGCGCGATTCGCGGCAATTTCGACGATGCGCAGAGCGCAGTCAAGAAAATCTTTACGGATAAGGATTCGATTCGCAAGCTGGATGAGCAGGGCATGACGCTGTCCTCTGCAAACTCCATCAACTGGGGTCGTTTGGCGCCGCAGATTGCATACTATGTCTCTGCATACTGCGACATGCTCAACCGCGGAGATATCCAGATGGGCGATGCCATCAACGTCTGCGTGCCGACCGGTAACTTTGGCAATATTTTGGCAGCTTATTTTGCAAAGCAGATGGGCGTTCCGATTGCCAAGCTGATTTGCGCATCCAATGAAAATAACGTGCTGACAGACTTCTTCCGCTCCGGCGGCACCTATGACAGAAACCGTCCGTTCCACACGACGATTTCTCCGTCGATGGATATTCTGATTTCCAGCAATCTGGAGCGTTTACTGTTCTTGGTTTCCGGATATAATGATGCTATGGTTGCGGATTTGATGAAGCAGCTCAACGAAACCGGCAAGTACTCGGTACCGGCTGACGTCTTTGAAACCATTGGCAGCCAGTTCGAGGGCGGCTTCTGCGATGACGTGCAGACCAAGCAGACCATCGCACAGCTGTTTGACGAGAAAAAATATCTGGCAGATACGCACACGGCGGTAGCTGTCAAGGTATACGAGGATTACCGTGAACGCACGGGCGATACGACACCGACGGTCATCGCTTCGACAGCAAGCCCGTTTAAGTTCTGCCAGAGCGTTATTTCTGCGCTGGGCGGCACTGTGTCCGGCGACGGCACAGAGCTGCTGGATCAGCTGCACGACATGACCGGCGCGCCGATTCCGGCACCGCTTGCTGCTCTGTCCGGTCTCAAGCCGCGCTTTGACTTGGTTATTGACCGCGAAAACATTCTGAATACCGTAGATCTGCTGGGACAGATTTAATCCATGGCGCTGTATACGATTGCAGACCTGCATTTGTCCGCCGGTGTCCAAAAGCCAATGGACATCTTCGGCGGCAAATGGCAGGGATACATGGAAAAGATTCAGAAAAACTGGCGGGCAGTCATTCAGCCGGAGGATACGGTCGTGATCGGCGGCGATATTTCCTGGGGAATCAATCTTCAGCAGAGCCTGCCGGATTTTCGGATTTTATCCGATTTGCCGGGGAAAAAAATCATCGGAAAGGGCAATCATGACCTCTGGTGGTGCACGGTAAAGAAGATGAAACGATTTTTTGAAGAAAATCAGATAAAAAATATTGATTTCCTCTTTAATAATTGTTTCATTTATGATAATATTGGTATTTGTGGAACACGCGGTTGGTTTTACGAGGAAGATTTCAAGGAAAGTCACGACGAAAAGATCTTTCGGCGGGAGCTTCTCCGGCTGGAACACTCATTTCAGGCCGCGCAGGCGCAGGGCGCGGAAGAAATTTACTGCTTCCTGCACTACCCGCCCGTCTTCACGAGCTTTCGCTGCGGGGAGATCATTGACCTGATGCATCGGTATCAGGTCGAGCAGTGCATCTATGGACATTTACACTCGGACAGCCTGCGCTACGCGGTGACGGGCATCCATGAAGGCATCAATTTTCGTCTGGTTTCCGGAGATTATATTGATTTTATGCCTGTACTGCTAAAAAAATAGAAAAAATTGTAGCCAAAAAGCCAACTATCTGATAAAATAGATTGGACATATATTTAGGAGGAGTCATTTAATATGGAACTCAAGAATACCGAAAAGCTGGAGCACAGCCAGGTAAAGCTGACTGTTGCAGTATCTGCTGAAGAATTAGATAAGGCAAAGGAAGCTGCTTACAAGAAGAACAAGAATCAGTTTCAGATTCCGGGCTTCCGTAAGGGCAAGGCAACTCGTAAGGTTATCGAGCGCCTGTACGGCAAGGATTTCTTTGTAAACGACGCAATCAACAACCTGTATCCGGAGATGTATCCGCAGGCTCTTGAGGCTGCTGGCATTGAGCCGGTTGGCCAGGGCGATGTGAAGATTGACGAGTCTCTGGAGAACTTTGACAACGGTTTTGACTTTATCTTCACTGTACCGGTTTACCCGGAAGTTTCCGTTGGCGAGTACAAGGGCATCGAGGCAGAGCGCGCTGACGACACCGTATCTGAGGATGACGTAAACGCTGAGCTGAACCGTCTGGCAGAGCGTGACGCAAGCACCGAGACCGCTGAGCGTCCGGCACAGAACGGCGATACCGTAGTCATCGACTTCGAGGGTTTTGTTGATGATAAGGCATTTGAAGGCGGCAAGGGCGAGGACTACAGCCTGAAGCTGGGTTCCGGCACCTTTATCCCGGGCTTCGAGGATCAGCTGGTTGGCAAGTCTGCTGGCGAGTCCTGCGACGTAAACGTTACCTTCCCGGAAGAGTATCAGGCTGCTGAGCTGGCAGGCAAGCCGGCTGTATTCAAGTGCACCGTGAAGTCTGTTCAGGAGACCATCCTGCCGGAAATCGACGATGAGTTTGCAAAGGACGTTTCCGAGTTCGAGACGCTGGAAGAGCTGAAGAAGGACACCGAGAAGAAGATCGCAGAGTCCAAGAAGAACGCTGCTGACCGTGACTTCGAGGAAAAGATTCTGGATAAGGTTCTGGAGACGCTGGAAGCTGACATTCCGGAAGCTATGTTCGAGGCACAGCTGGACAATGTGATGCAGGACTACGGCTACCGCATCCAGTCTCAGGGCATCTCTCTGCAGGACTACGTAAAGCAGATGGGCATGGATATGGCATCCTTCCGCAACATCTTCCGCGATCAGGCTGAGCGTCAGGTAAAGGTTCAGCTGGCTCTGAAGAAGATCTCTGAGCTGGAGAGCATCGAGCCGTCTGAGGACGAGATCGAGGCTGAGTACAAGAGACTGGCAGAGGCTTATGGTCTGGAAGAGGATAAGGTTAAGAACTTCGTTCCGGTTGATTCCGTAAAGTCTGACCTGACCACCCAGAAGACCCTCGACATGCTGAAGGAGAGCGCTGTAGCAGTAGCTCCGGCAGCTGACGCAGAGTAAGAGTTATTCAAAACCCCCTCCGGCGTTACATACCCCCGAAAGGGAAGGAGGAATATTTTATGAGTTTAGTCCCTTATGTAGTAGAGCAGACCAATCGCGGTGAACGCTCTTATGACATTTTTTCCCGACTGCTCAACGACCGCATCATTATGCTTTCCGAAGATGTCAATGATACGACCGCTTCGCTCATCGTAGCGCAGCTGCTGTATCTGGAGGCGCAGGATCCGGATAAGGACATTCAGTTCTATATCAACTCTCCTGGCGGCTCTATCACATCCGGTATGGCAATCTATGATACCATGCAGTACATCAAGTGCGATGTATCCACAATTTGCATCGGCATGGCGGCGTCTATGGGCGCATTTCTGCTGTCTTCCGGCACCAAGGGCAAGCGTTTTGCTCTGCCGAACAGCGAGATTATGATCCATCAGCCGCTGATTGGCGGAAATGGTCTGTCGGGTCAAGCGACTGACATCAAGATCCATACGGATCATCTGGTTCGCACCAGAAACAAGCTGAACGAAATCCTTGCAAAGAATACGGGCAAGTCCATTGAGGAAATTGCGCGTGATACCGAGCGTGATAATTTCATGTATGCGGAACAGGCAAAGGAATACGGCCTGATTGACGAGGTTATGGTTCACAGATAAAAAGAACGCGATCACCGGAATGGCTGGAACGTGCAGTCGTTCCGGTGATTCGACATTGTAATCCCTACCGAAGGGCAGGGATTGGAAAATCGAGGTGTATTATGGCACGAAACGACGATAAGCATGAAATTCGCTGCTCGTTTTGCGGAAAGCCCCAGTCCAGTGTGCACAAACTGATTGCAGGACCAAATGTGTATATCTGCAATGAATGCATCGAGATCTGCCAGAGTATCCTGGATGAAGAATTCGGATATGAGGAAGATACGCCGACGGCTTCCGTGATGAAGGCTGCAGCGGGTCCGGAGAAGCTTCCGACACCGCGTGAGCTGAAAGAAACGCTCGATCAGTATGTCATCGGACAGGATCGCGCGAAGGTTGCGCTGAGTGTTGCGGTATATAATCACTACAAGCGTATTTTCAAAGGCTCGGATGACGGCGTAGAGCTGCAGAAGAGCAATATTCTCCTCGTCGGCCCGTCTGGCTCCGGCAAAACGCTGCTGGCGCAGACCTTGGCAAAGACGCTGGAAGTTCCGTTTGCGATTGCAGATGCAACCACATTGACAGAGGCAGGCTATGTTGGCGAAGATGTCGAAAATATCCTGCTGCGCCTGATTCAGGCTGCTGATTTTGATGTCGAGCGCGCACAGCGCGGCATCATCTATGTCGATGAGATTGACAAAATCGCACGCAAGAGCGAAAATGCCTCCATTACGCGTGATGTAAGCGGCGAGGGCGTTCAGCAGGCACTGCTGAAGATGCTCGAAGGCACCGTGGCTAATGTTCCGCCGCAGGGCGGCCGCAAGCATCCGCATCAGGAGTTTATTCAGATTGATACCACCAATATCCTGTTCATCTGCGGCGGCGCGTTCAACGGTCTGGAAAAGATTGTTGAAAACCGCACGACCAAGAGCAGTATGGGATTTGGCGCGCAAATCAAATCTAATACAGAAAAAGACATCGGCACGATTCTCCGCGATTTGGAGCCACACGATCTGATGAAGTTCGGTCTGATTCCGGAGCTGATTGGCCGTCTGCCGGCGCTGGTATCGCTGGATTCTCTGGACAGAGAAGCGCTGATTCGTATTCTCAAGGAGCCGAAGAATGCGTTGGTGAAGCAGTACGAGAAGCTGTTTGATATGGACGGCGTCAAGCTGACCTTTGACGATGCCGCTTTGGAGCGCGTGGCAGATATTGCGCTGGAGCGTCAGACAGGTGCCCGCGGTCTGCGCGGCGTCATGGAAGACGCGATGACGGATATTATGTTTGCCATCCCGTCGGATGACAACATTCAGTCCGTGCGCATCACCAAGGATGTTATCGACAAAAAGGGAAAGCCGGAAATCACGCTGAAGCCGCAGAAAACTGCTTGACAGGAGAGGTGAGAGCGCGTGAACGAATTTACTGAAAATCCATATATCATTCGCAGTCTGTACATCCTTCCGGATGAAGAGCCGGTTGTGAAGTATCTCAACGGTACGGAAGCACAGATGGAGGAACTGGTACATGGCAAAATCGCTTCGGCAGGCATTGAGGAGGGCGTTTGCGTCATTCACAATGCGCTGAGCGAGCTGCTTAAGATGACGGAAAACCGCGTCATTGATGGAACCCAGTTTTACGGCCCGATGATTGTGGTGTCTTTTGACAATGTCGGAAACATCATTTCGCTGACCGAAGATGATGCGGAATACTTTGCGGAACAATTTGCTTTGAAAAAGTAATGCTTTGCATGTTACAGCCTACAGACCTGCTTTTGGTGTCTGTAGGCTGTTTTTGTGCGGCAATTCCCCCTCAAATAGTATAATATGAGAAAATACACTAGATTGCACGGAAAAGCGCACAAAACCATTGGTATATTTAGGAATTTTCGCCATGTATCAGATTTCTCTGAGACTTGAAAAGCACAATAAAATACTATATAATTTTAAGAAGTATGAAATATTGAAGTACAGTTCGTTCATTTGACAAGCAGGGACTCCAAATGAAGGCTGTACGCAGCGCTGGGAATTCTATCCCGCCGCGCTGCCGGGAGGAGGTAAGATCAAATGTCCCAGATTGAAGAAGTGGTACATGATACCTGTGAGGAATCCGAAGTGCTGCCGGTGCTGCCGCTGCGCGGATTGGTGGCGTTTCCGGAAATGCTGATTCATTTTGATGTCGGCCGTTTGATTTCCATGAAGGCGCTGGAGCAGTCCATGCAAGACAATCAGCGTCTGTTTCTGACAGCACAGCGTGATATTCGCACGGACGTACCGACAACAGATGATTTGTTTGTCGTAGGCACTGTGTGCACCGTCAAGCAGATTTTGCGTTTGCCGGGCGATAACATCCGCGTATTGGTGGAGGGCTCGTACCGCGCCGGTGTCGAACAGTTCTCCAAAGAGGACGATGGCTGCATGCGTGCCCGCGTTTTTCGTATGGAAACCGAGCCGGGGCGCGTGTCGGAGCGCCGCAAGGAAGCACTGGTTCGCGCATTGCAGGACAGATTTGAAGAATATGCAGGACTTGCATCCCAGATCACCAATGACGTTGTCATGACGGTGCTGGACGGCGGAGAACCGGGATATCTGGCGGATTATGTCGCACAAAATACACCGCTGGCATATGAAACCAAACAGGAGCTGCTTGAAGAACTGCATGATGTGCGCCGCTTGGAACGCGTTGTTCGCGTACTCGGTCATGAGATTGAAATTCTTCAGATTGAGAACTCCATTCAAGATAAATTAAAAGAACAAATTGATAAGAACCAGAAGGAATACTACCTGCGTGAGCAGCTCAAGATTATTCAGACCGAGCTGGGAGATCAGGATCTGGGAGAAGAAGTCGAGGAATACCGCGAAAAAATCCGTGCACTGCATTTGGATGAGGCGGCGGAAACCAAGCTGCTCAAGGAAGCAGGCCGTCTGGAAAAAATGCAGCCGATGTCCGCAGAGAGCGGCGTTGTCCGTACCTATCTGGATACCTGCTTGGAGCTTCCGTGGAACAGCACGACTTCCGAACGCGTCAATTTAAAGCAGGCACGCAAGGTGCTTGACCGCGACCATTTCGGACTGGATAAAGTAAAAGATCGCATTATGGAATTTTTGGCGGTTAAATCTCTTGCGCCGCAGCTCAAGGGACAGGTACTGTGTCTGGTCGGCCCTCCGGGTGTCGGCAAGACGTCCATTGTTCGCTCTGTCGCAGAGGCGATGAACCGCAAGTACGCACGCATGTCGCTCGGCGGTGTGCGCGATGAAGCGGATATTCGCGGACATAGAAAGACTTATATCGGTGCAATGCCGGGTCGTATTATGACGGCGCTGACACAGGCAGGCAGCAAAAATGCCTTGATTTTGATGGACGAAATTGATAAGATGGGCGCAGACTCCCGCGGTGATCCAGCTGCTGCTCTGCTCGAAGTGTTGGATGCAGAGCAGAACAATGCGTTCCGTGATCACTACATCGAGCTGCCGTTTGACTTGTCCGATGTGCTGTTTATCACAACGGCGAACACACTGGATACCATTCCGCGTCCGCTGCTCGACCGCATGGAGATTATCGAGCTGTCCAGCTATACGGAGCAGGAAAAGGCAGAAATTGCGATGCGTCATCTGTTGCCCAAGCAGCTGGAGCATCACGGTCTCAAAAAGTCCAATCTGGCGCTGAGTCGTGACACCATGGTATATCTCATTGATGCATATACCAGAGAAGCAGGCGTGCGCCGCTTGGAACAGCAGATCGCAAAGGTATGCCGAAAAGCAGCCAAGATCATTGCTGAAGATCAGCAGGAGCATCCGGATCGTAAGACGCGCAAGCGCGTGACGGTCAACCGCTCGAATATGGAGAGCTTTTTGGGTACGCCACGGTACAAACATGACAATGTCACCAAGAAAGATGAAATTGGTGTGGTCAATGGTCTGGCATGGACTTCGGTCGGCGGCGAAATGCTTCAGGTAGAAGTCAATGCCGTGCCGGGCACCGGCAAGCTGGAAATTACCGGCAATCTGGGCAAGGTTATGACAGAATCTGCCAAGGCAGCGGTTACATATGTGCGCTCTGCAGCGGAAAAGCTGGGCATTGACCCGATGTTCTATAAAGAAAAAGATATTCACATTCATTTTCCGGAAGCGGCAATCCCGAAGGACGGCCCATCTGCCGGCGTGACCATGACAACGGCGATTGCATCGGCGCTGTCAGACATTCCGGTGCGCCATGACGTCGCGATGACCGGCGAAGTGACCCTGCGCGGCCGCGTGATGCCGATTGGCGGATTGAAGGAAAAGACCATGGCGGCATACCGTTCCGGCATGAAAACCGTCATTGTTCCGGCGGAAAATGAACCGGATTTACAGGATATTGACCCGACTGTACGTGAAAATGTAGAATTTGTCATTGCAGAAACCATGGATACGGTATTACAGACAGCACTGCGCCGTCCGGCAAAGGACGGCAAAACAGAAGCGGCTGTGGTGACGGATGCTTCTGTGCAGCCTGGAAAAACCGGTGCGAGACAAGGAGAATTATGCTGAATTTACATCTGGTAGAATTTGTGCGGTCTGCTGTCAAAACAGCGGATTTCCCCAATGATAATTTGCCGCAGATCGCCTTTGCCGGCAAATCCAATGTCGGCAAATCGTCGACGATTAACCGCCTGCTCAACCGAAAGAATTTTGCCCGCGTCGGCAATGCGCCGGGAAAAACCATCCATATCAACTTTTTTGAGATTGATAAAAAAGCATACTTTGTAGACTTGCCGGGTTACGGCTATGCAAAGGTATCCAAGAAGGAGCGCGACCGCTGGGGCAAGCTCATGGATGAGTATTTTGCGAGTGATGATACGCTGACAATGGGATTCCAGATTGTGGATATCCGTCACAAGCCGACGGCGGACGACGTCACGATGACCAATTGGTTCCTGCAGACAGGCGTGCCGTTTGCAATCATTGCCAACAAGTTGGACAAAATCAAAAAGAGCCAGCTGGAAGGCAGTTTGCAGACCATTCGCACGACGCTGCACCTTCCGGAAAATGTGCCGGTTATTCCGTTTTCCGCAGAAAAGGGCAACGGCAAGGATGAAGTTCTTGCGCTGATTCTGGAACATATTCATGAAGAAAAATAATGTATCCTTCCTGTGCGGGGAGATATAGATAGAAAAGGATGATTCAGACCAATGAACGAAAAGAAACCATTTATCACCAAGGAACAGGCAGAGGCAATTGTAAAAGAATACCCGACTCCGCTGCACTTGTACGATGAAAAGGGTATCCGCGAGAATGCACGCAAGCTGTACGATGCATTTTCCTGGAATAAGGGATTCCGCGAGTATTTTGCAGTCAAGGCTACCCCGACGCCGAAGATTTTACAGATTCTGAAGGAAGAGGGCTGCGGTACAGACTGCTCCTCTCTGACTGAGCTGATGATGAGCGATGCTTGCGGCTTCAAGGGCAAGGAGATTATGTTTTCCTCCAATGATACGCCGGCAGAGGAATTTGTCATGGCGGATAAGATGGGCGCTACCATCAATCTGGACGACATCACGCATATTCCGTTCCTTGAGGACGCCATTGGTCACATTCCGGAGCGTATTTGCTGCCGTTTCAATCCGGGCGGTGTGTTCCAGCTGGGCGGCTCGGAAGAAGGCTTTCAGGTCATGGACAACCCGGGCGATGCCAAGTATGGCATGACTCGTGCGCAGATTTCTGAGGCGTATAAAACGCTCAAGCAGAAGGGCGCAAAGGAATTTGGCATCCATGCATTCCTCGCATCCAATACCATTTCGAATGAGTATTATCCGGCACTGGCACGCATCCTGTTTAAGCTGGCTGTAGAGCTGAAAGAGGAGACCGGTGCACATATCACCTTCATCAACCTGTCCGGCGGCATTGGCATCCCGTACCGTCCGGAGCAGAGCGTGAACGACATCAAGGTGATTGGCGAGGGCGTGCGCAAGGCATATGAGGAAATCCTCGTGCCGGCCGGCATGGACGATGTATCCCTGTACACAGAGCTGGGCCGCTATATGCTTGGCCCATACGGCTGCCTGCTGACGCGTGCAATTCATGAAAAGAACACTTATAAGCATTACATCGGTGTGGACGCTTGCGCTGCCAATCTGATGCGTCCGGCTATCTATGGTGCATACCATCATATCACAGTACTGGGCAAGGAGCATGCACCGTGCGATCATACCTATGATGTGACCGGCTCTCTGTGTGAGAACTGCGATAAGTTCGCTGTCGACCGCGAACTGCCGAAGATTGATATTGGCGATCTGCTCGTCATTCATGACACCGGTGCGCACGGCTTCTCCATGGGCTATAATTACAATGGCCGTCTGCGCTCCGCAGAGGTTCTGTTCCGCGAGGACGGCACCACCGAACTGATGCGCCGCGCAGAAACGCCGGCGGATTACTTCGCAACACTGGACATTACCGGCCTGTTTGACAAGTAATATCGTCTCATATCGTCGAATTTTTATGTCATGCCACAGATGATGCACGCGCTGCATCGTCTGTGGCATATTTGCGTTTGACGCACAAATGTTAAATCTATGTAAGATTTGTAAATGTGACGTATTATCTATGTAAAAAAATCGTGCAATTATGAACACAGAGTGTTATAATAAATTTCGAAGGCCGCGGAAATCTGTCTGTCGAATGTGTGTGAAGAGTGACGGCAGACCGCTTTCTAAGGCGAAACAACTCGAAACGAGGAGACTATATGGGATTTAGTAACATTCTAGCCTTGTGCGGCGGATTGGGACTGTTTCTGTTCGGCATGAAGTACATGGGTGCCGGATTGGAATTGGCTGCCGGTCCAAAGCTGAACAACCTGCTGGAGAAACTGACACGCAACCCGGTTATGGGCTTCCTTCTGGGCGTCTTCGTCACCGCCTGCGTGCAGTCCTCTTCTGCAACGACAATCATGTGTATGGGCTTCCTGAATGCGGGCATTATGGACTTGCTTCAGGCGGCTGGCGTTATTCTCGGCGCAAACGTCGGCACGACCATGACGAGTATTTTGATTGCGCTGGACGTTTCGTGGCTCGCTCCGGTATGTATCTTTGTCGGTGCGCTGATGCAGATGTTCTGCAAGAAAAAAGTACAAAAGTATGTGGGACAGATCATTCTTGGTTTTGGTATTCTGTTCCAAGGTCTGCATACGATGAGTGACTCGATGTCCGGTCTCAAGGACATTCCCGAATTTCAGCACTTTATCGCCAGCGCGACCAATCCGCTGTTGGGATTTGTTGTCGGTTTGATTTTGTGCGGTGTCATTCAGAGCTCGTCCGCAGCTGTCGGCGTACTGCAGGCACTGGCCATGCAGGGATTGATGCCGATGCATTTCGCGGCATTTCTGATTTGCGGCATCAACGTTGGCTCGTCCATCACGCCGTTCCTGTCTGCAATTGGTGCGAAGAACAATACCAAGCGTGCAGCCGTGATCTACTGCGTATACAATGTTATCGGTGCGATTATCTTCATTCCGATTTGTATGCTGACGCCGTTCGTCAACATTTACAACCTGTTTACGTCCAATACCGTGGTACAGATTTCCATGTTCCACATCACATTTAAGCTGGTGACGGCATTGGTTTTGCTGCCGTTCGTACAGTGGCTGGTCAACATTTCGTATCGCGTTATCCCGAAGAAGGTACACGAAAACGCATACCGCTTTGCGTATATTGATTCCAAGCAGATTGACGCGCCGAGCGCGACAATTCGTCAGCTGTACAAGGAGTCTGAGCGCATGGGCGGCATGGTTCGCGAGAACTTGGTGCTGGCAGCCGAAGGCATGCTGAACAATGATGTCAGTCAGGCGGAGAAAATTCGCGAGACGGAAAACGTCATCAACTTCCTCAATCACGGCATTACAGACTATCTGGTGCAATTCAGCGGCCACAGTCTTCCGGCGCATGTGCCGCAGCTCGTCGGAAACATGTTCCATCTGGTTGGTGATTTGGAGCGCATCGGCGATCATGCAATCAATTTGCTGGAAAAGACTGAGCAGTGCTTGGAAAAGAATCTGATTTATTCGGAAGAAGCACGGCAGGAACTCAAAGCGATGTATGAAGCGGATCTTCTGCTGTTTGACCGCGCGTTCAGCGGTTTCTTATGTCACAATCTGACCGAGCAGGATGCGCTGGAGCTTCACCACATTGAGGACTCCGTGGACAATATGAAGCGCAATTATGAGAACAATCATATCAAGCGCCTCAGCAACAAGCAGTGTGCGACCGAGCCGGGCATTATCTTTGTAGAAGCGCTGCACGATTTTGAAAAAATCGGCGACCATGCAGACGATATGGTATTTATTGCGCGGAAAAACGCACAGATTTCCGGCGGCATTCGTCCGCCGGTGCTGAGCACCGATCTGGCTTAAAAACAGAAACAAAAATCCGACACAACGCACGCAATCGTGCAGTTGTGCCGGATTTTGTTATATTCTTGCTATTTTACGATTTTTTCACACACGGCAAGGAAAAACGTGGTAAACTAAAAGTACATTTTAGCTGCAAGGGGAAGAACGATGAAAAAACAAGTATCTGATACATTTTCTATTCGCAATACGATGATACGCAACCGCATCTGCGTGCCGCCGATGGTTGTGTACAATTGGTCGGACGGAAGCGGTTATGTCGACGACAAGCATGTGGAGCATTATCGGCAGTTGGCTCACGGCGGCGCAGGACTGATTATTCAGGAGGCCACCTGCGTGACAGCTGAGGGACAACTCGCACAGACGCAGCTTGGCATTTGGGAGGACGGACAAATTGCCGGTCTGCGGCGCATTACGCAGGCGGTGCATGCAGAAGGATGTCCGATTTTCGTGCAGATTCATCATGCCGGCATTGTCGGCATCGCAGAGCACGCGCTGTGTCCGAGCGCCTATCAGCTGGGCGACAAGACCGGCGCTGAGATGTCTGTGGAGCAGATTCATGCAATCCAGCAGGCATTTATCCGTGCGGCGCAGCGCGCCTATCAGGCAGGATATGACGGCGTAGAGCTGCACGGCTGCCATCGGTATCTGATGTGTCAATTTTTGAACCGCAGAGTGAATACACGTGCCGATGTATATGGCGAGCATCCGGAACAATTTGTGCTGGAGATTTTGGAAGGCATTCGCAAAACCGTGCCGGAGGATTTTGTCGTGGGCATTCGTTTGGGTGCGTTTGAGCCGACACTGGAGGACGGCATCCGCCATGCCAAGATTTTGGAACAGCATGGCATTGACTTTTTGGATATTTCGTATGGCTTTACCGAGGAGCAAGAGACGGAAAAACCGGCCGGATTCCCGTACAAAGATATTGTTTATGCAGCGGGCGAAATCAAAAAGCAGGTGTCCGTTCCGGTATTTGCCGTCAACGGCATCCGCACGCCGGAAGATGCGCGCGGTGCGCTGGAGCTGACACAGGTGGATATGATTGACGTCGGACGCGGTTCGCTGGCAAATCCGAACTGGACTGCGGATGCTCTGGCAGGACGCGAAACAGATACCTGTCTGGATTGCAGCGTGTGCCAGTGGCGGATTGATCCGGCACGGTGCGCCGGACGCCTGTTACATGAGAAAAGACAGAAGTGAGTGCGATGAGACGAAAGAGACAAAACATTTGGGAAGATGAGTGGGACGACCTGCGCAGACGCGAAGAAAAGTACATCTACAAAAACTGCGTGCAGGGAACCAAACTGTTTTCCAAGCTGCAAAAAATTGTTCCGAAAAACCTGCAGTCCAAACTGGACGCCGCATTTAGCAAGGCGTTCGAGGTGATATTTGACAAGGGCACGGGCGTCATTGAAAAGACCTATAACAAAGAAAAACGTCAGTCGGAATATGAAGTGCGGGAATATGCCGCCAAAATCCGAGAGGACAAACAAAATGTGCGTGCCTTTCGCAAAAAAGCAAGCGGGTATGCCAGAAAAAATCTGCTGTTTTCTTCGTTGGAAGGCATTGGATTTGGCTTGATTGGCTTGGGCTTGCCGGATATTCCGCTGTTTGTCAGTTTGACGCTGCGCAATTTGTATGAAATTTCTCTGTCGTTTGGGTATGACTATGACAACATGGAGGAGCGCTATTTTCAGCTGCGAATCATTGAAACGGCGCTGTATAGCGGCGATGAGATGCGTGCACGCGATGAGAGCATGAACGCGCTGTGTAAAAATATGTGCGGCAGCAAGCAGCAAAAGCCGGAAGATACAAAAAAACTGGCATTTGATCTCAAAGAGCAGATTCACCGCACAGCCAAAGCCCTGTCCGACGATATGCTGTATGCAAAATTCATTCAGGGGCAAATGCTGGTCGGCGTTATTGGCGGCGCCACCGATGTGACGGTACTCAAACGCATTACGGATTACGCCATGCTCAAATACCGAAGACGGTACTTGTTGGATAGGGAATGGAAGGAAGATGCGGATGCAGCGGAATAAAAGGAAATATACATGGGTCATGCCCGTATGCATGGTGATGTATGGCGTGTTTTTGGGCGCTGCTGTCGCTTGGTTTATGGATGACTGGGGCCTGTATGAAGCAGATACAGGAACGATGATTTTGTGTATCATTCATTTCGTGATTGCAATTGTTGGAACATATATTGTTCAGACAATGATACACGAAGTAGGTCACATGATATGCGGCTTATTATCTGGGTATCATGTTTGCTCCTTTCGTATTTTTTCTTTCGCATGGGTGAAGAAAGAGAAAATCTGTTTTCAGCGGATGTCTGTAGCAGGTACAAGCGGGCAATGCTTGATGGTACCGCCGGAATTGATTGATGGTAAAATGCCATTCGTGCTGTATAATTTGGGCGGCGTGATTGCGAATCTGCTCACTGCCGTTTTGTTGGGCATATATTATTGGTATTTTGTGTATGACTTTGACGAAGCGGTTATCATATGCAGTATGGTCATAACTGGAATGTTTTTAGTTTTGCAAAATGGTATTCCATTTCCCATGCAGATGATTGATAATGATGCCTGCAATACCGTATCACTGCTGCGAAATCCAGAGGCGGTACGCTCTTTTTGGGTGCAATTAAAAGTCAATGAATGGTCGATCAAAGGCGTCCGGCTGAAAGACATGCTGGCAGAGTGGTTTGCCGTTCCATGCGATGAGACTGCGACAGACAGCATGACAACGACGGTTGGTGTGTTGGCATGCAATCGCCTGATGGATGAAAAACGATTTGAAGAGGCAGAACAATGGATGCAGCATATACTCACATCCGATTGTGAAATGACAGGTTTGCAGCGCGGTCTTGTCCTTTGCAATTGCATATATCTGGAAGCAATTGCTGCCAATCGACAAGAGAGACTGCATGCATTATTGACGGCGCAGCAGAAGCGGTTCATGCGAAAAGCAAGCACGAATCTTTCTGTTATGCGGACGGAGTATGCATTGGCTTGCCGAGAGAATAAGCAAAAAGCGGATGCAATACAAACTCGATTTGAAGCATATGCGAAGAAATGTCTGTATCTAGCAGATGTTCAATCAGAACGGGAGCTGATAGAGATAGCAGAACAAAAAGCAATAGGAAAAGAGCCGGAATTGTAATCATCTTGTTGTGTACATTGCTGGACAAATATGGTATAGTTAACGGGAAGGGAGGGAATCTTCATTGACAATGACTATTTCTCCTATTTATATTTGGGTTGGCGTGCTGATTTTCTGTCTGGTGGCAGAAGCGTGCACGGTGCAGCTGATTACCATTTGGTTTGCCGTCGGTTCTGTCGGAGCGATGGCTGCCGCCGCTATGGGATTCGGCGAGACGGTGCAGCTCGGCGTCTGTCTGACAGTCGCGATTGTCATGCTGCTGTTGCTGCGGCCGGTTGTCCGCGGCAAGCTGCTGACAACGGTGGATCGGACAAATGCAGATCGGATTCTTGACCAAACGGCCATTGTCATTCAGACGATTGATGCGAAGCAGGAAATCGGACAGATTCGCCTGATGGGGCAGATTTGGAGCGCGCGTGCGGCTGACCCGAACGATTGCATTCCGGAAGGTGAGACGGTTGTTGTCACTGCGATTTCCGGTGTAAAAGCAATCGTCAAGAGAGCGTAGGCAAAACGAGAAGGAGGACAAATTTATGGTAGCAATCATTTTGATTTTGATTGTGTTGGTTGTATTGATTTCCAATATCAAAATCGTTCCGCAGGCAAAAGCGTATACGATTGAGCGATTGGGAGCGTATCGCGTCACATGGCAGACGGGTCTGCATTTTAAAATCCCGCTGATTGAGCGCGTCGCACGCCGTGTAACGCTCAAAGAGCAGGTGGTTGATTTTGAACCGCAGCCGGTTATCACCAAGGATAACGTTACTATGCAGATTGATACGGTTGTATATTTTCAGATCACAGATCCGAAGCTGTTTACTTATGGCGTAGAAAGTCCGATGGCGGCAATTGAAAACCTGACGGCAACAACGCTGCGAAACATCATCGGCGACTTGGAACTGGATGAAACACTGACATCCCGCGATGTCATCAACACCAAAATGCGCACGATTTTGGACGAAGCAACCGATGCGTGGGGCATTAAGGTCAACCGTGTGGAGCTGAAAAACATCATCCCGCCAAAGGCGATTCAGGAATCCATGGAGAAGCAGATGAAGGCAGAGCGCGAACGCCGCGAGGCCATTCTGGTTGCAGAAGGTCAGAAGCAGTCTGCGATTCTGGTTGCGCAGGGTGAAAAGGAATCTATGGTTCTGCGTGCAGATGCAAAGCGGGAAGCACAGATTAAGGAAGCACAGGGTCAGGCAGAAGCCCTGATGACCGTACAGAAGGCACTGGCGGACTCTCTGGTACTGCTCAATGAAGCAGCACCGAATGACAAGGTTCTTCGCCTGAAGGCGCTGGAAGCATTTACCAAGGCGGCAGACGGCAAGGCAACAAAGATTATCATTCCGTCGGAAATTCAGGGAATGGCAGGTTTGGCAACCTCTCTGCAGGAGGTATGGCAGACGCCAAGCCCGAAGGAATAGAAAATATACAACAAACAGCTGGCAGGACTGCTGGCTGTTTGTTCGTTTTGAGGCCAATGATATAGCATATATCAATCTAATAAGATTCAAAATTCGAAAGTTTTGCTGTTGATTCGAAACATTTCTCAAAATAGTTGAAAAAAACGTAAATATACATTATACTAAAAATGTCGATACTTGTTGATAGAAGATACGAACAGAAGAAGGAGGAGCCTTTATGTCTGAAGAACGATTTGCGTTCGGTCCGGAGGTCTTTGGGCTGGATGATCGAAAGAGCGTAGAAGCGGTCATTCATCTGCTGGATCGCACGTATGAACAGGCGCACGCCGAACAATCGGCAGAAGATGTGCTGTATGACTTCTGCATCGCATATTTGGAACAAGCGAAGAAACAGGAAACCTTGTCGGAAGAGGATGCGAATAAGCGTCTAAAGGTCATTGTACAATGGTACGCACAGCATGCGCGCACGGCAAGCGGAGAGCAAATTATTCCGGAAGAAGCGGCAAAGGACATTCAAGATAATTGGGATGAATGGCTGCATGGACCGGAACCGTTGTTTTCCGGACTGTTCCGCAAAAAACGCAGAGAAAAACACGTGTCTGTGGATGAAACATCGGAAGAACCTGCACAGGAAGCACCGAAAGCAGAGAAACACATGCATCACGAACCGCGTGTGCATATACCCTCGCATGGTGCAAAAGTGGCACTGGTTGTTGTCGGCATGATTGTCTGTTTTCTCGTTGGCATGGCTGCCGGATGGGGACTGAGCAATTCCGGAAAAATGGTGCAGCTGACAATTGGACAGTCGGCGTCACAAAGTGATGAATCTGCCGATAAAACCGAAGAAAGCGCAAAAGAAAATGTTGCCGTGATGAAGTGGGGCATGAACGTTCGCAGTGAACCGACCACGAAAACGGAAAAGAATATTTTAGCTGCGCTCAAAAAGGGAGATACCATTACTATTTTGAGCAAGGCAGATGACGATGGCTGGATTAAGATTTCCAGCACAGATGAAGATGGAAATGTCATCTCCGGATATATGCAGTCGGTATATGACGGAGAAACCGTATATACCATGAAATAAGCGCAGAAGCATGCGGCAGCCTGCCGCATGCTTCTTTCGTGTATAAACAGCTCCGATATGGCATAGGCTGTAGACAGGAGCGTGTTATATATGCAGATGTGCTGGAAAAAGATTGGTATTGGAGTCGCCGTGTGCTTGGCGATAGGCATTGTGGCAATGAGCAGAAGTGTGGGAAGGGACGCGCCCGAACACACACCGGGAAATACAGAGATACAAGAACATACGACTGCGCACCAACAACCGGTGCAGACACAGACGTCGCACATGTATGACAGTGCGTTTTTCGTATCCCTGATACAGGATACGTGTGAACAGGTGCTGCCGCTGACAAATCTTTCCGTTGAAATCCAAGAAGATGGTGTTCTCGCTGTATCCGGACTCCTGCAAAAAGAACAGGCGAAAAAGCTATTGGAACAGCAGACGGACAGCATTTCCAAGTCCTATGCGGCTGTGTTACAGATGCTGCCGCAAGCGCTGCCGGTATCCTGCAAGCTCCAAATACAAGCACAGGATGGAACGGCGGCGTGGACGATGCTACAGCTTTCCGCAGCATCTATGGAATTGCCGAATGCATGGATGCAGACAGACATGATCGAACCATTGGAACATCGGTTTCGTGCAGAGCTAGACAAAACATTTTCTTCCATTTCTTCGATTGAAACCAAAGATGGTGTGCTGTGTATTTCGGGAGAGTGCAAATAAAATAGCCTGCGCAAAGCAGGCTATTGCCGGAAAATCCGGTATTAAAATGTTGCTTGAAACATATCGGCGGCTTCCATCGCCTCCATGAGAGAATCGCAGCGGCGATAGCCGAATTGTCTGCACCAAATTTCGGTTTCTTCAAAATCGGATAACTGCCCTTCGTCAGCCAAATCCGGATCCCATTCGTCCTCGTCGCAGACGCGGGCATACAGCTCGCATTCTTCTTCGTCATAGACGAGAAAAACACCCCAGCCAGTGGAGGGACAGATAAATACGTCTGTCATCATTTTCATGCAATATCAATCCTTTCGCAGTCAAAAATAGGAGGTATATCATGCGCGTTGTTACCGTTGCACAAATGAAACAAATCGAGAAGCTTGCGGATGCCAATGGCGTTTCCTATTATCAAATGATGGAAAATGCCGGAACGGCAGCCTATCGCATTCTTCGGCAGCGTGTGCCGCATGCAAAGCACATTGCCGTAGTTGCGGGAAAAGGAAATAATGGCGGAGACGGCTTTGTCATGGCGCGTCTCGCGGCACAAGATGGTCTGTCAGTCACGGTTGTTCTCGCGGAGGGAGAGCCGGTGACGCGCGATGCAAAGACCAATTATGCGTTGCTGCATGCACTGCCGGTTACCATCCAGACCGCAGACACGGTACGCAGTATTCATGCAGATGTTGTGGTTGATGCGCTGTATGGCACCGGTTTTCACGGTTCTCTGCGTCCGTCCGGACAAAAAGCCTGTGATTTCATGCGGACATCCGGCGCATATGTTCTCGCGCTGGATGTGCCGAGCGGATTGCAGGCGGATACTGGAATTGCGGCAGATGGCGCAGTCAAAGCGCAGTGTACGGTCGCATTTGATTCGTTCAAACAGGTACATATTGCACCGGCAGCAGCGGCGTTTTGCGGTACCGTTGTGCTGGCAGATATCGGCGTACCGGATGCTTGTCATCCGCATGCGTAACCAAAGACATCCAGCTCAAGTACGAGCTGGATGTTTTTTTGCTGCCATATTATTTCACGGCTTTTTTGTAAATCTCATAAATTGCTTCTTTATCCAAAACAACAAATTGGCCGATGGTTCGTGTGTCCATGAACGTGCACTTGTAAGCGAGTTCGTGCAGATCCTCATCGGACGGCGTGATGCCCATCTCAGAGATACGTGTCGGCATGCCGATCGAGTGGAAGAAATTCTCCATCGCATCAATGCCGCGGTTGGCAGTTTCTACATCGTTTGCACCGGCTTCCACACCGAGGACGCGTGTAGCAAACTTGGCAAATCGTGCAGGATTAGCTGGCATAACAGTTCGTGCCCAGCTGCTCCATACTGCGCACAGGCCAGCGCCATGTGCAATGTCGTATTTACCGCCCAGCTCATGTTCCAGCTGATGGCACGACCAATCTCCGCCGTCTGTGCCACATCCGGTCAGACCATTGTGCGACAGACTGCTTGCCCACATCAAACCGGCGCGCGCATCATAATCCTGCGGATTTTTCAGCGCCGCCTGTACATCCCGCATGACCGAACGCAGCAGACCTTCCGCCAACTCATCCGTCAGACCCATCGGATCGCTCTCTGCGGTGAAATAACGCTCCATCGTGTGCATCATAACGTCGGAAGCACCGCTGGCGGTCTGGTAATCCGGCAGGGTATATGTGATGGTCGGATCCATAACGGCAAATCGGCAGCGGCAGCATTCGTTGTTTAAACCGCGCTTGAGCCATCCGGCCTCGTTGGTGATGACAGAGGAATTGCTCATTTCACTGCCCGCTGCGGCAATGGTCAGGACGGTACCGACCGGCGTGCAGGAGGTTGGTATTTTTTTCTTGAGATAATAATCCCAAACGTCACCGGGATTGGCGAGACCGTAGCCGATTGCCTTGGAGGAGTCGATGACAGAACCGCCGCCGACGGCCAGAATAAAGTCGACACCTTCTTTGCGGCACAAGTCAATGCCCTCCCGCACCAGACTCAGACGCGGATTTGGCACAACGCCGCCCAGCATAACATATGCGACGCCGGACGCATCCAAAGACTGTGAAACACGGTCGAGCAAACCACTGCGCTTGGCACTGCCGCCGCCATAATGAATCAGGACCTTTTTGCATCCCTGCTCGGCAACCAGTGCACCTACTTTTTCAACAGAATCCTTGCCAAAGACCACGTGGGTCGGCGTATTGTACTCAAAACTGCGCATACAACATTCCTCCTGTCCGCATGTTCCCTTGTGTTTGGTGTATAGCATTATCATAGCATATTTACGCGAAAAAGACAATTGACAGACTTTGCGTTTTCCGTTACGATAATCGTGACAGAAATCATAGAAAAGGAGAATGATATGAGTTGTTCAAAGAGCTGCGGAAAAGACTGCGGCAAAAATCATTGTGGGGCTTGCTGCGGCGGAGCGTGTCATTCTTTGACGCTGGTTCCGGCAGAATATGCGTTGCTGCAGACGTTTGCTGTGACACCGTTTTTGCCGGTTGCCGCCAGCTGGAATTTAAAAACACCGATTTATTTGGAGGATTCGGAGTTTTCACAGGAAGAATACAGCTGGGCAGTCCAGGCCTTGGCGCTGAAGGGCTTGGTTCGCATAGATTATGATATTCCGCTGGGAAAGTTTGATTATTCGGCGTATCGTTCGTACCCCATGCACGGAAGCATGGCGCTGACAGCCGCCGGACAGGATATTGTGGAGCAGCTGGCGATTCAAGATATTACGCCTATTGACAAAAGCGAGAGAATGAACTAAAATGTGGATAAAAATAGTATAGTTTATTTTGTGCTCAGATGAATCCATCTGTTAGAAATTGAGGAAAACATGTCAATAGAAGTCGTACAGGGAATTCTGATTCCGTTTGCCGGAACTTCATTGGGTGCGGCCTGCGTTTTTTTCATGCAGCGAACCCTGCGGCCGATTGTTCAGCGCGCCTTGACCGGATTTGCGGCAGGCGTCATGGTAGCGGCCTCCATTTGGAGTTTGTTGATTCCGGCTATGGAACAGTCTGCGCCAATGGGCAAGCTGTCATTTCTTCCGGCTGTCGCGGGGTTCTGGATCGGCGTTTTGTTTTTGCTGGTTTTGGATCGCATCATTCCGCATCTGCACATGGGAAGCAGTGAAGCGGAAGGCCCTTCGGTGAGCCTGAAGCGCACGACCATGCTGGTCTTTGCGGTTGTGCTGCACAACATTCCGGAAGGCATGGCGGTCGGCGTTGTATACGCCGGTTGGCTGGCAGGAAGTTCTGGATTGACTTTGATGGGTGCGATGGCTTTGTCCATCGGCATTGCCATTCAGAACTTTCCGGAAGGCGCTATTATTTCCATGCCGCTCCGTGCGGAAGGCATGGGAAAGGGGAAAGCCTTTGTTTGCGGCGTGCTGTCCGGTGCCGTGGAACCGATTGGCGCATGGATTACCATTTTGGCAGCAGAACACATTGTTCCGTGGCTTCCGTATTTGCTCAGCTTTGCGGCGGGCGCAATGATGTACGTCGTTGTGGAAGAGCTGATTCCGGAAATGTCGGAGGGACGGCATTCCAATGTGGGAACCTTGCTGTTTGCCGTAGGCTTTACCTTGATGATGACGTTGGATGTTGCACTGGGATAAAGGGAGGCGTGTATATGCAGATATATCGTAAAACAACGCAGCAAATGATGGCGGATACAAGAGACAAATTGATTTTGGATCTGCGAAAGAACAGAGAATTTCGGCTGGGAACCATTCCGGGCGCGGTGCATATCTATTGGGAAGATCTGCAAAATCAGATGCAGGAGCTGCCAAAGGACAAGCCGATTTATATGATGTGCTATACCGGAGAAACCAGCGATGAATTTGCACAGTGGATGCAGGAGCACGGCTGGGAAGCGTACAGCATAGAGGACGGCTACCGAGGATTTTATCGTTGGCAGATTACACAGGAATAACAGACAGAAAAGCCTTCCGGCGGGAAGGCTTTTTTTACACCTATCGGGATAATCGACACGAAATCTTAATACCCAAATTGCCAGAAATACGCTATACTAAGAGCATATATGCGCGGATATGCGCGCAAAGACTTGCAAATGGTCGAAAAATGCTTTACAATAGGAAGAAATTTGTAACCATGTAAGAATACGTGTGAGGATGAGAAAAAATCAAATGAAACTGTTGAGTTTTGCTGTTCCGTGCTACAATTCGGAAGCGTATATGGAAAAGTGTATTGAGTCTCTTTTGCCGGGCGGGAAAGATGTGGAAATTTTGATTGTTGACGACGGCTCGTCAGATCGAACGGCGGAAATTGCAGACGCGTATGCAGAACGGTATCCGGGCATCATTCGCGCAATTCATCAGCCAAACGGCGGCCATGGCGCGGCAGTCAATACCGGCTTGAAAAACGCCGCGGGTATCTATTTTAAGGTGGTCGACAGCGATGACTGGCTGGATCGCGATAGCTATTTGCGCGTGCTCAAGCGCCTGCGGACACTGATCAAGCTGAATACACTGCCGGATATGTTCCTCGCCAATTATGTGTATGAGAAGGAAGGCAGCAAGCACAAGAAGGTCATGCGTCAAAAGGGCTTTCCGAAAGAGAAAATGTTCGGGTGGGACGATGTCGGACATTTGGTCAAGGGACATTATATTTTGATGCATTCGGTCATTTACCGCACGCAGATGCTGCACGACTGCGGATTGCAGCTGCCGGAACATACCTTTTACGTTGACAATATTTACGTGTACAAACCGCTGCCGTATGTCAACAACATGTACTACATGGATGTGGATCTGTATCGGTATTACATTGGACGAGAGGATCAGTCGGTCAACGAGCAGACGATGATTCGGCGCATTGACCAGCAAATTCGCGTCAATAAAATCATGTTTGCGGATGTCAATTTGCTGGCGGTCAAAGATAAAAAATGCCGCCGATACATGTTTAATTATCTGGAAATTGTCACGACCATTACCGTGACATTGGCGATTTTATCCGGCACAAAGGAAAATCTGAACAAGCGCGATGAGCTGTGGGCGTATATGAAACAGACGGATAGACAGCTGTATAACAAGCTGCATCACAGCGTCATCAGCCGATACATGAACCTGCCGGGAAGAACGGGACGGTTCTTAGGCAAAGTAGCATATCGCATTTCCCGCAAAGTCTACGGATTTAACTAAATAAACAGATAAAAAGTGTCTCTGAGAGTGTTCGGAGACACTTTTGGTATTTATTTCCAATAATGTACAAAATTTCCTTCTATCAGAAGAAAGTTGACAACCGGTTTTGTGATGCCTATAATGTAGTTTGTATAAAAATTCAAAAGATTGGTGGAAGACAAATACATGAGTAATTTGAAAATCGGTCTGCCGCGCGCCATGCTGTACCATCGGTATTCGATGTTGTGGACAGTGTTCTTCCAGCAGCTGGGCGCAGAGGTAGTAACCAGTCGGCCGACGGACAAAGAAATTTTGGATCAGGGTACCGCACTGTGTGTGGATGAAGCCTGTCTGTCCGAAAAGATTTATCTGGGACATGTGAAATCACTGATAGGCACGTGTGACTATATTCTCGTGCCGCGCATCAGCAACTTCGGGCACAAGCATATGATGTGTGTGCGCTTTGAAGCGATGCCGGACATTGTCAAAAATGTATTCCGCGATGTTCCGCAGAAGTTTTTGACGTATAATTTGGACGTGCTGCAAAAACAGGATGAGAAATCTGCCTTTTACGGCATGGGAAATCAGCTCGGGTTTGACAAAAAGACCATCAAAAAAGCCTATGCAACGGCAAAGGCTGTGGAACAGCGCGCATGGAAAAAGCAGCTGGCAGAGCAGGAGAACCTGTACAAGTCTGCGGGCACGAAAATCCTTGTTGCAGGTCACAGCTATGTTATAGAAGATCCGTTTTTGGGAAAGCCGGTCATGGATGTCCTGCGCAAGCTGGATGTCACGCCGATTCGAGCGGATATTACCGAACGCGAAGCCGCGTCCAAACGCAGTACCATACTTTCCCCGACGATTAAGTGGGAGCTGAACCGTGAAATCGTCGGCAGCCTGATGGCAAATAAAAGCAAGGTGGACGGCATCATTTTGCTCAGTGCGTTTCCGTGCGGACCGGACTCTATGATTGACGAGATGATTCAGCGCCGCATGAAGGGCGTTCCGATTCTCACATTGACGCTGGACGCGCAAAGCGGAACCGCGGGCGTGGAAACCCGATTGGAAAGCTTTGTCGACATCATTCACTTTAAGGAGGGAACATTATGACACCGGTAGAAATTCCGTCTACGTCAAATCAGAAAAAAATTATGTTCCCGCGCATTGCCCATTACAGCGGCGTGATTCGCTATTTTATCGAAGTCTGCATGGGACAGAAATACATTCTGCCGCCCAAAATGACGCGGCATACGCTGGAAATCGGCGCGCGATACAGTCCGGACACGGTCTGTACACCGTTTAAGAGCACGCTGGGATGCATGATTGAAGCGCTGGATTCGGGCGCAGATACGCTGATGATGTCACACGGTCTGTGCCGTCTGGGGTATTACGGCGAATTACAGGAGCAGATTCTTCGAGACCTCGGCTATGAATTTGATTTTATCAATCTGGCTGCATACAGCACAGGAAAGAAAAAGGATTTATTGAAAGTCCTCAAGCGTATCAATCCGAAAGTAAAGTATACGCGTATCATCCCCGGAGCAATGGATGCGCTCAAGCTGCTGGAATACATTGATGAAGTGACGGACGAATATTATCAAAACTGTGGATTTGACCCGTCCGGTGCGTATAAAAAAGCATATAAGCAGTTCCTGCGGGAGACAGAGCGCGTATCGTCCCGACAGGATATTGACCGCATCTATCGGGAAGTAAAGAAGGTATTCAGCGACACGCCGCTGGATAAACCGGCGGAACCGCTGCGTGTCGGCATTGTCGGTGAGTTCTTTACGGTTATGGATCCATTTTCCAATTTGGATTTGGAACAGACCATCGCAGATATGGGCGTGGAAGTACATCGTTGGATGAATGTATCCAACCGCATGGTGCATTATCCGGGCGAAAAGAACATGAATGCAAAGATCAAAGATCTGTGCACGTATGAAATGGGACCAACGTCTACGGCAAATATTTGGGCTGCGCGGGAGTACGCGCGCCGAGGATTTGACGGCATTATCCATGTGAAATCTGCCGGATGCACGCCGGAGATTGATGTCATGCCGGTCTTGCAGACCATCGGCGCGGAAGAAAAGATTCCGATTCTGTATTTGACCTATGATGTACAGACCGGCGAAGCGGGTCTGATGACAAGACTGGAAGCATTTTATGATATGATTGCAATGAGAAAGGATGTATTTTAACGGATGGGACGTCAACATGCATATCTTGGAATCGATGTCGGTTCCATTTCCACCAAAGGCGTGATTATAGATAAACAGAACAATATTTTGGCGAGCGCATATATCTGGACACAGGGAGATCCGATTGGCGCCGTAAAGAAGCTTGTTGCACTGCTGGAAAAGCAGTTCGACAAGCAACAGTACAAAGTCGTGGCAACCGGCACCACAGGCAGTGCGCGCAAGCTGGTCGGCGTTATTGTCGGCGCGACCATGGTAAAGAACGAAATTACCGCGCACGCTGTCGGCACGACGACATTTTATCCGGAGGTTCGCACGATTTTGGAAATCGGCGGTCAGGATTCGAAAATTATTCTGGTAGAAAATGGCGTGGCGGTAGATTATGCGATGAATACGCTGTGCGCGGCCGGAACCGGCGCATTCTTGTCCAGTCAAGCAAAGCGTCTGGGCATTGAGGTGGAGGATATTGGCGAGTATGCGCTGAAATCCAAGCATCCGACACAAATCGCCGCTCGATGCACGGTGTTTGCGGAAAGCGATTTGGTGCATAAGATTCAGATGGGTCATCCGCGTGAGGACATCATTGCCGGTGTATGCAACGCAGTTGCGGCCAACTATATGAACAATGTTGGCAAGGGAAAAAAGATTGCAAGTCCGGTCGTATTCCAAGGTGGCGTTTCCAAGAACAAGGGCGTTGTGGCGGCGTTTGAAAAGCTGCTTGGCTGCGATGTCATCGTTGACCAGAACGGCCATCTGATGGGCGCGCTCGGCGCGGCAATTTTGGCGCGCCGAAGCAACAAACGGCAGGAATTTGACTTTGCCATGGAAGAGATGGAATTTTACACCAGAGAAGCAAGCTGCGGACGCTGTCCGAATAACTGCGAGATTATCTGTGTATTCCGCGATGGCAAGCTGATTGACAGCTGGGGCAATCGCTGTGAGCGAGGCGAAGTAAAGCGATAATATGGGAGGTGCAGGATGATAGATACCGTTCTTTTTGATATTGGAACCGTTCTGGTTGAGTTTCAGTGGCAGCAGTATCTGTGCCGCATGGTGGCAGACCCCAAAGAACGGCAAATGATTGATGATGTCATGTTTCAGAGCGGCTTGTGGGATGAGGTTGACCGCGGCGTATGGACGGAACAGGAAGTGCTGGATGCATTTTTTGCCCGCGTTCCGCAGTATCGGGAAGATATTCAGCGCATCTATGACAACATCGGCACAAGCCTGATTAAAAATGCGTATGCGGACAATTGGATTGATGAGATGAAGGCGCGGGGACTGCGCGTATTGTTTTTGTCCAACTATGCGCGGTATATCATCGACAAAGTGCCGGAGAGCTTTACCTTTTTGGAAAAAATGGACGGCGGCGTTTTTTCCTGTGATGTACATCTGCTCAAGCCGGATCCGGCGATTTATCAGACCTGCTTGGAGCAGTATCAGCTGACTGCAGAGCGCTGTCTGTTTATTGATGACAGAAAGGACAACTGTGAGGCGGCGCAGAAGTTTGGCATTCATACGGTACATTTTCAGACGTTTGAGCAAGCGCACGCGGACGCACAGCGCTTGCTGGAACAGGTATAACAAAAGGCAGAGCATAAAATCATGCTCTGCCTTGGTTTTTAGATATGTAGTTTAGCCCTCACCGTTTGCCTTGCCGGAAATAATCCACGGCGCAGGCTGCGTCTCGAAGTTGTGCTTTTGATTGAGGTGAGAGACAGCGATTTGAATGATCTCCACATCAATGATTCCCATCTTTTTGCACAGCTCAGACATGCTGGCGGCAACGCCGAAATCCAATGTATAGATGACAAATTCCATATTTGGATTGAGCTTGAGCAGACATGCCATTTCCTGTTCCATGCTGGCAGATGCAACAAGCATCGTCACATCCGGAACCGGAAGATTTTGGAAGGTCTCATCGTCCACATGATCCACGATAGAAACGTTGTTGAGACCGAACTGACTGACATTGTCCTCCAGCGTCTTGCGGTCATGTTTGTTGTACTCGACAGCGATGACCGTGCCTTCTGCTGCGAGATTTGCGGCTTCCACGGCGATGGATTCACCGGAAATCACACAGATATTTTTTTGCACATCAATCTGCATCTTGCTCAGGATGACAGCGCGAATTTCTGCGCCGACGTAACGAACAGAGCCGTATGCAAAGGATTGATTGCTCATGCCGAAGCGGAACGTGCTGCGGGCATTCGGATTGAGAATCAGCATGCCGGCGGACGCATTGATGCCGCGATCCATCATGTCATAGACCTTGTTTTGCTTGATGGGACCGGATGGCTCGCTGCCTTCGTTGTAGATGACCGTGCATTCGCCCAGACCTGCGTTGAACATCCGATAGAAAATATCCGGATGGCCAGCCTCGGTAAACACAAGCGTAGAACGATGCGATTCTACCGTTGGAATCAGATTTTTATTCTTTCGCGTAATATCCAGAATCTTGACACGCTCCAGATCGACGTTTGCCTGATCGGAAAAATACTGAAGCCATGCCAGAATGTGGGCATTGGTAAAAAGATTGTTTTCCATGATAAAACAACTCCTTTGCACTTAATTTCTTATATCATATCATACTTTTGTTATAAATGCACTAGAAAATCAAAAAAAGTACGAATAAATTGTGCGAAGTTGGGAGAATACTTGGATATTTGCGAAAAAACACATAGAACGCACAGTAATTCTGGAAAAGCGAGGAAATCTGTGGTAAACTAGTTCTAAATATCAACAGATATGTGTGAAGAGGGAGAGCATACATGCGATGAACAAACGACAACGACTGCTCTGGCCAATCCATGCCATGCTCATTGGTTTGGTTATCATCTGCGTTATATCTATGGGAAAATATATTCATAATTATTATCATGCAACGGCACAAGCGCAGGCAGTGCTGGAGCATCCGGAGGTCACGGTTGAGCAAATCAACAGTCGAACGCTTGCTTTTATTCCGGAGCAGCCAAAGGCGGCATTGATTTTCTATCCGGGGGGAAAGGTTGAGTACACCGCGTACGCGCCGCTGATGCAGGAGTTATCCAAGCAAGGATTTCTTTGTCTATTGGAAAAGATGCCGGTAAATCTTGCTGTGCTGGACATCACGGCGGCGGATGGACTGCGCGAGAAGTTTCCGGACATCGAGAAATGGTACATCGGCGGTCATTCTCTGGGCGGATCTATGGCGGCCATTTATGCATCCAGACACGCAGATCAATTAGACGGATTGGTCTTGCTTGCGGCCTATTCCACGGCGGACTTACGGCGAACCAAACTGAAAACACTGTGCATTTATGGCAGCAATGACGGCGTCATGAACCGTGACAAATATAGAGGATACAAAGGTAATTTGCCGGTGTATTATGCAGAAACGATTATTAGCGGCGGAAATCATTCCTATTTCGGCAGTTACGGACAGCAGGGCGGAGATGGCACTGCAAGCATAAGCAATGAAGAACAAATGGCGGTAACCGCGAGCATTTGCCGCAGTATTTTCTTGGAAAACGATAGTTGATGAAAATCATACGCCATGTAAAGCGATTTGGCTTTACATGGCGTATTGCTGTTTGAGACGCATCCCACAGGTTTTAGACAAAATATTAGAGGGAAAATCACAATTACATATTGACTTTATCGTGCTAAAAGAATAAAATATAACATGTACTTGGCATAGCGGAATCATATATGACGTTTTGCCTATCATGAACTTTTAGGAGAAAGAAAATATGAAACTGAAAAAGATTGCAGCCATGCTGATGGCTGGCGTGATGTGTATTGGTCTCATGGCCGGATGCGGCTCGTCTGATAAAAACGCGCAGACGGATTCTACCGACCCGAAGGATCGCACCCAGCTGACTGTTGGTTTTGACGCAGAGTTCCCGCCGTATGGATATAAGAACGGCGATGATTATGAAGGTTTTGACTTGGATCTGGCACAGGCCGTTTGCGATTACTACGGCTGGAAGCTGGTAAAGCAGCCGATCGACTGGGATTCCAAGGATATGGAATTGAGCGGCGGTTCGATTGACTGCATTTGGAACGGCTTCACGATGAACGGCCGCGAGGATGACTATACATGGTCGAAGCCGTACATTGATAACTCGCAGGTCGTTGTTGTCAAGAAGGATTCTAATATCACCAGCATTGACGGTCTGTCCGGTGTCATCATGGACGTACAGGCAGATTCCTCTGCACTGGCTGCGCTTCAGGGTGACGATGCAACGGATGTCGGCAAGCAGATTGCTTCTTCTGTCGGCCAGCTGGTACAGGTATCCAACTATAACACCGCATTTATGGATTTGGAATCCGGTGCAGCAAATGCCATTGCCATGGACGTTGGCGTAGCAAATTATCAGATTGCAAATCGCGGCGCTGATAAATACACGATTCTGGATCAGAAGATTTCCTCTGAACAGTATGCCATTGGCTTCAAGAAGGGCAATGACACCCTGCGCGATCAGGTGCAGACCGCATTGGATGCGCTGGAAAAGGACGGCACACTGGATAAGATTGTAAAGGAATGGTCCGAGAAGGACGATGGCGCATATAGTTTCCTGTCTGAAACTTGGTGCTTGAACAAGCAGTAACACTCGCTTGGTTTTTGTTAACAGAGCGGCGGAGAATCCTTTTCCGCCGCTTTTTATTTCTATCATGAAGAAAGAGGGCACATGATGCAATACTTTATTTCTGTTGTGCAGGAGATCGGCGCAGGTATTTCTTCCTCGCTGCTGCTGTTTGTCCTGACATTGATTTTTTCTATGCCGCTCGGCCTGCTGGTATGTTTTGGACGCATGTCCAAAATCAAGCCGCTGTCCATGGTGTTTAACTTTGTGATTTCGGTTCTGCGCGGTACACCACTGATGCTGCAGCTGGTCGTTGTCTTTTTTGGCCCGTACTATGTATTTGGCATGAATGTATCCAATACATGGCGTTTTTGGGCGGCAATCGTCGGCTTTTCCATCAACTATGCAGCGTATTTTGCAGAGATTTATCGTTCCGGTATTCAGGCAATTCCAAAGGGACAGTATGAAGCGGCGGAAGTGTTGGGCTATACCAAGACACAGACGTTCTGCAAGATTATTTTTCCGCAGATGGTCAAGCACGTTCTTCCGCCGGTCACCAATGAAATTATTACACTGACAAAGGACACATCGTTGGCATTTGTTTTGGCATATGCAGAGATGTTTACGCTGGCAAAGCAGGTTGCAGCGTCTGACGCATCCATTGCACCGCTGTTTGTTGCAGGCTTGTTCTATTACGTGTTCAACTATGTGGTTGCATTTGTTATGGAACGTTTGGAGCGCAAGCTCGCATATTACCAGTAAAGAGGAGGGAATATCATGAAACTGCTGGAAATCAATCATTTGAAAAAATATTTTGGCGAACTGGAAGTTCTCAAGGATATTTCTATGAGCGTGGAAGAAGGCGAGGTTGTTTCCATCATCGGCCCGTCCGGCTCCGGTAAATCGACCCTGCTCCGCTGTGCAACCATGCTGGAAACAATGAATGGCGGCGATTTGCTGTACGGCGGCACAGCGGCTGTCAAAAACGGTACCTATGCCAACAAAGAACAGTTGGCAAAAATCAAAGAGTTTTACGGACTCGTGTTCCAGAATTTCAACCTGTTTCCGCATTATTCTGTCATGAAAAACCTGATTGATGCACCGGTGCATGTGCAAAAGCGCAGCAAAGGTGAAGTGATGGAAGAAGCCAAGCAGCTGCTGGAGGATGTCGGTCTGGCAGATAAAGCGGATGCATATCCGTGTCAGTTATCCGGCGGACAGCAGCAGCGCGTTGCGATTGCTCGCGCATTGGCAATGCATCCGCAGATGCTGTTTTTCGATGAGCCGACTTCGGCGTTGGATCCGGAACTGACCACGGAAGTGCTGAAGATTCTGCGTCAGCTGGCAGAGAAAAAAATGACGATGGTCATTGTCACACATGAGATTGACTTTGCGCGTGCAGTATCCGACCGTGTCATCTTTATGGCAGACGGATATATTGTGGAAGAGGGAGCACCGGCGGACGTGATCGACAACCCGCGCAACCCGCGTACACAGGCATTTCTGCGTAAGGTGCAGCGATAAGACAATATTTCAGAAAAAATTATTCAAGCAACCGAAAGGGCTTGTTGTCTGTGAATTGCAGGCGGCAGGCCCTTTATCTTTGCCTTTATCGTTATACAGCAGGCAGGCCAGACAGTAAACACTCGATTTTCAATCCGCGCGCAAAAGAAAAGAGCCAAAGCACCGCTTTTTCTTCACACATACAATTGCGTCTATAGAGAAAATATGCTATGGTAAAAGAGAATACATTCAGATTTATCAAAAGGAGTGGAGCATATGCCGCACCGTTACTTTACAACCGAAATCGCCGATGGAACTGCTTTTTTACGAGGCAAAGACGCACATCATTTGGCTCGTGTCATGCGCGCAAAACTTGGCGAAACCGTCATTCTGTGCGATGGAAATGCAGTTGAATACACCGCACATATCACCGGATTTCCGGAAGATGCTGTCGAATTTTCCGTAGAGGAAGGATACCCAAGCACCGCAGAACCAAACATCACGGTCACCTTGTACGCCGGATACCCCAAACAGGACAAGCTGGAAGAAATCATTCAGCACGGCGTAGAATTGGGCTGTGCGCGCTTTATCCCGTTTTTTAGTCGATACTGCGTCGCAGCTCCCAAAAAAGAGGAGCAAAAAAATACGCGATACAACCGCATTGCCGCTGAGGCCGCCAAGCAATGCGGCAGAGGTATTTTGCCCGAGGTTTGTATGCCGTTGAAAAACTTTGCTGCCGTCTGTGCCGATTGGGCACAGTATGATTTGGTTCTGTTCTTTTACGAATGCGGCGGGGAATCTCTGCATACATTGCTGAAGCAATTGCCGGAGAAAGACAACGGCGACTGTTTAAAAATCGCCGTTGTTACCGGCTCGGAAGGCGGATTTGCCGCAGAAGAAGCACAAGCGGCGGCACAAGCAGGCGCCAAAACGGTCGGGCTCGGTCCGCGCATTCTTCGTTGTGAGACCGCACCGCTGGCAGCACTCTCTGCCATTATGACGCTGACAGGAAACCTGGAATGATGCTGCATGGATAATATTCTGATTGCTGTCAATGCAGTTGTTCCTTTTTTGTGTTATATCCTGTTTGGATATTTCGTTCGCGTTGCCGGAGTAGTGGATGAGCCGTTTATGCGCCGCATGAACCAGATGGTTTTTCGCGTGTTTTTCCCCATTATGATGTTTTACAATTTGTATCATCATGCCTCACAGATTACACCGGACAAAAAAATGATTCTCGTCAGTGTAATCAGTGTTCTGCTCACTATTTTAGCAGCTTTTCTCATTGTTCCGCGCATTGTCAAAGAAAACGCCAAACGCGGCGTCATTATTCAGGCGATTTATCGGAGCAATTTTGTGCTGTTCGCTCTGCCGCTCTCCACCAATATCTTTGGTGACAGCGGTGCAGCGATTGCATCCGCCATGATTGCAATTATTATTCCGATTTATAATATCTTTGCCATCATGATTCTGGAGTATTTCCGCGGAGATGATATTCGGGTACTCCCGCTTCTCAAGCGCGTGCTGTCCAATCCCATGATTTTCGGCGCGCTGGTCGGACTGGTCTTTGTCGTATTGGGAATTCCCTTGCCTGCGTGCATAGAAAAACCAATCGCTCAGTTTTCTGATTTGACAACACCGCTCGCGCTGTTTATTTTGGGCAGTACACTCCACTTTTCTTCGCTGTTGGATCATGCCAAGTATGTTATTCCAACACTTGCCGTGAAATTGTTCGTACTTCCTGCCTGTATGCTGCTTGTGACGCTTGCCCTGCAGTTTGATCCGGTCAGCCGTTTTGTCTATTTGACCATGTTCGCCACACCGGTGGCGGCGGCTTCGTATCCGATGGCCGCCAACATGGGCGGTGACGGCGCCCTCGCCGGAGAACTGGTTGTGGCAAGCACTGCAGTTTCCGTCGGGACGCTGTTTTTGTGGATTTTTATTCTGAAAAGCTGCGGATGGATTTGATTTTCTCCCAAAACCATTCTTGTTTATTCTTGTACCTGTCCGATTTGCATAGCTTGCTGCACCGGACGGAGCTCTCCGGTCTTTACATCACAGATATATCCATAAATAGGAATCTTCTTGGAAATCAGAGGATGATTGCGAATATATGTCACATCATCGATGACACTCTGTTCCAGATTCCGTATGGGCTGAAAATTGATATACTGTCCGGCGCGGCTGCCGCCTTCTTTGACCGGATTGTACCAGCCGTTCCCTCCATAAACAGCGGTCTGTAAACTCTCCTCCAACAAATCACAAAGGATATCATTGGTAAAATTCATCATGCCGCAATCCGTGTGCTGAATGACAAAAATTGCCTTTGCGCCTTGGAATTTATGCGCTACAACCAGCGAACGAATCGTCTCTTCATTTGCTCTGCCGCCAGCGTTTCGAATGACATAGGCCTTGCTTTGCTCCAGACCCGGAAACTTTTTCGGGTCAAGCCGCATATCCATGCACGTTAAAATGGCAATTTTTTCATCTGGTTTTGTAAGATTCATCATAAAAACACCTCGTTTCTTGTTGTATCTATGATAATCGGAGCAAGATGTTTTGTCAATAAACTTAAGAATCATTCTTAATGTAGATTTTGTGTTTTGCTTTTTTTACTTTCTTATTTCCGGATGCCTTGGTATCTTTTGCAATCCGGTGTATAATAGATGCATGAAAAAATCACAGAAAGCACAGGTATTACTTATGGCAAAAAAGGGTTTGATTTTGGAGGGCGGCGCGATGCGCGGATTATTTACCGCCGGCGTGATGGATGTCCTCATGGAAAATCATGTGACGTTTGACGGCGCAATTGGTGTTTCTGCCGGCGCTGTATTCGGCTGTAATTACAAGTCTGAGCAAATCGGCCGCGTCTTGCGCTACAACACCAGATTCTGCAACGATCCGCGATATGCCAGCTTTCGTTCTCTGCTGAAAACAGGCGACTTGTATGGCGCAGATTTTTGTTATCATGAACTTCCCAACAAGCTGGATCTCTTTGATACAGACACGTATGAAAAAAATCCGATGGAATTTTATGTTGTGTGCACCGATGTGCAAACCGGCAAACCGGTCTATCACAGCTGCCCGACAGGAAAAGACACGGACATCACATGGATGCGTGCCTCCGCTTCCATGCCAATGGTATCACGCGTCGTAGAGGCAGGCGGACATCAGCTATTGGATGGCGGCATTTCCGATTCGATTCCGATTCGCAAGTTTCAGGAACTGGGATACCAGAAGAATGTCATTGTTTTGACGCAGCCGATGAATTACATCAAGCACAAAAATAAGCTGCTGCCCCTGCTCCGGATTGCTCTGCGTAAATATCCGGAAGTGATTCACGCCTTAGAAGTACGGCACGATATGTATAATCAAACAACCGCATATGTCCGCCTGCTTGAACAGCAGGGTGATGTCTGTGTGATTCGTCCGGATGCCCCGCTGAACATCAAACAGGTCGTACATGATCCTGCGGAACTCAAACGAGTCTATGACCTCGGCAGAAAGGCCGGAGAGGCAAAATTGAAAGACGTGCAGGCATTTTTGGCTTAAAAAAAGAAGGAATTTTGAACTGCACCCCATTTGTTAGACAGTATGATATAACGTCTAACAAATGGGGTGTTTAACTATGTCAAAAAGAAAAACGAACAAACGATATACGCCAAAATTAAAAAAGAAAGAGCCTGCCGCCTGCAATTCACAGACAACAAGCCCTTTCGGTTGCTTGAATAATTTTTTCTGAAATATTGTCTAACTTTTTTGGTCTTGTTAAAACGATGTCAGGGAGTGAAACATTTTGATTGCATATGGGTCAGTCATTCCGGCAATGTAATCGACAATCGCGCGCTTGTATTGCACTGGATTTGTCAAGTTGCCGTAAATTTTTCGATTATCAGCTTTTTGTACTTCTTGGAAGCTGTATGACTGCGTGACAATATCAGGCTCGCAATATAATGCCAACCAGTTTCCAAATCCTTTGGCAAGCTCCTCGCACCACCGCTCTTGCCGGTGAATAGCGTCAAACGTGTTTTCCGCAGCATACCAATGGCTCAATTCTGTGTAGAGTGTTGTGAGTACCAATTTGACATACTGTTTATAATAATGGAATCTTTCATTGTTATAAATATATGTGGAATTATATGCTTTTATTTCGTTCAGCAGGTGCAAAATATTTTGCGAAAATTGTAAGCCGTCAAGGGGATTACTGTGTTGGCATAAATCTGAAATGAGCGTGCTGATTAACGCCGATGTGTTTACCATATGCAAGGATGGCACGTGGTATACTTCTCCGATTTTAGTTAATATTGTGTGTGAATCTTCATCTAAAAAATTTAATCTGGCAGCATCTTCAATATCTCTGCCTAAATACGCAATCTTGTCGGATACCTTAACAACGCATCCTTCCCAAGTAAAGGGCTGATACTGTCCAGAATATTGGAATTGTGAGCGCAAGTCGATGCGCTGCGTGCGCGGTTTCAGATGGTTTTCGTCAATTTCTCCGCAATGCGAAATCAAACCGTCGCGAACTGCGTATGTTAAATTCAAATTGCATAGATGACACTGTGTGTCTTCCAACAATTCGATATCATCGACAAAGATCAAGCTGTTTTTCTCGTGAAAAAATGGTTCATCCGTGAATTGCCGAACAAGATTTTTCAGGACAGTTTCTCCCTGATGGCCGAATGGCGCGTGTCCCAAATCATGTCCTGTTGCAATTGCATTTGTTAGCTCTGTATTTAAACCGAGTGTGTGAGCAATGGTATGACTGACAGATGCAACATGCTGAACATGCTCCATCCGTGTGCAAATATGGTCGTTGTGCGTGTTAAAGAATACCTGCGTTTTGTGCTTCAACCGCCGGTATCCTAACGAATGGAGAATTCTGGTGAAATCTCGTTCAAAGGCCTCTCTCTTGTCATTTTCGTGTGTATATAGTTTGCGTTCTCTGTGTATTGCCGTCTGCCAGATGTCATTCTCCGGCACTGTTGCCACGGCAGAGAATGGTTTTTCACCCATTTTGCTTCACCTCTATACGAAAATCGAAACGCCTCCCATTCCGAGTGCGGTTTTGATGCCGATTCCGGTGTATTCTGAGAAAATAAGCAGCATTTTCCAGAGCTCTAGCATGGGAGGAGAAAGCTTGGAAGAGATGATTATTTCGCCGCAAAATCCGGGAATGGAACTCTGTTTTAACCGATATGTACTGCTTTTCAACCGGTACGAACGAATACGAAGATTATTTGTCAGCATTTGGATGGCATCATCATCTTCTAATAACATTTCAGGAAAAAACTCGTTCCAACGTTGCAATAAATTTTGGAGAATGAGCGGGACTGTTGGGAAAATCTGATATATTCCATTGGATTTAAATGAAGCTGCATTATGAAAAACAATGCGTACCGCTTGAGACGATGACAACTGCTCAGCCTGTGTGATTATAGTATCCGCAGTGAGGACATCGCTTTGCTGGATTTTTTTTATTATTATCGTCGACTCATGCAAGGACAAGTGGGTTATATTTGTCAGGATCGGTGCACAATAGCTGATAGCATCGTCTGTTAATAGAGAAACAACCCATATGCTCTGATGTTTCTCATGGTCAAAACGGATGTATTGGCTAATTGCGCTAAATCCTTGTTCATGAACAGCGTCTGCAAACTCAACGGGCAATTGTTCTAACAGTGCAGCATATAAACGATAAGCCCAAAAAGACGGAATGGACGTTCCATCCGGCGTCTGTATAAGATATTGAAAATTTTGTATCATTGGATTGTCACCTGACAGAGCCCAATAGGGTATGCGAACCTGTCGAATTCTGTTATCTTGAACGTGCGCGGGGAAATGCCGTATCCTATATCCTTTTCGTGTTTATGCTTCTGCTGCATACTTTGGGAAACAGTTTTCACCGCTTTTGCATGATTTGGAGCGTAGAGTGGATAAATAAGATTTTTGGCAAAAAATCCGCTGCCGCCGCCCAAAACAATAAAATCATCGCGGAATAAATCTTCAAATTCTTTTTTTATAGCAAAATAAGAATTGTACTCTTGGATATAAAATGCGTCAAAAGCTCGGATCGCTTCGCGTAATTCCGTCAAGATGTTTGCGCGGGAGAGAATGTTTTGATCCAACGTCAGACGAAACGTTATTTTGGTTTCCGGAGCAACACATTGCCGAACAACGTTAATTCTATTTTCAAAACCATCGGGAAGAGAATCGATTTTAGAAGCTAAAATCATACTTTTTTCATCGATAGGCTCGCTGTCAGAGATAGAAATGCCGCGCATGATACTGTTTACCATGTCGGACTGTTTGTTTGTAATCTGCAAGGTGTGCAGATATTTACTCTCCAGTTGTTTTATGTTTATAGGCTCTGCTTTGTTTGAATCGCGCAGCAGCATATTTGTGAGCAAAACCGTGCGCAGGCAGCCTTTTAATGAACTGCCTGGGATATATGCACGGCCATCGGCCCGGCGAATAAAGGCTTGTATTTCCTTTAAGGAATGGTTTTCATCTAATGCATCTGCGGCGGAAACACGGTTGACAATCAAGCTGTTAATTGTTTTGGCATCTAATTTGCAGATGTTTTTTAGAAAATACTGAATCGTATCCGATGGACGCTTGTTTAGAATAAAAGACTCGTACTTATCAATCAGATCGCGGTCAATCAGCAACTGAAAGAATCGTGTCTGATCGATAAAAGACACTGTTTGTCTGGCTGCGTCAAAAATATAGTCCATTTTTCCGTATACGACGCCAGAACCAACGAATACGGGTGCTTTTGTAGTCAGTGTAAGTGTGTATTCCTGCAAATGTCCCAGTTGCTTCATAGATTTACCCCCAGTAAGATCGGTTTGGAATACCGATAGATCGGATGATCTGGACTGAATCCGACGTCAAATAAATCGCCGGAAAAAGGCTGCGTGATGATAGACCCGCTGGACAAAAAGTATTGTGTTTGTTTTTTCAATAATTCTGCATTTTTTCCGCGGGGATGCGTAAAACCGCCGCGGCGGACTACCTGAAAGCAGGCAGAAGGAATGACTGACTCCAACTCTGCATCGGCCGGAAGAGAGGCAGAGAGCAGCATCCAATGCTTGCTGTTTGCGCAATTGAAGTGTTGGTATAACCAAGCGGTTGCTTCATCATATGTATCTTCTGCACAAGAAAAGTATGCAGTGTCTGCCACTTCAAATTTTCCATATCCGGCACTGATTTTTCCGCCGATGCCAGAGTATCCGAGTGCCTGCACCAGTTGCTCTATCTGTGCAGCATCGTCCTCTTGTTCGTATTGCAAAATAAAATACAATCCGCAGTTTTCAAAAAACTGAAACAAGCCAACGGTATATGGCACAGCATCTTCGCGGTCGGGAACAGCAGCTTTTGTCATTTCCACGGTCGTGCCGAATTTTGATTTATTTCCGGCATTTGCCCAATTATATGTTCCCTCACCGCGCAGGGCAGACAGACACGATTCCATTTCATCGACAGAAATCCATTCTGCCTTTTTGAGAATTTTTCTGTCACAATCCAATTGTTTCATAGGCTGCCAGCAAGGGCGGGGAAGATAGAGTGTTTCATCTTGATATGGCATGCAGTCGGAAAATCGGAGTGCATCCTGCTGTACAAGGCGGACGAGCCATTCTACCTTGGAGTTGCCGCCGAGCACAGAAGCAGTGTGGCATAAAGCAGAAAACAGCGTATCCGCATGGCAAGTCATTTCGCCGGTATCCAGACTATGTGCCATGGCGCCGCTTCCAAAATGGACAGGAGAGGTGAAACCCAATTTAAACAGACAATACTTCATAGTTCTCCACATCCTTAAAGACTGCACACAGCTTTTTCAGATCCAAACCAGACTCAAAGTCCTTCATTTTGAAGTTCTCAAAGGAGACACGACCGCTTCCGCGCGTGCCGTGACCACCGAGATAATCCATTTGCAGAAGCTTAAAGCCCTTTGCGAGAACCTGCATGTCCTCCAATACTTCTGCTTCGGTATCCGCAGTCACATCGTAAACAATGCGCACGGCAAAACGAACACCGGGAACAACACGTTCAATCTGTCGAGGATTGGCGGTGCAATTTTCTCGATTGATGGTGTTTTCAAACTTTACTTCGGTCAATCCAATCGATTTCATTTCATCTTTGTTGCAGACAAAAGCATCTGCGAACTGGAGGCGAGCAGTTACCGGCTTGCCGTCTGCAGATTTGCTCGCGCCGAATAGGCGAATAATGACCGCATCATCATCGTTGAAATCCGGCATATTGTGAATATTCTTCGCATAACTGCGGGCGAGAAGCGTGCGCAGTTTACCCTTTAAGCTGCTGCCCGGAACGATTGGATTTCCGTCGCTGGGATTGGAAACAACTGGGCTATCCACAGCACCGATGGCAGAAAAGACAGAGCTTCCGCCAATATGCATGCCGGTGCGAACCAAAAGCGTACAATCAATAATTACTTTTCCGTACATATCAAAAAATCCCCCTTAATCCGGATCGCCGCCATAAAAACGATGATAGGCAACAAGTGCTTCCATATAATGACAAAAACGAAGCATGTTTTCGCGATTCTTGTCGATTCCCTTGATGTATGCTAACAATTTGCTGGTTTCTACGAATTTTTTCACGCTTTGTTCGCGGCCTGCTTCATAGAGAACACGGATGCGCAGCATTTGTAATTTTGCAGCACTTTCGCTCGAAATGGAATCATCTCTCCTGCGGTTTTCTGTATTGTAAATGTCGCTGACGAGTGTCAGAATATTGCGTAGTTTGCTGGTTGTCAGCTTTCCGCCTTTCGCGTTTGATTGGCTTAGCTGTTGCATCACTGCATCCGCCGCATCGACATAGTCTTCCGGAACAGGCAGCGCCTTAATTTTCTCAATTTCTTTAGTTTCCTTTGGCTTTGTATCTCTGCGGTCGTTAAAATTGCGGCTTCGATTTTCACCATATCGATTTTGCTGATATCTGTTGTTTTCACGCACGATCGGTATCCCCCTTCATTCTTGTCTGATACACATAGATATAAATAGCTGTAATCAACTGCTGGCGGTCTGTTGGATTGCGGTACCATTGATACATCTGTTTGGAAAATTCGGCATACATGGCGTAGGACGGATTGTTTTTCTTCGGCTCCAAGCGGGCGAGAAGATATGCAAATCGCGCCAAGTTGATGCGCTGCTCGCTGTTCCGCAAAAGATCCAGTAAGCGATATAAAAAGGCTTTTCCGCGTTCCGCGTCTTCTTGATTTGCAAAGAAGCGTTCCAGCAGATTTTTCTTTTCGTTGATGACTTTATCCTGAAAGATTTGCCAAGGATATGTCTGCTGTGCAGATGCTTCGAATATCGTGACAGCATTTTTTCCATCGTGACTTTTTGCAAAGGCCTCCAGTTCTGCGGCTTCCGATGCGGAACGGCGAATCGGATATTTCGCGTTTTTGAGCAGAATACCGGCGGAAAGGTGCAGCGTATGGCATGTATACGTCTGAAAATCTTCCTGAATTCGCATGGCAGCTTCCAGAATATGATCCCAAGCGCCGACGAGAAAAACATCATCTCCGCCGGAATACACGATGGTAACAGCCAGTGCGTCCTTTGTCACGCGTGCAAGAATAGAATTGATGTAGTACTTGAAAAACCGTGACATCTGACGCGAGAACGAAGCGGTTCTGGAAATTGTCACATATTTGTACTGATCTTCTGCGGCAGCGGCATGCGGTCTTTCAAATCCAGAGATAAACGCCTTGCCCAAATCATCGACATCCATGCGGCAAACGGCAATGCGGGAGATGCCGGTGCTTTTTTCAGCAAGCTCATTGATGCGATTGGAATCGTGATATTCGCCCACAAACAGTTGGCTTGCATAGTGTGCCCCGACAGATAGAAGCGATTGCGCATTTTTTGTATAGACGCGGAGAACATCATCCGTCTGCTGTAGCAGCTGCTGTGCATCGTCTGTCTCCAAAATAGAGAGATAGGCGCAGGAATCTCCATGCGGCAATTCGATATGCAATTGGGTATACGGTGTCTCCGAAACGACAAAGACCGTTTTTCTTTTGTCTTGGATGTCACGGGATATCTGCTCGAACAGATTGCACCAATGGCATTTTTCACCGTTTAATTGCTCCACAGCACCGCAAATTTTGCATTCGCGCCCATCTTTTCTGACCGTGCCGCGGTTGAGCTCCATCAATTCTGCGGCGGAATAGCGATGCATTTTGCAGTACGAAATTTGCTGGGAAACGCGGCGGAAAATCTCTTTATATGGCGCATCTTTTTGCGGCTGATTGGTCAATTCATTGGCAGAGCACGGTGTCATGCCATCGGCGAGGAATAACCGGATACCGAATTGTTCCCGCAGCCAGCGATTGATGTGTGCGCTCTGCTGTGCCAAGCACAGTTTTGTTTTTTGCGTGTTTGGCAGCAGCATATAACAGTGTCCGCCGCCGCTGTACAGCAGATTGGCGCGGGAAAGTCCGCAGCCGTCCAGAACTTCATCAATATAGTGCTCCATGAGAAACTCTAAGAAAAAAGAGCGGCTGCGCATCGAGCGAAGGGCATTGTCTGTAGATACTGTATAAATAAAGTTTTGAATGCCGGACACATCAGCAGAGTACAAAAGAAATGCCTTTTCATCCCAGAATTTTTTACCTTGCTTGACCAGTACCTGCTGATAGTCAGAAACGGCATGTTCCAGCAAGTATTCGCTGATACACGCGGCAGTGGCAGCGGTAATCTTTTGGTGATCGTAGAGGGAGACATCGGCATATTCTCTCGTGTTGGTGCTGGAAGGAATGCTGCTTGTCCATGTCTCTAAAACCGAGAGCGTTGTGTTCATCCACTGCGGCTCCGGCGGGATGCCGCGCAATGCCTGCAGCAGGCAGTTCGCAACATTTTGATAATCCTGCTGGGTCAACGCATATTCGCCGGACGGAATCGGACGAGCATAGTTGTTGGACAGTGGTTCCAGAGGAATTTCAAAATCCTTCGGATTTTCATGCATGAGATTAAAAATAGAGGACAGCGGAAGATGTTTTTTGAACGGCTGACCGCCTTCCTCTACGTTTTCTTTTTCCCGCCGATCCGTGGCGGAAGCGATATTGTCCGCAATATAGACGACGTATGCCGGAGACTGCTTGGACAAACTAGCAGATTTCAAAGCATCTGCGTGATGATACCGAATGCAGTCGAGAATATCCGGCTGGTTCCAGACAGCTTTCAGCTTTTTATAACCGCTCTCGCTGTGCGAACCGCTTTCGCCGGCGCGGTACAGGATTTTTCCCAAATCGTGTACCAATGCACCGTAGACGGCATATAGCGTTTGATTGTGTTGCTCCATAATCTTCCCCCAATTCTCACAAATTTCATATGGACAGTCTAACACTTTTTGGACACCTTTTCAAGACGCGGTGCGAAGCAATCTGTATCTTTTTAGATTTTTTTACAGAAAAAAGAGGTTCGCACCGCGAAATATATAATTTTTTTCGAAAAAGTCACGAAATACATTGCATTTGCAAGAGATTTTCGATATACTGTAACAAGAATTGCTCCGGCAACATGCAGATTTTGTGCCCTTTTGCCGAAACAACTTACGCCCCGTCAGGGGACGAAAACCCAACGTAGCTGTCAAATTCAGACTTGCGTTCCAGAAACAACTTACGCCCCGTCAGGGGACGAAAACCTTCAAAGCGTTGGCTCTAGGGTCTTTCTTCTTCTTGAAACAACTTACGCCCCGTCAGGGGACGAAAACAGTCACGAACATCTCAACGATGATGTGATTGAAGAAACAACTTACGCCCCGTCAGGGGACGAAAACCGGTTTACGCGGCGGATGATGGATAACAGCTATTGGGAAACAACTTACGCCCCGTCAGGGGACGAAAACGTCCTTCCGGCTGTACAGCGTGATTTCCACCACGTCGAAACAACTTACGCCCCGTCAGGGGACGAAAACCATGTCGGTTAAAGAGCCGTCATACCAACTTAACCGGAAACAACTTACGCCCCGTCAGGGGACGAAAACCGGCTAGATATTGCCAGAGGTCAGTTAGCCTACGAAACAACTTACGCCCCGTCAGGGGACGAAAACGTTTACGCGGCGGATGATGGATAACAGCTATTGGGAAACAACTTACGCCCCGTCAGGGGACGAAAACTTTTACAAAATCCATATGCGGCAACAGGTCATTGCGAAACAACTTACGCCCCGTCAGGGGACGAAAACTTTTTCAGTCACGGTTAATCACCCGACCCAGAGGGAAACAACTTACGCCCCGTCAGGGGACGAAAACGCTGACCAGCCAGTTCTTCGTGATTGATGATTTTGAAACAACTTACGCCCCGTCAGGGGACGAAAACGCCGATAAACTGGCAAAGGGCATCACAGCCCAGAAACAACTTACGCCCCGTCAGGGGACGAAAACGCTATTACAATTCCAATCTTTATCGTCAATAAACGAAACAACTTACGCCCCGTCAGGGGACGAAAACAAAGGGCTATTTTTAAGGTTAAAAAGGTGTTTTTGAGAAACAACTTACGCCCCGTCAGGGGACGAAAACAGTTGCAAGCAACTCACAGACGTTTTTCAACGCCTGAAACAACTTACGCCCCGTCAGGGGACGAAAACAAGTTGATAATGACCCGCGCTGGTTGACGGTCACGAAACAACTTACGCCCCGTCAGGGGACGAAAACACGAATGGGAGGAAAAAGTACCGTTTGAAACCTCGAAACAACTTACGCCCCGTCAGGGGACGAAAACTCATTCATGCTTCGGTTAACGCGCTCGATATGGTGAAACAACTTACGCCCCGCCAGGGGACGAAAACTTTATTGCATCTCAGAGTTCTTCTATGCTTTCGCACGAAACAACTTACGCTCCGCCAGGGGACGAAAAAAGCTCCTTACCCATGTGGATAAGGAGCAGAAGGAGGTTGATACATATGAAACGTATTTTATTTAGCTGTGTTGGTTCGACCGATCCGGTGCGCGGTTTACGTGACGGCAGTATGCTGCACATTATGCGGCACTATCGACCGGACAAAGTTGTATTATATCTGTCTGCAGAAATTCGGGAAAAGGATGCAAAAGACCATCGGTTTCAGCGGGCATTTGACGATTTCGAACAGCGTGTGCCGGATTATCGGCCGGAAATCGTCCGCATAGAAAGCGATATACGTGATGTGTCGGATTTTGACTGTTTTTATGATGAATTTGGCAAATATATCCGTGAATTGCAAACAGCAGAACCGGATGCGGAAATCTTGTTAAATCTTAGCTCTGGCTCAGTCCAGATGAAAATGACGCTGGCGCTGCTGTCAGCAGATCTACGTTTTCGCACCAGAGGCATTCAGGTGAAAACACCAGAAAAAGCTGCCAGCAAGGCACAGCGCACAACCGATAAGGGATATGATTTAGAAGCAGAAATTGAATTGAATGAAGACTTTGAAACAGATGCACCCAATCGCTGTGAAGAACCACGACTGTTTATGGTTCAGCGAGAAACAGAAAAGAATCAAATACGTGCTTTGCTGGATGCCTATAATTATGAAGCAATTTCGATGATGAAACCACTGCTTCCGTCAGAGAGTATGACGTTGATACACTTCTTGCAGATGCGCGCGGAATATCGCTACGCAGAAGCAGAAGAAACAGCGAAACTTTTGGGACGGACACTTCCATTCAAACTATATCCAATCGGAAAAGATTTACACGCGTCCAAGCGAATCCGCAAAGAATATCGGGAAGTTTCAGAATATCTCTTATGCCTGAAGCTGCTGCAAAAAAATGGAAAATTGACGGATTTGGTTATTCGGTTAAATCCATTGATTCTTCGTCTGCAAAAAGCATATCTGAAATCTTGCTGTGATTTTGACTGTGAAGAAATTATTGACCACTCCAACGGCCATGAATATATCTGTCCCCAAAAAATATGTGCGTATTCCGCTGAGTTGGCGCAGCATTTGTCTGATGCTGAAAGACGGGATATCAATTTAAGCTTCTGTATGAGACTAATTGCATATTTCGGAAAAAATGAAACGGAAGAAGGAAAATTGTTCCACAAATTGAGTAAACTCAATCAAAAACATAGAAATACGTCCGCACACACGCTGAACAATATCACGGAAGAAGATATTAAAGAATCCATGGGCATCAGCAGTAAGATTTTAATTGAAAAACTGGAAAAACTGCTCAAGACGATTTATGGTGATCTGTGTGCGCCAAAGCTGTTTGATATCTATGATACCTGCAATGCGTATATCTATCAGATGATCTGACGCAAGAGAAAACCCCATATTGCGCTTTGCGGGTGATGCCGTTATAATATGATGTAGTACAGGAAAACGGAGGAAATACATATGGAATTACAGTTTCCGTTGATTTTAGACGGCGCGACCGGCACACAGCTGCAAAAGCGCGGATATACCAACGAGCAGTGCGCAGAGCAATGGGTGCTGGAACATCCGGAGGCCATTCAGGATATTCAGAAAAACTATGTTGCTGCGGGAAGCAATATCGTGTACGCGAGCACATTTGGTGCCAATCGCATCAAGCTGGAGGGCAATGGCATTCGAAACCAGACAGCTGCGTATAATACACGCTTGGTCGGTCTGTCTCGAGAGGCGGTTGGAGACAACGCGATGGTTGCCGGTGATATTGCGCCGACGGGTAAATTTTTGTATCCGATTGGCGATTTGAGCTTTGAGGATTTGCTGGATGTGTATACCGAGCAGGCACAGGCGCTGGAACAGGCGGGTGTTGACCTGTTTGTTATCGAAACGACTATGACGATTCCGGAGGCGCGCGCGGCATTGCTGGCAGTCAAGAGCGTCAGTGAAAAGCCGGTCTTTGTGACATTTACTTGTGACGAAAACGGTAAGACCTTAACGGGCACGGATGTTGTCGCGGCATTGGTTATCATGCAGAGCATGGGCGCGGATGCCGTTGGTCTCAATTGCTCGGTCGGTCCGGATAAAATGCTGCTGCAGCTGGAACGCATGGCACAGTACGCACAGGTTCCGCTCATTGCAAAGCCAAATGCCGGCATTCCGGAAATGGTTGACGGCAAGGCAGTATATACGTGTACACCGGAAGAATTTGCCGCTCTTGTACCGGAGATGGCGGCGGCCGGTGTCGGTGTGTATGGCGGCTGCTGCGGCTCAGAGCCGGCACATATTGCAGCGTTGGCACAGGCAGTTAAGCAGGCAGAAATCAAAAAGCCGGCATCCAAGCACATGGATGAATTGGTCGCTGCAACCGAACGCGAGGTCTTTGTTTTGCCGGCAGATGTTGACTGCGGAGACGTGTTCCCGTGTGATGAAGATGTTATGGATGCCATCGAAGAAGCAGAGGACAGCGAAGATGCTGTTTTGTCCATTCGCATCGAAGAAGCAGACGAATTGGAAAATTTTGCAGAGGGACAGTATGCGATTGTCAAGCCGCTGTGCCTGCACTGTGAGGATGCAGTGCTGTTGGAACAGGCACTGCGCTTGTATCAGGGCCGCGCACTGTATACTGGCAGCCTGTCCAAGGACGAATTACAGCCGCTGTGTGAGAAATACGGCTTGCTCGTTCGATAACGCTGCATGTGAATAACACAGATATAACAAAAGAGATCCGTCAGTCGTTTGCTGATAGATCTCTTTTTCTATGTTTTTTTATCCGAGCGGAAGTTCACGGAACTTGCGCGGAGAAACGCCGATTTTATCGGTAAATGCACCGGTAAAGCTGGCCTCCGTGCGGTAGCCGACTTCTGCACCAATCGCTTTGATTGGCAGATCGGTCGATTTGAGCAGATATTTTGCACGATCCATGCGCATGCAGATGATAAATTCGTGCGGGGAATAATGCAGCCGCGCGCGAAACAGACGGATTAAGTGAGAAGGACTGAGATGAACTTGCTTGGCAAGCTGCTTGAGCCGCAAATCTTCACCCAAATGCAGCTGAATATAAGAAACGGCCTGCTGAACGGGATCATCGCTGGTCAGCTCGTGATATTCTGCGCTGGGGCGCGCTGCGAGATAACATAGGGCGCTGTACAGCAGCCGCGCGTGTTCGGCTTCATTGACCAGCTGATGATTGGCAAATTGGCGAACCAATGTGCGAATCTGTGCGGCAGCTTTGGCGTGCTTTTGGGCAGCGTATAAAACTCCGCCGTTTTCCCGCGTCAAATGCTGATACAGCTCCAGCGAATTGACGCCGGAAAAATGCACCCAATAAAATTCTACATATTCCGGCGTGTGATAGGCGTGATAATCGTTTCCGTCAAACAAAAGAATGTCGCCGGAATGCGCCGTTATCGTCTTTTCATGGAATTGCAATTCCATTGTGCCGTTTTCGATGAGCATTAACATCAGGCAGTCTAGTCTCTGACGGTTAATGCGATATCGTTTGTCACAATAATAGTGCCCGCACATGTGTACGGAATAAAACAGCGCCTGCTTTTGCATGGCGAGCGTTCCGAAAAAATATTCGGAACCGGATAAAACACCGAATTCTTTCTGTCGAAGCATATAAATCACCTTTATCTTTAATTTTTAATTATATCAGGCAAACAGAAAAAGCACAATAAGAAAGAATGGGAAATACTTTCGAAAAATTATCATCTTTTTCTAATGAAAACAGACGAAATTGTTTGTGCTGTTGCTTATCCTATCATGGAATGATAAGATTTCGAAAGTTTTTTTCTAAAAATCATCAAAGAATAAAAATAATATCATATATGCGCTGAAAAATGAGCATATTTTGGTTGCATTTGGACAATGTTGCAACGGGTAAAGTGTACAAAAAGATTTTTTGGACGATTTTGCACACGTTGAAAAGCGTATTTTTCTGTGGTATGATACATGAAACGAGAAAAGTATAAGAGAAAGATATATTTTCTATGAAGTAAAAGTTTGAATAATTTCGGAAAGTAATCACATAGGAGGCACGTATATGAGATTCGATCAGTGTACCAACGGCAATATCTTTATGCATGGCTGGACCAAGGAACAGGCCGTCATGAGCGATCACGACAAGGCAATTCTGCAGGAACTGGCAAAAAAGATGGCGGCATATGCTGCAAGACCGGAAGAAGAAGCACGCATTCAGCTGTGGCGCGACCACAATGATCTGAAGGACACACGTCCGCTCATCTATATCGATCTGGAAAACGGCTGGAACGAACTTCTGCCGATGGAATTTACCTGCCAGTGCGAAGGCGAAATGGCACAGGAATGGGAGATGTGGCTGCACAAGGAATTGATTTACGCAGAGAAAATCAAGTGCGACAAGCCGATCGAAGCCAAGTTTTACATTCCGTATCAGGCACACAACACCATGTGGGGCGTTGAGAAAAAGGTTATCGGTGACGTCAAGGGCGGCGAAGCCATTACTTGGGAAAGCCCGATTACCGATGACATGATGGAAGACGACTTTGATGTCAAGGAGCTCATCAAAATTCCGCAGATTACCATTGATTGGGAAGCAACCGAAGCATATACTGCCATTGCGCACGATGTATTTGATGGCATCCTGACTGTGGAACGCCGCCATTGGTGGTGGTGGGGTCTGGAGCTCACGCATCCGTATGCCGATCTGCGCGGTTTGGAAAACATGCTGTATGATTTCTACGATTATGACGAGAAAATGCATGAGATTCTGGGACGCTTCACAGAAGGCTATCTGGCAATGATTGACTTCTTGGAGGAAAACAAGCTGTTTACGCCGAACACGGGCAACTGCTATGTCGGCTCTGGCGGACTGGGTATTACCGGCGATTTGAATGCAGCCGCTGCCGTTCCGAACAGCGCAATGGATATTTGGGGCTTCCATGAGAGTCAGGAAACCAGCGAGGTATCTCCGGAAATGTTTGCGGAGTTTGTTCTGCCGTATCAGCTGAAGCTTGCAGAACGCTTTGGCTTGAACTACTATGGCTGCTGTGAAGGATTGGATCGCCGCTGGGATTATGTCAAGAACCTACCGCGTCTGCGCCGTGTATCGGTGTCGCAGTGGGCAGATATTCCAAAGATGAGCGAGCTGCTCGGCGGTGATTATGTATTCTGCCACAAGGTAAGCCCGACAGATATCGCCGTTCCGGTCATTGACGAGGATCATATCCGCACCCGTCTGCATCAGGTTCTGACCGACTGCAAGCGCTGCGGCAACCATGTTGAACTGATTATGAAGGACAATCATACGATTGCAAATAAGCCGGAAAATGTATACCGCTGGGTACAGATTGCCAAGGAAGAAATCGCAAAGGTATACTAATTTTCCAATCGCAGAGAAAGGAGAGACAGCTGTGACGGATTGGCAAAAACAACTGCGGCATATCTGTGACAATATCACTGCGCTGACAGGGATTCCGTGCGTAGCCGCGTGGGAATATCAAAGAAATCCGGCTGTTCTCTCCTGTCTGTGTGCGCAGGACGACGTATATCATGCGGAGAAGCAGCATTTGCATCAACACGCCTTTGAACAGGCGGCGCACCAGCAGGGCATCTATGTATATCGCTGTTCCTGCGTCTGCGCATTTGCGGTGGCACTTCCCAAACGGGCGGAAAATTCTTGGATGAGCAGTTTGATTGCAGGACCGTTTTTAATAGAACAGCACGGAGACATACAATTGCCTGTTTTGACACCGAAACAGGCACAGGCTTTGGCGGAGACCATGCGGCTGTTGTGCAGTGAGCTGGAAAACAGCAATATGATGTCCTCGCAGGATTCCAATATCCAAGAGGAAATGCTGCAGGAAATGTATCTGACCGTGCACAAAGAAAATAAATCGTTTTATTCATTAAAAGAAGAACGAAAATTACAACAGCTCATTCGCACGGGAAGCAAGCAGGAGGCGCAGCAGCAGCTCAATCATTTGCTGCTGGATTTGTATGCGATGGTCGGCACGGATTTGGCGCTGCTCAAACAGCGCATCGGCGAGTTGATTACGCTGATGTCCCGCGCGGCAGCGGATGGCGGTGCAGATGCGTCTGCCGTATTCGCGCTGTGCGATCGGAGCGCCAGAGAATTGGAGTATCTGGCGGACTTTGACACTGTAGATGCATGGCTCGGCGCGATGCTGCACACATTTTTTGATATGCTGTTTGATTTTCCGGACGCCCCGCATCAGACCATCATTCAGCAGGCAGCCGCCTATATCAAAGAGCACTTGTCCGAAAAGGTCAGCTTGGAACAGGTGGCAAACGAGGTACACTTGTCCAAGTCCTATTTGTGCCGCATTTTAAAAGAGGAGCTTGGCTGTACGTTTACGGAATATACTAATAAATTGCGTGTAGAAAAAAGCAAGCTGTATTTGCATTGCGGCGAGATGTCATTGTCCGAAATCGCCTGCGCGGTTGGATTTGATGACCAGAGCTATTTTACGCGTGTGTTCCGTCGGCAGGTAGGCGTTCCGCCGGGAAAATACCGTGCGGGGAAAACAAGCGCATAAAAAACAGGCTGAATCACATGATTCAGCCTGTTTTTGCGTGTATAAGCGGCATTAAGACGGTTGAAACTGGCTGTTGTACAGCTCACTGTAAAAGCCGCCCGCTGCCAAAAGCTCTTGGTGCGTGCCCTGTTCTATGATTTTGCCGTCGCGCATGACGAGAATCAGCGACGCGTTGCGGACGGTAGACAGACGATGTGCGACCACAAAGCTGGTGCGTCCTTCCATCAGGGTATCAAATGCCTGTTGTACGAGAATCTCTGTGCGCGTATCAATGCTGGAAGTGGCCTCGTCCAAGATTAACATGGGCGGCAGACACAGCATGACACGGGCAATACACAACAGCTGTTTTTGTCCCTGACTGACGCTGTCCTCGCGCAGGACGGTATCCAATCCCTTGGGCAGACGGCGGATAAAGTCCCAGCAGTGCGCGGATTTTGCGGCTTGTATCACTTCCTGATCCGTTGCGTCCGGACGTCCAAAGCGGATGTTTTCGCGCACGGTATCACTCTTGAGCCAAGTCTCCTGCAGCACCATGCCGAAGCTGCTGCGCAGCGAGTGGCGGGAAACGCTGGTAATCGGCGTGCCGTCAATGGAAATGGTGCCGCTGTCGACATCGTAAAACCGCATGAGCAGATTGATAAGCGTCGTTTTGCCGCAGCCGGTCGGACCGACGATGGCAATGCGCATGCCGGGCTTTGTTTGCAGCGCAAACTGTTCGATGAGCGGATGAGACCGGTCATAACAGAACGATACATCACGAATGCAAACCTGTCCGCGGACATGACCGAGCTGTTGGCTGTCGTCCGGCTTCTCCTCAGGTTCCTGCATCAGTGCAAAAACGCGGGAGGCGCATGCCAGTGCGTTTTGCAATTCCGTCACAACCGAGCTGATGTCGTTAAATGGCTTCATATACTGGTTTGCATAGGCGAGCAAAACCGACAAACCGCCGACGGTCAGGCTGCCGAGCGGGATGAGCAGAACGCCGACCAAAGCAACACAGGCATAAATAATGCTGTTGACAAATCGGGTACACGGATTGGTCAGACTGCTGTAAAATGTCGCCCGCTGGCTGTACTTCATAAGCTCCTCGTTGATCTCCGCAAAACGAGCGGAAGCGCGTTGTTCATAGCCAAAGGCCTTGACAACGGTTTGACCGCCCATCATTTCGTCGATCAGCGCGGTCTGTCTGCCGCGCACTTCACTTTGCTTCTGGAACAAACGATACGAACGGCTGGAGATAAAGCGGGCGACAAGAAAGCTCAGCGGGGTCAGCACAATGACCATCAGAGAAATCCAGAAATTTTTGGAGAACATGAAAATCAGCGTCACCAGAATGGTCATGATACCGGAAAACAGCTGGGTAAATCCGAGCAATAGTCCGTCCGATAACACATCGGTATCGGTGATGATGCGGCTGACAATGTCGCCTGAGCTGTGCTTGTCCAGATATGAGAGCGGCAGTTTTTGAATATGCCGAATGGCGCGGGAACGAATGTCCTGCACGATGTGATAGGTCATGCGATTGTTGAGCAGATTCATGAGCCATGTGCACAGCGCAGAAGCGGCAGCCACCAAAAGAATCAAACGCAGATATCGCCACATCTGTACAAAATCCACGCGATGCGCGGCGATGGTCTGGTCAATGGCATCGCCGAACAGAATCGGAACATACAACTGCAAAATAACAGAGACCGCCGCGAGGATAATACTCAAGGCAAGTGCAAATCCATGTGATTTCACATAGGGAAGCAGCTGACGGAACGAAGCGGATGTGGTGTTTTTGTTTTGCTTTTTCATGCGTCCTCACGCTCCTTCTTGGATTCTTCCGGAAATTGCGATTCATAAATTCCCTGATACACCGGACAGTCGTGCAGCAGCTGTTCGTGCGTGCCGACGCCGACGAGTGTGCCGTTGTCCAAAACGAGAATTTTATCTGCCTGCCGGACAGCGGCGATGCGCTGAGATACAAGAAATGTGGTTACGCTGTCGCCGAGATTACGAATCGACTTGCGCAATGCGGCATCCGTTGCGAAATCCAAGGCACTGGAGCTGTCATCGAGAATGAGCAGCTGCGGATTTTTTACCAGCGCGCGTGCAATCGTCAGCCGCTGCTTCTGACCGCCGGACAGGTTGCGGCCGTTCTGTTCCAAGTGGAAATCCAACTTGTCAGGCTTGTTTTCGACAATTTCACGTGCCTGTGCACAGGTCAACGCCTGCCAAAGCGCCTCATCCGATGCGTGCTCATTGCCCCACTTCATATTTTCACGAATGCTGCCCTGAAACAGCAATGCGCGCTGCGGCACAATGCCGATTTTTCGGCACAGAATTTCATGCGGAAAGTCTTGGATGGGACAGCCGTTCAAGCGAATGCTGCCTTCTGTGGCGTCATAAAAACGCGGAATCAAATGCACCAGTGTGGATTTGCCGCTGCCGGTGCCGCCGATGATGCCGACGGTTTCGCCGGACATGACGGAAAAGCTGATGTGCGACAGGCTCGGTGCACCGGCGCCCTGATAGGTGAAAGAGACATCATCAAAAGCTACGGCGGGAGCAGCCGTGTGCTCCATATGGAAAGACGGCGTGCGCGCCGGATACGTCATGCTTGTCTTGATGTCCAGTACACTGGAAACGCGCTTGGCGCAGGCCAGAGACTTGTTCAGCGTGATGATCAAGGCTGCCAGTTTGATGACCTCGACGATGATTTGCAGCATGTAGTTGTACAGTGCGACTACTTGTCCCTGCGGCAGGCTGCCGAGATTGACTTGAACGCCGGCCCGCTGAATCAGAACAACGGTTGCGATGTTGATGAGTACATACGTCAGTGGATTGAGCAGCGCAGACAGCCTGCCGACAAACAGATTTAGATGGGTGAGTGCCTGATTGTTTTCCTCAAATTCCTCTACACAGCGCTGCTCGCGGCAAAAAGCGCGAATGACACGCACGCCGGTTAAATTTTCGCGGGTGAGTGCCGTCACACGATCCAGACCGGCCTGCACTTTGCCGAACAGCGGAATGCTCAGCATCATGATGAGAAACGTGACACCGAACAAAATCGGAATCGTCACGGCAAAGACCAGTGCACAGCGCACATTGATGGTAAACGCCATGACCATAGCGCCCAGCACGATGAACGGGCTGCGGAGCAGCAGACGGAGCCCCATATTGACGCCGGTCTGCACCTGATTGACATCGTCGGACAGGCGGGTGATCAGCGTATCGCTGCCGATGGCGTCCAACTCGGTAAACGAAAACGTTTGGATGTGGTCAAAGACCGCTTGCCGCACAGCACCGGCAAAGCCGACACTGGCTTTTGCCGAAAAGAATTGCGCGACAATGCTGAAGCCCAAGCCGACAAACGCCAAAAGCAGCAGCACACCGAAATACAGAAAAATCAAGTGCCGGTTCGAAGCCGCATCGGTATCGATCATACGAGCGATGACCAGCGGAACGAACAAATCAAACAGCGCTTCGAGCAGTTTGAACAGCGGCGCGAGAATGCTTTCCTTTCGGTATTTTTTCAAATAAACAGCAAGATTTTGCATTTTGGTTCTTCCTTTCCGTTTCTTGACAAACTATAGTATAGTCCATTATTATAAATATAAAAAGTATTGTTTTTGTATTTATGAGATAGTTTTTTTGTATCGCTGAGAGGAGCATGTGCATGGAACTGCGGCAGTTGGAATATTTTTGCCGGATTGTGGAGTCCGGCAGCATCCACGAGGCGGCGCGGCGGCTGAATATGTCGCAGCCGCCGCTGAGCTATCAGCTAAAACAATTGGAGCAGGAGCTGCATACCGCGCTGCTTATGCGCACAAGCAAAGGCGTTGCATTGACAGAGGCGGGGCAAATGCTGTACCAACGTGCCTGCAGTTTGTTGGAGTATGCCCGTTCGACAAGCAGAGAGGTGTCTGAAGCGGGAAAAAAACGCGTTCTGCGTCTGGGGATTACCTCAACGACGGTTCCAACGATTTTGCCGGACATTGCGCGGTTTGTCCATGCACATCCGGATGTCAACTTTGAGGTGCGTGACGGGACGACCTTTACACTGCTGCAATTGCTGTTGGACGGTATTATTGATGTGTCGGTTGCGCGCACACCGCTGCGGCTGGAAAATGTGGAGTACATGCAGCTGAGCACAGAGCCAATGATCGCGGCGTTTCCGCCGGATTCCCGTGTGGAAAAAGAGGGTGTTCTCGGCTTGCGTCACCTGCTCGGTCGACCGCTGATTTTATATCGCCGGTATGAACGGCTGATTTTGGAAGAATTTTCTCGGCAAAACATACATCCGGATGTTTTTTGCGTGTGTGATGACGCGAGAGATGCCATGCTGTGGGTCAAAGCGGGACTTGCCACGGCGATTTTTCCGCAGTCGATGCACAGTTTGTGCACAGGGCTGCGGATACAGCCATTGGAAGAAACGGCGTTGGAAACACAGACCGTGTTGATTTGGAAAAAAGGCGGACCGCTTTCGCCGGTGGTACAAGATTTTTTACAGGTTTGTCAAGCACATCATTAAAAAACGGGAAAAAGAACGGGCGCGCTGCATTTGCAGCGCGCCCTTGTTGCTGTCAGGCTGTCTTAAAATTCGTCAAATGCCATGCAGTCGATGTAATAATCCATAAAAGATGGGCTGGTAGACAGAGACAGTTCTTCGGCATTTTGTGCCATCTGTTCGGTTTTTTCGCGCAGTGCACGATTGAGAAGCAGCATGGCGGCGCCGCCAAGCGCGCCGTTGCCGATGAATACGGTTTTGTCCTGCAATCCGGCGGGGAATAAGCCAATTTTCGCCGCGGAGGCATGATTCATCGTGCTGCCGAAGCCGCCTGCGATGACAAAACGCTGAATATCCTCTGGCTCCATGCCTTCCTCATCCAAAAGTGTCAGCAAGCCGCCGCAGATGGCGGATTTTGCCAGCTGAATCTGGCGAATATCCTTTTGCGTGATGGAAATACCGCTGGTGCCAATTGCCCAGTCCTCGGCATCCTCGTCCTGCGGCTCTAAATAACCGGAGTCATCCATTTCTTCGGTTTCCAGCATGACAGCCAGCGCATCCAAAATACCGGAACCGCAGATGCCGACAGCGGGTGCATCCTGTACGGTTTCATAGTGCACGGTGTCATCCTGCAGGGATACCGCGCGGATTGCGCCGGAAGCTGCCGGCATGCCTGCACTGATGCCGGCACCCTCAAAGGCCGGACCTGCCGCTGTTGCACAGCACAACAGCTTGTCCGCGTGGAACAACGCCATTTCGCCGTTTGTGCCAATGTCGGCAAGCAATTGCGTGCCGCCGTGTTCCAAGTCCGCCGCGAGAATCGCACAGATAATGTCTGCGCCGACATATGCGCCGATGCAGCGCGGCAGATAGACCGGCGCGCCAGCCAGTGTTCTGCGGCTGAAACAGCCAAAATAGGACTGCACATCGAAAGGAGACACCGCCAGCGAAGCGGGATCCAATCCCTCATAGATATGCAGCATGGTTGCATTGCCGGTGACAATGGATTCAGAGACCGCACAAATGCCGGCTTCCTGTAAGCATTCTTGCGCCAACTGTTCAATTTGCTGCGCAATGCGATCGGACAAGGTGTCGAGACCGGCGGTTTTGCACGCCTCAATACGGGAGATGACATCCGCGCCATAGCTGCGCTGCGCGTTTTCCGCCAGACGTTCTGCGAGAATGCGGCCGGTCTCTCGTTGGATCAGCTGAACGGCAACCGTCGTTGTGCCGATATCAACGGCAAAGCCATAGCCGGTTTCGGTTTTCTCAAATGGCGGTGTTTGATACCAAGCGATGATGCGCGCCTTCTGCTCGGTCTGCACGGTCACCGCGGCATTTCCCAAAATAGTGCAGTCGCAGGCGAGACGGATGCCTGCTTGTATGTCGGTGTCCGTCAAAAATTTCTTTTCTGCGTTAGAAAGCGGAGAAAGCGCACCGGATGCCTGCACGCGGCATTTGCCGCAAGTATGATTTCCGGCACAGGGAAGGGCGAAGGACGGAACATGCTGCTGCAAAATTTCGCTGATAGATTGTCCGGCTTCAACCGGTATGCTCTGTGTTTGGTGATTCAAATGAAGTGTTAGTTCAAACATGGCTGGATTCTCCTTTCGCTGCTGTCAGTTGTAAGCTGGCTTGCGCTGTGACGCTGATGCTGGTAGAAATTTTGATTGTGCCGCTGTATGCGGGTGCTGTGACATCGCGCTGCTGTACTTGAAATGCAATGGCACCGGATGCGCCCTGCGCGCGCAAATCGGCTTCTGCCGCCTGCTGCATCTGTTGTGTGAGCCAAGCAATGGCTTCCGGTTCTTTGATGAAATATTTGCTCTCTCCGTCGTAGAGAACCTCAAAATCACCCATATTGTCCTGCTCATCGGAAACGGTCATGCCGTGCGGACGAATCTCGGCAGTCAATGTGCGTGTCATGCGGCCGGTGACGGCACCAACAGCGTTTGCGACCGGCGCACAGTCCGGAATGATGCACGCCGCACCGAGCGCCTTGGCGGCAGCGGGCAAAAACAGGTGGACAGGCCCGCCGATGCCGACCAGCACCGCCTTGGACTGAAAACAGTATTGCAGCATGGAAGAACCGCCGGACGTTTGATTGTTCCATTGTAATTCCAAAAGATGCTGCATGCCGTCATCTATGCCGTGTGTTTGATAGTAGGGCGAAGCGTGCTCCAACAGAATGTGAGAGACCGCGAGAAAGACACGATGAGAAATTTCGTTGTAGACGCGCTCACAGAGCTCCTCCAGACTGCACTGCATGGAAGCCGCCGCAAAACGTGCTCCGAGAATCGAGGCGCGCCGTTCATATCGCGTGTAGTCGCCGCGCAGATGCATGATGTCAGTTGGTGTCAGACCGGCGCGCAAGATGACACCGGCGCGCTCCAGCGATTCGGTATGTAAATTATATTTGTCGATGCCGAGTGTCTGTGCAGCCTGCTCCATGCCCAAAGCGCCGTGCTCCAAAATGGCACACAGGCGGCATTCCTGTTCTGTCAGAGATAAGGTCCGCCAATCTTTGCGGTTGAGCGTCAGAAATTCGTGCAGTGGCAGCGAATGCCACGGCATGCGCTGAAGCAAATCTTCCAATGTCGCAAGAACCTGCGGCTCGCGGGAGGCCAATACACAAAGCGGAATCATGCGGTCTGGGCCAAGCGTCATCTGTCCCTGTTTATCCCAACGAACCGCGCTGTCTCCGCCGAGCGCAAACGAGCTTGCGAATAATCCTTTGACCATGGTGCGCCATTTTCCGACACGAATGCCTTCTTTGGAAAGCAGCGGCACATTGTTTTCGATCAAAGCAATATCGGTTGTCGTGCCGCCGATGTCAACAATCACCGCGTGTTCGGCGTGGGCGAGAGTGCTTCCACCGAGTGCAGAGGCCGCAGGACCTGAGAGCAGCGTTTCCACTGCGTGCTGTGCGGCGTAGTTGAGTCCCATCAGACTACTGTCTGAGCGGACGAGATACATGTCTGCGTGAATGTTTCGCTCTTGAAAAGCACGGCTGACGGCATCGAGAAAACGGCATGTGAGCGGCAGCAATCCGGCGTTGAGCACGGCGCTGGCGGCGCGCTCCAGACTGGATAAACCGGAAAACAGCTCGCTGGCGCAGACAATCGGCAGACCGATCTCCTGCTGGATGACAGAGGCTGCTTGTTTCTCTAAGACACCGTTGTTGCGCATGCCGTAAATTTCGCAAATGGCACAGCCCTCGGCGCCGGAAAACCATTCTTTGGCGTGTGCGCGCAAAAGTGCCCAATCCGGTTCCTGCAAAATCTGTCCGGTGATTGTCGTTTTGCAGGGGAGATAAACAATGTCATCCGGATCGGTAAATCCATAATCCGCGCCAAACTGCGCAATTCCTTTGCGGTCGATGCCCATGAGCAACAGTTTGGGCCGGCGAAATTTGTTTTCCACGCAGGCATTTGTCGCGAGAGTGGTGGAAAGTCCGGCTGCACATGCCTGCCGGCACAGAGACGCATCCAACCCGTCCAATGCCTCCAAAATACCCCGTGTCAGATCGTCATATGTCGTCAGTGCTTTGTTGGAGCACAGTACCTTGCCGGTATCAAAATCATATAAGACGGCATCCGTGCAGGTGCCGCCGGTATCAATGCCAATTGCGTATTTCATCGTGCCCCTCATTTCCTTGGAATGTATGTCCATTATACCATGGGATGATACGAGAAGATAGGACGATTCTGCCTACCCTGCGCGGGGCAGATGGTACAATCTTGACCAGATGGCAAAACCACTTGCGAAGAAAACGCGAAAACGATATACTGATATTAGTGAAAAATCAGGGAGGAACAGACATGCGCATAGCAATGATTGGATGCATGGTGATGAATCGGGAAATCAGCCTGCTGACAGCAAAAAGTGAAAATATTATACGGGTTTGGTGGCTGCGGCAGGGACTGCATGATACGCCGGATGTTCTGCGCGCGCAATTGCAAAAGACCATTGATGAAATCGAACAGGAAAATCAAGCGCTACGGGAAAGCCAGCGGTTTCAGGCGATTGTTCTGGCGTATGGTCTGTGTTCCAACGGCGTGATAGGTCTGCGAAGCCGTTCGCTTCCGATTATCGTGCCGCGGTGCGATGACTGCATCTCGTTGTTTCTCGGCTCCGCGGAGCGGTATCGTATGCTGTTCCGAGAGATGCAGGGCGTGTATTGGTACAATCGCGGATGGATTGAACAGTCCTTTACGCCGTCCAGAGAGAACTACGAAATACAGCGGCAGGAATATGTGCGCGATTACGGCGAGGAAAACGCAGATTATCTGATGGAATGCACCAACAGCTGGATGACAAATTACAAGTGCTGTGCTTATATCAGCAGCCCGCTGGGCGATGAGCCGGAGATGGAGGCCTATGCCAAACAGGCTTCGGAGGATTTTGGCTGGGAATTTCGTCGTGTGCCGGGCAGCATGATGTATTTGGAGACGTTGGTCAATGGGCCGTGGAACGACAATCAATTTTTGATTTGCCTGCCCGAGAGCCGCATCGAGGCGGATTATACAGACAAAAAATTTCGTTGTGTGGCGTGCGGTGTGGACGACTGGTCCGCTAGTACAATTTAAGTAATTTTGTCCAAAAAAGAACAATCCGGTACAAGATTTTGCACAAGTAATATCGTACAATAATCTCAAAGAACAACATATAAACCAAAAGGAGAGATATTGTATGAATGAGACTTTGAATGAAATTAGTGAGTGGCTGCAGAAGGGCCGCGCACCGAAGGTAAAGGCTGCTGTAACCAAGGCTCTGGAAGAGGGCATTCCGGCAAGTGAAATTCTGGAAGACGGTCTGCTGGCAGGCATGGATATCATCGGTCAGAAGTTTAAGAACAACGAAGTATTCGTACCGGAGGTTCTGGTTGCTGCACGCGCGATGAACCGCGGCGTTGAAATCCTGCGTCCGTATCTGGTAGAAGACGGCGTAGAGACCAAGGGCACCGTTATTCTGGGCACGGTAAAGGGCGACATGCACGATATCGGCAAGAACCTCGTTCGTATGATGATGGAAGGCAAGGGTCTGGAAGTCATTGATATCGGCGTTGACGTGCCGACCGAGAGCTTCCTGGATGCTGCACGTGAGCACAACGCAAAGCTGATTTGCTGCTCTGCGTTGCTGACTACCACCATGGGTGAGATGAAGAACGTTGTAGACGCAGTCAAGGCTTCCGAGATGAACGGCAAGGTAAAAATCATGATCGGCGGCGCGCCGATTACGCAGACCTTCTGCGAGCAGATCGGTGCAGATTGCTACACGCCGGACGCAGCAAGTGCAGCAGAAGCAGCACTGAAGTTCTGCGAGGAAATGGCATAATTTTTTAGCACGGCAAAAACAAAATAGATAAAACAGCGAAGGCTTTCTTCGCTGTTTTTTTATGCTTTTCAGATGGATGCAGGATATGCTATACTAAACATAAAAGAACATGAGGAGGATGATGCGATGGAGAGCATAGAACAGGCTAGAGATGCTTTACTGGGTGTGCTCATTGGACTGTCTCACGCCTGCACCAACAATCCGAAAACGCAAAACACCGATCGTATCTATATAAATGGTCTGCGGTGCTCGGCACAAGAAACCGATATACCGACAATCCAAGCACAGACAAAAAAGACATCGGAGGAAAAAAATACCGTTGCGCCGGGCTGTGTATTTTGTCAGGCACGCTGCGGCAATACGGATGATTATGATATGGTTTGCCTGTGGCAGGCGATTCCTATCGTGCGCGATGCGAAAGAACGATTGCTGCGTGCGTTGCAGCAGCTGGCATTGGAAACCGACGCGGAACATGTGTCGGAACAGACAGCGATGCTGTTGCAGAGAGGACTGTTTGCCTTGAAAGAAGACTGGGAACCGGAACGATATGATGAAATCACACGACAAATAGGAGGAACAAGATGAGCTTTCGCATGTATGTACCAACTCGCATTATTTTTGGCGCAGGAAGCTTAAACAAGCTGAGCCGTCAAAAGCTGCCGGGCAAAAAGGCACTGGTTGTCATTTCTAACGGCAAATCGACACGGGCAAATGGATATTTAGATCGCACGCTGGAAGCTTTGCAGCAGGCGGGCGCAGAGACCGTTGTATTTGATCAGGTTATGGCAAATCCGCTGAAATCTACGGTCATGGCAGGCGGCGCATTTGCGCGGGAACACGGCTGCGATTTTATTGTTGCTTTGGGCGGCGGCAGTGTCATTGACGCATCCAAAGCCATCGCGATTGTGGCAACCAATGACGGCGACATTTGGGATTATGTCTATGGCGGCACGGGCGGCTGTCAGCGTATCAGTGTCAATCCGCTTCCGGTGATTGCCATCACGACAACAGCGGGCACAGGCAGCGAAGTGGATGCATTCAGTGTCATTACCAATGAGGAAACCAATGAGAAGATCGGTTTGGGCGGTGATGCGCGTTTGTTCCCGAAGACCGCTATTGTGGATCCGGAGTTGATGCTTTCTGTTCCGCCGAAGTTCACGGCATATCAGGGCTTTGATGCACTGTTTCACAGCGTAGAAGCATACATTGCCAAGTCTGCGAGCCTGATGAGCGATATGTATGCACTGACGGCGATAGAGAATATCGGCGGTTATTTGGCACGTGCCGTGGAAAACGGCAAGGATTTGGAAGCGCGCGAGCATGTTGCATTTGCCAATACGTTGTCCGGTGTGGTTATGACGATGTGTTCCTTGACGAGTGAGCACGCCATGGAGCACGCGATGAGTGCGTATCATCAGGAGCTGCCGCACGGCGCAGGACTTATTTTGATTTCTCTGCCGTACTATGAACACTTTGTCAAAGCGCATGCGTGTGATGGACGATTTGTTCGGATGGCACAGGCGCTCGGCAAAAAAGATGCATCTAAACCGGAAGATTTTCTGACTGCTTTGGAGGATTTGCAGAAGGCCTGCGGCGTATACGGCCTGAAAATGTCAGATTTTGGAATGAAAAAGGAAGAAGCACTGACGCTGGCGCAGAATGCCCGCGCGACGATGGGCGCATTGTTCCGCGCAGACCGCGTGCCGCTCTCCGATGAGGAATGTGCAACTATCTTTGAGAGAGCATATAGATAAGTCGAGAAGAAGAATGTGAAAAAGACGGATGTTTGAGAGAACATCCGTCTTTTTTTGAAAAAATGCCGAAATAAAAAATTACCTGTGCAAAACTATTGACAGAGAAGAAGGGTGTGATATTATATAATATGATTAGCTAAAACTAATAAAACCGGAAAGCAGGTACTTTGCGTACAGGGAGCGTTCTACATACGATGAAATTGACAGAACAGGAAAAGTGCATATACGGAAACAGTGTACAAGTTGTAGCGCGAGAAGATGACTGTACCATTTACACCCGAGAAGATGAAACAGGAACCGCACGGATGACCTGCTACCGTGTCTTTCCGGGCATTGATTTGGTTTACAATGACATCCACATGCAGAGCTCCGGCATGAAACCGGCGATGCATGGAAACTTTTTGGAAATCAATCACTGCAGAGAGGGACGGGCTGAGTGCGAGTGCGGTGACCAGTTTTACTATATCACGGCGGGAGACTTATCCATCCAGCAGCGGAAGGACTGCAGCCATGCGTCCTACTATCCGCTCAGCCATTATCACGGCATCTCCATTTTGATTGATGCAGACCATTCACCGATGTGCCTTTCGTGCTTTTTGAAGGATGTCAACGTACAGCCGACAACGTTGATTCAGAAATTTTGCAAAAATGAAGCGGGATATGTTGTCCGTTCACAACCGCGTTTGACACATATTTTTTCGGAGCTGTACACGGTTCCCGAGAGTATCCGAAAGGGCTATTTCAAAGTAAAGATATTGGAATTGTTGCTGTTTCTGAGCAGCATGTCATTGGACGATGACATGGTTCGTGAGCGCAGCTATTCCGGCAATCAAGTCACCCTGGCGAAGGATGCCGGACGATATTTGGCACAGCACATGGATCGCCGCGTGACCATCGACGAATTGGCAGAGCAATTTTACGTGTCTCCTACGCAGCTAAAAAACAGTTTTAAGGGCGTATATGGCGTTTCTATCTATGCGTACACGCGCTCGCAAAAAATGCAGGCAGCTGCCTGCGCGCTGCGGCAGACCGACGATACCGTCATGCAGATCGCCGGACGATACGGCTATGAAAATCCGAGCAAGTTTGCAAAGGCGTTTAAAGATGTGCTGGGCGTCACGCCAAATGAATATCGAAACACCTCAGAGTGAAATGTCTGTTTGGAGCAGGAAATGCTCTAAACGGAGTAGAGGAAAAGATGAAATTACCGTAAACTAACATTGTCAAACGAAAGAACGCGCCTGCGGGCGTTTTCTTTTGGATGACAGGTTAGCAAACACTAATTTAACGCACAGAGAGGTGAAAAGCATGAGTGTAGTAATTGTTGGCGGCAATGACTGTATGGTACGCCGTTATAAAGATCTTTGCAAACAATACGACTGTCAGGCAAAAGTCTTCACGCAGATGAAGGACGGCCTGAAAAACAAAATCGGATGCCCCGATCTGCTGGTGCTGTTCACCAGCACGATGTCCCATAAGATGCTGCGATATGCATTGAACGAAACCAAGGGACAGGATAGCATGATTGTCGCACGTTCTCATTCGAGCTCGATGTCTGCCCTGCGCAACATTTTGGAAGAACACGCTTGCTGAGAACGTTTCCACGCGATAAATACATTGATTTTTTTCAAGAAAGGTTGGTAATCAACATGGCAAAGGTAGCAGTAGTATATTGGAGCGGCTCCGGCAACACGGAGGCAATGGCAAATGCAGTAGTAGAGGGCGCAAAGGAGAAGGGCGCAGACGTATCTCTGTTCTTCTGCAGCGACTTCAACGAAGGCATGGTAGGCGATTACGATGCAATCGCATTCGGCTGCCCGGCAATGGGTGCAGAGGTTCTGGAAGAAGCTGAATTTGAGCCGATGTTCACCGCTTGCGGTCCGAAGCTCGGCGGCAAGAATATCGCCCTGTTTGGCTCCTATGGCTGGGGCACCGGCGAGTGGATGCACTCTTGGGAAGACCAGTGCGCAGATTACGGCGCAGTACTGGCAGCTGACAGCGTAATCTGCAACGAAGCACCGAACGATGACGGCATTGCAGCTTGCAAGGCTCTCGGCGCAGCACTGGCATAACTTTCCGGCTGGATGCGGCAGGAAGATACCCACAAACATCCTCCACAAGCATGCTGTAAGCCTCAGATAAATCCAACATACAATTCCTTAACAGCATACATGAAAAGCGGAACCGGCATGGAGCAATCCATGCCGGTTCTGTTTTGTCTATCCGGCAGATAACCGGAAGAAGAATACACAAAATCCTCCGGAACAACCCCGTCTTTGATGATGTTTTTTGCACCGTATACATCTGTACGATAATAGTGCCCAAAATGTCAAGAAGGTGTAGGTGCAAAAAATAGAAATAATGTGGATTTTGCGGCAAAAATCCGTAAAAATGTACAGGCATACTGCAAAATAGTTAGGAAATTAGATGAAAAGTAGTATATGCCGAGCGGCGGGCACATACACTATTTGCGTTCAAACCATCTGTGCGACAGGAGGAGTGGCAAATGTGTGGCATTGCGGGAATGATAGGCGAAATTCCTTCGAGGAAGGTCCTCGAACAGATGCAAAATACCATGCGCCGCCGCGGACCGGATCAGAAAGGCGTTTGGGTGAAACATGGCACAGCGCTGCTGCATAATCGGCTCGCCGTCATTGATATAGAAGGCGGCCGGCAGCCAATGCGGCGGGAACATGCTGTCATCGTATATAACGGAGAACTATATAACACCGCAGAAGTACGGACAGACTTGGCAAAACAAGGGTATGTCTTTTCAACGCATTCGGATACCGAAGTGGTGCTGACGGCTTATTTGGCGTGGGGAGAGGCTTGTCTGGAACGCTTGAATGGCATTTATGCGTTCGCGGTTTGGGATATGCAAAAACAGGAGCTGTTTTTTGCGCGCGATCGCATCGGCGTAAAACCATTCTTTTTTACAGAGAAAAACGGCACATTTTTATTTGCCTCGGAAATCAAGACCTTGCTGGCACATCCGGATATATCGGCAGAGATAGATGGAAACGGCATTTCGGAACTGGTGCTGCTGGGGCCGGGGAGAACGCCGGGCTGCGGCGTGCTGCGCGGCATGCGAGAGGTTCCTGCCGGTTGGTGCGGCACGTATTCGCACAGAACAGGGCTTCGGCTGCGGCAGTATTGGCATCTGGAGGATAAGGAGCACACCGATTCCCAACAAGAAACCATAGAAACCGTGCGCCGGTTGGTCATAGATGCCATTGAACGGCAATTGGTATCCGATGTGCCGTTGTGTACGTTTCTGTCCGGCGGATTGGATTCCAGCATTATTTCCGCTGTGGCGGCACAGCAGTACGCGCGAGAAGGAAAGCAACTGGAAACCGTCTCCGTGACGTATCGGGACAACGCCAAATATTTTCAGGCATCGCATTTTCAGCCAAACAGCGATGACAGCTATATTGGCAAAATGAATGATGCAATCGGTGCAAACAATCATCTGATTGTCATTGATACGCCGCAGCTTGTTCGAGCGCTGTTTGAGGCGGTGGAGGCGCGGGATTTGCCGGGCATGGCGGATGTGGATGCGTCTTTGCTGCTCTTTTGCCGAAAAATTAAAAAAATCGGCACGGTGGCGCTTTCCGGCGAATGTGCCGATGAAATTTTTGGCGGATATCCGTGGTATCGGGATGCAGATATTCGCCGCAAGGCGGGATTTCCGTGGGCGCAGTCTACGCAGTACCGCGCGTCCTTTTTGACGCAGGAATGGCAACAGCAAATAGATGCAGAGGCATTTGTCGACCAAAAATACCGACAGACGATAACGCAGGTACTGCCGAACGGCGTGCGCGGAAAAGATGACCAACGCATTCGAGAGATGACGCGCTTGAATTTTGCGTGGTTCATGCAGACGCTGCTGACGAGAAAAGACAGTATGAGTATGTTCAGCGGTCTGGAAGTGCGTGTGCCGTTTTGCGACCACCGCATTGCGGAGTATCTGTATAACGTCCCGTGGAGCATGAAGAATTTGCAAGGGAGAGAAAAGGGGCTGCTGCGTGAAGCGGTCAAAGGCATTGTGCCGGAAGAAATACGCGTGCGAAAGAAAAGCCCGTATCCAAAGACGCACAATCCGGCGTATATGCGGGCGGTCAGCAATTTGCTGCGGCAGGTGCTGGATGAGGGAACGTCTCCGATGTTTGATTTTATTCGCAGAGATGCGCTGGAACAGCTGCTGACGGAGACGCGGGCGCAGCCGTGGTATGGGCAGCTTATGCAGACGCCGCAGACCATAGCATATTTTTTACAGCTGCATCACTGGATGCGGCTGTATCATGTGACGATTGGGTAACCTGTGCAGGTTTGTCCGGCATAATAGACAGCAAATGAGAGACAGCGGCTTCTTTCGGCAATGCGTGAGCTGCTATCTCTCATAGCTCTTTTCAAAAGGAGAAATTTGTGCTACAATAAAAAAAATACAAGGAGGAACGCATGCATGCGACATATTATCGACCTCAGTGATCTAACAATGGATGAATTCAATGAGCTGTACAAGCTCACTTCAAATATTATCGACCGACCCGAAGGCTATACGGATGCCTGCCGCGGCAAGGTTTTAGGAAGCCTGTTCTATGAGCCGAGCACCCGAACCAATCTGTCTTTTTCGACGGCTATGATGCGTTTGGGCGGCAATGTAGTCGGATTCTCGAACCCGAACTCTTCCTCAGCAGCGAAGGGCGAAACGCTCAAGGATACCATTACGATGGTTTCCAATTATGCGGATATGATCGTCATGCGCAACCCGAACGAGGGTGCGGCAAAGGCGGCTTCCATGTTTTCTGAAGTGCCGATTATCAATGCCGGTGACGGCGGACACCTGCACCCGACACAGACGCTGGCGGATATGACGACGATTCTGCGTCTGCGTGGCTCTGCGGACAATATGAAAATCGGTCTGTGCGGTGATTTGAAGTATGGCCGCACGGTACATTCGCTGATTCATTTCCTTGCAAACTATGAAAATGTACAGTTCTATCTGATTGCTCCGCGCGAGCTGGCGATTCCGGAATACCTGCGTCAGTTTATGGTAGAGCATCAGATGAAGTTTTACGAGGTATCCGGCTTAGAGCCGGTTATTCCGATGCTGGACGTGTTGTATATGACGCGCATTCAAAAAGAACGCTTTGCGAGCTTGGATGTATATGAGAGCCTGAAGGGTACATACTGTCTGACCAAGGCAAAGCTGCGCGATGCGAAAAAAGAACTGCTCATCATGCATCCGCTGCCGCGTGTCGATGAAATTGCACAGGATGTCGATGACGATCCGCGCGCGGTATACTTCGATCAGGCACGGTTCGCCATGTATGCGCGCATGGCACTGTTGCTGACGCTGAGCAAACAGTCGCGCGTGCGCATGCCGAAGCATTTGATTGGCATGCCGAATCTGCGCTGCACCAATCCAAAGTGTATCACGCACTCGGAGACGTATCTTCCGATGGATATTATCCACACGAAGGACGGAGAACGCTGTGTGTACTGCGACCATCTGGTTGAGCATGTGCCGGAACCGGAAGTGTCGGAAGAAGGATAAGCGGTTCTCCCGTGACGGATATTTAATACTTACAATGGAAAGCAAAAGCACTTCCACTCGAGGAAGTGCTTTTGTTGTATCTTTATGGTATACTACCAGTGATAAGTGAGGCGAGCAAAACGTCCAGAAACACCGGCAGCAAAAACAGGATGACGCTATAGCTGAGGATGCTTGCCGTGCGCAGCAGGCGGGAACGGCTGCTGCAGCCGGGGAAATAACGCTGCACGTTGAGATAATCGCCGCAGAACAAAATGACAAGCAAAAATGCAGCGATAAATGCGATGCGGTCGAGCAAAACGTCGGCGGGATTATCGGATGTGAGCGTAAAGCCGATATAAAACAGCATGGCATAGCCGATGGTAGAGAACGTCATGTAAAACGGCTGAAGCGTACGAAAGCCGGGCGGAAGAAAGCGATAAAACCGCTTGCCGCGCGTCATAACAGGTTTCGAGGCCGGAAGCAGCGCCTGACAGTCACACAGCAGTGCAGAAATGCTATCATATCGCGCCTGTGGGTCGATTTGTGTACATTTTTGAATAATTTTACCAAGTGCTCCGCTGACGGGAATATGTGTATCGCCGGTCAGCAGCATGTGCAGCAGCACGCCGACGGCGTAAATATCCGTTGCGGTTGTAGAAGAACCGAAGCCGAATTGCTCTGGTGCAGCATAACCGACGGTTCCAATCAAATCGGTGTCCCGCGTTTTGTCTGCATGACACTGCTTGGCGGCATTCATGTCGAGCAGCTTAATTGTTCCATTTTCCGTCAAAATGATGTTGGACGGCTTGATATCCCGATGGATAATAGCGGGAGAAAAAGCATGCAGCTCGCGCAAGATATGGCACAGCTGGCAGATGATATCCAGCGCCTGCTGTTCGGGAAACGTCGCATTATCATCTAAAATTTCCTGTAGATTTCGGCCGGAAATATATTCCTCAATGACAATCAGCTGCTCCTCATCTTCTAGCACATCGAGCAGCTCCGGCGTGTTGGGAACATGATGCTGCAGCAATTGCAGATATACAGCTTTGTTATATTGCTTGCGCACCTTCATGACATATAGTTTGTGCGTCTGCTTGTGCTGCACAATAAAAATATTGCGAGCGGCGTTCAAATCGGCAATGTGCTGATAGCACGAGAGAGTCAACTACCCACGACCTAAAGGTCATGGGCTTGTAACTGCCCAGTCGTACTAACGGTTTACACCTCCGACCTTTAACCCCAATAGATATTGCTATCTAAAGTGGCGTTACATCATAGGGTGGTTGACAGCACCCTTTGTAGCAGAGTTTACTCTGTTACAACTGTATTAGGTACTTGGCTATCTGCAAGATAGTTTATTCCCATACGATACAGATTCATAGCTCCAATGCGGTCATCATTGGATTTGTAACCACAGTTTTTGCAAATAAATAGATGTATCTTCTTATTGCGGTTAGACTTTTCAACGTGTCCACAACAAGGGCAGCACTGACTTGTATAGCGAGGGTCTACCTTAATAACAGAAGATTGATTCTGTTTTGCTTTGTAGATTAGTTTTTGCTCAAGGTCATAGAAAGACCATGATACAGAAACATAACGGTCTTTTGTTTTAACACGTTCTGTAGCATTACGAATACCTGATAAATCTTCCAATACAAAGAGAGTGTGCTTTGGGTTATTTTTGACGAGTGCCTTTGATACCTGATGGTTAATATCCTGCATCCAACGGTTTTCTCGCCCACCAATCGCTTTCATTCTTCGTCTTGAAGATGAGGTCTGTCGCATTTGGAGTTCTTTACGAAGTTTGGAATAATTAGCACGTTTTTGCTTTATAGCCTTACCACTAACAAATCCAGACTTGTTTTTGCTGTCATAAGTGGCAACAACAAAGTTAATACCTCTATCTATACCCACAACATTACAGATGTCAGAAATATTACTTTCTTCGACATCGTAGGTTACTGGTATGTGAAGATAATACTTGCCATGCTTCTTTACAAGTTTAGCTGTACCAAACTTATAAATCGTATGGTCGAAATACTTAGACATTCCATCTGCAAAATAAGATAACTTCACACGACCGTTTAGCGTATTGATTGAAAAGCAGTTTTGTGTTAAGGAATAATCTCTGTTCCAAACCAAATCATACTGAGGCTTTTTGAACGAGGGTTTAATCCATTCATTTTGATTCTCAAAGATGGTCTTATATCTGGCGATAACAGTCTTTAAAACGGACTGAGCCATTTGCGATTTAAGATTAAACTTTTCTCGTAAAGTAGAATACAAAACCTTATTAAGTGAAAACTGCTTTAAGTCATGAGTACGGAATACATAGTCTGAAACATAATTACAGGCATTACGATAAACAGACATAGTTTCATCAAGCAAAACCTTATCTGTTTCATCTACGACTATTTGAATTTTAGCTGTAATAGTCATCTGTTCCATAGATGTACTCCTTTCATAGATATTTCACTAAATATATTATATGGTAATAATTAGTGAAAATCAATGCCTTGAGGTGAATTATGGATAATAGAAACAATCGTCACAAAAATATATTGAGAATCAGGGTTAACAATTAAAGATTTACAAGGCTCCTCCCACCACCTAAAGGTAGTGGGTTTCCGCCTATGGCAAACGAAAGGATTTTATTTATGAACTGGTTTTCCTGTGTCATATTGGATACGTTGCCTTTCGCTTTGAAGTATAGCATTTATTATAGAAATGGTAGAAAAAGTGGATGAGTAGGCGATACAGCGCAATGTAGAGACATTTATCGGCTGTTTAAGGCGGATATTGTGTAAAAACGAACACACGTATTTGAATGATCAGGTTCTTATAGATCTTTCTCATCTAAATTTAATAAACCGATGGATTTTGGAGTCCTGTTCAAAGAGGTCTCTTGATCTGCAGAATTCTTCATTTGCCAATTCTGGACAGTTCGTGCATGCATACACGATACCTAAACAGTAGCAGGCTTTTGCCAGATCTATCAAATAGGTTGATTGATTTTCCGCCACCAGCTGTTCATAAATTCTCTTTGCTCGGAGAAGCTCTTGCTTTGCAAAGTCCATGTGATGACTATCTCTATAATCTGCATACAAAGTGCCTAAATCGTAGCAAGTTCTTGCCAATTTTGCTTGATAACTGACTGATGGATTTTCAGCTACAAGTTGCTCATAAATCCCATTCGCTTGAATAAATTTCTGCTGGGCCTGCTTTGAGGAATTTTCTGTTACATAATACAATCCCCCCAACATATTAGCTGCATCTGCAATCTGACTTTTATCTCCGTTCAGTTCGATATAAGCAAAAAACCTCTCCGCCAATGGAATGGCGGTTTCGCAGTCGCCTTGTTCCTCTAAGTATGATACATACTCCCACATGGCGACTCTCTTTAGATCGTTGCTTTCTTCCAATTTAATAGCCTCTTCGAATGTCTGTTTGATTTCATCAGATCTGTTTGGATCATGTGTCCTCGTTTTCAGAATTTTGATCCTAACCAGCAAATCCTGCACGTGCTGTTCCAGCTTTTCATTTATTTGCTGGTTCATCTGCTGTGCCCAAGTCTCTGTGGCTTCGGCATCAGCCAAAATTTCGCTCAGACTCCGAGGTTCCTTCGCCTTTGCGTTTGCGTTTTCGTTCGTCATGATTTGTGTCCTCTTATTTAATAATTCATAAAAGAATATGTGTAAGTGTTTAATTGAAAATCTACCCAATCTTAAGGAATACAAATCAGAAAATGGGCAAGGACATCTCGAAAATTTTTTAGGAATTTAATTCCGATTTCTTTTAATATATCTATTATATCACATTTTTTACTCCGCTGCTTTTTTGAGAGATAACAACAATTGGGTTCAAAACCGGCAGAAGAAAGCATATGGTAGTGAACTGCATCTTGTTTACACAAATGAGGTGCGTTTTACTATGTAGAGCAATTTCACTTGCTTTTATTATTCGCATTTTATACAAAATCAGATGTGATTCTTTGCGTATGATTCACAAAGATTAAGATAATGTTAAAAAGTTGTTGCAAAACTGTTAAGATTATGTGTATTATATATGTTGCTTTGGTGAATCAAAAGCTCGGCTAGTCAGAATGTAAAAATGTAAATTGAAAAGAAAGACAGAAGGTAAAAAATGAACAAGGCAGTTATACAGCGTATTGCTCTATTTATGGCAATGCTGATTGGGTTGGAGTGTCTGCCTGTGGAAGCATTGGCGGTAGAAAATTAAGTTAATGCTTCCACATATACTCCGACTCTCGACATCAATGAAGAAGAAACTGACGGATACAAGACAGAAGCAGGAAAAGTTAACTTTAAGTTTGCTAAAAATGCAAATCAAAAAAATCTTGTTCGTATCAATCAAGGAAAATGGTGGCTGATGAGATTTAAAAATATGGGGAAAAGATCCAATAGCAAGAGGTGATGAGGTAATGAATTTGCAATTTTTCCTTAGTGAGTTTGAAGTGATTGTGAGTGCTTTCTTGTGCTATGATGTGATTTGTGATATTTTATATGGAACAGTAGGAGTTTCGCAAACATATGAATATCGAAAAAATCGTTCATGGCTGAGAAATTTTGTGGGATTTTTTCCGTTAAAGCCGCTTGGAAAACGACCCTTTGCTCGGATAGTTTATATCATCAAACACATTGCTTTCCTTTTTGCTTGTTTGCTGTTATGTGTTTATCCGGTCATCCATTTTGGATGGACAATATATGAGCCGTTTATCAATTCAATGATTGATGGAATATTCGTATATGCATGTTTGTCATGGGTGTGGGAAGGCTTTATGTTGCGGGGAACTACACTAGTAGATGAAGAGCGAGAAGTAATGAAAGCTCTTGTACGGTATAAGAAAGCCGTTGATGCGTACAAGTCTGCGGAAAAGAAGTATCGTGCTGTACAATATGATGCACGTGTTTCGCAAAAGAAACGAGAAAAAATGATCATGCTTCAAGCAAGTGCTGCGTTGGATATGTGCAAGTATCTTGTAGATTTTTACTGTTATGTCGATGCGCCTAAAGTACAAGAAATCGATCGGGACGAAGAAATACAATATACAGAGCAATGCATAGCTGAGTTATCCGAAAATCCTGTGATAAAGAAGAAAGTGTGTGAACCGGGTGATGATTTTAGAAATGTGAGTTATTTGACCGTCTATTTGGAGGCTTATGACCGTAAATATGACAAATTACAGGAAAAATTGGAATCTGCATGTGGAGCGGAGCAGAAAAAACATTGTTTCGATGAAATGATAACATGGGCGGATGAGGTCGCTGAAAAGATTGACGTTGTACATAAAAACAATGACGCGATTGAAAGAGATGATTCTGATGAAAACGCCGCGTGTGTTTCCTTTATAAATGAAAAAATGGATGCAATATCTGCAAGAATAAAAGAAGCTGGCGACCAAGCACTGATGGAAAAACTATCTGACGTATACGCAATGTATCCAACAATACAGAAATAATTCTGCTCGTTCGAATATGATGCCCTAAAGCGGCTGCTAATGTTACAGTTCAATTAATATCTAATTTTTGCACAGGAGAACGATTGTCAAGCGGAATTGCTTCAGCAACTGTTTCAGGGGCTGTAACTGCATTGTCTGGTGCAGAAACTGTTGCAAGTGCAATAGTAAATGGTGTTGCGGGAGCCGCAGTTGAAGCTCATAATCAATATAGCACGTATACTGAAAAGAAAAGACGAGGGCAGAAACAAAATACAAGGTTGGAAATTGCAGCAAGCATTGGAAAAGCAACTGTAGTTTCTGCGTTACCATCTGTTGTAGGCTCTCGATCTAAAAGTAGTGTTAAAACTATGGGGAAAGCAGCAAAAAAGATTATGAAGCAAACTAAGACTTGTGGTCGGATTTTAAGTAAGAGTGCAAAAAAAAGAATCTTCAAGGTGCGAAGAAAGCTGCAAAGATAATAATTAAAGCAAATAATCGTTCTATTTGGAAGGGTGCAGGTAGAGCTGGAGGTAAAACAGTAGCCCAAAATGCTTTTTGTTATTTAGGATTATGGACAGTTAAAGGATATGTTGCAAAAAACAAGAGGTTTCAAAAACTTAAATCTTTTTTAGACTATGGAGATAATCAACACAGAGATAATAGTTATTATATTGGTAACGGACGTTATAGGTCTTTGCTATAGAGGGATATTAGGAGACATCTTTAAAGAAAATGTAGGCGATATACGACAACGCGACATTGATTCATTGTTACCTTGGAGGATTTGGTTTTGGGGACGATATATGAATTCGTATATCCAAAAATATAAGATTCGTTATCATATTCTTCAATTCTACTATCATATGTCGATAGTTGTTTCGACTATTTTGTTGTTTTGTATTATTATCCCTGTATCTAAAAGCCCTGACATTAAATCTGGAATTGAAGCATTTACTTATATCTATGCTATTACGCTAATAGCAGCCGTGTATTTCATTCCTTGGAAATTTTTAGGTAAAGACAATCATATGGAGACGCCACCGAAGCCGACATATACATTTCATGAAGCAGTAGAACGATTCCAAGCAGCACAACAAGTGTGGGATACCATACCGCCCAAAGGACATCGAGGCTTCCGCAAAAAGATTCTAAAAGAACTTCAGAGCCGTGCGATTGATATGCAGCCGCCGCTTGTCAATGAGTGGTTGCAAATTGTTGGATGGTCGGAAGAAAAGCGAGAGGCTGGCGTGAAATATGCATTGGATTGTCTGTGTGAAGTAGAAGAGCTTTCCGCTAAGATGGGAATGCCGCGAAATATGCGGAAAGAAAGTCTGATCTTTATGACGTATGAAGATTTGGAACAGCGTTTTGAACAGGCAATGTCTGAGCTACAGCAGGCGGAAACGGAAGAAGAACAAAATCGCTGCCGTAAAAGAGCAGTTGTTGCGGCCATACATTTTGCCCGCCGTATGAAAGAATTTCATCAAAATAATGTAGCGGGGCACCGAGATGATTCTTCTGCTATCATTGAGCAATATCAAATCTTTCAAGACATGCTGGATCGCGCGGGAGACTGCCCATTTAAGGAACGAGAGCAAGATTTGTTTGATTCCATTCAAGACATATATAATTTTGCAATAAAACAAAAAGGAGTAAATAACCATGGAAACTAAGAAGAGTGCAACTGCGGCATTAGTCGTAGCAATTATCGGATTGATTTTATCTTTGCTATTCGCTTTAGGCGGGTTGGTATTGAGCATTATCGGTATTGTTCTGGCTGCAAAGGCAAAGGCACAGCAGTGGAGCAAGGCGAATGCCGCATTGGCAATTTCTATCATCGGTTTGGTGCTTGCTGTACTTAATATGGTGGTTGGTGCTATTTTGGCAGCAGCTTAACAAAAAAACAGAGAGATAAAATGATATAACGGAAAAGAGAAGCAGCTGCCTCACGCAGCTGCTTCTCACAAAACATTGACAATGCATCTAAAGTTTCGCAGGGATCGACAGTAATAGCAGAATATCAGTATGATAAACTCAATCAGTTGATTTCAGAAAAACTGCCACAGCAACATCTGAAATACACATATACTTACGATACGTCTGGCAATATTCGAAAGGTCGAAACGACAATACCAAAATGAATAAGACCACAACGGACACGTATGAGTATACGGATTCGGACTGGAAAGACTTGCTGACCAGTTACAATGGAACTGCGATTACATATGACGCTGTTGGCAATCCATTGAGCTATAATAATAGCACTGCGTGGAAATTCACGTGGGAAGATGCACATGATCTTGCAACAGCCAAGGGCAACGGCAAGTCTATCTCGTATCATTATGATATGGATGGCGTGCGCGACAGCAAGACGGTAGACGGCGTGAAGCATGAGTATATCACGCAGGGCGGTAACGTCACATTAGAACGCTGGAACGATGGCGAAGAAAAGAGCCTTGAGTTCATCTAACGGCTGGGGCGAAATCCTCAATGTCTCCAATGCAAAGGGTTCTGAAATCGGTACTATTAACCCAATGCTTTATCGTGGTTATTATTATGACTCTGAACTGAATATGTATTATCTCCAGAGCCGGCACTATGATCCGGTAATGAAGAGAATGATTGCATCAGATGATGAGAGCTTGACGTCTGATGCAACATTCTTACATATGGGTTGGGGACAGCGGCTGTATCGGGCGCTGTATCAGGCGCAATATCTACCATAGATTTACCTGTTCGCGGTGTGATGATTGCGAATGGTTTAATAACAGGAGTTGCGTCGGCTGCACAACAAGTCGTCGATGCGAAAAAAAGTCATACAAAACCTAATCCTAGATCAATTGCTACTAGGGCAGTTAAAGATGGTGCATGGGGAGCGATAGGGTCAATAGCTGGAGCAGGACATAATGTACAAAAAACATCGTATTGGAAACCAAAGTCTAAAAACGCAAAAAAGGCGCTTCGATAGTATCTAGAGCTGTTAAGAAATGCGCAAGGACTGCATCGACCAAAGCAAAGAAGACTTCTAAGATGATGAAGGCTGTAACAAAGATTCACACGAAAGCTAAACAATTTATAGGTAGATTGAAGGGTCCGAGTAGAAGAGTTAAGTGGAATAAATATGTGTGGAATACATATTGTAGCTTTGCTATAAACTTTGTGATAGGATCGGCTAGATATACTTTTGGACATTAATACTGGAATGAGGGAGAATATAATTGAACAGAAACGAAGATCCTGATGGTATTCTTTTGGGCGGTGTTTTAATAATGCTTCTTGCATTTTTAGATTCCTCGTGTGCTTGGATAGGCGGAATTGTAATTATCCTATTTGGAATAAAGAGTATGATGAATAATCCTGTTTTTAGCAAAAAATGTTTAGTTGGCATAATATTGGCTATTACAGGAAGTATACTAGGACTATGGTTGTCATAAACGTATTGCGAGCAAGCGGAGCAAGAGCAAGCATGGCATCAGTATGATAGACTGAATCAGTTGATTTCAGAAAAGCTGCCGCAGTAGCATTTGGAATACACGTATACCTATGATACGTCTGGCAATATTCGAACAGTCGAAACAACAAATACCAAAACGAAGAAGACCACAACGGACACGTATGAGTATACGGATTCGGATTGGAAAGACCTGCTGGCTAGTTACAATGGCACTGCGATTACGTATGATGCTGTTGGCAATCCACTGAGCTATATCGCTCATCGTATATATAAGTTGTGGAAAAATAAGGTAAAAAACGAAGAAAATAAGACTTCAGAGTGATAGTGGATGGGAGATGTTGTGTTATGTATGGAGACTATGAAGGAATCATTTTAGCATCTTCTTTGACTGTGATAAGTTCTTATTTTGCGATGTGGTGTGTTTTAAACAATTGCTTGGCTAGGAAGAATGTATTTAAAATTGCAAGGAGCAACGGTATTTTTGGAATTTTGTTTTTGCCAACGATGAAAAAATATGTAGTGGAATATAAGAAAATGTATCTGTTTCACAGTATCATATATTGGTTCTCTTTGCTTCAAGCAATATGCTTTGCTACATTGATTATTGGATGCAAACACGGAGTCATTTCTCTTTGGCGTGAAGAATGGTCGTTTTTATATTTGATGGGCGCAACTTTGCTATTAGGAATTGATATATTCACATTTTTTATTTGGGATTCCTGTTATGATTCACAAGCTGATTTACAAGCAGTTGCATCAAACAAAGGAAAGTATTTAGATGATAAGAAATTTAACGCCCGAGAAGCAAGAACGCGGTTACATGTAAGAAAAAACATATATGTGACGAATAAAGACAAGTTTTTATTATCAAAATCTGGCTCATACATAACAAAAAAGCGTTTAAAAATGTTAGCCTGCAATATGCAGTCAATCCAAGTTTGGATTGAATATTTGACAAAAAATGATTTGTATTTCTCCGATGATGATCGGATACAGGATATGGAATTTGTTTCAAATGAGTGGGAACAGATTCACTATTATTTTCAAAAAATGCATATAAAACAAAATATTAACGCAATTATTTAGAACTGTTTATTTAATATGGTGATTGGTACTATTTTGGCAGTAGCTGTGTTTTCCAATGGAAAAGATGCATTAGGAAAAAAGTAGACACAGCGATTGGAATATTTAAATTTTTTTCAAGAAGACGCAATAGAAAGAATGTGAAAAGGTGATTGAAAGAATTCTTGGCGGAATTATTCTTCAGATATTGAATATGCAAGGAATTTATTATTTAAACAAAGATGCTCATTATGGAAACACAAAAAATTTCTATCGGCACACGACAACCTATGAGCAAGCGCATGCTTGGCTCAAGCCATTATTTCGCTTTTGGAAGAAACACCATCGCGTGTTGAAGGTGGCGTTATACCTGCAAATTCTTCAGATAGTATCCATACTCTGGAATTTGATTCTTATTCTAGTAGCAATGATACATGGCTTTTCTGAGATTGTTGAAGTTCTCATGTTTGCATCAGATGGTGTTGTAGCCCTACTTATTATAATATGCAATTTATTTTATATCGGACGATATTAAATGTATTTGATTTTTTTGTATCGTTTTAGACAGGCTGGTTGAGAAGCAACTGTTCCTAAAGCAGCTGCTTCTCACAAAACATTGGTAATGTATCTAAAGTTTCGCAGGGATCAACAGTAACGAATTTTATGAGATATAGAAAGAGGAGAGCTAAAAGATGACTGCAAGAGGAGATTTTGTCGCGAGTATATTTATAGTCATTACAACACCAGGCATAACTCTTTTTATTTTAAGGTTGTGTTTGCATTATATATTTCAAAAAGCGATCGGGCGAAAAGACTTGAGTAAGATTGAAAAAGAACAGCCGATTTTTAGTCGAATACTCTATCTATATCCATGGAAATATATAGAGCGGTATAAAATAGTATTTGCATTAATTCAGATAATGTACTTTATAAGTATTTGTTCTATAGGAGCATCGATTGTAGTATTTCTATCAGAATATATGCATACTGGAAATTTGGTTAAGACATTGAATTCTAATCATATTGCATATGCAATGCTCCCGATGATGATTTGCATGCTTGTGACTCCGATTCTATATTCTACTTTAGAACAATTTTTAGGAAAAGAACAAGAGCCAATAGATACAGAAAGAATTGAAAAATTGCTTCGACAATATATGCAACATAAGGCTTTTTTACAAAAAAAAGATTTGTCTAGGCGGAGAATGCAACGGATAGTAGAGGATATGACTGCAACGCTAGTTTATATTTTGAAGCAAATGGATACACAAAAATATTTTTTGGACTTGGAAGAAAGAACGGAAAAAATTGTATTTGCGATTAATGGTTTAGAAGAAATAGAATTGTTTCTAGAGCAAAAACATTTGGAAAAAGATCTAAATTGGTCAACATTTACAATGTATAGCTATCCATTTGTTCATCAATATCATTGTGCAAAAGAAAAATATCTATCAAAAAAGATCGATGATAGAGATTACGAATTTGATAACATGGAGTTGGTAGTATCTGCATTTTTTAATCAGATTATGTGTTCCTATGAGTCATTTAGAATTATTGCATATGATCCCGCTGAATATTTAAAACGACCTCTAAAAATATTTTTACACTTGTTGGATGACTTTGAGCAACGTTGTTATGAGCAACAAATTGAAAATACAGAAGAGATTAAGAATTATTATTACAGGAGGTTAAACAAACTTGGTGAATAAGTTACATGTGGCATAGTATAAGTGAAGTGTTTGGATTATGTGCAGTGTTTTGTATTGTAAGAATAATTCATTACATTCGAAAGTTGGAAAAGGGCAAAAGAAAACGTCAGGTATGTGTCATGGGAGTCGGCTTAATCGTATGCATAGTCGCAGTTAGCGGCTCGTTATATTTGACAACGATTCGAGGAGAATATAATACCCCAGAAGAAGCATTAAATGCAACTTATTGGAAAGAAAAACCGGAAGTTATTTACAAAATACAAGGAGAAACAATTTGTACATTTATTGAACAAAATGAATATGATGCAGTGGGCGATTTTTCAACTGTACAATTAGGTGGTAAATGGTGTGAATTGGAAAGCAAATTGAATTCACATGTGGAATCTTGTAACGATGTTGCGTATAAAGTGATTAGTCCGAAAAAATCTTCAGAAACAGTTATTTTGGTGAATTGGTCTGGATTAAAAATGGATACGCGACTTCAAATTCGAGACTCATATGACTCTACATTCAATGAAAAAAGAGTTGATTTCCATGACGGTACATCTTATTATCTGTATGACACAATTCTGCCATGTGTTGATATAGATTATTATATTGAAATTGATGGCGAAAAAGTGAAACCTTTTTCCGAATAATTTTCTAGAGGGTGCACGGTACGAGTACATACCGGCTAACAAAAATAAAGAGAGATCGAATAGAAGAAGGCATATGGTAGTTTTACATTGCCAATTCCAGCAATCCCCAAACGGTACTTTGTTCATTCTTATAAACGTTGGTGCCAGAATATAAATAGTACAAGCTAAATAGATTGAAAACAAAAATAAAATATATTTTGATTATTTGTCTGCTTGTTTTTAGTTTTTATACAATAATTATATTTTGTTTAATTACAAAAAAATATTAGACTCACATTTACTATAGAAAGGAACACGGAAAAATGCAAGAAAAAATTACCGAGGAGTTGCTGTCCGTCTTGAAGCAGACATCTTCCGATGAGATCGGACAGGTGCTGTGTGAGGAAAAGCAAAATCTGTTTTGCGGCACAGAACCATTTTATAATTACATTCGAGACGTGCTCAAACACAAACAGCTAACCCAGCAGCAAGTGTTTCATCGGGCTGGGTTTTCCGAGCGGTATGGCTATGGCTTGCTGTCCGGCGAAAAGCATACCAATCAGCGCGACTATATTTTGCGCATTTGCTTTGCGGCACAGTGCTCGCTGGAACAAACACAACGCATTCTGCGGCTGTACGGCATGAGCACGCTGTATGCTCGCATTCCGCGCGATGCGGTGTTTCTTGTTGCGCTGAATCAGAAAATATGTGAGATAGAACAGGTCAATGCGCTGCTGGTCAAGCAAAATATGCCGCCGCTCAAAGGGAGTGAAAGTGAAAAAGGAAAGTCCCGGTAGATGTACTGGGACTTTCCTTTTTATGCAGGGATATGGGAGAAAACTGTGAAAAAATTCTCTCAATCCTGTTCTTTTTTGTCTTCTGCGTCGCCGTTTTCCAGTGCGAGCTGATGCATGATAAACTGGCGCGCGGTTCGCGGCGAACGGCCGCCTCTGCGTGTTGCAAAGCGTTCTGCGAGCAGATGCAGCTTGTCCAAATCCAGCGTCAAGCCGTAATCCTCAGCCAGCTGCTCGACGATAGACAGGTACTCGTTTTTAACCGGCTTGGAGAATGTGATCTGAATGCCAAAGCGGTCGGACAGAGATGATGCGGACTCCATGGCATCGCGGCGGTGAATGTCATCACCTTCGCGCTCGGAGAATTTCTCGCGAATGATGTGTCTGCGGTTGGAAGTCGCATAGATAACCAAATTGTTTGGCTTGCCTGCAACGCCGCCCTCGATAAACGCCTTGAGTGCAACAAAACGCTCGTCCTCGGAATTGAAGGTCAGATCGTCCAAGAACAGAATAAACTTGAACGGACTGTGCGCAATGCTCTCGCAAATCATAGGAAATGCCTGAATCTCAGACATCGGCATCTCGATGATTTTCAAGCCGCGGTCGGCGTATTCGTTGGCAATTGCTTTGACCGTGGAAGATTTGCCGCAGCCCTTGTCACCGTACAGCAAGATGTTGTTGGAGGTCTTGCCTGCGAGCAGGGCAAGCGTGTTGTCTCGAATGGTCTTTTTCTCCAGCGTGTAGCCCTTCAAATCGGTCAGGCGAATCGGATCCGGATGCTCGATCGGCTGGAACTGGTTGTCAACAATCTGATATGCGTTTGCGCGGGCAAAGTAGCCGAAGCCCTGCTTGCGGTACAGCTGACACAGACCCTCGCAGTTTCCGAACGGCAGCGGAGAGCCAGCGGGGAAGGTCGGCAGCTCCTGCAGTGTGCTGCTAAATTTCGGATAGGCCTTGCCTGCGAATTCCAGAAAATCCGCGCCGGACAGAGAAATCAGCGTATTGATCGTGTATAAATCAAAATCAATCGCCTTGCGGATTTCTGCTGACAGCGGCTGATGCAGCTGGTTGGTCAGCACGTTGATATCAAAATGAATCTCCTGCGCGAGGAGCTTGCCGAGATCTCGGTTTTCAAAATGGAATCGGCAGAGCTTTGCGTATTTCTGACAAAATTCTACCGGTGTGGTATACAGGGCAGACATCGTGTCCGCATATGCCTTGTATACCTCTGTGTTGCGCAGATTGCTGAGAACCGTCAGCGATTCCATACGCAAACGAAGTGTTGTGCTGTTCATGTTGTGGTTCACCCTTTTCAATAGCTTTCAATTGTTTAATCCTATCACACTCGTTCGTTATTTGCAAGGGACAGGCACAAATCCTGCACCTGTTTCTTATACTGATAAAGAGGAATTTTTCCGGAGGTGCGGAGATATGCAATCCAAACGTCTGATTTTGAGTCGGTCGCAGAGCGAGGCGCTCAGGTTGTCCCAAGCGCTGACCGCCTGCGGCATTGCCAATACTTTGACCCGTCCGCCGCGTTCCAAGCAGATGCCGGCATGCGCGTGGGCGGTTGCCATAGAGCAACGAGACCGAGCGCGGGCGCAGGACTGCCTGCGCCAAAGGGAAAACGATGCGTGGTGCTGGGAGGATGCCAATGATTTATCTGGATAACGCAGCGACGACACTGGAAAAGCCGCCTGCGGTATCACGCGCCATGTGCTGGGCGATGCGGCATGCCGGAGGCGCCGGCAGGAGTGCGCATCCGCCTGCGATGCTGGGAGCAGATATTATTTATGATACCAGACGGCTGGCGGCACAAGTTTTTGATGTACCGGACCCGACGCGCGTGATATTCACGGCGAACGCAACGCAGGCGCTCAACATGGCGCTGTACGCGATGGCACAGACGCGCCGCCATTTTGCCATTTCCGGCTTTGAGCACAACGCGGTGTACCGCCCGATATTGGAACTGGTCAAGAGGAACAACCTCAAGCTGACCATGCTGCACAGTGCACTGTGGGAGGATGCGCTGCTGCTGGAACAGGCGGAACAGGCCATTCGAGACGGCGCAGACTGCTTTGTGCTGTGCCATGTGTCCAACGTCTTTGGCTATATCCAACCGCTGGAACAATTGGATGCGCTGCTGTCGGAGCATGGCATTCCACTGGTTTTGGATGCGTCACAATCCGCCGGTGTTTTGCCGCTTTCCGTTTCCAAGCTGCACAGTCTTGCCGCAGTCGGAATGCCGGGGCACAAAGGGCTATACGCCCCGCCGGGAACAGGAATGCTTTTGTGGATGTCGCAGGACCTGCCCGCGCCGCTGCTGTTGGGCGGCACCGGCAGCCTGTCAGAGCAGGCGGACATGCCGGACTTTTTGCCGGATCGCTTGGAATCCGGCACGGTCAATGTGGCAGGCATCGCAGGATTGTTCGAGGGCTTACAGTTTGTATCCAAACTGGGTGAATCGGAGATTGCCGCGTGGGAGTGCAAACTGCGCGATTTAGTGACAGAAAAGCTGCGTGAAGTTCCGGGCGTGACGGTTTACGCGTCGCCGAATCCACAAAAGCAGACCGGTGTTTTGTCGTTCACCTGCCGCCAGCTGCCGTGTGAAATCGTCGCGCAGCGGCTGGCAGAGCACAACATCTGTGTGCGGGCAGGTCTGCACTGTGCCCCGCTCGCGCACAGCACAGCGGGAACGCTGGAAACCGGAACCGTGCGCATTTCGCCGGGATGGTTTCAGTCCGTGCGGCAGGTGCGAAAGTTTTGTGACATCTTAGCACACATTTGCGGAAAAGAATCTGACCAAATTTGTGACGAAGTGTTCACACACTGAAAAAAGTGTGGTAAGATAATATCAAGCATGGATTTCTATGCAGGAAGCCGTCTTATGACGGGAGTAGGGAGACGGAACAACTCTATGAACTATATGCAAGTGATTTTGCAAAATTTAATGTCTTTGACATTCTCAGATGTGATAGATATTGCGGTGGTCTCGTTTCTTATTTACCAGATCGTCAAGCTGGTGCGAGAAACGAGTTCTACCCGCATTATTCGCGGTGTCATTATTTTGATTGCCGCCATGTGGCTGTCCAGTATTTTGCAGCTGACGATGGTAAATTATTTGTTTAAGGCAGTGCTCACATGGGGCATTGTTGTCATGGCCATTGTATTCCAGCCCGAATTGCGCCGAATTTTGGAGCGCGTCGGCAAGAGCAAGCTGTCTACGCTGATGATTCGCAACGATGCAATTCCGATGGAGGAGTCGGTGATCCGTGAGATGGTGCACGCCTGTTCAGAGATGTCGTGGTCGCGCACCGGCGCGTTGATTGTCTTTGAAAGAAAAGAAAATCTGAGCGATATCATTCGCACCGGCACGGTTGTCAACGCAGACGTCAAGGATGAGCTGATTCGAAACATCTTTTATGAAGGTGCACCGCTGCACGACGGCGCGATGATTATTCGAGACGGGCGCATTCATGCTGCTGGCTGTGTACTTCCGTTGTCTCCCAACATGAATTTATCCAAAGAGCTTGGCACCCGCCATCGGGCAGCTGTCGGCATGAGTGAAAAATTTGATTCGCTCAGTCTGGTTGTATCGGAGGAGACCGGCTCCATCTCTATTGCGATTGACGGAAAGCTGCAGCGTCATCTGGTGCCGGAGCAACTGGAAGAAATTCTGCGCGCAGAACTTCTCGTGCATGATTTGGACGAAGAAAGACCCGATATGGATTCCTCGCCGAGCTTTTTTGAAAATCTGCAGGACAAGCTTCCTGGTTTCGGGAGGAAGAAAAAATGAGAAAATGGATTACACAGCATGATGTCCTGACAAAACTGCTCTCGATTGTGGCTGCGTTTATTTTATGGAGCTACTTTATGGGGGCGCAAAATCCAACACGCACGCTGGAATATAAAGATATTGCCGTACAGCTGACAGGTGTAGACCAACTGTACAACAACTACAATTTAAAAATTATCGAGGGCGCCGATGCGACGGTGGACGTCAAAGTGTCCGGTTCCACAAATCGGCTGGCAACACTCACCGCCTCACAAATTAAGGTGCAGGCGGATGTGTCGGAATCCATTACGGCGCCGGGCACATATCAACTGTCATACACGGTCATTTTGCCGGAGAGCGGCATGACCTGCGAGAGCAGAACGCCGGACAGCATCACCGTCAAGGCGGATGAAATGGAAACCAAAAAAGTGCCGGTTTCTGTCAATCTCAGTAAGTCGGCATCCAAAAACTATATCTTTGATGATCCGCAGCTGTCGGCGGAAACAGTAAAGATTTCCGGACCGGCAACCGTTGTCGATCAGGTGTCGACAGCGGTGATTGATTTGGACACGAGCGGAGTGGAAAAGACGCTGACGGACAATTATTCGTACAAGCTGGTCGATGACAACGGAAAACAGGTGGACACTGCCAATATTTCCCGCGATATCGCGAGTATCACCGTGACGCTTCCGGTCAAGGAAATCAAGTCGGTTCCGCTGGAAGTGACTGTCTCTCCGGAGGATGCAGCAGCGGCTATCTCGACGACCATTTCGCCGAAATCCGTAGAGATTATCGGAGATCCGTCCGCAGTCGATGCGGTTTCGTCCATCAAGCTGGGCGCAATCAACGCGACCACGGCGGAAAATGGTGACACGCATACGTTTGATATTGAGCCGCCGACCGGTGTATCGCTGAATGACGGACAGCCGGCCTCGGCAACCGTTACGGTATCCGTTGCGCAAGACATCACACAGAAATACACCATTACGGATATTACGCTGAGTGACGACGACAAGGATTCCAGTGCCACGGTGACACTGAATACGCAATCTTTGGATGTCACCCTGATTGGACCGGAAAAGCTGCTCAAAAAGGTGAGCACGGACGACATTCAAGCGGTTGCGGAGCTGTCATCTAAGGAATTGTCGGACGGTGAACACACCATCGGTGTCACCGTGAGCAGTCCGGACGGCACGACGGTCAGCGGAAATTACAGCGTAAAGATTACGATTTCACGAGACAATGCATAACACAGATTGCTGCCATTGACCATTCAGTGGCAGCAATTGCTATTCTACAAAGGAACGATACATGTCAATTTTAGTTGGAAACATCAGATTGCCGCTTGGCGCTGCAGATGCAGAAGCGCTGGAAGCGGCGGCAAAAAAATGCGGACTCTCCATGAGAGAGCTGTGCGGTGCACATATTTACCGCGCATCTATTGATGCACGGCGCGGAAAAATCACGCGTGTGCTGTCTGTTTTGCTGGATTTGGCGGAGACGCAGCGGGAAGAAGCTGTGGTTGCGCGCGTGGGAAAAAACGATGTACGTCTCAAAAAGCCTGCGCAGCAGCCTGTGCCGACCGGCACGGCTCACATGGAGCACCGACCGATTGTCGTCGGTTTGGGGCCGGGTGGCCTGTTCGCCGCTTATGTCTTGGCAAAAAATGGCTATTGTCCGCGTGTTTTTGAACGCGGCCAGTCGATGGAAAGCCGTGACCGCGCGGTAACGGCGTTTTTCTCTGGCGGAGCATTTGACCCTGCCAGCAACATTCAGTTCGGAGAGGGCGGCGCAGGCGCATATTCGGACGGCAAGCTGACCACACGCATCAATGATCCGATGAGTGAGTGGGTGCTGCGGATCTTTGTCGAGCACGGTGCACCGGAAGAAATTTTGTACAAAGCAAAGCCGCACATCGGCACGGACATTCTCAAGCGCGTTGTGTGCTCTATGCGCGAAGAAATCATTCGCTTGGGAGGAGAGGTTTATTTTGGCTGTACGCTGACCGGCGTGCGCAGCCGCAACGGCGCGCTGACTGCTGCCGTGATTGACGGACAGGAAATTGCCTGCGACCGTCTGATTTTGGCGATTGGTCACAGCGCGCGCGACACCTTTGAACATCTGCTGCACAGCGGTGTGTATCTGGAGCCAAAGCCTTTTTCTGTTGGTGCCCGCATTGAACATTTACAGGAAGACTTAAACGCCAGCTTGTACGGCAAACTGGCGGGACATCCCGCACTGCCTCCGGCGGAATACACGCTGTCGCATCGGGAAAACGGCCGCGCATGCTATTCGTTTTGTATGTGTCCGGGCGGACAGGTTGTCGCGGCACAGAGCGAACCGCATGCCATTGTCACCAACGGCATGAGTTATCACGCGCGGGACGGACGCAATGCCAATGCGGCTATCGTGGTGTCCGTCAATCCGTCGGATTTTCCGACTAGTGATGCGCTGGGCGGCGTGGCATTTCAGCGGGAGATCGAACGCCGTGCGTTTCAATTGACAGGCGGTTACCGTGCACCGTGTCAAACGGTTGGCGATTTTTTTGCAGGAAAGCCATCGCGCAAGCATGGACGGGTTGCACCGACCTATCCGATTGGTGTACAATATACCTCGCTGGGGAGCGTGCTGCCGGATTTTGTCCTTGCGCACATGCAGATTGGTCTGCGGCAATTCGGCAGAAAAATTCGCGGGTTTGACGCGCCGGATGCATTGCTCACTGCGCCGGAAACCCGAACCAGCTCTCCGGTTCGCATGACGCGGCTGGATAACCGGCACAGCCAGCAGATCGCCGGTCTGATTCCGTGCGGAGAAGGCGCGGGCTATGCAGGCGGCATTATGAGCGCAGCGGTAGACGGTATTGGCTGCGCACAAGAAATTTTACAAACATTCCGTCCTCTCGAAGAAAGGAGAGATGAAGTATGCAGCAAACAGCGACAGTAACCAAACTGCTGTCCAGCAATCAGGCAGAGCTGACCGTGCATCGGCAGACGGCCTGCGGACATGACTGTTCCAAATGTGGCGGCTGCGGTGAAATGGTCACCAAGCCGATCACTGTCATTGCGGATAATACCATAGGCGCGGATATCGGTGATACCGTTGTGATTACCGGCAGTTCAAAACAGGTGCTGGGATTGGCGGCGATTGTCTATGTGATTCCGGTCGTGCTCTTTTTTGCACTGTACGCGGTTGCAGCGGTCGCTTCGCTTCCGATACCGGAGTTGTGGGGCGGTGCAGGTTTCTTCCTCGGCATCGCCGGCGCACTGCTTGTCAATAGGCATCAGAAGAATAAGAAGCCGATCTACACTATTTCCAAACTGTAAATTTTCGGAGATTTACAAGGCTGGCGCGTGCGTCAGCCTTGTATTCTGAGCAAAGATACAGTAAAATGTATTTTGAGGTGAAAAAACACAATGTTCGGATTTGTTCGACCGCTGCGCGGAGAACTCAAGGTGCGCGAGTGGGAGCGCTTTCAAAGTGTCTATTGCGGCCTGTGCCACACCATTCGCCGCCGGTACGGCTTCATGCAGACGATGATGCTCAGCTATGACTGCACGTATCTGGCATTGGTGCTGGATGCGTTGGAGCCTGGCGGCGGGGAACAATGTAAACGGCGGTGCGTCATGCACCCGTTTCGCCGCCGAACCTGTGCGGCGAGCAGCGATGGGATGATACGTGCTGCCGCTGTCAGTGTGATTTTATGCTGGCATAAGCTGGCGGACACCATCGCGGATGACCGCGGTGCAAAGCGTCTGGCGGCAAAGATATTTCGGCTGTTTCTTCGCCGCGGATACCGCAAGGCGGCGGCAGAGCTGCCGCTTTTTGACCGGGAAACGCAGAGTTGCCTTGCGCAGCTGAGCGCGTTGGAACGACAAAAAACGCCGTCGCTGGATCGCCCTGCCGATGCTTTCGCATCCATTTTGCGGGCAGCGGTCGCGGACTGGCGCACAGACGGCCGCATCCTGCAAGAGATGTTTTATCACGTGGGCAGATGGATTTATCTTGTCGATGCCTGTGATGACATACAGGACGATTTTGCATCCGGCAGCTACAACCCCGTGCTGCTGCGCTGGCAGATGACGCAGCCGGAGCTGCTGCTGCCGGTGAAAGATGCGATGAATCACACGCTGCTGCAGTCGCTCGCAGCGGCATATCATGCATATATATTATTGCATCCACTGCGGGATGCGGGGATTATAGAAAATATTTTGTGTCAGGGACTGCCGGAAGTTACGCGGCTGGTTTTGAACGGCACATTTTCAAATCATGGAGGAAAGAACAGGCATGGATCCTTATAAGGTACTCGGCGTTTCGCCATCCGCTTCAGAAGATGAGATCAAGCGCGCTTACCGAGACTTGGCGCGAAAGTATCATCCGGACAACTACATCAACAATCCGCTGGCAGATCTTGCAAAAGAAAAAATGCAGGAAATCAATGACGCGTATGACACGATCATGAAGCAGCGGCAGAATGGTGGAACCGGCAGCTCCTATTCGCAGCAGAGCAGTTCCGGCGGCGCATATACCGGCGCTGCTTCCAATGGCGGATTCAATGGGTATTCCTCCAGCTATTCCGGCTCCAATGCCGGCGTGTATGTACAGGTGCGCAACGCAATCAATGTGGGCAATATCGGTATGGCGGAAGAACTGCTGTCACGCATTTCCAATCGTGACGCCGAATGGCATTTTCTGCGTTCCAATGTGTGCTATCGCAAGGGCTGGTTCGATGAGGCTGCGCAGGAAATCAATCAGGCGTGTGCGATGGCGCCGGGAAACATGGAATACCGCCGTATGCAAAATGTTTTGAACAATAGCTCGGTATACGGCGGCTATCGCCCGATGCAGCAAAACGATGCGGCGGATTGCTGTATGCAGCTGGCGTGCCTGAACTGTCTGTGCAGCTGCTGCGGAGGCGGCAGCTGTTAAAGAAACGAGGCGAAAGACATGGAACGAAAACACAACAATACATTGACATTCTGCGCCATGATGGCAGCACTCAGTATCGTCGTGCTGCTGCTCGGCTCTCTGCTGCCGGGCATGCGCCTGACTGTTGCAGCCATTGCGGGCATGATAGCCGCACTCGCTGTCCTGCGCGGCGGCTTGGGATACGGCGTTCTCACGGTGCTGGCGACGGCAATCTTGGCGTTTCTGCTGCTGCCGTCCAAAGAAGTGGCGCTGATTTATGCGGCGTTTTTTGGACCGTATACGATTGTCAAGAATCTGATTGAACGCATTCACCGACAGCCGGTCGAATGGGTGCTCAAACTGCTGTTTTGCGGTGTGGTTGCGTTTTTGCTTGTCTTTTTGTCTGGCTCGCTGCTCAACCTTATTCCGTCTGTGCTGGCAGACCACGCATGGGCGATTGAGCCAATTATTTTAATAGTCTTTGTACTGTATGATATCGTGTTCTCTAAAGTCATTGCCTATCTGTTTGAACGCCTGCATTGGTAAATGTGTATTGTGAATATGCATAGAAAAACGAGAAAATTTAAAAAATATTTAGAGATTTATTACGAAAATGGCCCGTTTTGCTTGAACGAAAGCAAGGCGGGCTGTTACAATATACTGAAGAACCCTTTTCGAGCATATGGCGAGTAGAAAAAGGGACGAAAAAACCATCAAATAGGAGGAATTTTCTTGAAAAGCATGACCGGATACGGACGAGCAAGACAGATGCTGCACAGCCGCGACATCACCGTTGAGCTTCGTTCCGTCAATCACCGCTATCTGGATGTCAACGTAAAGGCTCCGCGCATGTACGGCTTTCTGGAGGAGGCGGTCAAAACTGCTGTCAGCCAGATGATTGCACGCGGCAAAGTGGATATTTTCATTACGATTGATGCGAGCGCATCCGACGATGTGAAAATCTCTCTCAATCGGAAGCTGCTGGAAAATTATTTGGAACTGCTGCATGAGATGCGTGATGCGTATCATATGCAGGACGATGTCAGTGTGATGGCGGCTTCCCGTCTGCCGGATGTCTTTACGACAGAGAAGCAGGAAGCGGATGCTGACGAGCTGACTGCAGATGTTTTGCAGGTGCTCCAGGCCGCAGGCGCAGATTTTTGCGAGATGCGCGCCCGCGAAGGCGAGAAAATGAAGGAAGATGTGCTGTCGCGCGAGCAGACCATTCTGCGCTATGTCACAGAAATTGAGAAGCGCTCGCCGCAGGCAGTGGCAGAGTACCGCGCCAAGCTGACCGCTCGCATGAATGAGGTTCTGGCGGATACCACGATTGACCCGCAGCGTATTTTGGCTGAAGCGGCGATTTATGCAGACCGCACAGCTGTAGATGAAGAATCCGTTCGTCTGCGCAGCCACATGCATCAGCTGGAAATCATGGCGGCAGAAGAAAAGCCGATTGGCCGCAAGCTGGATTTCTTGGTACAGGAAATGAACCGCGAAGCGAATACCATTGGTTCCAAGGCAAATGATATGGAAATGGCACAGATTGTCGTGGACATCAAGGCAGAGATTGAAAAAATCCGCGAGCAGATCCAGAACATTGAGTAACGGAGGCGTCTCATGAAGCTCATCAATATTGGATTTGGCAACATGATTTCTGCGGATCGTCTCATTGCGATTGTCTCGCCGGAGTCTGCGCCGATTAAGCGCACGATTCAGGAAGCGCGTGACCGCAACATGCTCATTGATGCAACATATGGCAGACGCACGCGCGCAGTCATTATTATGGACAGCGACCACGTTGTGTTGTCTGCGATTCTGCCGGAGACCATTTCGGGAAGAATGGACAGCCGCAGTACAGAGGAGGAAAAAATCGATGTCTGAAAAAGGAATTTTGTTTGTGCTTACAGGCCCGTCCGGTGTCGGCAAAGGAACCGTGCTCAAGGAAGTACGTGCGCACAAGCCGTTGTTTTACTCTATCTCTGCTACGACCCGTGCACCGCGCGCAGGAGAGCAGGACGGCGTGCACTATCATTTTATGGCCCGCGAAACGTTCCGGCAGCTTGCGGAACAGGGCGGCTTCTTGGAGCATGCAGAGTTCAGCGGCAACTGTTACGGCACACCGGCGGCACCGGTAGATGAAGAATTACAGGCCGGCAGAGATGTTTTGCTGGAAATTGAAGTGCAGGGCGCCATGCAGGTCAAGGACATTCGGCCGGAAGCGGTTCGTATTTTCCTCGCACCGCCGAGCTTTGAAGAGCTGGAGCGCAGATTGATTGGACGCGGAACAGAAGAACCGGAAGTCATTCAGCGCCGTCTGGATACCGCCAAGCATGAGTTGACGCTCGCGCCGGAATTTGATTATATCGTTATCAACAACACCGTAGAACAGGCGGTCAGTGATGTGCTCGCTATCATGCAGGCAGAGGCATGCCGTTCTTCTCGTGTGACACTGAAATAATAAAAACAAGCGTTTATTAAAGGAGTATATATACTATGTTAAAGCCATCTATGCAGGATTTGATGAAGAAGGTCAACAACCGCTATCTGCTGGTTAATCTGTCCGCACAGCGCGCACGCGATCTGTGCTCGGAAGAAGAAACGACCGGTAAGGAGCTGCCGGATAAGCCGGTCAAGCTCGCACTGGACGAAATCAGCGACGGCACCATTGAGTACCGCGAAGGACCGAAGCCGGAGCCGGAAAAGCAGCCGGAGGATTTTGTTGCTGCTGCTTCCGCCGAGGAGGAAACTGATTTGTTTGCAGAGGACGGCGCAGACGAGACTGTAGAAACCGTTGATGAGACTGACACAGAAGAAGGAACTGCAAGCGATGAACTTTTCCGGTAAAACTGTCGTTCTCGGTGTAACCGGTGGCATTGCGGCATACAAAGCCTGTGATTTGGTCAGCCGACTGCACAAGAAGGGCATACAGATTCGTGTCATTATGACAGAACATGCGTGTGAATTTGTTCAGCCGCTCACGTTGGAAGTGCTGTCCGGAAACCGCGTCGTGACGGATATGTTCAACCGTGATTTTCCGTGGGAGGTGGAACATATCTCGCTCGCCAAGGCGGCAGATGTTTTTGCCGTTGTTCCGGCAACCGCCAACATTCTGGGCAAATATGCGCACGGCGTGGCGGATGACATGCTGTCCACAACGCTGCTCGCTACCCGTGCGCCGGTGCTGTTTGCTCCGGCGATGAACACGGCGATGTATGAGCATCCGGCCGTACAGGAAAATATCACCACGCTCAAGCGGCGCGGATGTCTGTTTGTCGAACCGGCATCCGGTCATCTGGCATGCGGAGACACCGGAAAGGGCAAGCTGGCAGATGTAGAGAAGATTGAGCAGGCAATTTTAGACGCACTGACAGAAAAGGACATGCAGGGCATGCATGTGACGGTCACAGCGGGTCCGACGCGGGAAGCGATGGATCCGGTGCGCTTTCTGTCCAATCATTCTACCGGCAAAATGGGGTATGCCATCGCCCGCAGTGCGAAGATGCGCGGGGCGGAAGTCACGTTGATTTCCGGTCCGGTCGCGCTGGAACCGCTGGACGGTGTGCGCATGGTTCCTGTTACGTCTGCATGTGATATGCGCGAAGCGGTCATGCAGGCTCTGCCGCAGTCTGATCTTGTCATCAAGGCGGCGGCTGTCGGAGATTATCGGCCGGCGACCTTTCAGGACGATAAGATTAAAAAACATGACGATGATATGTCGGTTTCTTTGGTGCGAAATCCGGATATTCTGGCGGAAATCGGTGAAAAACGCCGCGATGACCAAGTTATTTGCGGTTTTTCCATGGAAACACGCGATTTGCTGGAAAATTCGACGAAGAAGCTCCAGAAGAAAAACTGCGATGTCATTGTCGCCAATAATTTGAAAGTAAAGGGTGCAGGATTTGCAGGTGACACCAACGTTGTCACGCTGCTGTATCGAAACGGAAAAGTAGAGCCGCTGGAGCTGATGGAAAAAGACAGCGTGGCGGATATTCTGCTCGAACGTCTCGTTGCTCTGTACCGCGATAAAAATGCATGAAACAAGAAGTTTGCCGTGTAGCGATTTCCGGCGCGACGTATGCGTTTGATAAGCTGTACGACTACGACATTCCGCCGGAGCTGGCGGGAGCAGTCGTGCCCGGCGTGCGGGTGCTCATTCCGTTTGGACGCGGTGACCGCACGCGGGAGGCGATTGTTGTGCGCATGGGCTGCGACCCGCGGGCACAATATGAGCGCAAGTGCATACTGGAGGTGCTGGATGCGGAACCGGTGTTAGACGAACACGCGCTGTCTCTGGCGGCGCATTTGTGTTCCACGCTGTTTTGCACGTTTTATGATTGCGCCCGCGCGATGCTGCCGGCAGGGCTTTGGTTTCGCAAAACCGAGCGATATGAGCTGACGAAATCAACAACCGAAGCGATGAGGCAGGAGCTTGCAGCGACCTATCCGGTGCTACAGAATTTTTCCAAACGAAAGCGTGCGATTGCGGTCAAGAAATTGACCGAGCTGTGCGGTGGTGCGCTGCCGGAACAACAAATCCACGCGCTGGTGCAGCAGCACATTTTGCAGCAGACGAGTACCTTTGACCGGCGCATGAACGACAAGACCGTGACAATGCATCGGCTGGGCATGCCGTACGATGACGCGATGGCAATGGCAGAACGCGGACGCAGTTCGGTTCGTATGGACATTGTCAGTGTGTTGGCGCAGGAAGGACGCATGAGCCGGACAGACCTGAAATATATGACCGGTGCGAGCGACAGCACAATCCGTGCCATGGTCAAAAATGGTATGCTGGCTCAATGGGAGGAACAAACGTTCCGACTGCCCGAGCAGCCGGAACTGTCGGAACGAAAAGAGTTTGTGCTCAGTCAGGCGCAGCAGACGGTGTATAACCGCATGGAACCGCTGCTGCTGTCCGGACATCCGGAAGCGGCACTGCTGTTCGGTGTGACGGGCAGCGGCAAAACGCAGGTGTATATGCGGCTCATTGACCGCACGTTGCAGGCTGGGAAAAGCGCGATTGTCCTTGTACCGGAAATTGGCTTGACGCCGCAGCTGATTTGCAAATTTATGGCGCAGTTCGGCAGCTGCACAGCCGTACTGCACTCCGCCCTGTCGGTCGGAGAACGATATGACAGCTGGAAACGAATTCGCTCCGGAGAAGCCCGCGTGATTGTCGGCACACGGTCGGCAGTATTCGCACCGGCGCAGAATTTGGGGCTTATCATTTTGGACGAAGAACAGGATGACGCCTATAAATCCGAAAACAGTCCGCGCTATCATGCGCGGGATGTGGCAAAATACCGTGCGATGCAGGAAAATGCGTTTGTGCTGCTCGGCTCTGCAACACCTGCGATTGAGACATTTTATGGCGCAGAGACCGGAAAATATCCCGTGCTGCATTTGCGCGAGAGGTATTCCGGTGCAGCACTGCCGCGCGTCACGATTGCAGACATGCGCGGCACGATACAGCAAGGGTATATCAGCGCCATCGGCCCCGTTTTGCGGCAGGCCATGCAGCGCTGCTTTGCGGAGGGGCATCAGTGCATTTTGTTTTTAAATCGGCGCGGTGCTGCCAAACAAGTCACATGCCCATCGTGCGGCTGGACGCCAGCGTGTCCGTCGTGCAGTGTTTCGATGACGTATCATTCCGTCAATCACCGCCTCATGTGTCACTATTGCGGCAAGAGCATTCCCGTCCGGCGCACCTGCCCGAACTGCGGCAGCACGCACCTCAAATGGGAGGGCACCGGCACACAGCGGTTGGAGACAGAACTGCAGCAGATGTTTCCGGAGCGAAAAATTCTCCGCATGGATGCGGATACGACAAGCACCAAAGGCTCGCATGCGAAGCTGCTGGAAGCGTTTGCAGAAGATCAAGCGGATATTTTGCTTGGCACACAGATGGTCACCAAGGGATTGGATTTTGACCGCGTGACGCTGGTCGGTATTGTAGACGCGGATCAATCGCTGTTTGCGCAGGATTACCGCGCGCGCGAGCGCACGTTCTCTCTGCTCACGCAGGTTGTGGGACGCGCCGGACGCCGGCAGACACAGGGACAGGCGATTATTCAGACGTATCATCCGCAGGACGAGGTGATTTTGGACGCAGCGCGGCAGGATTACGAACGATTTTATGAGGCGGAGATAGAACGCCGCCGGATGCTGCAATGTCCGCCCATTGCGCAGTTGGTTGTGCTGACTGCCGTGGGAGAACGTGAACGCGATGTCTTGGCGGCGCTGGTCGCCGTCAAGCAGCGTATGGAGAGCTTGATGGCTGGCGCGTTTTCGGATTTTTGCTATCCGATTTTGGGGCCTGCACCGGCAACTGTGGTGCGGGTGCAAAACCGATACCGCTATCATTTGACCATCCGCTGTCCGGACAACAAGCGCCGACGCGCGTTGCTTGATGGTATTTTGCGGGAAGCAGGTGCCAGCCGCAATTTCCGCGGGGTGACCATGTATGCAGATGTCAACCCGATGCAGATATAATACAGATAGAATCATAAAAACCAAGAGGAGTTTATCAAATGGCTGTAAGACCTATTATTTATGATCCGGATCCGATTTTGTACAAGAAATGTCATCCGGTAACAAAATTTGACAAGAAGTTGGGAAACATCCTGACGGATATGACCCAGACAATGATACATGCCAACGGTGTAGGTCTGGCAGGCCCGCAGATCGGTTATATGCGCCGTGTCTGCGTGGTGCTCGACACGCTGGACAATGACAAAATTATTGAGATGGTCAATCCGGAAGTAGTTGCAACCGAAGGGGAGCAGACCGGTTCGGAAGGCTGCCTCAGCTTTCCAAATAAATTCGGTATGGTTACCCGTCCGCGCATCGTAACCGTTCGCGCGCAGGACAGAAACGGCGAATGGTTCACGGTTCAGTCGCATGATTTGACGGCACGTGCATTCCTGCACGAGATTGACCATCTGGATGGCCATGTATTTACGGAAAAGGTAACCGAGTATATCAACATGGACGAGGAAGAGGACGAAGTAGAATGAGACTGGTCTTTATGGGAACGCCGGATTTTGCAGTCAACTCGCTGGAGCGCTTGATTCAGGACGGACATGAAATTGTCGGCGTATTTACCCAGCCGGACAAGCCGCAGGGACGCAAAATGAAGCTGACTCCGCCGCCTGTAAAGCAGCTTGCCTTGACACACGATATTCCGGTGTATCAGCCGGATTCCTTCAAAAATGAGAGCCAGCTGGAGCTGCTGCGCGAGCTGAATCCGGAAGTTATTATTGTTGTGGCATACGGAAAACTGCTGCCGGGCTATGTGCTGGATCTGCCGAAATACGGCTGCATCAATGTACACGGCTCCCTGCTGCCGAAGTATCGCGGCGCGGCGCCGGTGCAGTGGATGGTGCTCAATGGCGAACAGACCGCCGGTGTCACGACGATGTATATGGATCGCGGTTTGGATACCGGTGATATTTTGCTGACCAGCGAAACGCCGGTCGGCGAGAACGAGACCGCAGGGGAGCTGTTTGACCGTTTGGCAGCGATGGGCGCGGATTTGCTGGCGGAAACGCTGGAACGTCTGCCGCAGGGCATTGCGCGCACGCCGCAGGACGATGCACAATCCACCTATGTGTCTGTACTGAGCAAAGAGATGTCGGTTGTTGATTGGAGCAAACCGGCACAGCACGTACACAACCAGATTCGCGGCTTGGATCCGTGGCCGGTTGCAGTGACCACACGCGGAGATGTGCGCCTCAAATTGTTCCAGTCGCGCATGACAGACGAAACTGCGCAGGTACCGGCAGGTACGGTGACGGTTGCAGATCCGAAGAAGGGCTTGTTCGTCGCTTGCGGCGACGGCCGTGTTTTGCAGATTACAGAAATTCAGATGGTCGGCAAAAAGCGCATGGCAGCCGGTGACTACCTGCGCGGTCATGCAATGGAGCCGGGAACGGTTCTTGGCTGCTGAGAAGCGAGAGGAGGAACAGCATGCGTGAGAATACCTCCGCCCGCGAGGCAGCGGCACGGGCTTTGTTTGCCATTCGAGAAGATGACGCATGGAGCGCACCGGCGCTGAAGAAATATGCGGCGGGTCTTTCCAAGCGCGATGCTGCGCTGGCAACTGCATTGGTCGGCGGCGTGCTGCAAAACCAAGCGATGTGCGATTTTTATCTCGCGCATTACTCCAAGGTTCGTTTGAAAAAGGTTCATCCGCGCGTGCTGGATGTCCTGCGCATGGCGGTGTATCAAATGGTTTGGATGGATCGCGTTCCCAATTCGGCGGCGGTCAATGAAAGCGTTCGACTGGCGCGTTCGCTGTGCCGCGCAGACGCGCGCACCGTGAATTATGTCAACGGACTGCTGCGAACCATTGCGCGTCATGTCGACCAGCTGCCGCAGCCGGACTGTGAGACAAAGGCGGAATACTACTCGCTGCGGTACAGCCATCCGCGCTGGCTGACAGAATTGTACTTGGAACAGTTCGGCGTGAAACAGACGCGACTGCTGCTGGAAGCGGACAACGAACCGGCACCGACTGTTTTGCGCGTCAATACGCGAAAGGCCGACACCGAAACGGTGAAATCGCGCCTTGTGCAGCAGGGTGTCAGCGTGCAAGTACACGAGAGCGTTCCGAACTGCCTGACGGTCTCCGGAACCGGCAGCTTGGAACAGCTGGATGTTTTCCGCGAGGGACTTGTCACGGTACAGGACGGCGCAAGCCAAATGAGCGTGTATGCGCTTGATCCGAAGCCGAACAGCCGCGTACTGGACTGTTGTGCGGCGCCGGGAGGCAAAAGTTTTTTTGCCGCTGAGCGCATGGAAAACACCGGCAGTGTAACCTCGTGCGATATTTATGAGCACAAGCTGCATAAGATTCAGGAAGGCGCACAGCGTTTGGGACTCGACAACATCCACACGCAATTGCAGGACGCCGCACAGTTCCGACCAGAATGGGAGGAAGCGTTTGATTATGTGCTGTGTGATGTGCCGTGCTCCGGCTTGGGCATTATTCGCAAAAAGCCGGAAATTCGCTATAAAGATGCGAGTGCATTGGAGTCTTTGCCGGAAATTCAGCTGGCAATTGTGAAAAATGCAGCACGATACGTAAAAAAAGGTGGAATTTTGGTTTATTCGACGTGCACTGTGCTGCGCCGAGAAAACGAAGAAATTGTGGAAGCTTTTTTAAACAGCACGCCGCAGTTTGAAAAACAGACATTTTCTCTGCCTGTGTGTGAACAACCTGTGGATGGGTCTGTCACTCTACTGCCGCAGGTACATCATACAGATGGATTTTTTGTTGCAAAATTCCGAAAAATGGCTTACTATGAAAAAGATGACAGCACGCAGGTGCTTTCATCGGAGATTTGACATATGACAAAACCTGAGATTAAATGCCGGACACTGCCGGAGCTGAAGGAAGAGCTGCGCGGGATGGGGGAAAAGCCGTTTCGTGCAGGACAAATCTTTCAATGGCTGCATCAGGGCGTTTCTTCCTTTGATGAAATGACCAATGTTTCCAAGCAGCTTCGCGCTAAGCTGTCCGAACAGTATCTGCTGACGGCGCCGAAGATCCTGCGCAAGCAGGTATCCAAAGTGGATGGCACAATCAAATATCTGTGGGAGCTGCACGACGGCAACTGCATTGAGAGCGTATTTATGCGGTACCATCATGGCAACTCCGCCTGTGTGTCATCTCAGGTGGGCTGCCGAATGGGCTGTAAGTTCTGCGCATCGGGTCTGGGCGGACTGGTCAGAAGCCTGTCTGCCGGCGAAATTCTCGATCAGATTCTGTTTATGCAGAAGGACACCGGCGAGCGCATCTCCAACATTGTACTGATGGGAACCGGCGAGCCGCTGGATAACTATGACAATGTCCTGCGGTTTATCCGATTGGTCGGTGCGCCGGAGGGGCTGAACATCGGACAGCGCCATATTTCGCTGTCTACGTCCGGCTTGGTGCCGCAGATTCGCCGCCTCGCTGAGGAGAAGCTGCAGATTACCCTGTCGATTTCCCTGCATTCTCCGGACAATGAGAGCCGCAGCGCTACCATGCCGGTCAACAAGAGCTTCCCTGTCGAGCAGCTGATTGCCGCCTGCCGAGATTATTTTGACATGACAGGGCGCAGAATTTCGTATGAATATACGATGATTGACGGGGTCAGCGACCGCCCATGGCAAGCGAGAAAGCTGGCTGAGCTGCTGCGCGGCCGTCCGGCGCATGTAAATCTAATCCCTTTAAACCACGTTACGGAGAGCGGACTGCGCACTTCACCGAAGGAGCATGTCGCGGCTTTTCAAAATATTTTGGAAAAGAACGGAGTCACGGCGACAGTCCGGCGCACATTGGGGCCGGATATTGACGCATCTTGCGGGCAGCTGCGCCGCAGGCACATCGGTGAAACGTTCGGGAAAGAGTGATACAATGAAAGCATATGGCAAAACCGATAAAGGTCTGGTTCGAGCGAACAATCAAGATACCTTTCGCGTAGACGTTCCGGAAAGCGGGATGGGATTTCTCGTTCTCTGCGACGGCATGGGCGGTGCCCGCGCCGGAAATATTGCCAGTGAGCGTGCAGCGAATCGGTTCTTGGAGACCATACAAACGGCGGATGCCGCAGACACCAGTACAGACACACTGGCGGATTTGGTCGAAAAGGCTGTAAAGCTGGCGAACACAGAGGTGTTTGAGCTGTCTCAATCCTCTCCGGCATACAACGGCATGGGCACGACGCTGGTTGGCGGCATCTGCGTGGATGATCGTGTGATTCTCGCCAACGTCGGCGATTCCCGCGCGTACCTGATTGATGGGGACAAAATCGCACAGATGAGCGCAGATCATTCGCTGGTTGCAGAGATGGTTCGCAGCGGACGACTGACCAAGGCGGAGGCTAAGACGTATCCGGGACGCAATCTCATTACGCGGGCAGTTGGCGTAGACAGCAGCGTCGAAGCGGATGTATATGAAATCAAGATGCACGAGGGGCAGACGCTGCTTCTGTGTTCGGACGGTCTGAGCGGTCCGGTGACGGACGCAGAGATCGCGGCGGCTGTCTCGCAGGCGCCGACGATGGAACAGGCGTGCACGCAATTGATTGAGCTGGCTTGCAAGGCCGGTGGGAATGACAATATTACTGTTGTATTGTACACCAAGTAGGAGACATGGGAATGGAAAATTTAGTTGGACAAACACTCGGGGGACGGTATGAAGTCCGCGAGGTGATCGGAACCGGTGGTATGGCCATTGTATACAAGGCCTACTGCACCGTTCTCCATCGTTATGTTGCCATTAAGGTCCTGAAAGAAGAATTTTCACAGGATGAAGAATTCCGCAAGCGCTTTTACAACGAGGCACAGGCGGTAGCAAAGCTCTCACAGAACAATATTGTTTCGATTTATGATGTATGTCATGCGGACAATTGTCCGGAGTATATCGTCATGGAATTGTGTGAGGGTGTCACCCTGAAGGATTATCTTCGCAAGAAGCATCACCTGACATGGCAGGAAACATTATATTTTGCACAGCAGGTAGCACGCGCACTGGATCACGCGCACAGCCGCGGCATCATCCATCAGGACATTAAGCCGCAGAACATCATGCTGCTGCGTGACGGCACGGCAAAGGTCATGGATTTCGGCATTGCCAGCTTTGCAAACAGCCAGGAAACACGCAAGGTGTCATCTGAGGCGATTGGCTCCGTGCACTATATCTCTCCGGAGCAGGCAAAGGGCATTACGGTCGATTTCCGCACAGATCTGTATTCGCTGGGCGTTGTGATGTATGAGATGCTGACCGGAACCTTGCCGTTCCGCGGTGATACCGCCGTTGCGGTTGTCATGCAGCATTTGAATACGGTACCGCCGGTACCGAGCAGCATTGTGCCGGAAATTCCGAAGGCGATGGATGAAATTGTCATGCACGCGATGTGCGCAAACGTCAACCAGCGCTACAGCTCCGCAATGGATATGTTCCGCGATATGGAACGCCTGCGTTCCAATCCGAATTTGGTGCTGAATTATTCCTCGCATAACAGCGATTTGGACGAAACCCGCGCGATTCCGTATCATCATGATGAAGATGCGACACAATATATTCCGCACACACCGGCGGCAGAGACGGATGAGGACGCAACACAGTACGTGCCGCGTGCGACGGACAATCTGAGCCGTTCGCAGCCGAGCAGCAATTATGTGCAGCGCCCCGCAGAACCGTACGACGACGATGATGAATACGAAGCGCCGGTCAGACAGCGTTCGAACGGCGGCAAAAAGAAATCCAGCGGTACAGGCAAGGTGGTTGCCGGTGCAGTGATTGTCGTTTTGCTGGCAGTTGTGGCGTTCTTTGCCTTGAAGATGGTGAACAGCGGCGGCGATACGAAAACATTGCAGGTACCGCAGTTCATCGGTTTGAACTACTCCAAGGACATCAAGGGCAACAGCGAATATTCCGACTTCAGCTTCCAGATTACCGAACAGGAGTTCACAAAGAGCGAAGCGGAAGATAAGAATTATTCTGACGGAGACGTCATCGACCAGAACCCGCGCGCAAAGACGACGATTGATGCCGGAACAACGGTATCGCTGACATTGGCTTCTGTCGTTGCGGATGAGGAAGAAACCAACACGGTTTCGGTTCCGTCTTTGGCAGGCAAGAGCTATGAAGATGCGCAGAGTGCTTTGCGCGCCAAGGGCTTGAAGGCAAAGCGCACCGAAAAAACCTCGGAGAGTGTGGCACAGGGCTATGTCATCGGCAGTGATCCGGAAGCCGGAGAAGATGTAGAAGTCGGTTCTACCATTACTGTGATTGTATCTTCCGGTTCGGCAAACACCAACAAGACGGTTCCGAATCTGAAGGGCATGACCGTAGAGCAGGCTACTGCCGCTTTGGAAAAAGCTGGACTGTCGCTGGGTTCCGTGCATGAGCAGGAGAGCACAGAGACCGCCGGCACGGTTATCAGCCAGACTGTACCGTACGGAACAGAAGTCGCAAAGGGCACCAGCGTTGGCATTACCATCGCCAAGGAAGCCGCAACGACGGACGATCAGCCGGATGACAACAATGGAGGCGGCAACGGCGGAACAGGTTCTGCTTCCGTCAGCGTAACTTCCTCGAAAATTACAGTGAGCAACCTCCCGACGGATCGTGACACGTGCAGTGTCACGATCTCCGTCGGCGGTTCGACGCTGTACAGCCATACCGTTCGCACGAGCGCCGGCACGGCGAGCTGCAATGTCAGCTACAGCAGCACCAAGCGCGTTGTTGTGACGGTTGACGGTTCGACCATCTACGATCAGGACGTTGATTTCAGCAAACTGTGATAGAAAAAAGGAATACAATGCTATGAAACAGGAGAATGGATTCATTCTCAAAGGAATCGGCGGATTTTATTATGTTCGCACGGATTCTGGAGTGATAGAATGCAAAGCACGCGGAAAATTCCGCAAATCATCACAAAAACCTGTAATCGGTGACCGTGTCATGATTGAAGTACAGGACGACGGCACGGGTTACATTATGTCAATTGAACCGAGAAAAAACAGATTGATTCGGCCGGCAGTCTCCAATATCGACCAGCTTGTCATTGTATGCAGTGCGGCACCTCCGGTGACAGAAACGCTGCTCATTGATAAAGTCACGGCGATTGCAGAGCACAAAGGCATGGATGTCTTGATTGTCATCAATAAGTGCGACATCAATCGAGGCGATCATTTATATGACATTTACACACAGGCAGGATTTCAGGTTTTCCGCGTCAGCGCACAGACCGGCGAGGGTGTAGGAGCACTTCGAGAACAGCTGACGGGGAAAATTTCTGCATTTGCAGGAAATTCCGGTGTTGGAAAGTCCAGCTTGCTCAATGCCATCGACGAAAAGTTCCAGATGGAAACCGGCTCAATCAGCCCGAAAACAGAACGCGGCCGTCACACGACACGGCATGTGGAGCTGGTGGAGCTGGAAACCGGTGGATTTATTGCGGATACGCCGGGATTTTCTGCTTTTGATGCAGAGCGCATGGATCTCATCCTGAAGGATGATTTACAGTACGCATTCCGTGAATTTGAGCCGTATCTGAATCAGTGCCGATTTACCGGCTGCGCCCATGTCAAGGAAAAGGGCTGTGCCATTCGGCAGGCTGTGGAGGAAGGCAAAATTGCCAAGGAACGACACGAGAGCTACTGTCAGCTGTATGAAAGTGTTCGGAATCTGAAGGAGTGGGAATTGAAATGAATGTGCTCATGATCGCAGCTGCGCCGGAGACCGATTACGAATATGTCAAACCGCTGGCACAGCGGGCGGATTATATCATCTGTGCCGACGGCGGCGTGCGTCATGCGCAAGCGTGCGGAATCCAGCCGGATTTGGTCGTTGGGGATTTTGATTCGGGAAGCTGTCCAGATTTCGATGTCGAAGTAATCCGGCTCAAGCCGGAAAAAGATGACACGGATTTGCTCAGCTGCACGCGCGAAGCGCTGCGGCGCGGCGCAGATACCATTACGTATGTGTGCGCATCCGGCGGCAGAATTGACCACTTTCTTTCCAATCTGTCTCAGTTGGAGTTTTTGTATGAACATGGATGCAGCGGTGTATTTGTGGACAGCAGAAACCGTGTGACATTTCACGGCGGCGGTACAGTGACGTATCCGGCAGATCCGGCGTACAAGTACGTCGGCATCATTCCATTGGATGACAAGCTGACCGGATTGACGCTGCGCGGCACCAAGTATGTTGTGACAAACGCAGAGGTCTCTCGTTTTGAGCCGTACACGACCTCGAATGAACCGGCCGCACCGGAATATTCGATTACGATTCAGCGCGGACGAGCGCTTGTCATTGAGAGCAAAGACAAATAAAAAATACAGGAGGATATTGAAATGAATGTATACAAGACAAAGGGAACCTGTTCCCGCGAGATTCACTACAGTGTCAAGGACGGCGTGGTAGAAAGCATCGAGGTTATCGGCGGATGCAACGGCAACCTGAAGGGCATTTGCCGTCTGATTACCGGTATGCCGGTAGAGCAGGTAATCAAGGCGTTTAAGGGCGTTGACTGCGGTGGCCGCGGCACCTCATGTCCGGACCAGATTGCACAGGCACTGGAGCAGGCAAAGTAATTGTGAAATCACATCAAAGAGCAGAGCTGTAAGGCTCTGCTCTTTTTCATGCCATGTAAAAAATGCAATATGCATGACTGTAAAATTGCATTTTATCCGCGCGTTGCAGGAAAATGAAATGCAGGCTGCATTCTCGTAAATTTCATTTGTGCAAAATGTCACGATATGGGAAAACATCTTTTGGTTTTTGTTCAAAGTATGGAAATTTCCAATTATATCGAATAGAAATGCTATTTTTGGTTGCAAAAATGGTTAGAAATCACTATAATATCAGATAGTTAAGTGAAAAGATACATGCGGAATCTCAAGCCGCAGAGGCGAAGGGCTTCGGAAAGAATTCGCCCCGGAAAGGAACATATTATGGTTAAACCAATTTCTAAAATTGCAGCCGCAATCGCTCCGTCCGCCACGCTGGCAATCAGCGCAATGGCAAAGCAGATGAAGGCCGACGGCATCGACGTTGTCAGCTTTGGCGCAGGTGAGCCGGACTTTAACACCCCGGAAAACATCAAGGAAGCAGGCATCGCTGCTATTCAGGCAAACAAGACCAGATATACCCCGGCTGCCGGCATCATCGAACTGAGAAAGGCAATTTGCAACCGCATGAAGGAAGATCTTGGTCTGGAATATGAGCCGAGCCAGGTTGTTGTAGCATCCGGCGCAAAGCACAATGTATACCTCGCTATCATGACTTGCTGTGATCCGGGCGACGAGGTTGTTGTAGCAGCTCCGTACTGGCTGAGCTACGCAGAGATGATTCGCATGGCTGGCGCTGTTCCGGTAGAAGTTCGCGCTACTGCTGAGCACCATTTCAAGATTACCGCTGACGAGCTGGAAGCAGCAATCACCGAAAAGACCAAGATGTTCATGCTCAACTCCCCGTCCAACCCGACCGGCATGGTATACACCAGAGAAGAGCTGGAAGCACTGGCTGCTGTCTGTGAGAAGCACGGCCTCTATGTTCTGAGCGACGATATCTACTACAAGCTGGTATATGATGGACTGGAATATACCTCTATTGCATCGGTTTCTCCGGCAATGAAGGAGCAGTGCATTGTTATCAACGGCGTATCCAAGACCTACGCAATGACCGGCTGGCGTGTTGGCTATGCGCTGGCAAATCCGACCGTTGCAAAGGCAATGTCCAGCTATGTCAGCCATTCCACCGGCGCTCCGGCAACCATGGCACAGTGGGCTGCTTTGGAAGCACTGGAAGGCGATCAGGGCTCTGTTGAGGAGATGCGTCAGCAGTTCGAGAAGCGCCGCGACCATCTGGTAGAGCGCATGAACAAGATTGAAGGCGTTTCCTGCATCAAGCCGCAGGGTGCGTTCTATGTCATGATGGATATGTCCAGCTTTGTCGGCAAGACCATGTACGGCAAGAAGATTGAGAACGACGGCGATTTCGCAGCACTGTTTCTGGAGAAGGCTCTCGTAGCAACCGTTCCGTGCACCTCTTTCGCTGCACCGAACTACCTGCGCTGGTCTTACGCAACCTCTATGGAGAACATTGACAAGGGTCTTGACCGTCTGGAGAAGTTCATCGCTGAGGCATAAGCGAAAAAATAAACGTTTTAGTAAGAAAGAAGTTATCTGCCAAAAGCGGATAACTTCTTTTTTTCTCCCAAATTGTATCTTATCTGCATAGGCAAATTTGTATACAAAGCATCTTGCCTTTTGGTCGATTTTCGCCTAAAATAGAAGAAACACTTGTATGTGGCGCGGGGAAAACCAGCGCCAGGAAAGGAATTTAGTGAGTATGAGCAACGTATACGAAAGTCCGTTTTGTTCCCGTTACGCCAGCCCGGAGATGCTGTATATCTTCTCTCCGGATATGAAGTTCTCCACCTGGCGCCGTCTTTGGGTTTCTCTCGCGAAGGCTGAGAAGGAGCTTGGTCTGCCGATTACACAGGAGCAGATCGACGAGATGGAAGCCAACATTGACAACATTGATTATGAAGTGGCAAAGAAGCGCGAGAAGGAAGTGCGCCATGACGTTATGGCACATGTTTACACCTTCGGCAAGGTCGCTCCGAAGGCTGCAGGCATCATCCATCTGGGTGCAACCTCTGCATATGTAGGCGATAATACCGACATCATCCAGATGCAGGAAGGCATGAAGCTGGTTCGCAAGAAGCTGGTTGCTGTCATTCACCGCCTGTCTGACTTTGCTGCTCAGTACAAGGATATGCCGACGCTGGGCTTTACCCATTTCCAGCCGGCACAGCTGACCACCGTTGGCAAGCGTGCTACTCTGTGGATTAACGAGCTGCTGATGGATCTGGATGAACTGGAGTTCCGTATTGCCAATATGCGCATGCTCGGCTCTAAGGGCACCACCGGTACACAGGCAAGCTTCATGGAGCTGTTTGACGGTGACCATGAGAAAATCCGCAAGATGGAGCAGATGATCGCTGCTGACTTTGGTTTTGACGGTGTGGTTCCGGTATCCGGTCAGACCTATTCCAGAAAGATTGACGCACAGGTTGTCGCAACGCTGGGCGGCATTGCACAGTCCGCAAGCAAGTTTGCCACAGATATGCGTCTGCTGCAGCACCTCAAGGAGCTGGAAGAGCCGTTTGAAGCACATCAGATCGGTTCCTCTGCGATGCCGTATAAGCGCAATCCGATGCGTTCGGAGCGTATCTGCTCGCTGGCTCGTTATGTCATGATTGATACACTCAATCCGGCTGTTACCTCTGCAACGCAGTGGTTCGAGCGCACGCTGGATGACTCCGCAAACAAGCGTATTTCTGTTCCGGAAGCATTCCTTGGTATCGATGCTATCCTGAACATTATGATTAACATCTCTGAGGGTATCGTGGTTTATCCGAAGTCCATCGAGAAGCGCGTGATGAGCGAGCTGCCGTTTATGGCAACCGAAAACATCATGATGAGTGCAGTAAAGCGCGGCGGCAACCGTCAGGATCTGCATGAGCGCATTCGTGAGCACTCTATCACTGCCGGCAAGCGCGTAAAGGAAGAGGGACTGGACAACAATATGGTTGATTTGATCGCTGCTGATCCGATGTTTGGTCTGACCAAGGAAGAAATTCTGGCTGAGATGGATCCGAAGGCATACATCGGCCGTGCACCGCAGCAGGTAGAGGATTTCATCAAGAATGATGTTATGCCGCGCATCGAGAAGTATCTGGCTGACGATAACATTCAGGTTGAAATCAATCTGTAAAGCCGATTGAGAGAACGCCGTTTGCGCGTATTACTGTGCAGCTGTTTCTATTGTATTTTCGATTGGCACTACAGACACCGCATTTTATTACGTATTTCATCAGAGATTGCTGGTAAACCATGTCTGATGTTATACTTTTACTCATGAGAGGTAGAGGCTTCTTTCGGGTTCGTTTGGTGTAGAAACTAAACCATAACCCATGAGCCTCTATCTCTCTATTTTTTTATTCAATTATTCAAGATATATTTTATTTTAGAACCCTGCATTGCATACCTATTCTTAGTATGATACAATAAAGCAATGTAAAAATAACCATTTAAAGGAGTGCAAAATGGATTCAACAGATAATACAGTGTACCATTATACATCGCCAAGTGGATTATTGGGCATTGTAGACAACGGGGAAGATAGCAAGAATGCGAAACTGTGGTTTACACGATGGGATAGCTTGAATGACAAAAATGAACGGTACGATATTCAAGAAGTGTTAAAAGAGTATAAGGAGTTGAAGGGAGATGATATACGCGAAGAATTTCAGGACGCTATTCAAGAGCTGATAGATACAGAAGTGGATGAATGGGAATTGTCAGCAGAACCAGTTACGATTGATGCTAATGAACGGATCGTCAGTGAAATGGATTCTAAGAATGTATACATCTGTAGTTTTTCTACAGATGGAGATTCTTTGCCGATGTGGAACTATTATTCAAAATCGAGCCGCTATGAAGGCTATGCGTTGGGAATAGATTTCGTAAAATGGGAGAATATCGAAAATCCTTATGGATATATGTTGAATAAATATCAGATTATTTATCAGGAAGAAGATAAAAGGAAAAAATTAGATGAGATTCTTTTAAAATGCGAGCAATCTTTAGAAATTTTCAAAAAAAGGCGAGATCCGGAAGATGTTAAACCGGAAGATATTGAACGAGTTAAACGAGATCTTTCGTTGTCTATAGCGGAATTGCAATTCTGCTTTAAAGATGAACATTTTTCTCACGAGAAGGAAGTACGAGTCATTTTGCGAATTCCAAAAGATAAAGATATTTCTAACGGATTACCAACAAAATATTGGACAGGAAATGGCTATATTATTCCGTATGTGGAAGCTTCTGTGCCTAAAGAGGCAATTACTTCTGTTACAGTTGGGCCGCTTTTAGAGAAGGAATTAGCAGAGAAAAATGTAAAAGAAATGATGGAAAGCAGAGGCTACTCTTGCAAAGTACATACTTCAGAGGTTCCTATACGCTTTTAAGTGTTGACAATCTCGCCTTGCCATACTATAATATACAGGTCTAAACAGAGATCGACGCTGAAGAAGAGGAGTACATTCCTGTGCCAGCAAAGAGAGAAGCCGGTTGGTGCGAGGCTTCGCGGCAGGGATTGGAAGGTAGCTTCTGAGTCAATGTGCCGAAACCAGCTTGTCTGGCGCGTAGGAACATTCGGTTTGTCGCCGTTATCCGACACAAAGTGCACGCAGGCACGCCCTGTGTGAATGCAAGGTGGTACCGCGGAGGATACAAGTCTTCGTCCTGATGAATTTAGGACGAAGACTTTTTTTCAGCTAAAGATCCAATTTCAATGATTATACAAGGAAGGAGGCAATTTTGTGACCAACGAATTGCCAAAGACGTATGACCCGTCTGCGACAGAAGACAAGCTGTACAAGACGTGGGAAGAAAAGGGCTACTTCAATGCAGAAGTAGACAAAAACAAAAAGCCGTTTACGATTGTTATTCCGCCTCCGAATGTAACCGGTCAGCTGCATATGGGTCACGCGTTTGACGAAACCCTGCAGGATATTTTGATCCGTACCAAGCGCATGCAGGGCTACTCTGCGCTGTGGATGCCGGGCACAGACCACGCAGGCATCGCTACCCAGATTAAGGTAGAGGAAAACCTGCGCAAGGAAGAGGGTCTGACCCGTTACGACCTCGGCCGTGAGAAGTTCTTGGAGCGCGTATGGGCGTGGAAGAACCAGTACGGTGACCGCATCATCCAGCAGCTCAAGAAGCTGGGTTCCTCCTGTGACTGGCGCAGAGAGCGCTTTACGATGGATGAAGGCTGCTCGAAGGCTGTCAAGGAAGTGTTTGTCAACCTGTACAACAAGGGCTTGATTTACAAGGGCAGCCGCATCATCAACTGGTGCCCGCACTGTGCAACGGCGCTGTCTGATGCCGAAGTAGAGTATGAGACCCAGCCGGGCAAGCTGTGGTATATCAAGTACGACATCAAGGACTCGGACGAGTGCATGATTGTCGCTACCACCCGTCCGGAGACCTTCATGGGCGACAGTGGCATCGCTGTCAATCCGGAGGATGAGCGCTACAAGCATCTGGTTGGCAAGATGGCAATTCTGCCGATTATCGGCCGTGAGATTCCGATTTTTGCCGATGATTATGTTGATAAGGAATTTGGCACCGGTTGTGTAAAGACCACGCCGTGCCACGACCCGAATGACTTTGAGATGGGTCAGCGCCATAATCTGGAGCAGATTCTCGTGTTCAATGAGGATGCAACCGTCAATGAAAACGGCGGCAAGTATCAAGGCATGGATCGCTATGAGTGCCGCAAGGCAGTTCTGGCAGATCTGGAAGCAGAGGGCCGTCTGGTCAAGATTGAGGATCATACCCATAATGTCGGCACCTGCTATCGCTGCGGTACCACGGTAGAGCCGATGACCTCTGCACAGTGGTTCGTCAAGATGGCGCCGCTGGCAAAGGATGCTATTCGCGTTGTCGACGAGGGCGAAATCAAGTTTGTTCCGGAGCGCTTCAGCAAGACATACACCCATTGGATGGAAAACGTGCATGACTGGTGCATTTCCCGTCAGCTGTGGTGGGGTCACCGCATTCCGGCATACTATTGCGAGGACTGCGGCGAGATGGTTGTTGCCAAGGAAGATGTGACGACTTGCCCGAAGTGCGGCGGTCATCACATTCGTCAGGAAGAGGACGTGCTGGATACATGGTTCTCCTCTGCGCTGTGGCCATTTTCCACGCTGGGCTGGCCGGATAAGACGCCGGAGCTGGAATACTTTTATCCGACGGATACGCTGGTTACCGGCTATGATATTATCTTCTTCTGGGTTGCCCGCATGATTTTCTCCGGCATGGAGCACATGAAGGAAGTTCCGTTTAAGACGGTTTATATTCACGGTCTGGTGCGCGACGAGCAGGGCAGAAAGATGTCCAAGTCTCTGGGCAACGGCATTGACCCGCTCAAGGTCATTGACCAGTACGGCGCAGATGCGCTGCGCTTCACGCTGGCAACTGGCAATTCGCCAGGAAATGACATGCGCTACTCCAAGGATCGTGTTGAGGCAAGCAGAAACTTCTGCAACAAGATCTGGAACGCTTCCCGCTTTATCCAGATGAACCTGACCATTGACAAGGTACAGCTGCCGAAGACGCTGACCATGGAGGACAAGTGGATTCTGTCCAAGTTCAATACGCTGGTACAGGATGTCACGACGAACATTGACAAGTATGAGCTGGGCATTGCCGCACAGAAGCTCAATGACTTTATTTGGGATGTATTCTGCGATTGGTATATCGAGATTGCAAAGACTCGTCTGCAGAACAAGGACGACAAGGAGACCTGCGAGAACGTACAAAACGTGCTGTGCTATGTGCTGTCCGGTTCGATGCAGCTGCTGCATCCGTTTATGCCGTTCATCACCGAGACCATTTGGCAGGCACTGCCGCATGAGGGCGAGACCATCATGCTGTCCAAGTGGCCGGAGTATCAGGACGAGCTGAATTTCCCGACCGAAGAAGCACAGATGGAAATGCTGATGGACAGCATCCGTGCAATCCGTAACCGCCGTGCAGAGATGAATGTTCCGCCGTCTAAGAAGGCACAGGTTTATGTTGTGACCGAGGACAAGGCACGTCAGGAAGTCTTTACGGAGGGTGAGGCTTGCTTCCTCAAGCTCGCTTATGCAAGTGCGCTCAATGTTTCCGCAGAAGCACCGGCTGACGCAGCCAAGATGGTTTCTGTTGTCACCGGTGATGTGCAGATGTACCTGCCGATGAACGAGCTGGTCGACTTCGAGAAGGAGAAGGCTAGACTGAATAAGGAACTTAAGAAGGCACAGAAGGATCTGGACTTCATCAACAAGAAGCTGAACAATCCAGGATTCCTGAACAAGGCGCCGGAACAGGTTGTTGAGGGTGAGCGCGTCAAGGCTGCCAAGCTCAACGATCAGATTGCCAAGCTCAACGAGAGCATCGCTGCGCTGGACTAATTTTTATGGTTGGTTACGAACAGACGTTAGAGCGCATACATGCCCACGGCAGATTCAGCGGCACACCGTGCTTGGATCGCATCCGTGCCCTGCTGGCGATATTGGGAAATCCACAAAAAAAACTGAAATTTATCCATGTTGCGGGTACAAATGGCAAGGGAAGCATCGCGGTGTTAAGTGCATCCGCTTTACAGCAGGACGGATACAAAACCGGTCTGTACACCTCGCCGTTTATCATGGATTTCTGTGAGCGCATCCGCGTCAATGAACAAATGATTCCGCGCGAAGACCTGTGCCGCATTGCGGCGCAGGTCGCGGAAAAAGAGCAGCAGCTGATTTTACCGGAAGGCGAGCACATCGGGGAATTCGAGTTCACAACCGCGTGTGCGATGCAGTATTTTGCAGAACAAGCGTGTGATATTGTCGTGCTGGAAGTCGGCCTCGGCGGACGGTATGACGCGACGAATATCATAGATGCACCGGAAGTTGCTGTGATGGCACACGTGGCGCTGGATCACATGGCGGTGCTCGGCAATACGGTAGAAGAAATTGCTGCGGATAAAAGCCATATTGTCAAGCCTGACAGTGTGCTCGTCAATTATCCGGAGCAGAAAGACAGCGTAGACGATGTTCTTGCCCGCCGCTGCTATGAGGTGACAGCGCAGTACATCAAAGCGCCAATGCCGGAAATTGCGTCCTGTACATTGGAAGGCACGGACTGTGTGATTGACGGCAAACCATTTCATCTGCGCCTGATTGGCAGACACCAAGCGTACAATGCGGCAACGGCATATGCTGTGCTGCAGGTGCTGAACAAAAAGGGCTGGCATATCTCCGCGCAGGCGATTGCTGACGGGTTTGCTCGTGCAGGGATTGCAGGCAGACAGGAGATTGTGCAGACCGACCCGCTTTTGATGATTGACGGCGCGCATAACGTAGACGGCGTGACTGCGCTGTGTGCAACGCTGGATGATTTGCTGCCAGCGGGCGGCATTTCGCTGGTATTGGGCATGGTGGCGGACAAGCAGTATGAAGCCTGTGTGCGGATGCTGGTTCGCCGCGCGGATTCCGTCTACACCGTGCAGCCGGATAATCCGCGCGCTTTGGACAGCCGCACGCTGACCACGATGATTCGCACGTTTTCTCCGTACTGCAACGTCATTGACTGCGGAGATGTGCCGTCTGCGCTCAAGCGCGCTGTGCGCTATGCGGACGAATCGGACGCCGTCATTGTATGCGGTTCGCTGTATGTTGCGGGCGAAGCAAAAAATGCGCTGGCAGATGGTATAATCTGACAGATTATTTTTCAGAAACTTTTTATAATAGAATCGTTCTTCGAGAGAAGAACGGTTCTATTTTTTTTGCCTATATTGCGAAGGTTGGGAGGAAAACAGCATGAAATGTTCGCATAAACGAGAGAAACAAGGCATTGTGATACGCTTTTGCGGAGAACTAGGGCATCATGAGGCGGCACAGTGTGTCGAATATCTGGAAAAAACCATGATACTATATGCAAATGACCCGATTATTTTGGATTTGTCCGGTTTGACCTTTATGGACAGCTCCGGCATTGCCGTGGTGCTCGGAGCGCAGCGGAATCTGTTGGGGGCGGGGCAAACATTTTGTGTGATTCGCACACCGCCGTCCGCGATGCGCATTTTCAAGGCGGCAGGCATTCAAAAACGCGTGCAGTTTTTGCCGGATCTGCCGACATTGCATTTGGAAGAGGAGGAACCGGTATGCGCAGGGAAATAAACCAGATGAGCATCAAATTTCCGAGCCGTTCGTGCAACGAGGCATTTGCACGGCAGGCAGTCGCGGCATTTGCTGCACAGCTTGACCCGACGATTGAGGAGATGAATGACATCAAAACAGCGGTCAGCGAGGCGGTCACCAACTGTATTGTGCATGCGTACAAAGAGCGAACCGGATACATAACCATACAGGCAAAGCTGTTTGAGGGCGGAGAAATACAGATTTCAGTTCGAGATAAAGGCTGCGGCATACCGGATGTGCCGCGGGCGCGGCAGCCGATGTTCACAACCGGTGACGCGGGGCGTTCCGGTATGGGATTTACCATCATGGAGAGCTTTATGGACAAGCTGCGCGTTCGCTCGCGCGAAGGCATCGGCACGCAGGTTGTGATGACCAAGCGCATAGCAATTCGTTTTGGACAGAAGTAACGAACAGCTGCGCCTGCTGCGATTGGCGCAGAGCGGCGACACAGCCGCCAAAGAACAGCTCATCAGAGACAATCAAGCGTTGGTTTGGAGCATTGTCAAGCGATACACAGGGCGCGGCACAGAGGCAGAGGACTTGTTTCAGCTGGGAAGCATCGGACTGCTCAAGGCGATAGAGGGCTTTGACTGCACATATGGCACACGGTTTTCTACCTATGCGGTGCCCAAAATTTCCGGAGAAATTCGGCGGTTTTTGCGCGATGACGGCGCAATGAAAGTCAGCCGCAGTGTCAAAGAACTGGGCTATCGCGTGCACACGGCGCGGGAAACGCTGCATCAAACGCTGTCCAGACCGCCGACCATTCACGAGATTGCCAATTGGCTGGAGGTTTCACCGGAAGAAATTGCGGCTTGCGAGACCGCACTGCTGCCGCCGGATTCGCTGCAGCGCGAAATCGGAGAGGACGGCACGACACTGGAACAGATGCTTGGAGAAGCATGCATGGAGGAACGTGTCGTTGAATCTCTGGCGCTGCGAGAAGCCATGGAGCGATTGGATGTTCGGTCGCAGCGCATTTTGCTGCTGCGATATTTTCGCGGGCAGACCCAGCAGGCGTGTGCGCGGCAGCTCGGTATTTCTCAAGTACAGGTGTCGCGGCTGGAAAAAAAGGCGGTGCAGCAGCTGCGAAAATGGCTGGCGCAAGAGTAAGTATTATGGATAACTCAAAAGAGTTATATTGAGAAAAGGCAAAAATTAAAATAGAATAAAAAAACCACTTTGAAATTTACTAGCATAAAATACGCAAATAAATAGGCAAAAAACTGCAAAAACACTATTGGACAACGCAAATTTGTGTGATATATTAAACAAAAGGCACGATACTTCTTGAAAAGAAGGAAGGGGATTATATGAAGAAAAACACAACAATTCGCATCGCAACGGGGATGATGGCTGCGTGTTTGTTATGTGGAAATGCGTACGCTCTGGATGCTGTTTCACAACAGAACAGCACGGAAATCGTTGCCGCGGCACAGCAGGAGCAGACGGTTGCCGCGAGCAAGACCGGATACGCGACTGCCAACGTGAACGTTCGTTCTAAGCCAAGCAACGACGCGGAAATTCTGGGAACGCTGAGCAAGGGCACGCGGGTGGAGATTATCGGAACATCCGGCAATTGGTACGAGATTTCTTTTTCTGGCAAGTCCGGATACGTGTACAACAAGTACATTTCGACGACCAAACCGACGGAAGATCCGAAGCCGTCTACGACACAGACGGTTTATACGACCGCTGATTTGAATGTTCGCGCACAGCCAAATACCAAGGCTACGGTTCTGGGCACGCTGAAAAAGGGAACGGAAGTACAAACGACAGCGCTCAAGGATGGCTGGTACACGATTTCTTTTGCCGGAAAGACCGGATATATCAGCGCAAGCTATACGACGACGACCAAGCCGGGACAGGCAACCACGACAGGATTCACCGATGTTCCAAAGACTGCTTGGTATTACAATGCGGTCAATTGGGCAGTGAAAAAGGGCATCGCAGCGGGTACATCCAAAACGACGTTCAGCCCCAATCAGGTCTGTACGCGTGCGCAGGCAATCACGTTCCTGTGGAGAAATGCTGGCAGTCCGGATGTGACAAAGTCTGTTGCCAACAAGTTCGGCGATGTGAAATCATCGGATTGGTATTACAAGGCCGTCATGTGGGCGGTTTCCAAAAATATCACTTCCGGCACCTCCGCAACGACGTTTAGTCCGAGCAAGACGTGCTCGCGCTGTGAAATCGTGACATTCATGTGGAAGGCAAACGGTAAGAAAAAGGCCGTTGTCAAGAATCCATTTACCGATGTCAAGGTATCTGATTGGTATTATGAACCGGTCATGTGGGCTGTTGCCAACGGCATCACCAGCGGCGTGACAAAGACAACCTTCGCGCCAAAGGATTCCTGCACCCGTGCACAGGTTGTGACGTTCCTGTATAACTCGTAAAAGCATCTCGAGGGATGAGAATTAAAAGCCGCTTTTTATGCAACTTTTTTTGCATAAAAAGCGGCTTTTTGCGTTATAGAAGAAAAAATCATACAGAATTATTTTAAACATGCTGTAAGATTGATATAATAGACGGAATTGTGGATGAAACGCGACAATATGGGAAAAATAATAACGATTTGAAGTGAGGGGCGTGCCCGCATTTCAAATCGTTATTTTTATATAAATTCGTAGAATATACCATCCTATGAAACCGCTTTATGTATATATTTTATAATTTTATGTCGAATTTGTCAATGGTTACGCCTTCGCCTGCGTTAATTTTGCCTAATAATCGTGAATTTGTACGAAATATAAGAGATTTAAGCCCGAAATCCGGGGAGATTCCTGTGCATTCGCCGTCAAAATTTTAGTCGACAGAAAGGGGTATTTCAATATGCCGAAAAAAGGTGAAAATATTTACAAACGCAAGGATGGACGTTGGGAAGGACGATACATTCGCGGCAGAAAAAACAACCGTGCCGTCTACGGATATGTTTATGGTCAAACGTACCATGAGGTGAAGGAAAAACAGCGATTTGCCGTACAAAATCTGACACAAATGAGTGGAAATCGTACGCATGAGCAATACACGCTGCGCATGGTGGCAGACAAGTGGTTTTATCATACGAAACCGCAGGTCAAAGAATCAACATACCGAAAGTATCAAAACGTGTGGACGTGGTATATCGAACCGGCGCTCGGAAATATGCCGGTTTCTCAGCTGAGAAATCAGCACATCGAATCGTTCTGTACGGAGCTGCGCGTCTCCGGCGGCGTCAAAAAGAGCGGTCTTTCTGCCGGAACGGTCACTGCTGCCGTTTTTCTTCTCAGGAGCATGCTGCATTTAGCCGTCAAGTTGGATATTTCTGTCTCTTGTGATTTGCAGGCAGTTACCGTGCGGCAGGAACAGACGGATATCCGTGTGTTCACACACAACGAGCAAGCAGTTTTATGCCGGTATCTCCTGTCGAATTTTTCGCTTAAAAACGCCGGAATCTTGCTGTGCTTGTTCACCGGCATTCGTGTGGGTGAGCTTTGCGCCCTCCGTTGGGAAAATATATGCTTGCAGGATCGTGTATTGTGCGTGCAGCACACCATGCAGCGAATCCAAACCGACACGCCGTTCGATCAAAAGACGAAGGTAATGATTACTTCTCCGAAAAGCAAGCATTCTATCCGTGTGATTCCGTTGCCGGAAGATTTCGCAAAGCTCCTTGCCTCTATCCAGCCGGAATCCTCGTCGGGATTCTTTTTGACCGGAAAAGCGTGACCATATGCAAAAACTTTCTGCGTTATTTTCCGTCAAATAACACGTCAAAGGATGTAAGAAACCTCCATATTTAGGGCTTTTATTGAGGATTTTCATAGGATGGTATATTCTACGAACAAGTCTGTCAAGGCTGCGCGCACGGGGGAGCGGAAGCCTCGGCAAGGTTTGCAGAACGATGAGACGTTCCAATATTATGCGAAAGGAGCATGCGCGGGGAAGATATGAAGCGAGAACTGACTGGAAAACGATACGGGAAATTGACTGTATTAAATAAGACGGATAAACGGAAAAATGGATGTATTATTTGGCACTGCCGCTGCGACTGCGGCAACGAGATTGAATTATCCAGCAGGAAATTAAAAAACGGCGTCACCAACAGCTGCCGCTGTGACTGCGGAAAAGAGGTTTTGCTGGCGCGCAATGTCCTGACCTCCGGAAACACAACGAGCTGTGGCTGCGGAGTACATAAAGAACCGGAAGATTTGACCGGCAAGCGCTTTGGAAAGCTTACGGTAATTTCTTATCAAGGCAAGGTAAACGGTCACAGAACTTGGAATTGTCGCTGCGACTGCGGAAAAACGACGGTTGTACGCGAGAGCAATTTGAAAAACGGACTGTCTAAGAGTTGCGGCTGTGAGCACTCACCAAAGAAAATTCTGCATTTCGTAGATGGAACGTGTCTGGAACACTTGCAGACGAGCCATATTTCGAAGGCAAATACCAGCGGTGCGCGCGGCGTATACTTCAACAAACAGCGCAAAAAATGGATTGCGCAAATTATGTTTCGAGGAAAATGTCATTATTTAGGGGGATTTGATGACTTCGATGAAGCAGTAGAAGCACGGAAGCAGGGTGAAGAAATGTTCCTTGATGTACTTCGCGCACATCAGGGAGAAAATCAATCTCCAATGGAAGAATAGAGAAATGTATGTATAAAAGAGATACGAAAAGATGGCTGAAACATGCAGATTTTATTATCATTGATTTTATATGTCTGCAGTTGAGCATGGTTGTGGCATATTTTATTCGCTTTGGATTCGGCAATCCATATGCAGATGATGTATATCGCAACGTTGATATTGTGGCGGAGTTAATCAGTCTGTTTGTTATTATTTATTTTGAGACAATGCAGGGCATCCTGAAACGCGGGAAATACCAAGAGTTTGTGAAAACACTTCATCAGGTGGTTTTGGTTTCCCTGTTGAACATAGGATATCTGTACATAATTCATCGGGCTGACGTTTATTCCCGTACCGTGATGATTTGGTCGATTGTTCTGTACTTTACTTTCGACTATAGTTTCCGGTTGGTTTGGAAAAATTGGCTGCACAAGAAAGGATGCGGAACCCATACGCGCTCGTTGCTTTTGGTGACAGTCAGCGATCGCGCAGAGCAATGTGTTGCGACATTTGAAGCCAACAACTACGAAAAATTCCACGTGGCGGGTCTGGTGATTCTGGACGATGACAAGGTGAAAACGTCTGTACACGGCATACCGGTCGTTGCGAGCGGAAAGACGCTGATAGAATATGTTCGCGGCGCATGGGTTGATGAAGTTCTAGTTGACGTGCCGGATGATATGGAAGGCATTGACGTCATCAAGGATGAGCTGTACACCATGGGCATTGTTGTGCATCGCCGTTTGATCAATGTCGTTTCGGCGTCCAAAAAACGGCAATTTGTCGAAAATGTCGGTGGATTTACCGTGCTCACGACAAGCATCAATTGTGCATCGCCGCTGGAGCTGTTGTGCAAGCGCCTGTTGGATATTTTGGGCGGTTTGGTCGGTACGGTTCTCACCGGCGTTCTGTGTTTGGTTATGGTGCCTGTTATCAAAACGCAGTCACCCGGACCAGTGTTCTTTACACAAGAGCGTGTGGGTAAAAATGGAAAACGGTTTCAAATTTATAAATTCCGCACCATGTACATGGACGCAGAGGAGCGCAAAAAGGAATTGATGGCGCAAAATCGCGTGAAGGACGGCATGATGTTCAAGATTGATTTCGATCCGCGCATCATCGGCAACAAGGTTTTGCCGGACGGCACGCAGAAATCCGGTTTTATGGATTTGGCTCGCCGCCTCAGCTTAGACGAATTCCCGCAGTTCCTCAACGTACTAAAAGGAGATATGTCGCTCGTTGGCACACGACCGCCGACGGTGGATGAATATGAAAAATACCAGCTGCATCATCATGCGCGGCTGGCAACAAAACCGGGCATTACCGGTATGTGGCAGGTGAGCGGCAGAAGCAATATCACAGATTTTGAAGAAGTTGTTCGTCTGGATACGAAATACATTCAGGAATGGACATATGGACTGGACATCCGCATTCTTCTTCGAACGGTTGCGGTTGTTCTGAAACGAGAAGGTTCGATGTAAAGAAAGAAGTTCTCATGGTTATTGATATGCATACACATATTCTTCCACATATGGATGATGGAGCGAAAGATACCGACATGACACGGCAGATGCTGCAAAAATCCTATGCGGAAGGCACCGAAATGGTGATAGCAACGCCGCATTTCTGCCATGGAATGGACAGAAAGCGCTGGGAAGCCAAGCGGCAAACGGCGTGGGAAGCTGCTTGCCGCATAGCGGAAGAAATCCATCCGGACTTTCGGATTTTAGTGGGGGCAGAGGTCTATATGGAGTCCGGCATCCGAAAGGATTTGGAAGCGGGCGTCCCGCTGACGATGCACCATTCGCGGGTCATTCTTATTGAATTTTCAATGAGTGCCAATTATATGTATATCAAGAACTCGGTGATGATGCTACAAAGTATGGGATATGAGCCAATTTTGGCGCATGTAGAACGCTATCAAGCGCTGATGCAGCAGGAGCGGGTCAAAGAATTGTCCCGAATGGGGGTAAAAATACAGACGAATACGACGAGCATACTCGGACATTCCGGCAGGAAAGTCAAACGCTATGTCATGCAGCTGCTCAAGCAGGAGCTCATTGATATGGTCAGTTCAGATGCTCATGACATGAAATACCGAGTCCCCGGTATGAAAAAATGCATGAAATATTTGAACAGAAAATTGGATGCATCGTATTGTAGACAAATCTTTGGCGAAAATATGCGTCAATTATTCATTTCATCGGTATAAGCTGGAAAACCAGTTTGTATAGAAAAACAAAACAGTATCCGTCTCAATGGATACAAGCAAAGGGAGTTATCTCATGAAAAAAATCATCAAAAGAGCCGCAGCAGTGGTTTGCGGCGCCGCACTTGTGGCAACCATGACACTTTCCGCTTTTGCTCTTCCGAGCCCGTCCGTCAGTGGATTTGTAAAGGATGTAAAGAGCGCAGTGGACGCCAACGGCAACGCAGTAAACATTATTGTACAGCTGGTAGCCGATGCAAAGTTTGATGCAGCAGAACAGAAGGCTGTAGATGCCCTGCGCGCAAACCCGACCGCTGAACTCAAGCGCATTCTGGGCAGCGAATACAAGGACACCTTGCAGCTGGTAGACATCCGCAACGTCAAGATTGACGGCGATGCTTCCAAGGTGAAGTTTCCGGTAACAGTGACCTTTGATGTTCCGGGTGTTACTGCTTCTTCCGAGGCAATTCTGCTGCACTATGTAGAAAAGGATAATCAGTGGGAAGTAATCCACGCAAAGACCGGCGATAAGACCATTGAGGCAAGCTTCAATTCCCTGTCTCCGGTAGCATTTGTTGTCGATACGACCACAGCAACGAACATGGACAAGACCGATAAGACTTCACCGAAGACGGGTGAGCCGGCTGTTCCGATGGGAGCAATTGTCGCAGTGATTGCTGTTGCAGCAGGCGGTTTGTTCTTTGCCGTAAAGAGAGGTACTGTATCTCGTGATGCATAATGTAGTCTCCGTTAATCCGCAGGGTCGGTTGGATCGACAGAAGGGGGAGATCATCCGTACCCTGCGGGCTAATATTGAGTTTACTGGGGTTGAAAATCGCGTCATTGCTATCACAAGCGCACATCCAAATGACGGAAAGAGTACAACATCGTTTTATCTTGCGGGATCGTTTGCCGATGCGGGAAAAAAGACGCTGTATGTTGATGCAGATCTTCGAAAATCCGTGTTTGTCGGCGAATACCGCATCAAACGTGCTGAATACGGTCTGAGCCATCTGCTCTCCGGTCAAAGGGAGTTTGATGAGGTTGTCTATGATACCAATATTCACAATCTGTCCATCATTGTCGCGGGCACGTTCCCGACTAATCCATCAGAATTAGTCGGAAATGCGCGTTTTGCAGACATGATAGCAAAAGCACGGCAGGAATTTGATTATGTGATTATCGACACGCCGCCGATTGGCAGTGTCATTGATGCTGCGGTGATTGCAAAGCAGTGTGACGGTTCGATTTTTCTCATTGCATCGGACACGGTTTCGCGCGGTGAAGCAAGAGAAATGGTTCGTCAGCTGCGCGCTGCCAATGAAAACATTCTCGGCGCTGTTCTGACGAAAGCAAATGTCGGCCGAGGCAAGTATTACTACTCGAAGTATGGATACTATCACAAATACGGCTATGGCGAGTACGGCGTGTACGGAGCAAAACAAACCGAGAAAGTAGGACAACGATGAACAATAACGGTATCGATATTCAGGAAGATGAAATTGACCTGCTGGAATTGTTGCATCATTTTGTGCGAAAATGGTGGTTATTTCTGATCGGCGGTGCTGTTGGCGGTGTAGTATTCTTTCTGGTTACGTCCTTTCTCATCACCCCGCTGTATGAATCTTCAGCTACCATTTATATTTTGTCGAAAACAACCAGCATTACAGCGGCGTTGGACATGACAACCGGTGAAAAACTGGCAGAAGATTTTACCATTATTGCCACCAGTCATCCGGTGCTGGATGATTCGGCAAAGCAGATCAAGCAGGATACCGGAAAAGACATTACGAGAGAGCAGATGGAAAAGATGGTCACTGTCTCGGACGATGCGACACGTTTGCTGGTCATCACAGCAACCAGCGATGATCCGGAAACCGCGGCGCTTGTCGCCAACGCTGTAGCGGCGCAGACGAGTGAAAAGATGGCTGACATCACAAAAACCGATGCACCGACAACGGTAGAGTCGGCGGAAGCAGCAAAAGAGCCATCCAGCCCGAATGTCTTAAGGGATACCGCAATCGGCATCGTTGTCGGCATTGGCGTGATCGGATTGATTCTCTTGATCGACTTCCTGATGAATGACCGCATTATCAATGAAGAGGATATTGAAAAATATCTGGGTCTTTCCACCTTGGCTGCCTTGCCGGATCGAGACCCGCACAAGACTAAGAACCGCAATCGTAAGAGGAGCAGATGAAAATCATGAAAAAAGGGCTTGGAAGAAAACAAAAGATTGTTTTTTCCCTTCTGTTTTTGTGTGTTCTAGGACTGGCTGCCGGCTGCTTCTGGCACAATAGTCAGAAGCAGCCGGTCAAATCTGCTGCGGCAGAAAACCAGACCCAGACAACAAAGGAAACAGCAGGCAGCGGTTCCGCACAGCAGACAGAAAAGCCGGAGATCCCCATTGATTTTCAGCAGCTGCAAAAGGAAAATCCCGATATTTATGCGTGGCTCCGCATTCCGGATACCACGATAGATTATCCGATTTTGCAGAGTGAGACAGATAATGACTATTATCTGTTCCATACGCCAGAGGGAAAATCCGGTTATCCGGGATCTATTTATACAGAAAATTACAACAGCGAGGATTTTCAGGATTTTAATACCGTGATTTACGGTCACAAAATGCGCAATCACACAATGTTTGCTGATTTGGAATATTACGAAGATATTGATTATCTCAAGCAGCACAATAGGATTACGATTTACACACCGGATCACATCCGGACGTATCAGGTCTTTGCTGCGGTTACCTATGACAATCGACATATTATGTATTCGTTTGACTTTGTCAACAAAGAACAGCGGCAGGCTTATTTGGATTCGCTCAAAGCGGTTCGCAATATGGCAACCTGCTGGGATGACAGCGTCGACGTGACAACAGACGATAAAATCATCACATTGTCTACATGCAATGGCAATGATAAACAGCGTTTTTTGGTGGAGGCAGTGCTGATTGATGAAACATGATTCCAAAAAAAGAAAACAAGTGATCCTTACGCTTGTCGTTATCGGAATGGTTATCGCCGTAGCGGCAGGATGTTTTGTGAGATCTGCGAGAAGAAACGCAGCCCTTCACATGGATGATATGAGTCTGGGATCAGGGGCGAGTGCAGAATCCAACACCGTGCATTACAAAGGCAAAACCTATCAGTACAACAAGAATTTGATGAATGTCTTATTCCTTGGCATTGATACGACACAAGATCTGGCACAGACGGATATGCCGGGTAATGCCGGTCAGTCGGACTGTATTTTGGTTTTGTCGATGGACAAACAGAAAAAAACGGCACGGCTTCTGCAAATCTCCCGTGATACCATGACGGATATAGATACTTATGATGTGTCCGGCAAATATGTCTCGACTATACAGGCACAAATTGCCTTACAGTATGCCTATGGAACCGGCGAAAAGAGCAGTTGCTGGGCGGCGAAGAAAACCGTATCAAGACTATTATATGATCTGCCAATAGATGCATATTTTTCTATGAATTTGGACGGTATATCTACAGTCAATGACGCAGTGGGCGGCGTGACGCTGAAATTATCGGAAGACGCAACGGAAGTCGATCCGACGTTTCAAAAAGGTTCGACCATTACGCTCCAAGGCGATATGGCTGAACGGTTTGTACGAAAGCGTGACACAAATGTTTCCGGCAGCAATGTCAGCCGAATGAAGCGCCAAACAGAATATATTACAACGTTGTTTCAGGCGATGCGAGAATTCATGAAGCAAAATGGAAATGATTTTGAGAAAACATATACAAAACTGAAATTAAAACCATATACAGTTACCGATTTGAGCATGGAACAATTGGAAGATATGTTGTCGTATGATTTCCTGAAAAAAAACATAGAAACTGTTCCTGGCACGACCAAAGAAGGAAAAGAACATGATGAATTTTATGTAGATGAGGATGGACTGCATGATTTGATCATTCAAATGTTCTATACAGAAGTGAAAGAATAAGAAACGGAGGAATTGAGGATGAAGGGGATTATTTTAGCAGCGAGAAAGACATTGCATTCCACACTGTATGGACAATATTTGCAGTGCATTTCAGCAGAATGATAAAAACAAGAATACACTTCAACGGACACAGGAGTTAAGTTATGCGTTACGATCCTGAGAGAGAATGCAGCCAAATGGTACAGCGGCTGCGGAAAATATGTGCAGCAAAAGGAATTTCTGTCTATGCCGCTGCGCGGAAAGCCAATATATCGGTATCAACGCTAAACGAACTGCTCAATGAGAAAACACGTCCGCAGTTATATACGCTGTATAAAATCTGCAATGCGTTGGATATTCGCATTGTCGATTTATTTGACGACAATGCCAGCATAAACAAACAAGATAGACAGATCAATCATATGATTGTCGAATATCAATATCTGCCGAAATGGAAACAGAAACTGGTAGAACAGTATATAGAAATGGTTGCACAGTATGAACGAAGGCTGAAATGAATGCCTATTACGATGTAGCACTGAAAGAATTCCGCCGTATGCAGTTTACAACATCGGCAACCAGAATCCGGAAAATCTACTGGACTTCGTGCAGATTCTGAGCGAGGAACTGGTTCGTGCAAAGGTTCTGCCGGAAGATTATGACTTCGAGGCTTATAACCGGAACGGGATATGTTGGTCTTTCCTTTGCTACGTTGTTATCTCAGCACCACAAGGTGACTGCTGTGGATATCATCCCTGATAAAGTGGAACTGATTAACAACAAGAAGTCTCCCATTCAGGATGAATATATTGAAAAGTATCTGGCAGAGAAAGATCTGGATCTGACTGCAACTTTGGATACTAAGGAAGCATATAGTGATGCTGACTTTGTAGTTATCGCTGCACCGACAAATGTCTACTCAACAAACCGTATTGACGTAGCAACGTCAAAAAGAACCTATTTTGCACACTATACAGGGCACTGGAATTGGCTATATTTCACAGCTATATGTACTGTAAATGCAAGATGTTTATACAAAACGCTGAACTTTTGACCCCTGCGGCACAAAATTGACACGATTTTTTCAGAAGAATCATAGAAATGGCGGAAAATAACAAAAATCCATGAGTTTATCATTAACGTCTGAAACTGCTGTTGAGTACACTATCTGACCCGCTAATGACACCTACATCATAACGATTTGTTGAGTCATGAAAATTAGAGAAAAACAGATGGTTTCTACTTCATAAAACAGCTGTTGAGTAGAGCATGGATGGTGATGATAAATACATGTTTTGAGTGGCTAAAGTAAATGATTTGTTCATAACGAACAATGAATAGTGAGAATTGGACTGGATGATATATACAGTTTTAACAAAACTCATGCGCCGACAGGGTTCGATTCAACAATCCAACACTTAGAAAAACGTCATTGCAGGGTATACGGGGTTCGACTGTATAAAACAGCACTTCGGCTATAGAGAAATAGAGACGAGTGTACTCAACGGATGTTTTATGAAGTAGAAAACAAGGGAAATATGATTGCTGGGGTAATTGAATACGACAGCATAAGAAAACACTTAGCCGAGTGAGCGGTAAGAGGAAAAAGAAATACTATCTGCGATGAGCGGATGTGTACATAGATTAGGAAGTTAACAAAAATGGAGGAATACAAATGAGCACAGTTAGCTTAGAGAATAAAACGATTTTAGTCACAGGCGCGGCCGGATTTATCGGTTCCAATCTTGTGAAGCGAATTTATCAGGAGGCTCCTTCTGCTACGGTTATCGGCATCGACAACATGAATGCTTACTACGACGTGGCACTCAAAGAGTTCCGCCTGAACGAACTGGCCAAGTATCCCACATTCACTTTTGTAAAAGGTAACATCGCTGATAAGGCACTGATCACTGAACTGTTCGAGAAGTACAAGCCATCTGTGGTCGTTAACCTTGCAGCACAGGCTGGTGTGCGTTACTCCATCACCAACCCGGATGCTTATGTGGAATCTAACTTGGTCGGCTTCTTTAATATCCTCGAAGCCTGCCGTCATTGCGAGAGTCTGGAGCATCTGGTGTATGCTTCTTCTTCCTCCGTCTACGGTTCCAACAAGAAGGTTCCGTACAGCACGGATGACAAGGTTGATAACCCGGTATCGCTGTATGCAGCCACTAAGAAATCTAATGAGCTGATGGCACATGCCTACTCGAAGCTCTATAACATTCCGTCCACTGGACTGCGCTTCTTCACCGTGTATGGTCCTGCAGGTCGTCCGGACATGGCCTACTTCGGATTCACCAACAAGCTGGTGAAGGGCGAAACTATCAAAATCTTCAACTATGGCAACTGCAAGCGTGATTTTACTTATGTGGATGACATCGTTGAGGGGGTTGTCCGTGTGATGAAGAAAGCACCTGACAAGAAGAATGACGAGGATGGTCTCCCGATTCCGCCGTATGCAGTTTACAACATTGGTAATCAGAACCCTGAGAACCTGCTAGACTTCGTGCAGATTCTGAGTGAGGAGTTAGTAAGAGCAAAAGTTCTGCCGGAAGATTATGACTTCGAGGCACACAAGGAACTTGTTCCGATGCAGCCGGGTGATGTGCCTGTGACCTATGCAGATACCAGCGCACTGGAGCGTGACTTCGGATACAAGCCGAGCACAAGTCTGCGGACTGGATTAAGAAATTTCGCTGAGTGGTACGCTGAGTTTTATAAATAAAAGAATTAGAGGGATAGAGAAATGAGAGAGTTTAAGGATTTAAAGATTGCTGTGGCTGGTACTGGTTATGTTGGTCTTTCTATTGCTACGTTGCTGTCTCAGCATCACAAGGTGACGGCAGTAGATATCATTCCTGAGAAAGTAGAGCTGATCAATAACAAGAAGTCTCCGATCCAGGATGAGTACATTGAAAAGTATCTGGTAGAAAAGGAACTGGATCTGACCGCAACGTTGGATGCGAAGGAAGCATACAGTGATGCTGATTTTGTCGTAATCGCTGCACCGACAAATTACGATAGCAAGAAGAATTTCTTTGATACCTCTGCAGTGGAAGCTGTCATTAAACTGGTCATCGAATACAATCCAGAAGCCGTTATGGTCATTAAGTCTACAATTCCGGTTGGCTATACGGCTTCCGTGCGTGAGAAGTTCCATTGCGACAATATCATTTTCAGCCCGGAGTTTCTGCGTGAGAGCAAGGCTCTGTACGATAATCTTTATCCTTCCCGTATCATTGTTGGTACTGATGTGGATAATGCTCGTCTGGTAAAGGCGGCACACACCTTTGCAGAACTCCTGCAGGAAGGCGCAATTAAGGAAAATATCGATACCTTGTTTATGGGCTTCACCGAAGCAGAGGCAGTTAAGCTGTTCGCCAACACCTATCTGGCACTGCGTGTTAGCTATTTCAACGAATTGGATACCTATGCAGAGATGAAGGGGCTGAACACACAGCAAATTATCAACGGTGTCTGCCTTGATCCTCGTATTGGCACTCATTACAACAACCCGTCCTTCGGCTACGGTGGCTACTGCCTGCCGAAAGATACCAAGCAGCTGCTGGCAAACTACGCAGATGTGCCGGAAAACCTGATCGAAGCAATCGTTGAGAGCAATAGAACAAGAAAAGATTTCATCGCTGACCGTATTCTGGAGATTGCTGGTGCTTATGAAGCAAATGACAGCTGGGATGAAAGCAAAGAAAAAGAGACCGTGGTCGGTGTGTATCGCTTAACCATGAAGAGTAACAGTGACAACTTCCGCCAGAGTTCTATCCAGGGTGTCATGAAGCGCATCAAGGCAAAGGGTGCAACTGTGATTATCTATGAGCCGACGCTGAAAGATGGCGATACTTTCTTTGGTAGCAAGGTTGTTAATGACCTGGATGAGTTTAAAAAGCAGAGTCAGGCCATTATCGCAAACCGTTATGATAAGTGCTTGGATGATGTAAAAGAAAAAGTTTACACGAGAGATATTTTCCAGAGAGATTAAGAAAGACGAGGGATACAGAATGAAAGGCATTATTTTAGCAGGTGGATCGGGCACTCGTCTGTATCCATTAACGAAAGTTACGAGCAAACAACTCCTACCCATTTTTGATAAACCGATGATTTATTACCCGATGTCAGTTCTGATGAACGCTGGCATCCGTGACATTTTGATTATTTCCACACCACAGGATACTCCTCGCTTTGAAAACCTGCTGGGTGATGGACACCAGTTTGGTGTGAATCTGACCTATGCTGTTCAGCCCTCTCCGGATGGACTGGCACAGGCCTTTATCATTGGTGCTGATTTTATTGGCAATGATTCTGTGGCGATGGTTCTGGGCGACAACATTTTTGCGGGCCACGGATTAAAGAAAAGATTGACTGCTGCAGTAGAAAACGCTGAGAGTGGCAGGGGTGCAACAGTATTTGGCTACTACGTGGACGATCCAGAGCGTTTCGGCATCGTTGAGTTCGATAAGAACGGTAAGGCTATTTCTATTGAGGAAAAGCCAGTACATCCGAAGAGCAACTACTGCGTGACTGGCCTGTACTTCTATGATAACCGTGTGGTCGAATTTGCTAAAAACCTGAAACCTTCTGCGCGTGGCGAATTGGAAATCACTGACCTGAACCGCATCTATCTTGAGGATGATTCTTTGAATGTTGAGTTATTAGGTCAGGGCTTCACTTGGCTGGATACTGGAACACACGAGAGTCTGGTGGATGCCACTAATTTCGTAAAGACTGTAGAGCAGCATCAGCATCGTAAGATTGCCTGCCTGGAGGAAATCGCATACCTGAATGGTTGGATCAGCAAGGATGAACTGATGGAAGTCTATGAGGTTATGAAGAAGAACCAGTATGGACAGTATCTGAAGGACGTCATGGACGGCAAGTATCAGGAACATCTGTATTAAAAAGGGAAAGTGTAGAGGAGAATAGATCATGAATATTATTGTTACCGGTGGTGCTGGTTTTATTGGTAGTAACTTTGTGTTCCACATGCTGAAGAAGTATCCGGATTACCGGATTATCTGCTTGGACAAGCTGACTTATGCAGGCAATTTGTCCACGCTGGCACCTGTTATGGACAACCCGAATTTCCGCTTTGTGAAGGCAGATATCTGCGACCGCGAAGCAGTGGACAAACTGTTTGAAGAAGAACATCCGGATATTGTGGTTAACTTTGCGGCAGAGTCTCATGTTGACCGTTCTATCGAAGATCCGGGTATCTTTCTCCAGACCAATATCATCGGTACCAGTGTTCTGATGGATGCTTGCCGCAAGTACGGTATCCAGCGTTATCATCAGGTTTCTACCGATGAGGTTTATGGCGACTTGCCGCTGGATCGTCCTGACCTGTTCTTTACTGAGGAGACTCCTATTCACACCAGCTCTCCGTACAGCAGCTCCAAGGCTGCCGCTGACCTGTTAGTTCTGGCTTACCATCGTACCTATGGCCTGCCTGTGACCATTTCTCGTTGCTCCAACAACTATGGTCCGTATCACTTCCCGGAGAAGCTGATTCCGCTGATGATTGCTAATGCTCTGGCTGACAAGCCGCTGCCTGTTTACGGCGAGGGTCTGAATGTCCGTGACTGGCTGTATGTTGAAGATCACTGCAAGGCTATTGATCTGATTATTCACAATGGTCGCGTTGGTGAAGTTTACAATGTCGGTGGCCATAACGAAAAGCAGAATATTGAGATCGTGAAGATCATCTGCAAGGAACTGGGCAAGCCGGAGAGCCTGATCACTCATGTTGGTGATCGTAAGGGTCATGATATGCGTTATGCAATCGACCCGACCAAGATTCACAACGAACTGGGTTGGCTGCCGGAAACCAAATTTGAGGATGGCATCAAGAAAACCATCCAGTGGTATCTCGATAACCGTGAGTGGTGGGAGACTATCATCAGCGGCGAGTATCAGAACTACTATGAGAAAATGTACGGAAATCGGGGGGAGGCATAATGAGGTTCTTCGTTACAGGCGTTGGCGGACAACTTGGACATGATGTGATGAACGAACTGCTGAAGCGCGGACATGAGGGCTTAGGCTCTGATATTCAGGAAAATTACAGTGGTGTGGCAGACGGTTCCGCGGTAACGAAAGCACCGTATGTCGCTCTGGACATTACCGATAGGAATGCTGTTGAAAAGGTAATTACAAAAGTAAATCCGGACGCAGTGATCCACTGTGCAGCATGGACTGCTGTGGATATGGCAGAGGATGACGATAAAGTAGCGAAAGTCCGTGCTATCAACGCAGGCGGCACGCAGAATATTGCAGATGTATGCAAGAAACTGGATTGTAAGATGACCTATATCAGCACGGATTATGTGTTTGATGGTCAGGGCACAGAGCCCTGGCAGCCGGACTGCAAGGATTATAAGCCTTTGAATGTATACGGTCAGACAAAGCTGGAAGGTGAGTTGGCAGTCAGCCAGACGCTGGAGAAGTATTTCATTGTCCGCATTGCTTGGGTGTTCGGGCTGAATGGTAAGAATTTTATCAAGACGATGCTGAATGTAGGCAAGGCACATGACACTGTCCGTGTGGTCAATGACCAGATCGGTACACCAACCTATACATATGATTTGGCTCGGCTGTTGGTCGATATGAACGAAACCGAAAAATACGGTTACTATCATGCGACTAACGAGGGCGGCTATATTAGCTGGTACGATTTCACGAAAGAAATTTATCGTCAGGCTGGATATAAGACAGAAGTGGTTCCTGTCACGACGGCAGAGTATGGTTTGAGCAAGGCGGCTCGCCCGTTTAACAGCCGTTTGGACAAGAGCAAGCTGGTGGAAGCAGGATTTACACCGCTTCCGACCTGGCAGGATGCACTGAGCCGTTACCTGAAAGAAATCGAGGAGTAAAAGAAAATGGGACAGATTAAAGTAGAGAAGAATGTAGGCGGCATCGAAGGACTTTGTGTGATTGAGCCTGCTGTTCACGGTGATACACGCGGTTATTTTATGGAAACCTACAATGAAAAAGATATGAAGGAAGCTGGCATCGACATTCATTTTGTACAGGATAATCAGTCCATGTCCACGAAGGGCGTGCTGCGCGGTCTGCATTTCCAGAAGCAGTATCCGCAGTGCAAGCTGGTACGCGCCGTGCGCGGAACTGTGTTTGATGTCGCTGTGGATCTTAGAAGCAATTCCGAAACTTATGGTAAGTGGTATGGTGTGACTCTGTCTGCTGAGAATAAGAAGCAGTTCCTCATTCCGGAGGGATTTGCACACGGTTTCCTTGTTCTGAGCGATGAAGCAGAGTTCTGCTATAAGGTTAATGACTTCTGGCATCCGAATGATGAGGGTGGTATGGCTTGGAACGACCCGGAGATTGGCATTGAATGGCCGGAACTGAAGGGTGAGTACAAGAGCAGCGCAAGTGCAGAAGGCTATACGCTGGAAGATGGTACTGCACTGAACCTGAGCGATAAGGATCAGAAGTGGTTGGGACTGAAAGATACGTTTAAGTTTTGAGAACACAGGGGTAGAAGAATGCAGCGGGAAAACGAAGTACAACACGTATTTCTGGTAGGAGCTAAAAGCCTAGGAGCATATGGTGGTTATGAAACCTTTGTATATAAGCTGACAGAACACCATCAGAATAAGAAAAATATTAAATATCATGTGGCGTGTAAAGCTAACGGTGACGGCTGCATGGACGAAACAAAAGTGGGAGGCGTAACGAGAATCAATGACCATGAGTTTGAATTCCACAATGCGCACTGTTTCAAAATTGATATTCCTCAGATTGGTGCAGCACAGGCGATTTATTATGATGTTGCGGCATTGAATGCATGTTGCAAGTACGTAAAAGAACATAAAATCAAGTATCCGATCGTTTATATTATGGCTTGCCGTATTGGACCATTTGCAAGTCATTTCTATAAGGAGATTCATAAGCTGGGCGGTGCGGTTTATTTGAACCCGGATGGTCATGAGTGGATGAGAGCCAAGTGGTCGGCTCCGATTCGTAAATACTGGAAGATTTCTGAGCAGATGATGGTCAAATATTGTGATCTTGCTATCTGCGATTCTGTGAATATCGAAAAGTATATCCATGAATGTTATGACGGGAAAGGAATCAAGGGCAGAAATCCTAAGACCACATTCATTGCTTATGGTGCAGATTTGACACTCAGCAAGCTGGCTGATGACGATGAAAAGCTGGTGAACTGGTACAAGGAAAAAGGTCTGACGAAGAAGGATTATTACCTTGTCGTTGGGCGTTTCGTACCGGAAAACTCTTTTGAGGTTATGATTCGTGAATTTATGAAGAGTAACAGTAAAAAGGATTTCGCCATCATCACAAATGTGAATGATAAGTTTTTGAATGAGTTGGAAGAAAAACTTCACTTCAAAAGCGACAAGAGGATCAAATTTGTCGGTACAGTGTACGATCAGGAACTCTTAAAAAAGATAAGGGAGAATGCCTACGCATATTTCCATGGTCATACAGTGGGAGGTACTAACCCTTCACTTATCGAAGCTCTTGGTAGCACCGATTTGAATCTATTGGTTGATGTTGGCTTTAACAAAGAAGTCGCAGAAGACTGTGCTTTGTACTGGAGCCGCGAACCGGGCAGCCTTGCAAGATTGATTGATCGTGCAGATAAGATGAGTACCGAGGAAACTGCAGAAATGGGTCGAAGGGCCAAGACGCGTGTGGCTGAAGAATATACGTGGGACAAGATATGCGGACAGTATGAAGAAGTGTTTTTGAACAATAAATAGAAAGAGAATGATCCAATGAACATATTGATTTTAGGAGCGGCAGGTTTTATTGGCACTAATCTTGCAATCGAACTTGCAAAAGATACATCAAACAGAATAACGCTTGTTGATAAAAAACGAATGTATTTTAGCGCAGATGTTCTGGCAGATAATGTAAACATTGTCGAATCAGATTTAGGCATAAATATGGATTATGCTATTCTGGAAAATAAGGATGTAGTTTATCATTTAGTTAGTACTAATGTCCCTACTACATCTAATCAGCATATTTCGCAGGATATAGAGGCAAACGTCTTGTTCTCAGCACACTTATTTGAGGAGTGCGTTAAGTACGATGTGAAAAAAATGGTGTTTATATCATCAGGTGGAACAGTGTATGGAAAAGAGTCATCGTGTCCACTTTCTGAGGGAACACCCACCAATCCGATATCTTCATATGGAGTGCAAAAGATAACAATTGAAAAACTTTTATATCTATATAATTATATGTATGGACTTGATTACCGTATTATTCGTCTTGCAAACCCATATGGACCATATCAAAGACCGAATGGAATTCTTGGAGCTGTAACAACTTTTACATATAAAGCACTTAAAGGTGAAGAGATTACGGTCTATGGAGATGGATCGGTTATTAGAGATTTTATTTATATTGACGATGCCGTTAAAGGAATTCTAAATATAGTTAATGGGGAAAACAAGCATCATACATTTAATTTGGGATGTGGATATGGTACAAGCATTCGAGACGTCCTTGATTCAGTTAGGAAATCCCTTGGCCGTGAAATAAGTGTTGTGTATAAAGCGGGTCGAGCGGTTGATGTACCAGTCAATTATTTAGATATTGGTAGATATGAAAAATACTACGGCAAATTAAACCCAATCTGCCTTGAAGAGGGAATTAGAAAGACTGCTGAGTTTATGAAGAGGAAAATGATTCTATGAAAAATATATTGTTTTTACATGCGGGGGCTGAGATGTATGGGGCTGACAAAGTAATGCTCGATCTCATAAAAAGACTAGATAAGTCAAAGTTTCAACCACTTGTAATTCTTCCCACGGAAGGGGTTCTGGTGGATGCGCTTAAGGATGAAGGTGTAAATGTGATGGTTATGCCTTATCCGATTATGAGAAGAAAGTACTTCAATTTAAAAGGAGTAATTCAGTACGGCTTCAATCTCATAAAATACATTAACAAAATAACATCTATAGCAAAGGAATACCACATTGATTTGATTCACACGAACACTGCAGCGACACTGGAAGGCGGTTTTGTAAGTAGAAAGCTACACGTTCCCCACCTCTGGAGCATTCACGAGATTATCGTAAGTCCGAAAATTATGTATACTGTAACGAGCAAGTTGATTGCAAAATACTCCAGCATTGCAATTACAGATTCGAAGGCTGTCAAAGATCATTTGGATGCTTCTGGTTACTTCCAACCGGATGCAGTTAAGGTAATATACAATGGAGTAGATAGTAAGAGATTCAAGCCAGAAAATGACTGTGACTACTTGTATGATGAGTGGAAGATTCCCCAAAATGCTCGAATTATAGGTATGATGGGACGTGTCAACAGTTGGAAAGGACAGGGAGATTTCCTGAAAGCAGCCAATATTATCATGGCTAAGTATTCTGATGTATATACAGTTTTTGTTGGAGCGGCTTTTGAAGGGGAAGAATGGCGTGAAAAGGAACTTGCAGATGCAATTGCTCAGTCACCGTATAAAAATCGAATTATAAATAAAGGGTATCGTACTGATAGTGAGGGGATTTATAAGCTTTATGATGTGTTCGTGCTACCAAGCACAAATCCGGATCCTTTGCCTACTGTAGTGTTGGAAGCAATGGCAACAGGAAAACCGATTGTGGGTTATAAACACGGCGGCGTATGTGAGATGGTTAAAGAGGATTACAATGGTCTGCTTGCAGAGGTGAGAAACCCAGAAGATTTGGCTTGTAAGATTGAATCACTGCTTGAAGACGACAATAAAAGGAAAAATATGGGAGTAAATTCAAGAAGTCGACTTCTTGAAAAATTCTCAATTGAGGCGTATGTTCAAAATTATGCGGCAGAGTATGACAGACTGACTAGGAATAACACATGATGGAAAAGAACATTCAATTAAAGGATAAGATTAATATTCTTTACAGAACAGGAATAAAGGCGGTGAGAGGATGCTTTAGACGACTGTTTCTTAAAGAGACGCATGGTATGCTTTTTGTAGGAAAAGGAGTACAGATTTCACACGGAAATCATATCCGGTGTGGCAAAAATGTCAAGTTTGAGGATTATGCTGAAATTCACGGCTTGTGTTCAGACGGACTGAACTTTGGAGATTATGTAACTATAAGCCGTGGGGTTATGATTCGACCATCTAGTTATTATGGTGGGGATTATGGCATAGGCTTGACGATGGGAGAACACAGTTCGATTGGTCCATACGGCTATGTCGGATGCTCTGGAAAAATAAATATCGGAAAAAATGTAATGTTTGGTCCAAAGTGTAGTCTGTTTGCAGAAAACCATGTGTTTTCTGATACGGAACACAGCATCAAAAGTCAAGGGGTTAAGCAAAAGGGCATTACCATTGAAGATGATTGCTGGATCGGAAGTAATGTAACAATTCTTGATGGAGTGACGATTGGAAAAGGAAGTGTTATCGGTGCAGGAACGCTGGTGACCAAGGACATCAAGGCTGGTAGTATTGTTGTTGATAAAAGAGAAAAAACGATAAGAGAAAGGTGAAAAGATGATTTCAAAAGAGAATACACAGATTCTAAAGGGACTGGCTATTTCGATGGTAATAGTGGAGCACTTAGGACAAGTATTGCATATCGCTGCACTAAATCCACTGGGGCCGATTGGAGTTTGCCTTTTTCTCTTTGTTTCCGGGTATGGCCTATCCTGTTCATATAAGAAGAATGGACGAAATAAATACTTTTCTAAAAGAATTCTAAAAGTTTATATCCCATATCTTGTCTCAATAGCTATATTTAGCATATGGTCGTATTTCATCGGGAAAACTCTGACTGTCAAAGCAATCTTTAGTTATGCGATATTAAAGGAACTTCCTCAAGGATCGTTTTGGTATTTGCAATTGCTGTTTTACTGGTATATGGTTTTCTATTTTCTGACATTTCTATTTGACAATGAAAAAGTATTGGCAACAGCTTTATGTGTTGCGACCTTTGTAATAACAGTCTATAGCGGGTTTAACAGACTTTACGTTTGGCAATTTGCGTCATTCCCTGCTGGTATTATAATTTCTAAGAATAAACAAATGACATTTAAAATACCTAAAAATATTAGGGGGGCATTGCTTCTCACTGTATCCGTAATTATGGTTATTTTAAAGAAAACTCAGTATGTAGAAGCACATGAATTGGGAGTTGCAGATACGATTCTTCAGATAGGAATTACATGGTGTTTAAGTTTACTTATGTTTTGTGTAACTGAGCACCTGAAAAGAAAAAAGGCGTTAGAAAAGTTGATCCTTGCGATTGGAAGTGTTTCATATGAACTGTATTTAGCTCATGTGTTACCTCTTGATTGGTTGAAACAGCAAGTGACAACAAAGAATCTTTTATTCTATGGAATAATTGTGCTGCTGTTTACCACGATTTTGTATGTAGCAGATTTTTTTATACAAAGAATAGAGAAGAACATGATGAGGAATTAGACATGAAAATTGTATCATTTACTATGGTAAATAATGAAAGTGAGATTATAGAATCCTTTGTTCGCTACAATTATAATTTTGTTGACGAAATGGTGATTATTGATAATGGGTGTACTGACAGTACAATAAAAATCGTTAGAAAATTGATAGCAGAGGGGTTTAATATTACTGTCTATGATGAATCACTGGAGGCATATAACCAGTATCGTTTAGATAATAAATATCTTAATAAAATAATTGATGAAATTAAGCCTGACATGATTTTGCCATTGGATGCAGATGAGTTTTTAACAGGTGAGAATAATCCACGTGAAATTCTTGAAAAACTTCCGCTGAATAGTATTTATTATGTAACTTGGCGTTGGTACGTCATGACAAAAGAAGATAAACAAAAGGAAGCTTTTATTCCTAAAAAAATGCAATACTGTTTGACGCGTCCAGCGTGGAACTATTCGGACGGTACACCAGTAACAAAATCAATTATTCCAGCGAAATACTATAAGAAAATGGGTCTTACCCTTTCAATGGGACATCATACCGTGTTTGGAAATGATAAGGCAAAAATTACAAGATTGAACAACCTTCAATTTGCACATTATAGGGCAATTAGTGAGCAGCAATTGATTTATAAAACATGCTGTTACACAATGCGTGATATTTCAACAATGGAGAATAATTTTGAAACTGCGCAGCGAACAAATCAAATGGCAATAATCGAGCGAGGTTCAAGCATGTGGGAAGCAGCGGAGGAATCTTCGTATGGTGGGTACACATGTGAAATAGAAAAAAGGCCATTAGAGTTAAAATTCTGCACTAAATGTGATCTTGAAATGAAATATGTGGAATTGTCTAGCGAAAGTGTAGAAAAGAGAATTTTATATACGGGACGCGAGATGGCTGTAAGAGCGTACAATTCCGAAAGGAGTAAAAAAGAAAAATTTTTTTTGAAACCAATCGTTCTTTGGCTTGACGGTATACGAGGTGAGGAGTGTGTATTTCCAGATCCTTCGAATAAATTAACAATTTTGACAGAAATGTATAATGTTCGTGGTTTGGTTACGCTAACGGAAGAAATAAAATTCCTAAAAGCTAATTATCGATTGATTGTTACGCCGGACTTTGTGAAATTCATACCGCATGAATATATTGTAATTGCTGATCAAAAGAATTATGAAGAAATTAGAAAACAACTTGTGTCTGAGGGGCTTTCTGAAGAACAGATTATTTCATTGTCCGAATACAAAAAACATCTTGGCATATTTAAAAGGGTTTATTGTGCGCTTTGCTTTATACCAAGTATGACAGGACGAGTAAATCAGTATTTAAGACGGAATGGATTCATGACTACGGTTAATAAAGTAAGACAGCGATTAAAGAATAATAGAGGATAAATATGGATGTATCAGTGATCGTTCCTTTTTATAAGGGAAATAAGTATATTAATAACATACTTAAAATGATGAAAGATAACGCAGCAGAGGCGCAGAATCTTTCTATTGAATTGATAATTGTAAATGATTCACCAGATGTTGAAGTGAAATTAGATAATAATTTAATTGAAGGATATGAATTTAGCATTATCAAGCATAGTAAGAATAGAGGAATACAGCAAGCACGTGTTACCGGAATACAACAATCACGAGGAAAGTACATTTTGATGCTGGATCAAGATGATGAGATTAAAAAGAATACAATAAAAAGTCAGTATCTAGCTGTAAATGGAGGAGATGCTGTCATCTCAAATGGATATGCTCGAGACGAATATGGGAAGAATATTCCTTTATTTACTAACTCACAGCAGATGAAATATGTTAATAATTATTCTTTTTACTTTTATTTCGGAAATGTGATTGCTTCACCAGGACTTTGCTTGATAAAGAAAAAATTAATACCAGAGTTATGGCTCAACAATATAATGAGTATAAACGGAGCTGATGATTGGCTTTTATGGGTTGCGTTCTTAAATAAGGGTGGGAAATTTGTCTTAAATGATGAACTGTTATATACACATGTAAATGATGGAGATAACACCTCAAATGATAATAAAAAAATGATAAAGTCTTCAATGGAAGCATTACAGATAGCGGAGAACAACGAATCATTTAAAAAAAAATTGCTTAATGTATATCGTAGAAGATTGAGCATGCGTCAGGAATATTTGGATGGAAGTAAGGTTAGCAAAATAATGGCATATTTAAAAAATCCTGATATTGCCGTTAGGTTGGCTAAATATAAAAAAGCGTGAGAGGTGATGGAATGCTGTACCTATTTTGTGGAATAGTATTTATAATTGGGCTGATTGCAATAAAAACTGAAAAGAAAGTCTTTAATCCGTTAACATTATTCTGCATAATGTGGTCGAGTATTCTCTTCTCGTCTACATTACAATTATATTCCCTTTATAAGGGAGATGACAGAACATACAGATTAATGATGATTGGTATAGCTACCTTTATTATAGGCTATTATTTGGCGAGACTTTTAATTGGAAATAAGCGACTCGTTATTGGAAAGAAAAGGAAAAGTGTTATAGAGTATAGTTTGAATTATCAACTTCTTTATATTTTGCTTATTATATCACTATTGTTTTACTTAAAGGATCTAATTACAGTATTTTCAAGACTGGTTACTGGTGGCTCACTTGCAGATATTCAGGTACTTGTTCAAGGAACAGATAATTTGCATAACAGATCCGGAATAGAAAATGCAATTAGGCTGTTAATTATTAATCCATTTGGTTGGGCTATAATTCCAATTTTGGCTGTTGATATTTGGATGGGAAGAAAAGATAAAAAACTGTTGTTATTAACTGGTATCCTAATGATTAGTAGAATATTAACGACAGGAGGAAGAGCAGCTTTTTTGAATTTTGCGATTTATTTTATTGTTGTGTTTTTTTTCACAGGTCAGAGTAAGAGACAAAGAATTTCTGATACGGTAAAGAATAACGTAAAAAAAAATAAAAAGATTTTTAGAGTAATGATGGTTCTTTCGGTTGTTTTACTGGGATATATGACATATTCTCGAGCAGGCGAAGGTGCACTTAAAACGATATATTTTGATTTCGCGATGGAGCCATACCTTTGTGGTGTATGGATGGACGTTGTGAATTCCAAAAGTATTGTTGGATATGGAATGATATCGTTGTCGGGCTTTATTTTCCCTGTATTATATTTAGTTAAGAACTTGCTGCGTTTTCCAACGATGCCTACTTATTATCAAGAGTTATTTGATTTAACGTTGTCATTAGACACTGAATGGAAATGGGTGGGAGCAAGAGTGTACGCAAATGCATATGTTTCTGCATTCTGGTTTTTATATTCTGATTTTAGAATGATTGGAATTATAGTTGGGATGCTTATTTATGGGTTTATTTCGAGACTAGTATACAACAATACAAAAATGATGGCTAATCAAAAAAATGTATGCATTTATGCATTGTACTATATTGGCGTTTTTTACACATTTGTTAGATTTCAATTTACTTCTACCGAGTATGCTATGGCTATTATATTTGTGGCATTATTGGCTTATCGAAAGAAAACTATATATTTACCGGAGGAAACACATGTACAATGAAGATAAAAATAGTAAATCGTTAATGACGTTGAAAACTTATTATCAAGATAAAAGAGAAGCAAACAAATTATGGGTAAAACTCTTTAACATGAATAAAATGGCACGTGAGTTCTTAAATTTTTTAAAGTTGCCATTTTATATTGGACGGCGAGATAGTCGATATATCAAATTGAAGGCAAAAGCTTTTTTGAAACCGTCACTTATTTATGATCATCAGTTGAGGTATGATTTTGACCATTCTTATGAATTGAATTATCACTCCACCGGGAAAAAAGTTGATACAAAAGTCATAGTGTATACGTCTATTTTTGGAAATTACGATCCACTGATTGAACCATTATATGAAAGTGAAAAGTGTGAGTATTGGGCTATTACTGATCAAGAAATTCCCCAAGGCAGTATGTGGAAAAAATTTGACACAAAAAATATTCCTGGATTTGATGACATGGATGGATATCATAAATCAAAATTCTGTAAAATGTTTCCTCAAATACTGTTCCCTGAGAATGAGTATTCAGTTTGGGTAGATGGAAATGTTCAAATTGTTGCAGATTTATATCCTTTAGTAGATAGATTAAAAGATAGCTGCTTTATTGCAACATTTCAAAATCCTTTTCACGATTGTATATATACTGAAATGAATTATAATATTTGTGAAAATAATGTATCCATAGATGCACTAATAAATCAGATCAATATATATAGAGCTGAAGGATTTCCTAAGCATTTTGGAATGCGAGAAATGACTATAATTGTACGGAAACACAATAATCAGGAGTGTATTGATATGATGAATCTCTGGTGGAATCAAGTAAATCAATATACTATGAGAGATCAAATTAGTTTCCCATATATTATTTGGAAAAGCGGAATGAAGATGGATGATGTTCAACTTTTAGGAACAAGCTGGAAATGGAGTCCAAGATTCTTATGGTATCCTCATAATTGGCATGTGTCTTTTGATAAAAACGGAAAGCAAATACATAGATGAGGGAATTATTATGAGAAAAAAAAGATTGGTATGGAATACAACTACGTCGCTTGTTTATCAATTGGTTACAATAATATGTGGGTTGATACTTCCAAGATTAATTTTAAATGGTTTTGGTTCAGAAGTTAACGGTCTTGTGAATTCGATAAAGCAGTTCTTAACTGTAATTTCATTTTTAGAATTAGGAGTTGGTGCTGTAGTACAATCTGCTTTGTATAAACCATTATCTGAGAATGATACTGTAAAATTAAGCCAGATTGTGACATCTGCAAACATTTTTTTTAGAAAAATAGCTTTTATATTAGCAGTATATATTGTTGGTTTGCTTGTATTCTATCCTAAAATAGTAAATGCTAAGTTTGGATATGTCTATACGGATATTTTAATAATAGCAATTTCCATAGGATCATTAGTACAGTACTATTTTGGCATTGTCGATATGCTTTTTTTGAATGCCGCACAAAGAGGTTATGTCCAATATATTCCGCAGAGTATTTCAATTATTTTAAATACTTTGATTAGCTATATTATGATTAGGTATGGTGCATCCATTCAAGCAATTAAGTTTGTTAGTTCGTTAATTTATTTGGTAAGGCCAATTGTTTTAAGAATATATATCAGAAAACACTATTCACTGAATTATCATGAGAAATATTCTGCTGAGCCTATTTCTCAAAAATGGAATGGTGTGGCACAACATATTGCTGCTATTGTTTTAGACAGCACAGACGTAATTGTTTTATCAACGTTTTCAACATTGGCAAATGTTTCGATTTATTCAGTTTATTATTTAGTAGTGTCTGGTGTAAAACAGCTATTTATGTCATTAACAAATGGCTTTCAATCATTAATCGGTGAACTGTGGGCTAGAAGAGAAATTGATGAATTGAATAGGATATTCGGTTGGTTTGAATGGTTAATTCATACAGGAACAGTTTTCTTCTTTGGATGTACTGGGATACTTATGCTTCCTTTTGTGCAAGTTTATACAAAAGGGATAACAGATGCTAACTATATTCAGCCATTTTTTGCGGCTTTGATTACGATTGCAAATGCTGGTCACTGTTTGCGATTACCATATAATATTATGATCTTATCTGGAGGACATTATAAACAGACACAGTCAAATTATATTATAGCTGCGGTGGTTAATATAATCATTTCTGTTATTGCCGTTAATACTTGGGGACTTGTTGGTGTGGCAATTGGAACATTAATTGCGATGTTCTATCAAACTGTATGGATGGCAATCTATGATAGTAAAAATTTGATAAAATGGCCACTGAGAAATTTTATTAAACAATGTTTCGTGGATTTTTTAACTGTAGTTATAGCTTCATTAATTACCAGCCAACTGAAATTGACGTCTATTGAGTATATCTCCTGGTTAATTCTTGCGATAAAAACAGCTGTTGTATGGATTATTGTAATTTGGTTAATCAACTTAGTGTTTTATAATGATAAGATACGTCATATCATGTCGAAGATTGGCATTAGTGTAGTAAAAGAGAGGTAAATTCATGAGCAAAGTAGATAAAAACAAAATATGGTCGTCAGCCTTTTTCAAATTAAAAAAAACGGGCGTTTTAAATTTGTTGCCAGATACTTTATATTTAAAATTTATGTTTAGAGCTACACTGCAAAGAAAACTGGACCTAAAAAATCCAACAACATTTAACGAGAAGTTGCAGTGGTTGAAAATTCACGACCGAAAAGACATCTATACAACAATTGTTGATAAGTATGAAGTAAAGAAGTATATTGCAAAAAAAATTGGAGCAAACTATATAATCCCTACATTGGGAATTTGGAGTAGTTTTGATGAAATTAATTTCGATGAATTACCGAACCAATTTGTTTTGAAATGTACACATGACAGTGGAGGATTGGTTATTTGCAATGATAAATCCAAATTAGATATTGAAAAAGCAAAGGAAAAAATTGAAAAAAGTTTAAAAAGTAATTTTTATTGGTTAGGTAGAGAGTGGCCATATAAGAATGTTAAACCAAGAATTATAGCTGAACAATACATGGCTGATAATCTTCGGGATTACAAACTTTTTTGCTTTAACGGTACACCCCGTATGACTCTTGTGTGTAGCGAACGTTTCACAGAGGATGGTTTAAAAGAGGATTTCTATGATGAGGCATGGAATCATCTGAGTATACAGAGACCTGCACATAGTAATGCCATTTTACCAATCCAGCGCCCGAAACAGTATGAACTGATGAGAAGGTTGGCTGCAAAACTATCTGAAAAGATGTCTTTTGCCAGAATCGATTTCTATGAAATTAATGAAAAGGTTTATTTTGGTGAGATTACATTCTATCCTGCAAGTGGATTTGAAGGATTTAGACCAGAAGAGTGGGATTTGAAGCTCGGAGAATGGATTGAATTACCGGGGGGGAAGAAGGCTGAATTCTGACGTATGCTCGATAATTATTGGGAACTCATTTTACAATAAAATGAACAAGAAAGCACTTATTGATTATAAGATATTTTGCTTTAATGGTGAAATTGATTCTGTAATGGTTTGTACTGGAAGAGAAAAAGGTCATCCGGATTTCTATTTTTATGACAGAAACTGGAATCGACTTTATTATCAACATGAAAATTTAGAAAAACAGGAGTCTATTCCGAGACCTTCTTGTTTTGATGAGATGTTGAGTCTGGCAAGTATTTTATGCAAAGGATTTACTCACATCCGAGTTGATTTGTTTGAAGTAGATGGTAACATTTATTTTGGTGAATTAACTTTCTTTGATAGCAGTGGTTTTGATACAGAAATTTCTTATAAGACGGATTTGATGTGGGGATCAAAAATGAAATTGTTGATTTAAATAAAAAAATATTCCCGCTGTTTAGGACAATAAGCGGGAATCCTCGGCACATTCTTAAGGAATGCAGAGTATAGTGGTTCAGTTGTCAAGACAAAAAACTAAGCTTTTTATAATGAACTGATATATGTAACTGGGTAGGGGAGAAAATCCCCCCTTAGGCTGCATGATCATCCAGTAACAGAATCGGATAATAGCAGGATGCAGGTGTCTGATTATTGAGTGCAGAATGACAAAGTTCAAAGTTGTAAGTGTGCACATATTTACCGATTGCCTTCCGTGCTTCTCTGATATTGTTATATTGGGTCAGATATGCTTCCTCGTACTTGAAGCTTCGGAACCATCGTTCAATCATGATATTGTCAGCCCACCGGCTTTTACCATCCATGCTTTGACGGATCTGGTTCTCTTTGAGGAAATTCATGTACTCATTGCTTGTAAACTGACAGCCCTGATCTGAATTCAGGATAACAGGTTTTGCCACTATAAACGCCTTTTTTAACGCAGTTATGACCATTCTGGTATCCAGAGTATCATCGACTTCCCAGCCAACGATACAGCGGCTGTACCAGTCAATCACAGCGGTCAGATACAGGAATCCACGCTTAATGGGGATGTATGTAATGTCGATTGACCATGCCTGATTTGGACGGTCGATAACGGCGTTACGTAGCAGATACGGGCAGACTTTAGCCTGTTGCATACGTTTAGAAAGGTTCATTTTTGGATAAATTGGATCAATCCCCATTTCATTCATATAACGGCGCGTTTTCCGGCGGCCAACCTGATGCCCACGCTTCTTCAGTTGAGCAGACAGTTGTCGTGCTCCCCAGGCCGGGTTATCCGTGTGTAATCGATCTATGATCGATTTGCAATCTAACTCCTCCTGAGATATGGGCGTGCCCTTGTAATAAACACTGGTACGATTGATATCAAGAAGCGCAGCTCCTGTTTTAACTGGAAGTTCTTTAGTCTTCAAAAGGTTTTGGACTAAATTTACTCTCGTAGTCAGCTCCAAGTGTTTCTTCAGATTTTTTTTTTCAACCAATCCACCTGCATGGTGAGCTGGCCAACTTTTTTCGCATATTCAGCTTTTTCCTTGCGCTCTAAAGCGAGCTTTTCTTTCAGGTTATCCTCTCGTGTGTCATCAAAAACCACAGATGCTTTATCGAGGAACTCCTTCTTCCAGTTGCGGAGAAGATTCGGCTGAATATTGTTTTCGGTTGCGATTGTATTTAAGTCTTTTTCTCCTTTGAGCAGTTCAATCACTAATTCTGATTTGAATTTGGCGGAGAAATTTCTTCTTGTTCGAGACATAATAATAATCCTTCTTTCTGTAGTGTTTACAGTATATCAGATTCATTAAGAAATGTCTCTTGAAGTGTCTTAAATTACGATACCATTATAGAGTAAGCGATCAATAATCCCCCGTGAAGGCAAAAAATAAGAGCACCTCGAAACCGAGATGCTCAAAAAATCGAGACAGATGGCAATATTCAGGGAGCGCCGTAGACCAAGGCAATAGCGGCAGGAGTTACTCACGAGTTGGCTCGTTTCCGAGTTTGGGAAGCTCCTGCAAAAGGAACAGAAGGTATCCAAAGGGATTCAGCTTGTTTGCTTGGGTAGTTTCAGCTATCAGACATCTTCTATAACACAGTCGGCGGAATGATTGGCGGGTTGATGTATTGTGCGGTGATGAAGGCAAGAAAGCGTCTGTAAAACTGGATGAAATTGTGATATACTGGGAGCGGTAGCTCCCTACGCTGCTCTATAAATAATCACACACCTCTCCGTGGTGAGCAGCAGGCAACGATCTTATGATCGGCTGAGATGTGAGAAGATAATTAGATTGGGGGACAATAAAATGTTTAGAATTAATCACAATGACGCAATTGAGTTGGAACATCAGGTTAGAAGGCTTTATGGCTGTGATCGAGGTGGCGTCTCTGGCATGGCTGATGCAGATTATTTTGAGGGCCATCCAATTCAGGCAGCAGTTTTGGTTGTTTCATATATTCATGCTAATCATCGTGAGAGTGGTCCGTACCAGTTCGATGAGTTCCTCAATAAATATGAGACTATTTTTGAATATCCAGACGAGAATAATGCAGCCGATGAGGTGAGAAATTATATTGATGAGCTCAGCGCAATTGTCGAGCAGTACATTTAATAATACTCAATGGAAAATGAGTGCGTGTATAAGAAAGGCTGAATGAATATGCCCAGAACGAAAGGCAGCAAAAACCGTCCCAAAATCAATACCACCAACGACTACGTATCCCAGATCGCAGAGAAGCAGGAGACTATTGCATCTCTGAATACTGAGATCGCATCCATCCAGAAAGCGATTGAAGAGCAGAAGAACACATTGAAAGAGAAGAAGTCTGCTCTGAAGAAGGTCGAAAAAGAAGTGGCAACGTTGGAAGCGAAGAAGGCAAAGGCAGATGCTAAGGCCGCTGAAGAAGCGAAGAAGACCGAAGCAGAGGCTGTGCTGAAGAAGCTGCTGGCAAGCGGGATGAGTGCGGATGAGATTCTCGAAAAACTGAAATAAACAAGAACCCAAGAAAAAAATAAATGCCGTGTGGACAAACTGAACTCCAGGAGTTTACACGGTATTTTTTGAAGGCTGTCATATAGCTTGTGATGGAAATAAAAGAAGGATAAAATTAAAAGAAATGGAGTGTGATATAAAATGAACTTATCAAAAATACATCATATTGCAATCATCGTATCTGACTACGAAGCTGCTAAGGATTTCTATGTGAACAAGCTGGGATTCTCTGTCATCAGAGAAAACTACCGCTCGGAGCGCAGGGATTGGAAGTTGGATCTTCGTGTCAATGAACTTACGGAGTTGGAGATTTTCGCTGAGGAAAACCCTCCGAAGCGTGTGAATCGCCCGGAAGCATGTGGGCTGCGTCATCTTGCTTTCTGTGTTGATAGCGTTGAGCAGACTGTGAAAGATCTGACAGAGGTTGGAATTGAATGTGAGCCAATTCGTGTTGACGATTATACAGGCAAGAAGATGACTTTCTTCCATGACCCGGATGGATTGCCGCTGGAGCTGCATGAGTAAAATGAAGAAAACAAGAAAACCAGGCGGCGGTCGGAAGAAGCTGAAGCCGGAGTACGATGTCGGGAAGAATCTGAAAGAGCAGATGGATGCGGCTGTGACGCTTTATGATTCTGAGATGTCCTTGCAGGCCATCGCCGATGCTCTAGCTCTAAACCCTATCAAAGTAAGAAAACTGCTCATCACGGCAGGTGTGTATGAATCTGAAGTGGCGGAAAAAGTAAAAAACACTTTTGAAGAATACAGAGAAACACAGGACTACAAAACCTCCATACTCTCAACTGCAAACACCCTGAAACTCTCCAAAGCCTCCGTCACTTCGTACCTGCCTTATAAAAAAGGCGTGTACTTCCCAAATACAGCAGACAAAGAGAAAATCAGTGTCGGAGCAGAGCGACAGCGGAGATACAGAGCAATGAAGCGGTGGAGGAATGATCCGACAGAAGAAAACTTCTGGGGAGTGGTTGTAGCCTATGCTGGAGTAAAATTTAAGACCTACTCCGGGTTGCCATTCTCTTACGAAATAAAAAAAGGTAGGAACGGCGAGTACACGAAAGAGCTGTGGATCGACCGTCGGGAGAAGAGTAAGAGTTTGGCATGGAGTTCTATATTTTTGGCACTAGGAAATATAAAAGAAGAAGTAGTAGAGAGACCCAAAGCTCTGGGCGATATCCGGGGAGTGACTTACATTTATGGGATGTTCTATCGGTTTGGACTGATTGATGTGCCGGATGAAGTGAAGGAGAAGATGGGACATCCGAAAACCCGCAAAAAATAGGTTGCTATGTACAGAAGTGTGCGGTAATATGTGCCGTAACTGAGGATGTGAATCTCGGTTGGGAAGGATGGTAGCATTATAGAAAAATTGAAGGAAATGCTGGAGGAGTATTTGAAGCAAACAGAGCCGGAGTATTACCCGCCAGTGGAGAACCTGCTGGATTTGATCTACGAGCATTATACAGAGAACAACCCAGTAGAGAAAAACACAGTTGCTGGGAAAGCAGCAAAGGCCAAGGAAAAGGAACTGGAAGAGTGGCTGCGTGGGCTAGATGGTATGGATAGGTTGGTAGATGACTATGTCGGAGATAAGATTCCGCTCTGGGAGAAGATCATGGACCGGCAGGGAACGGTGTGCTGTACATGGGAGAAGACCGCTTTTGAGGAAGGTCTGAAAGTCGGAATTCGGCTCATGATGGAAGTGTATAGTTTGTGACGGAAATAAAGTGAACTCCTGGAGTTCAAAAAAAGCCCTCGCTTGTTGCGGCGAGGGCGTGTGTTCTTATTTTTCAGCCTTTTCAGCTTTTTTCTTCTTCGGCGCGATTTTATGACCAGAGTAGATTGCCATGCCCATGCAGACCAGAGAGCCGCAAGCGAAATACTTGTGAGCCTGCATCAGTTTCTTGCAGCCTGTGTAGAAGCATCCTGCCATGCAGGCAAGTGCGCCGAGTGACCAATATTTATGTGCTTTCATTTTGTGTGTCCTCCTTATCTTCTTTCTGTATTTTGAGCAATTCCTCGATTTCCGTTTTACTCGCCGGCCGTACTGCCTTTTTATTATCGTGTGCTACCGCTCCATGTTGCTGTTAGCCGTACTGTAATCAATATTATTATTCTTCTGATTACCTGTGCTGTATATACATATTCCTTGCTACATGGATTTAAGGGAATCAGCAAGCTGGCAAATATTTGTATTTATATGTTCTTTGGTCTGATTGCTTTTGTGCTGCTGTTTGGTGGAGAAACACGGTATATTATTGAAACTGGTTTTTCTTCTCTTGGCCGGATGATACAGAACTTTGTTGATCTGTCTACGTTCACTGACCCGCTTCGCACATCGAATTTCCCGCAGAATTGGACGATCTACTATTGGGCTTACTGGATGGTTTGGTGTGTGGCTGCGCCGTTCTTTATCGGCAGCATTTCTCGCGGTAGAACAGTACGTCAGACAATTCTTGGTGGTTACATATTTGGTGTTGGTTCTACATTGACAAGTTTTATTGTACTTGGGAACTATTCTATGGGAATGCAGGTCACTGGAAAGGCTGACTTTATTGCGCAGTATCTGGAGAACGGAGATCTGTATGGCATGATTGTTTCTATCATCAAAACGATGCCGGGTGCACCTGTTATTATGGTAGTTGTCCTGCTAACGATGATTGCATTCTATGCAACTTCTTTTGACTCGATTGCTTTGACGGCATCTTGTTACAGCTATCACACATTGAAAGATGATGAGCAGCCGAATAAAGGCATTCAGTTGATGTGGTGTATTCTGCTTATTTTGCTTCCGATTGCTTTGCTGTTTGCAGAAAGCTCCATGAATAATCTTCAGTCAGTGAGTATTGTGGCGGCATTCCCGATTGGGGCGGTAATCGTGATGATTGCGGTCAGCTTTATGAAGGATGCTAAAAAATACATGGAAGAACTCGGCAACAATAAATAATTTATGGTTTTGTAATTTTAGACGAAAGAGAGAAATTAAGATGAACACAACATTACTTATCATGGCTGCTGGTATCGGTAGCCGTTTCGGAACAGGAATTAAGCAGTTGGAGCCGGTGGATGATGCTGGTCATATCATTATGGATTACTCGATCCACGATGCGATTGAAGCAAGCTTCAACCATGTAGTATTTATCATCCGTAAGGATATCGAGAAGGAGTTTAAAGAGGTTATCGGCGATCGCATTGCCTCCATTTGCTCTTCTCATAATGTAACTGTTGACTATGCTTTCCAAGATATCAATGATATCCCAGGAACTCTGCCAGAAGGCCGGACAAAGCCGTGGGGAACCGGTCAGGCTGTGCTTGCAGCGAAGAAGGTCATCAAGACTCCATTTATAGTCATCAATGCAGACGATTACTACGGCAAGGAAGGTTTCAAAGCTGTACATGAGTATCTGGTGAATGGTGGCAAGTCCTGCATGGCAGGCTTTGTGCTGAAGAACACGCTGTCTGATAACGGTGGTGTGACCCGTGGCATCTGCAAGATGGATGATCAGAACAATTTGACTGAGGTTGTGGAAACCAAGAACATTGTAAAGACCGCAACTGGAGCAAAAGCAGACGGCGTGGCTGTGGATGTAAATTCTCCGGTTTCCATGAACATGTGGGGATTGACTCTGGAGTTTCTGGATGTACTGGAGGAAGGCTTCAAAGAGTTCTTTGAGAAAGAAGTTCCGGGCAATCCACTGAAAGCAGAGTATCTGATCCCAATCTTCATCGGCGAACTGCTGGAGCAGGGAAAGATGTCAGTGAAGGTTCTAAAGACCAACGACACCTGGTACGGCATGACCTACCATGAGGACGTTGCAGCAGTAAAGGACAGCTTTAAGAAGATGCTAGAGAACAGTGTGTACAAGGCTGACTTGTTCAGTGATCTGTAAACGACGATGAAAGAAACGATTGATTTACTCGGAAAGATCCTCACAAACATCCTGACTGCTCTGTATGAGCCGTTTGGTTTTTCACTCCTGCTTTCCTTCCTAGCCATGTTTTTCTATCTTTATGCTTATGAGTCAATACATGCTGGCAAAGGCTGGAAGAATGCCATAGTGACATGGTATCAGGAATTCAAAGAGAGCGTGTTCTTTCGGAAACTATTCTTCTTATCTGGGAAAAGATCATGGACCGACAGGGAACGGTGTGCTGTGCATGGGAGAAGACCGCTTTTGAGGAAGGTCTGAAAGTCGGAATTCGGCTCATGATGGAAGTGTATAGTTTGTGACGAAAATAAAGTGAACTCCTGGAGTTCAAAAAAGCCCTCGCTGTGTGTGATACACAGTGCTGCTCCTGCGCACGGATTCCGAGGAGCAGCGGCAGGCACGAGAGCATCAACAGGAAAAATAGCACTGCATCGCAGGGCGCAGCCGAACGGGAACCGTTCGATCAATCAGGGGTTTTGGGGAAGATATCCCCAACGAGCAAAGGGAGATTTCCGGATGCCGGAAATCTCCCTGTTCGTCAAGTTTGTATAAACGCAGGCATTACTTGCCAAAGAACATAAATCCTTTACCGTCTCAGACGCTTTCAAAAATAAATTTGCCTGCTGTTCACAACTACGCCCTTGATTTTACCGTATGACAGTAGGCAAAAAATAAGTCGAAGGCTACGCTGTCATAAATGTTTCGGTGAGTAACGTGTACGCATCGATTACCGTGATGCTTTTTCCGCTGATTTATTGCTCCGCCACTTGCAACACACAGGCACAATAGCCGGGTTCAGGCTGATAGCAATGGATGATAAGATTCTTGTCGACCTCGGGACTGTAATCATGGAGGGTGTGCTTTGTACCGTTTAACGCCACATCTGCATATGCTACAAGCCACTTTTTATCACCATTGGGGAATACCTTGTAAAAAGAGCGGTTCAGCATTTCTTCTATGGGAATGCCTTCCACCACCGCCATTTCCGCGTTGCAGTAGCGAAAAATAAAATCCACGCCGCGGCCGTCCTCGTTAAAGATAAGCTCTATCACGCAGAATGCCAGTGGCATATCGTCCAGAAGGCTGCATTTTTCCAGCATACTCAAGGGATGAGGCTTCGTTTCGGCCAGCCTTATTTCTGCACTTAAACGGCGATGGCTGCTCATGCCGCGCTTGCGTCCCTGAAAAGTGCGGCCATCCGACATGGTATAAACGCCATCGTTGCTGATATTTACAATTTGGCTGCGGCACACGACCGTCCTCTTGCTGATGCTCAAAAAATCGCTTTCCGGCAAAGCAGACAGAACGTTGTGTACCGGTACGAACAGTGCAAATTGCTTGCCGTCCGTGCGTTGAATGACTGTTTTGCGGTCTTTGCGGTAAATATACAGGATATTTTCCGCACAAAGACCATGCTTTTGGAAGCATGCGTTCAAGTCGGTCATAGAGATGCGCCAATCAGCAAAACCAGACAACCGATACACAGAATCTGAACCAAGAAATAATCAGCACGGTTACGGCGACTGTCCTGCAAACGCTTAAGGCAACCGGTCAGATGTCTGGCGAGAGTAAAGAACATAAAAATAACAGGATGGAGTCTAAGACCGTCGATCTGGTGGGAATGTTTTTTCGCATTCTGGAAAGATTCTGGATTGTGCTGGTATGTGCTGTTATTTGCGGAATACTTGCTGAAAACAGTGTGACGACCTACAGCGCAACATCAAAGCTCTATATTGTGAACAAGGACAGTTCTGGTGTCAATATTGCAGACCTGCAATTGGGAACGGCGCTGACACTGGACTATCAGGAAGTTTTCAAAACATGGGAAGTTTACAAAATGGTGACTGAGGAATTGGATCTTCTTTATTCCTATCAACAAATGCAGTCTATGCTGACCATCAGCAACCCGGAAGATACCCGTATTCTTTATATTACGGTTACGCATCCAGATGCAAAAATGGCAGCGGACATCGCCAATTCTTATGCCAAGGCCGCAAAAATATTCATCGCCAATACCATGGAGGGTGTTGAACCCAGCGACTTTTCTGTTGCCATGGAACCCAGTGTCGGTAATGGCGCAAGTGCAGTCATTGGTTTTGTTGGCGGTGGCGTGCTGGCGGTGGCGATTCTTGCGATTCTGTTTGTGTTGGACAACCGCCCTCGTTCTCCGGAATCGATACAGCAGTACGGCGGTATTCCCACACTGTCCGTATTCCCTGCTAATAAAAATAAGCGTCATGCAGGAAAGTTTACATCGGAGAAAAAGAAAACGGCCGCAAAGAAGCCTGAGAGAAGCGGCAATTGCCTGGAAATCTCAAACTTTCAGCCATTGGATTATGTGTGCCATGAGGCAATGAATACCCTTTGTACCAATCTATCCTACTGTGGCAAGGATATTCGCAAGATCATGATTACCAGCCGCTACGCAGGAGAAGGAAAATCCTATATTGCCATGAATCTTCTGTGTACACTGTCTCAGCTCGGAAAAAAGACGGTTTTGGTAGACGCGGATTTGCGGGCATCAGGGATTCAAAGTGACTATCGTTTGAGATACAGCACACAAAATCATTATGGTCTGTCAGAATATCTGTCCGGCATTTGCAGTCTGAAGGAAGCTGTTTATCAGACGGATTGGCCGAATACATACATGATTCCTGCTGGACATGAAGCGCCTAATCCGCTTCAGCTTTTGGATACTCAGGCTATGGGTGATCTGATCGAGCAGCTTGCAGGACAGTTTGATGTAGTGTTGATAGATACACCTCCTGTAGGAATACTGGTGGACGCAGTTGCTCTGGCGAAATTCTGTGACGGTGCCCTGTTAGTAGTTGGTTACTGCAAGGGTAAGCAGCAGGAAATTAAAGATGCGGTTGAAAGCATCAAGCAGACAGGATGTAAAGTGCTGGGGGCGGTTCTCAATGGCGTAAAGTTCAACAGCATGAGTAACCGGCATTACTATTACAGCTCCGAGCGTTATGCTGGTCACTATAACAAGCGTTATTACACAAGCAAAGAGAAAAAACAATGAACCAAGTATTGACGGATATTCACCAACATTTGATATGGGGGATGGATGATGGCGCAAATTCAAGGGAAACCATGTTCTCTATGCTCCGGGAGGCTCACCGCCAAGGCATTAAAACAGTCGTGGCCACATCTCATGCAGAACCGGGTGCAAATACGATTCTGCACCCTCGAAACTATTGGGAGCGGAGATTTACGAAATATATGTTGCAGGAAGGCGGGGTGGATGCAATTGCATCGGATGCACATAACTGTGAAAACAGGCCGGTGAATCTGGAAGCGGCGTATCAATGGCTTGTCCTTCATACAGATGCGGCATATGCGCAGGAATTAGTGACCTTTAGCGGTGAGCTGATATGACAAAGTGCAGACAGACATATACCAAAGGTTCGCTGGGATGTTCGGTATCTGAAAGAATTCGGATTCTGGACAGATGTAAAAATCGTACTTTCAACCATTTCGAAGAGTATAGGAGGGAATCAGGCATTGAAAATCACGCTCATTGCAAATGACACAACATTCATCTATAACCTTCGACGGGAAGTTCTTGCAAAACTGGTCGAAGAAGGTCATCAGGTAACCGTATTGTGTCAGTTTCTCTCCCATAGAGAAGCGTTGGAACAGATTGGTTGCAGGTTGTATGATATCCCGATAGGCAGACGAAGCACAAATCCTTTGGCAGATCTAAAACTGCTTTGCAAGTTTTTTCAGATACTGAGAACAATAAAGCCGGATGTTGTTCTTACAAACAACATAAAGCCCAACGTATACGCAGGGATTGTCTGTCGCGTATTGGGCATTAAATATATTCCCAATATCACCGGTCTTGGGACGCCCGTTGAGAACTCCGGAAAACTGCAATTTCTGGCAACCCGTTTGTATAAATACGGAGTTGCTGGGGCAGATACCATTTTCTTTCAAAATGAGGAGAATGTGCGTTTTTTTGAGCAGCATCATATGATGTCGAAGAAATCTCATCTGTGTCTGTTGCCAGGTTCGGGCGTAAATCTTCAGGCACATCCGGAGCTTCCTTACTCGCCCGGTGATGTTGTTCATTTTCTTTTTGTGGCTCGTCTGCTTTTGGAAACGATGTGATGATTGGCAGAGATTTGAAGATATTCACCAAGAATCACAAAAGCGACAGGACAGATATCCCAATGAGGCTTCAAGGCTTTACAGAAATATCTTCACTCGTCATTGGAAATGATGTTTGGATCGGTGACGATGTGATCATTACGGCCGGATGCTGCCATATTGGTGAAGGAAGTATTCTGGCAGCGGGGCTACAGTAGTTCGACTTATACTACTTGACTTTGCAAGCTATTTGATTTATTATACTCGTAAGAAAGTAACTTACGAGTTACTAACTCACGAGTATAATAATTGGAGGCGAGCGGATGAGTCGGTTTTATTGCCGTGAGGAGGAGCTGCGAAAACTGAATAAACGGTACGCAGATGATAAGTTTGAGTGCATTGTCATCTACGGCAGACGGCGTGTTGGTAAAACGGCACTGATCAATGAGTTCTGCAAAGATAAGCCTACCATTTTCTTTTCTGCATGGAACACGACAGGAAAGGAAAATCTGGAAGCTCTCTCAAAGTCGATTATGAGTTATGAGCGGCCGGATATGGAGTCTGCACCGGAATTCAGGTCCTACGATGCAGCCTTGGATGAGCTGACAGCACTTTCAAAGGAAAAGAGGATTGTCTTTGTTATTGACGAATATCCGTATCTTGCGAAAGCAAAACCAGCTATTTCGGCGATGCTGCAGCACATCATCGACCACAAATGGACAGAGTCCAAAATGTACCTGATTCTTTGCGGTTCATCTATGAGTTTTATGGAGAGTCAGGTACTTGGAAAAGAAAGTCCGCTGTATGGCAGACGAACAGGCCAGTTCAAAATTGAATCGCTGGACTATAAGGAAACGGCTGTATTCCATCCGAGCCTGTCTGCAGAGGATAACTCTCTGATTTATGGAATTACGGGAGGAGTTCCTCACTATATCAACAAGTTGGATGTGAGAGACAGTGTGGATGAAGCCTTGTTGGATAATTTCTTTGACCGTTCCAGCTATCTATATGAGGAGCCAGGAAATCTGCTGAAACAGGAACTTCGGGAGCCGGCCATTTATAATGCAATCATCAAAGCGATTGCAGAAGGTGCTTCCCGAATGAACGATATCAAGATGAAAGTCGGCGAGGAGAACTCAGTCGTATCGAAGTATCTGAAAACACTGATCAACCTTGGCATTGCCAAAAAGGAAACGCCGATTACAGAAAAACCGGGCAAGAAAACCATCTATTTACTGGCTGATAATTTCTTCCGTTTCTGGTATCGGTTTGTTCCGGTCAATATGAGTGCCATTGACTCGGGCAGAATCGTAAAGACCTATCCGCATGCTGTAAAACAGTACCTTCCGGATTACATGGGTCTGATTTTTGAGCAGATGTGTCAGGATTATCTGCTTTATTATTCAGACAATCTCCCAATTGAACTGAGCGAAATCGGTCAGTGGTGGGGGACAGACCCAAAGAAGAAAAAGCAGATACAGATTGATATTGTCGGAACACCTGTTGAGGGTAAGGACTATATCATCGGTTCGTGCAAGTACAGAAATGAAAAAGTTGGTGTGGATGAACTCGATTTGATGCGGGATTACGCATCGGTATTTGGAAAAGGCAACAACTATCATTATTATATTTTCTCGAAAGGCGGATTCACGGATGGACTTCTTCAGGCACAGGAGCGTGGTGAAGTGCAGCTGATAACACTGGAAGATCTCTACAAGTAAACAACGCAAGCGCCCCTGCTGGTGAAGACTGGCAGGGTATTTTTATGCAGTTCAGTGGGTTTGTCTATCAGCTTTGCGCCCTCTGTTACACTCTGGCACGAACAACCGCCGCAGGTTAAGAAGCAGTTCCCCTTTCGATTTTTCGGAAAACCGAAAGGTAATACGGGAAACGGAAAGTGATAACGCTTCTCGTTTGTGGTATACTTTTATAGTAGTCAATTCTGTAAAAATACCGTAGAAAAAGTAAAAAACATAACAGAAGAACAGGGCGCTTGTAAATTTATGGGTTTTCCCATTGATCTAATAAAAAATTTTCATGAAAGGACTTGAAAAAACATGAAGAAAACTTTCAAACGGCTGGGAGCGGTGCTTCTTGCTGCGTTCATGCTGCTCAGCACAACCATCTGTGCGCTGGCAGATGAAAAAACACCGGCAAGCACATCGACGACTAGCGACACGATCACGCTGAAAGTCAGCAACGTCGCCGACGGCGATACGGTATCCGCGTATAAGCTTGTATGGTATAATACGAACGGAAATGGCTACGAATTTGATGAAAGTTTCGAAAGGTACATTAACACCGAGAAAAAGAAACCTGATGCACAGGCATATCTGGCAGGTTTGGACGCCACAGGCGTAAACACGCTGCTGGCAAGCTATGCAGCTAAGTGTAACGAGGAAAACTCGGGGTACACACTGCCGAATGATAAAATTGATAGTAAGGCAGCTAGTAACGACACAGCTTCACTGGAAGGTTTGACGCCGGGTTATTATCTGCTGCTCACAAGTACGTCTCCAACAAACAACCGTATTTACATGCCACTTTCCGCTTTTGTCAAAATGGACGGCAATGATCTGGTTGTTTATGCCGGCAAAAATAGCGATCCTTTGACAGCTGAGACGGACAAGTCGTATAAAGTCAGTGCCAAGGACGAAACTGGCCCGAACATTGACAAAAAGACCAATGCAACAAAGGGCAGCGAAGAAGCAACTTGGAAAGAAACCGCAGCTGCCGGTGTTGGCGAGACCGTTCGATTCTATGTCCAGGTTAATATTCCGAAATATACGGATGGCACAAAGCTGAATCTGACGGTAAACGATACGCTGACCAATTTGGAGTATAAGCCAAATTCTGCAAAGGTTTATGCAGAAAAACCTGAATTAGATGCTAAAGGTGTTATTGGCAATCCGACGACAATAGACGACGCAATTAAAAACACAACAGATATTGCCGGAAAATACAATACCGAGACTGGCAAGCAGGATCTGAAGTTTGAATTGGATTATGAGAAGATCATGAAGGATGCTACACAGTTGAGAACAGTATATGTTTACTATGAAGCTATTGTAAAACCGGAAGCTGTTAAGAATGGGAAGAATGAAGGTACAAACGTTGCAAGTTTGACCTATTCCAACGCATCGAACCCTAAGTTTGATCATACAACCGATAAGGAAACTACCAAGGTGTTTAGTTACTACCTGAAGTTAAACAAAGTGAAGGGTGAGAAGACTGACTCATTGCATGGTGCAGAGTTCTCCGTTTATACAACGGAAAAAAGCGACACACCTCTTTCGTTTGTGAAAGTGTCGGATGATAATGGTAAAACGGAATACTATCGTCCGGCGGTAGGAAATGAGGCTTCTTCTACTTCTGCCGTAACAAAGATTGAAGCTGACTTCCAGATTCGCGGTCTGGACGCAGGCACCTATTATCTGGAAGAAGTTAAGACGCCGAAGGGCTACACCAAGCCGAAAGGTCGTTTTAAAATTGTAATGACATCGCAATTTGATGAGAATGGCGAGTATACCGGTAAACTGGACTCTAAGAAAGAACAGACTTATATGGAAGCTGTAGAGGATGCTGATAAGAATTTAGTTTACGCAGGCTCTAGTGCTGATTCGAATCTAATGTATCAGTTCTCTGCAACAATCAAGAACTTCTCCACCCCGAATCTCCCGACCACGGGCGGTACCGGCACGGTGCTCCTGTCCATCGGCGGCGTTGTTCTGATGGCAGCAGGCGCATATCTGCTCTTCTTCCGCAAAAAGAAGGAAAATTAAACCATACATACCTATCAAATCGCCGTGAGGGATTTTCCTTGCGGTGATTTGATGATATGGAGAGCTCTCTAAGCAATTTAGAGAGCCGTCCATATCAAGAGAATGCAAAGAAGGAGTCACACGGATTGAAAGCACAAAAAGTCATTCGAATGATTTTTGCGATTCTCATATTTGGAGCGGGCATTGCCGCGCTGTTCTATCCGGTGTTTAGCGACATTTGGAATCAGCATCGTCAGAACAGCATGATGGATGACTATCAAGACACCGTGCAGCAAATGACAGAGGAGGATTATTCCGCCTATCTCAAAGCGGCGCAGGACTATAACGCCACATGCAGTCAACAGATATATGATTCGTTTAGCGGGGAGGAGCTGCCCACCGATGATTTGTATTGGTCTCTGCTCAATATCTCCGGTGACGGCATCATGGGCTACATAGAAATTCCCAAAATCAGTGTGCGTCTGCCCATTTATCATGGCACTTCGGAAAAGGTTTTGCAGCAAGGCTTGGGACATTTGCTTGGCACATCTCTGCCGGTCGGCGGAAAGGGAACACATTGTGTTCTGTCCGGTCATCGCGGCTTGCCGTCAGCATTGCTGCTCACCAATTTGGATAAAGTCAAAGTGGGTGATGTGTTTTATCTGCATGTGCTTCATGATACACTCGCCTATGAGGTAGACCAAATTCAAACGGTTGATCCGAGCGATGTAGAAGCACTGCAAACACCGGAAGATGGCGATTATGTAACCTTGATTACGTGTACGCCATATGGCGTGAACACCCAGCGGCTTCTTGTGCGCGGACGCCGCACGACCGTGCCGGAGAAAGCACAAGAAGTGACACCTGCGCAGCAGGTGCTGACGAGCTTTGGCTGGAAAATATATGTCTTGCTTGCAGTAATTCTTTTGTTTTTATTGTGGTTGATTTTACTTTGGCGAAAACGGCGTAAAAAACGCAAAGCGAAACAGGAGCGTGAATGTATTGAGAAGGATTCTGACAATTGGAAAGTTATCGAAGAAGTTTTTGCTCGGTCTGTTGACAGCCGCTCTTCTGATTTGTCCGGCGACAGCAATCGAGACGATACATACAGAACAGACAGGGAGTCTGACCATTAAAAGCAGCTATGGCGGACAGCCATTAACAAACGTGCCGTTTGCTGTGTATCGCGTGGCAGATGTGTCGCAGTATGGAAGCTTTACCCTTCTGCCGCAATACACGGGCAGCAAGGCGGCGGTCAATCAGCTGACACAGGATGCTGCGATAGATTGGCGCAAGGCAGCGCAGCAGCTGCGCACATGGACGCAGAACCATGCCATCTCCGCAGATGCGCAAAAAAATACCGATAAAAACGGCACAGTGACGTTATCACAGCTGCGGGCAGGTTTGTACTTGGTGGTTGGTTCGGATACGAAAAGCAAAGGAAAAACATATTGCAGTGCTCCGTTTTTGGTCTCTGTTCCGGAATTGACAGAAAATCAAACAGCATGGCAATACGATGTGACGGCAAATCCAAAAAGTGAACCGGAGCACACCAAACAGCCGGAGGACAAACCAAAAGATGACACCCCGACAAAAAAACCGAAGAAAAATCTGCCGGATACCGGCATCCTGCAATGGCCGATTCCAGTGCTGGCGGGCAGTGGCTTGGCGCTCATGCTGATTGGCTGGAAGATGAAGAAAAACAATCGAAACAAATAAAAAATATTGCTATAGGAATGAGAAGCATATGAAACATCGAATCGGCGCATGGCTTGTGCGTCTTGGTTGTCTGTGTATCTTGGCGGCATTGGTATTCCTAACGCATAATATCCGGGAAGAACAGCAGGTCGAGCAAGCAACAGACACTGCATTGACCGGTGTACAACAAGCCATTGCAGACGGAGAAGGTGAGGCGGAAACAGTCACGGTTGACGGAGAACAATATCTGGGATATTTGTCCATTCCGGATTTGAACCTGACACTGCCGATTTTGAGCACATGGGATTTCAACCGGTTGAAAATTGCACCGTGCAGATATTCCGGTTCTCTGACAGATGGCAAGCTGGTGATTGCTGCGCACAATTATGTCCGGCATTTTGCCAAGCTGTATACCTTGAAAAAAGGCTGCCGCATCGGCTTTACCGATACAGCAGGTCGAGAATATCGTTACACGGTGCAAGCAATCCAACGATTAAAGCCGACAGACGGAGAACGCATGGTTTCCGAAGATTGGGATTTAACCTTGTTTACCTGCACATATCGAGGAAATTTGCGTGTTGCTGTTCGCTGTACACAAGAAAAATAATCAATCGAGAGGTGGAAAATGAAATTGCATAAGAAAAATTGGACGGTTTTATTCACCATCTTTTGCGCTGTGCTGTGTCTGCATATGTTTGCGCGGGCAGCCCAGCCGACAAGCCGCAACGGAATCAATATAGACTCACACATTGTAGCGGCATCCATGGCATACCAAAACGGAGAAGAGTGGATTCCCATTGACGAGAACACAAGCAATATTCCGGCAGATGCCAGATTGAAAGTGATTGTGTCGTATGATAACGTCGATGCCGATGACCTGCTGCAGCATGACAGAACGCTCAGCTATACGATTCCTGATCTATTTCAGGACACATCGGTTGCAACAAATACGATTTATGATGCAGAACGCAATAAAATCGGTGATATTACTGTTGATAAAGAGACAAAGCAGATTTATCTGACATTTACAGAGGAGTTCCTCAAAAAAGAGGAAGGAGAACACATCAAGGTCAGCGGCAACTTTACCTACTATACCTCCGCCAATCAGGACGAAGTTAAAAAGAAGCCGACGCAGGAAGTTCCCATCGGCAATACAACGATTCGTCTGAACTTTGAATCGGACAGCAGTGCGCGGCTAGGCAATCTTCAAATTTTCAAGAGTGAGCCGTCCTATATAGAAGAAAACGGCGAACCGTATTTGATTTATACACTGACGGCGACAACAACAGATGACGCGATGCCGGAGGTAAAGGTTGTCGATACATTCACAGCCAATCAGTCATATGTAGATTCGTATGTCGGCGTCACCGGCACAGAAACGCAGGTTGCAGCCGGTGAAACAACGGCACATACCCCGTATGAAACTGATACGAGCAAACAAAGCACGGTATATCTGGGTGCTGCTGTGACGAATGACAATCCGATTCCGCAGCCGGCGGGAGCCAGCGCACAAAATCCGGGCGTCATGGTGTGGAATATCGGCGGCATGGATGCACACGAAACGCGGACGCTGACGTATCGTGTGAAGCTGAAGCCTGAATATATCGGCATACAGAGCCGCGGCACGATTACCAATCAGGCAAGTGCATATTCCAAGACCTATCCGCACGGCACGGCATTCGCTGCATTTACGCCTAAAACAAACGCACAAATCAAAAAGACGCTTGGCTCTTATCAGGCAGATGGAACCGGCGGCGGTACGCTGACCTATCAGATTTATGTCAAAGCAGACAGCAGCAATACCTATACGCTGAAAAATCTGAAAATTCATGATAATCTGGCAGCGACAGATTCTTCTTTGTATCCGTATATTGAATATGTTTTGGACAGCTTCAAGCTGTACAAGGGAAATACCGCAGACGAGAGCAAGAGCATGGATTTTCCGGCGAATAAGCATACCAACAAGAGCAATCCGGACATCACCAACTCTGACACCGAACAGAGAATGGATGCGTACATCGGTGACGTGGAACCGGGCGGCGAACGCGTTTTGACGTACAAAATGCATGTGAAGCCGGAGATGTTCACCAGCACAAACAACGAAATAAAAATCAAAAATACTGCCGCTGTATACTCTGACGATACAGTGAACGGCGGAAACAGCCAGTTTGCAAGCTCCAGTCAGGAAAAATCGTTGGGCAAGAAGGTCTGGAATAGAAAGCTCCAGAGCAGTGCCACGGCATATGAAAAGAAAATCACGGTGCCGGATAACGAGCTGATTTACAATACACAGCTCCAAGTAGATTCCTCCGCCGCACATAGCTTCTCTGTGCCGAAAGGCAGCTTTGAGTATCATGTTGTCGTCAATGAGGACGGCAATTGGGATCTTTCTTCCGCAATTTTCAACGATGCACTGAAAAACTATTACCTCAAGTACGCGGGATATCTAAAGATTGCTTATTATAAGGAAGGCCTAGCTACGCAGCCGTCCACAGATACAGAAGCTGCGAACCAGCTGCAAAAAAAGACCCCAGACAGTGTAAAGTGGATTGATATTCACGGACTCAGCAGCTTCACGCTCTCTCCAAAAGACTTGGGACAAAACGAAAAGGGCGCATACCTGCTGACATACTATGCGACACCGGAAGGAACCGATAATGTCACACAGGTAACGTCCGGCAATTCATTTGGCTTGAGCGGCACAGGCATCGGCCCGAACGGCGAAAATGTGGTCATTGCGGGCGTAAATGTCTCAACATCTACCGTTATCGAGGGCGGAAAAAACTTTGAAGCGTCCAAATCCGGTTGGTATTATGATTACATCAATAAAACATCAAAGGGTGACGCTAAAAACGGTAAATTGTATTGGGTAATTGAAGTAAGCGGCAATGAAATTCCAAAGGGCACGGTATTCCGCGATGTGCCGAGCACCTCAAAGGGCGAAACGCATTGGATGCGCAGAGAAAGTATGGTAAACGGCGGTGTCTTTGTCGGAAAAATCCCGAATGGCAAAAGCTTTACGGAATATTACGGCAGCATCAGCGATGTGAAAAGTGACTCTGCCATGCGAAAGCTGTCCGGCAATGAGCTTAACAAAGGAGCTGTACCGGTAAATGCTGATTACAGCTGGGATGCAGCAAATAAATGGGCAGAATTTACGATGCGAAAAACGATTTCCCTCAAAGAGGGAGAACGCATGTATATCGTTTTCTGGACAGGACCTGCTTCTTCGATCGGCAATAGAGATGCACGTACATTTTGGAATGAACTGTATACGAAGGACAGTTCCTCTTCTGATTTTGTATCGCACGGCGATACCAGTATGACGGTTGCCGGCGCCGGCAATGACTTCAAAGAAACCGGCGGTGTGTATAATTTTGACGGCACGCAGTGGACAACACAAAATTCCATCTTGGGCAACACCGACAGAAAGCTCCTGAAAAATCAGATCACAGAGGGCGGATCGTATATTGACTGGCGCGTCAAGCTCAACTATATTGGCGTCACGGAAGGAACTGTGCAGGTAGAAGATCAGCTGCCGGAAGGTGTCGATCTGACCTATGTTCGCTATTTTTGGATTGATCCGAGCATTCGAAACAATGAAAGCGCACCGAGAACAGAAGAAATTCCGGAATTAGAGAACAATCCGGATTGGAAGCGTATGGAATTGACCGGAAATCTGGACAATGCTAATGTAAAATATACGTGTATTTCGTATTATAATGCGAAAACAAGACAAATCCGAATGCAGGTCTCTAATCTGAAGAAAGGCGGAGATAAGGATAAGCGTTCGCTGGAAGTGCAGGTTGTTGCAAGGGTGACAGACGAAGCAGTGCTTTTGGATAATCAGTCGAAAAAACTTGTCAACACCATGACGGTTCGAAATGAGTCCGGCAAGACGATTTCTACAGGCAGCGCAGTCGCTTCTGTAGGTCATGCTACGATTTCCAAATCAAAAGCGGATATTGTGGACGGCAAACTGCCGTTTACCATTACAGTCAATGCATTGAGCGAAGATTTGCTCAAGGATTCCGATACCATTACCTTGGTAGACGAAATGCAAAGTCCGCTGCGTTTTGATCCGAGCTCCATACAGATTACGGACAAAAATGGTGCTGTCGTCACAAATCTTTCACCGAAGATTGAAACGACCAGCACTGGAGAAAAAATGACATTGACAATTCCGGACAATCAAAAATATACGATTACCTACAAGGCAACGCTGAATGCGCCTCCGGACACGCCGATTTCCGTCAATAACGCGGCATATTGGTTCGGTCACAACAACAATATTGCAAAGATTGAAAACACCACTGTTCAGTACCATGTAGAATCCACGGCATCTACACAGAACAGCCCTGTTCTCAAGGTAGAAAAGCTGGACAAAGACAACACAACCAAGACGTTGGCGCATGCTGTATTTACTGTACAGAAAGCGGTTTACGACACAGCAAACCAGCAGTGGAAAGCAGAGTCTTCCAGTGCAGTGCATACTGCGGAAACAGATGATACAGGCTTTGCCGTGTTTGGCAAGGATGAAACCTTGGAATACAATACCGTCTATTGTTTGAAAGAAACCAAAGCACCGGACGGATATGTACTGGATTCCACGCCAAAGTATATTGCCATAGCAAAAAAGGTCGGAGCAGTTGGAAACGAAACATATCCGGCGGAGCTGAACACATGGGCGAGTCAAGGTGTGGATGTGTACTATCTCAGCTCGATTTACTCGTATACGATGTACAATCAAAAGGGTTCTATCACGCTGGATAAGAGCTTCCTTTTCAGCAATGGACAGACAATTCCAAATGGTAAAACTCCAAATCTGACCTGTTCGTTTGCATTGTATCAATACAATGGCGGCAACTATGATTACAGCAAGGCAAAGAAGCTGCAAACGTTGGAGATTACAAGCAAAGACGGCGTGCTTTCTTACCGAAACAATGGTGCTTCTGTAGAGAAGCCGGTGTTTACAAAGCTGCCGGTTGGCGGACAGTTTTGTGTTCTGGAGTTGGATCAGGCGGGAAATCCGTTAAAAAATGGAGCGACAGGCACTCTGGCGAATGGTACGCAGTATACCGTGACGTATGAGAATGCCGGAGAAGCTCTGACCGTTCAAGGCACGAAAGAGACCGTGGCAAAGATTCAAAATCGTTTCCGCATGGAGTTGATTTTGAAAAAGATCAATGCGCAGGGAGAGACGCTTCCCGGAGCAGTGTTTGAAATCTGGAACGGAGACAACCTGCATGGAACGTATACCGTTCGTGCGGATGGAACCGTAAACATCTCTGATTTGGCAGATGGAGAGTATACCATCAAGGAAAAGCAGGCGCCTTCCGGATATAAGAAACGAAACGATTCCGTTACCATTCGTGTGGCAGATGGCCAGATTTCTTATGCAGAAAGCAACAAGGGCAACACCTCCGATTGGCTATTGGGCAAGCCGAATCAAGAAAAGAACAGCTGTGTTTTGACTGTGACGAATGAACAACTCAAGTGGCTGCCGACAGCCGGCGGGCGCGGTCTGCTGCCGCTGACGCTCCTGAGCGGCGCATTGATTGGCGCAGGCGCTTGGATACTTGTTCGAATGAAACGCAGCAGGTAAAAACTGTTTGTGTGTGCGCTGCGGACAGTGTCACTGGAATAAGACAAAAAAACTGCTTTAGCCGGTCTAAACCATGGCTAAAGCAGTTTTTTCACCAAAATCTTATTCTTCTGATTTTTTGCGCTTAAACGATGCAAGCGGGTTGTTTCGCGCGGCATCGCGCATATTGGCATCATTGATATGTGTGTAAATCATGGTCGTGTTGATGCTGTCGTGACCCAAAACATCCTGCAGCGTGCGAATATCCGTTCCGTTCTTATACATCAGGGTCGCAGCGGTGTGGCGCAGCTTATGTGCAGAATATTTGGACGGGTCTAAGCCGGCTTTGGCGATGTATTTCTTGACCAATGCTTCTACCGATGTTTTGCGAATGCGGTTGCGCTTTTTGCTGATGAACAGTGCGCCGGCATTTCCGGTGTCGTTGTTTGGTGTCAGTCTGTGCGGCAAATATTCATTGATGGCATCAATGCAGGCGTCATTTAAGTACAGCATACGTTCTTTGTTGCCTTTGCCGAGCACACGAATTTGATTTTCTTTGATGTCAGAGATATTGAGACCACATAACTCCGAAACACGAAGTCCGCAGTTGAGAAACAGCATCAAAATACAATAATCCCGCTCTTTGAATGGACCGTCTACCGATTCCAACAGTTCTACACTTTCTTCCATGCTCAGATATTTTGGCAGGGAACGGCGGACGGACGGATATTCCAAATTTTGAATGGGATTGTGGTCGAGCAAATGCGCCTTGTCAGTGAGATACTTAAAAAAAGAGCGCAGGGCGGAGACCTTTCGCGCACGCGATGCCGCCATCAAACCAATTTCGCTGTTGTCGGAATTCATGTGTTTGGGGCGATCCTGTACGGTATACATCAAAAAATCGTAGGCATCGGATAGGGTAATGGTCTTGATATATGCAATATCAATGTCTTTGATTGGAATTTCATCAAAGGGAATATCATCAACTTCGCCGCGTTTTTGCTTGATATAGCGGAAGAACATGCGGAGATCCAGATAATATTCTTTCACCGTCTTGGGAGAGGAACCCTTGATCGTCTGTATATAGGACAAAAAGTCGTTTAAAACCTGCGGGGATTCGTGGTAGTGATTCATATACTTGTACTCCTCAATGATAATGCTTCTATTATACTGTATTTTGGCGATAGACTCAAGATATAACAGAACAAAAAAACATTTTTGTTCTGTTATAAAAATTTACATATCATTGCTATTTTTTTAACAATCACGTGCGAAAAATGTGGTATACTATAAATATTGACAGGAAAGACTGTGAGACATGAAGTCTTTCTGTGCGAAGGAGGCAACACAGTATGAAGAATAATCCGAAAAAAGCGGCGGTTATCGGCTGTGGATTCGTTGGTGCAGCAACCGCATTTACCTTGATGCAGAGCAAGCTGTTTTCTGAACTTGTTTTGCTGGACGCCAATCACGACAAGGCAGTCGGCGAGGCAGAAGATATTGGACATGGCATTCCGTTTGCTGGCGAAATGGATATTTATGCTGGTGATTATGATGACATTGCCGACTGCTCGATTATCATTGTGACAGCCGGTGCAAATCAGAAGCCAAACGAAACCCGTTTGGATCTGGTTCAAAAAAATGTTGCCATTTATAAGAGCATCATTCCGGAGATTGCCAAGCGGAACTATGAAGGCATTCTGCTGATTGTCTCGAATCCGGTTGACATTCTCACGTATGTCGCACAGAAGCTCAGCGGACTGCCGGAGCGCCGCGTCATTGGTTCGGGTACGGTTCTGGATACCGCACGTCTAAAGTATGCACTGAGCCAGCATTTGAATGTTGACAGCCGCAATATTCACTCGTTTATCATCGGAGAGCACGGAGACAGTGAGATTGCCGCTTGGAGCAGCACCAATATTTCCGGTGTTCCGCTGGATGATTTCTTGGAGATGCGCGGTCATATGCATCCGGATATGGATAAACAGGAAATCGCAGAAAAGGTCAAGAACAGTGCGTATGATATTATTGCGAAGAAGCATGCGACGTATTACGGCATTGCGATGTCTGTCCGCCGCATTTGTGAATGCATTGTTCGGGATGAGAAATCTATCCTGCCGATTTCGACAGTGATGCATGGAGATTTTGGCATAGAAGATGTTTGCCTGAGCATGCCGACAATTCTCAGCGCGGAAGGCGTAGAGACTCATATTCCAATCGAACTGAGCGAAAAAGAGCATACAAGCCTGAAAAAATCAGCAGATACGCTGAAAAACATTATCGCCGGATTGGATTTGAGTATGTAATCTTTTTATACAAAATACAAGTCCCGTTGTATGAGTTATCGCGGTTCATACAACGGGACTTTTCGCATGTTACTTTTCCAAATGTTTCTCTGCAATATATGCTTCAATGACACGGGCAGTGCCTTCCACACCCAAGCTGCTGATATTCAGGCACAGGTCGTAATATTCCGCCTGTCCCCAAATCTGATTGGTGTAATACTTGTGGAATTCCTTCCGATTGTTATCGGTATCCGCAAGCAAACGTTCCGCCTTCCGCTTGGAAATCTTCTTCCAATTTTCCAAGTTTTGAACACGGACATCGCGATCTGCAGAGAGAAAAATACGGATGCTGTCCGGTCGATTCTGGAAAGCGTAATTGCTGCAGCGTCCAATGACAACGCAATCTTGCTCGCCAATCAGATTTTGCAGCGCATGAACCGGAACCTGTAATGCATCATATTCGCCATAACCTGCGGCGATCGAATACAGCAGGCTGTTGACCGGTGTTTCGCTGAAGAAATTCGGAATGCTTTCGTACAGTCCGGTTTTCTGCGCCATATCAATCAACGCGTCTTTATCATACAGCGGAATGTGATAGTGCTCAGCCAAAAGCTGACCGACTTGCTTGCCGCTGCAACCGCTTTGTCTTGCAATCGTAATAATCATACGAATTACCTCCTGTTTCTATAATCATATCAGATTTATGTATGATTTGCAACGTGGCGTGAAAAATTAAGTGTGAATTTTTACGTGAAAATTTTCAAGAAAATCCTCTGAGTGTTTGATTTAAGGCGAATTTTGTGTAAAAATGTGTTGAAAACTTAAAGTGAAGTCAAATTTAAAATTTGCCATCAATCAAGGATTGTTTCATTTTTACACCAAATAACGGAACTATAGTCGATCCGACCTGTACTGCGTTTGACAGAGCTGGAAAAGACACGTATAATGGAACAGTCGAATGTACAAGGGCGAATGCACATGATCTTGCGACAGCCAAGGGTAACGGCAAGTTTATCTCGTATCATTATGATGAAGTATCAATTCTGATTCTAGCCATAGTTATAGTGCTAATTATACGCGAAAAAAGAGCAGAGGATTTAATAATGATATGGATCACAGCAGAAGATGTAATTGCTATCCACAGTAAAATTGTTCAGATAGTCGGCGGAATAGATGGTATCCGCGATTGTGCCGGATTAGAAGCTGCAATTGCAGATAGGAGTGCCAAAGAAGCTGGTTTGCTCGATTGGATTACATTACATCTGTAACTAACCACAAGGCAACACAAATCAAATGCGATTTGCGTTGCCTTGTTTTTTTCTAAATCTATATTGCAAATTTTGTAACTGGAAAGAGCGCCAATACATTGACAAGTGTAAATCAGTCCAGTATACTATAGGTAACCGAACGGTTACTTACTCATAAGGAGGGTACATTCATGAAAGCGATTGTTTACACGACCAATGCGGGAAGTACAGAGCAATACGCCAAGCTGCTGGTGCAAGAAACAGGGCTGCCGGTATATTCGTTGGCAGAAGCAAAAAGAACGCTTTCCTCTGGCACAGAGATTGTATATCTGGGCTGGATTATGGCGAGCACGGTAAAGGGCTATGCGGACGCTGCAAAACGGTATCGCATCTGTGCGGTTTGTGCTGTCGGTATGGGACAGACGGGAACACAAGTCGATGTTGTGCGCAAAAAGAATGCGATTCCGCAGCAAATCCCGCTGTTTACCTTGCAGGGAAATTTTGATATAGAAAAACTGCATGGTATGTATCGCTTCATGATGCAAATGATGGTCAAATTCGCCGGAAAAGGTCTCTCGAACAAGCAAAACCGCACGCCGGAAGAAGATGATATGCTGGACATGATGCTGCATGGCGGCAATCGCGTGTGCATAGAAAATCTGCAAGCCGTGCTGGATTGGTATAAAAACTGTTAAACAGAATCAAATAAAACAAAACTCTGACCGTCTGATTTATGATAGACAGTCAGAGCTTCTTTTCATTTTGGAATGGTAAACGAATGCATATCGCATTTTTCCAGCGTTAACAGCTGGATTTTTTTCTCGATTCCACCTGCATATCCTGTTAAACTTCCGTTTGTGCCGACAACCCGATGACAGGGGATAAGGATGGAAATCGGGTTATGCCCGACAGCACCGCTTGTGCCGACAACCCGATGACAGGGGATAAGGATGGAAATCGGGTTATGCCCGACAGCACCGCCGACCGCCTGCGCAGACATGCGGGAAATCCCTTGCTTTTTGGCAAGTTGCCGTGCAATTTCTCCGTATGTGGTTGTATGTCCGTATGGAATTTGCAACAGCATCTCCCAGACAGATTGCTGAAACGCCGAGCCAAGCGGGTGCAATGGCGGCAGAAAATCCGGTTTCATCCCGCGAAAATACATATCCAGCCAGCGTTTTGTATCGGTCAAAACAGACGTTTCTCGTTCTTGGTGTTGCGCATCGAGGGAGCGGGCAAAATACGTTTGTCCTTCAAACCAAGCGCCGGTTAAGCCATTGGCATCAGCTGCCAACAGCATGTTTCCCAGAGGAGACATATATTGTGTAGTGTACATCATGCAAATCAGTCCGCCTTTTTCTTTCAGTATAGCGCAGTTTGCTGATGCACACAAGCGGCATGATATTTTTCACGCAGCGCAGTGCTTACAGCGCGGCTGGAAAATACGATGCCATCCAAATCATGCACCGGCATGATGCCCATGAGAGAGTTGGTAACAAAACATTCGTCAAAAGTCGTAATATCCTGCGGATAAAGAATTTGTTCCCGCACATCGGTTGTTTCGCAAACAAATCCTCGCAGGATACCGGGAAGCATTCCGCACGAGAGCGGAGGAGTCACGATTTTTCCTTCTCGTGCAAAAAAGATATTGCTGACGGTTCCCTCGCAGATTTGACCTTTCGTGTTCAAAAAGATTCGTTCCTGTTTTCCTGCCGCCGCAGCAGCCCGTTTTTCTATGATGCAGTCTCCGTAATTTAGCGTTTTATACTTTATAAGTGGAGAGGTATCGTTTCTGCGAACGGAGCTGATATCAACAGAAAACCCGTGCTGATAGGACTGCTGTGTATATGGATTTTTGCGCAGCCGAAAGAGTGTATTCCGCGGCGTGAGAACGACTTTTAATGCACAATGTGACAAATCTTCCTGTTGGTTTTCTAGGTAGTCGTGGACAGTCTGCTGCGTGATGCCGGCGGCTGAAAAATCAATCTGCAAAAATACGGCCGCTGTGCGCAGGCGCTGCAAATGCTGCTCCAAGAAGATAGGCGTTCCGTGCTCCACAGCAATGGTTTCAAATGCGCCAAGTCCAAAAGAAAACCCGTCATCTAATAAAATTTCCATAAAAAATTCTCCTTATTGCAAAGCATCTAACATAGCGCGTGCTTTTTGCAGTGTTTCCTCATATTCGAATGCCGGATCGGATTGCGCCGTGATTCCACCGCCAACGCCAAGATAATAGGTGTGGTTTGTATGCAAAGCGGTGCGAATGATAATATTCCAGTCACAATTTCCATCGAGGGAAAGATAGCCAAGCGTTCCCGTGTAAATATTCCGATTGCAGCGCTCCAATTCGTCAATGATTTCCATTGCACGATATTTGGGCGCACCGGTGATAGAACCGCCGGGGAATACTGCGCGCAATATATCGGAAAAGGAAGCGTTTGGATTTACTTGCCCGCGAACCGTGGAGACAAGATGAAATACCGTTGCATACGCTTCAATTGCAAACATCTCCGGAACAACCACACTGCCCGGCAAGCAAATGCGATTGAGATCATTGCGTTCCAAATCAACAATCATAAGCAATTCGCTGCGATCTTTCTTTGATTGCTGCAGCTCTTGCCGGAGCAATTGATCTTCTGCTGCGTTTGTGCCGCGTTTTCGCGTCCCTTTAATCGGGCGGGTTTCGCTGATGCCGTTCCGGATATGCACAAACCGTTCCGGCGATGCGCTGATGATTTGGAAATCTTCGCAATTCATATATGCGCCAAACGGGGAGGGATTATTTTTTCGCAGGGATAAAAACACATCGACAGGTGATTTTGTACTGTGTATTTCAAATTGCTGTGTCATATTGGCCACATAAATATCTCCGGCAACCATGTAGTCCATCATGCGGCGCACCGCTTGCTCATACTCCGCCTGTTCAAAATCGGCACGAACGGATAAGCAATGCTTCTCTGCCGCAGGAGAATCGGAGCATTTGGTTTTTGATTCATATATAATAGCCAGAATTGTTTCCGTAAGCTGTTGTGCCGGCTGCGTTTTGCCGTTTGCAACAAGAAACGTTTGCTTGTTCCAGCAGTCCTCGATGAGAAAAACATCATAAAACGTGAGAACGGCATCCGGCACAGCAACGGTTTTCTGTTGCTGTGAGGGGATTTGTTGCAATTTTCTGCCGTAGTCATAAGAAAAATATCCGATAGCACCAGAAACAAGCGGCAAATCCGTCGTATTTTCTTCCCGATGTGCTTCCAAATACGCGTCCAAATACTCTTCAAATGACTGACGCGTTTCCGGTTTGCCGTTTACTGTAAACGCGTCAGTCGTTTTCTTTAACTGCAAGTACGGATATAATCCAAGAATCGAATAGCGCCCGAGCTGATTCACAAGAGAAGAATCGAGAAAGGCACAATCCTTTTCGTGGGCAAACAGCGAAAAAATCTGCGCTGCCGGAATGTAGGGTGTGAGTTGTTTTATGATGCGCATCTGGCGGGTCTCCTCTCTGCAATCTGACAAAATGTTCGCAAAATATCTTTTCCATATTGCGTCATGACAGCCTCCGGATGAAACTGTACGCCGTAAATCGGCAGTGTTTTATGGGAAATCGCCATAATTTCACCGTCATCGGAATAGGCATCTATTTGATAGTCTGCCGGAAGCGTCTCTTTCCGAATAACCAAGGAATGATAGCGCGTGACATCAAAACAGGAGGGAAGTCCGGCAAATAATCCGGTGCCGTGATGATATAATTTGGTCACTTGCCCGTGCATGGGAACAGCGCCTTTCTCTACATGGGCACCCGCGCAGATGCCGAGCACCTGATGCCCCAGACACACACCGAGAATCGGAATTTTCCCGCCAAATCTCTGAACGACTTGCATACACAGCGCGGCATCCTGCGGGCGTTTTGGCCCCGGGGAGAGAATGATTCCTTCCAGCTCCATGTGCTCGATATCGGCAAGGGTCAGCTCATCGCAGCGTTTGACACGAATATTTCTGCCCAGTTCTTCAAAATAGGCTTTTAGATTATATACAAACGAATCATAGTTATCAATCATCAAATACATAGAATGCCTCCAAAACGAAAAAAGGGATAACGACAGCATGAAAAATCATGTACAGTCGTTATCCCTTGCGGTCCGTAATCTGTATGTATACCATATCGCATCAGATAAAAAATGTCAAGTGCACAAAATGGGAAATAGTTATTGACAAATAAAAACAAAACATGTTGCTATAAAATAGATAAAAACAAATAATACCTCGGCTGTTTTTGCCGTTGCTGCTGCTGTGGTCGCTGTTTCAATTTTTCCTGCCGGTCTATTAATCCGGTACAAAAGAAAGTATGCAGGCATATCGGCATCCGGTTTCTTCGGCGTCCTTGCTGTTGATGGGCATACAGCAGCTTGTCTATGTTCCGCTCTATATCTGGACCTATCTGGCATTGCCGCATTTTCAGTACATTGTTGGAATTTTGATTTTTCAGCTTGCGTGTGTGGGAACGCTTTTTGCGGCTGCGCTGTATGTATTTGGCTCTCCGACCGTCAATATGGGCATTGGACTGGCATATATCGGCGTTTCTATGCCTTTGGCGGAGAGCGTTGTTCCGCTGCTGTTTCGCCCCAATCGCATGATAGATGGATTTTTGCTTGACTATTGGGTGATTCATATTGGGATACAGCTTGCACTCTGCGTCCTCCTGTCCGCATGGCAGCGCAGGAATGCAAAATACGGCGGCGGATACCCGCGTTTGTAAAATGATTGAAAAAATTCTTGACAACGAATATTACCTTGTGATACCATAATTATAGTTTTGAAAGGCAAAATATGGTTTACAAGTCTTTTCAAAGCAATTGTTTTTGAACCACTCCAACCGGGAGTTAAGGCCATACGGACAGCCGGGTTCACTGCCGAATTGGTAACTTTGGTTGCCTTATTGATTGAGTTAGAAGCTCAAATTTTATAAGTTGGTTCCTTTATAACCAGAATTGCGCAGAAAGCGCAGACTTGTGAAACGGTCAATAAGAGTAGTAAAAGTAATAATTGCTATATAGACTCTCAAAAGACATCCATATTCACTTTTCCTTGCCGCGGCGGCAGTGTGCCGAACTTTTGACAGCAAGAAAATCGGAATGACACGCAGGTTTGCAAATTGTGCAAACCTGCGTTTTTTGTTGTTGTCGGAGCCAGAACGGAGGAAATATGAACGGAAATCATTTTACGCGCGACCAAAGCCGTGCGCCAATCCATGAAGCACTGGAAAATTTTCGCCAGATGCGCGTGGTTCCCTTTGATGTGCCAGGCCACAAACGCGGCCGCGGCAATCCGGAATTGACGGAATTTTTGGGACAACAGTGCGTCGGCGTGGATGTCAACAGCATGAAGCCACTAGACAATCTGTGCCATCCAGTCTCCGTCATTCGAGAAGCGGAAGAGCTGGCGGCGGATGCCTTTGGCGCGGCGCATGCGTTCTTGATGGTCGGCGGAACGACCAGCTCTGTGCAAAGCATGATTTTGACTGCCTGCAAGCGCGGCGATGAGATTATTCTGCCGCGAAATGTGCATCGCAGTGTGCTCAATGCGATGGTTCTGTGCGGTGCAATTCCCGTTTATGTCAATCCGGAAGTGGATCAGCGATTGGGCATTTCCCTCGGCATGCGCCGCGAACAGGTCGCAAAGGCGATTGCGGAGCATCCGAATGCCGTGGCCGTTTTGGTCAATAATCCGACATATTACGGCATTTGCAGCGATTTGCGCGCGATTGTTAAAATGGCACATGAAGCTGGTATGCTATGTCTGGCAGATGAAGCGCATGGCACGCATTTCTATTTCGGTGGCGGGCTGCCAGTCTCTGCGATGGCGGCGGGTGCAGATATGGCATCGGTTTCCATGCACAAGAGCGGCGGCAGTTTGACACAGTCCAGCCTGCTTCTGATCGGTCCCAATGTACATGCGGGATATGTGCGCCAGATTATTAACCTGACGCAGACGACCTCCGGCAGTTATCTGCTCATGTCCAGCTTGGATATTTCCCGCCGGAATCTTGCTCTGCGCGGCAGAAAAGTTTTTCATCAGGTTGCAGATATGGCAGAATACGCACGGGAAGAAATCAATGCCATTGGCGGATATTATGCGTTCGGCAAGGAGCTTGTCAACGGAAATTCGATTTTTGACTTTGATACGACAAAGCTCAGCGTTCATACGCTGGATATCGGTCTTGCCGGCATTGAAGTATACGATATTTTGCGCGATGAATATGATATCCAAATTGAATTTGGTGACATTGGCAATATTCTGGCATATCTGTCTATCGGTGACCGCGCACAGGAAGTGGAGCGTCTGGTCAGTGCTTTGGCAGAAATCCGCCGTCGCTTCCAGACAGATGGCACAGGCTTGCTCAGTCAGGAATACATTGATCCGCAGGTTGTGACCAGCCCGCAGGAAGCGTTTTATGCGGAAAAATGCAGTCTGCCGCTGCGCGAAACGGAAGGTCGTGTGTGCAGTGAATTTGTCATGTGCTATCCGCCAGGCATTCCGATTGTTGCACCGGGCGAACGCATCACGCCGGAAATTTTGGATTATATCGAATATGCCAAAACAAAGGGATGCAATGTGACCGGACCGGAAGATCCAGATATTCAGTATTTGAATGTTCTTGCGTAAGGAGGGATAACAAAATGGAAATGTGGTTTTCTGAATTTCACACACCGGATGTGAAGCACAGCATCCGTGTCAATCGCCAGCTATATTCTAAGCAGAGCGAATATCAGCGCATTGATATTTTTGAAACACCGGAATTTGGCCGTGTTTTGACGCTGGACGGCAACGTCATGCTGACAGAACGTGATGAGTTTATCTATGACGAGATGATCACTCATGTGCCGATGGCTGTTCATCAAGAAGCAAAAGACATCTTGGTCATCGGTGCCGGAGACGGCGGCGTTGTACGAGAGCTGACGCGGTATGACCGCGTCAAGCACATTGATCTGGTGGAAATGGATCCGGCGGTTGTCGAGGCCTGCCGCGCGTATCTGCCGGAGAACGCCTGCCGTATGGATGACCGCCGCGTGCACATCCATTTTGGCAATGCACTGAAGTTCATTCGTCGTTGTGAAGAAAGATACGATTTGATTATTGTAGATTCTTCCGACCCGTTTGGCCCGTCTGAGGGATTGTTTACCCGCGAATTTTACGGAAACTGCTACAATGCGTTGAAGAAAGACGGCATTATGGTCAATCAGCAGGGAAGCCCGTTTTATGCAGAGGATGCCCATGCCATGCAGCGCAGTCACAAGCGCATTGCAAGCACTTTCCCGATCAGCCGTGTATATCAGGCGCACATTCCGACGTTTGCCGCCGGATACTGGCTGTTTGGCTTTGCCAGCAAAAAGTATCATCCTGTGGATGATTTGGACGCAGAGTCTTGGAACGCACTGAATATGCGCACGCGTTATTATACGACCAGACTGCACAAGGGTGCGTTTTATCTTCCGGCTTTTCTGGAAGAAATGCTGGAAGAAGTGGAGGAGTAAGCGATGCAGCGCAATGTAGAAAATTTTATTGGCTGTGAAAGCAGCTATGAAGACGCAAAAATTGTTTTATTCGGCGCGCCGTTTGATTCTACCACGAGTTTTCGACCCGGCGCACGATTCGGGCCGGCTGCTATGCGGCACGAAAGCTTTGGCTTGGAGACATACAGCCCTTATCAGGATAAAGATCTGGAAGATCTTGCCGTATTTGACAGCGGAGATTTGGAGCTGTGCTTCGGCAGCAGTGAAATGGCACTGGCTGATATTGAAGCGCGTGCACGGGAAATTGTATCAGACGGAAAGTTTCCGCTGCTGTTAGGCGGCGAACATCTGGTCACATTGGGCGCTGTCCGTGCTGTTTTGGAGAAATATCCGGAGCTTCACATCGTACATTTCGATGCTCATGCAGACCTGCGTGATGACTATCTCGGCGCACAGCTCAGCCATGCCTGTGTCCTGCGCCGCTGTCATGATTTGATTGGCGATGGACGCATTCATCAATTTTGCATTCGCAGCGGCGAACGCGCAGAATTCCGTTTTGCAGCGCAGCACACGGACATGCATCCGTTTTCCTTTGACGGCTTAGCGGAGTTGACAGAGCAGCTCACGTGCACGCAGGTACCTGTTTACTTGACGATTGACTTGGACTGCTTAGACCCTTCGGCATTTCCGGGAACCGGAACGCCGGAAGCTGGCGGCGTGAGCTTTTTACAGCTGTTAGATGCCATTCGAACCATCACACAAGCAAACATTGTTGCGGCGGATGTCAACGAGTTGGCACCAATGCTGGACACCAGTGGTGTATCCACGGCGACAGCCTGCAAAGTTCTTCGAGAACTGCTGTTAGCCCTGCACGTATAAACATAGAGATTCAAAAAAGGAGTACATGATATGAGTAGAGTTCTCGTAATCGGCTGCGGCGGCGTAGCCAGTGTTGCAATCCAGAAGTGCTGTCAGGTCAGCGATGTATTTACCGAGCTGTGCATTGCCAGCCGTACCAAGTCCAAGTGTGATGCACTGGCAGAGAAATTGGCAGGCAAGACCAAGACCATCGTGACAACCGCACAGGTTGACGCAGATGATGTACAGCAGGTCATTGATCTGATTCGTGCGTACAAGCCGGACTTGGTTATGAATATTGCACTGCCGTATCAGGATTTGACCATTATGGATGCTTGCTTGGCTTGCGGCGTCAACTATATGGACACGGCAAACTATGAGCCGGAGGACACCGATGATCCGGAATGGCGTGCAATTTATGAAAAGCGCTGTGAAGAAGAAGGATTTTCGGCATACTTTGATTACTCTTGGCAGTGGGCATATCGAAAGAAATTTGAGGATGCCGGCTTGACTGCACTGCTCGGCTGCGGCTTTGATCCGGGCGTGACGCAGGCGTATTGCGCATACGCTGCAAAGCACGAATTTGACCAGATTGACACCATTGATATTCTCGACTGTAACGGCGGCGATCACGGCTACGCTTTTGCAACCAACTTCAATCCGGAAATCAATCTGCGCGAAGTCAGCGCACCGGGCAGCTACTGGGAGAACGGCCACTGGGTTGAGATTCCGGCCATGAGCATCAAGCGGGAATACACCTTCGATCAGGTCGGTGACAAGGACATGTATTTGCTGCATCACGAAGAAATTGAGTCGCTGGCAAAGACCATTCCGGGTGTCAAGCGCATTCGCTTCTTTATGACATTCGGTCAGAGCTATCTGGATCACATGCGCTGCTTGGAGGATGTCGGTATGCTGTCCACCACGCCGATTTCCTTCAACGGTCAGGAAATTGTTCCGATTCAGTTCCTCAAGGCACTGCTTCCGGATCCGGCAAGTCTCGGTCCGCGCACCAAGGGCAAGACCAACATCGGCTGTATCTTTACCGGCACCAAGGACGGCAAAGAAAAGACCTATTACATCTACAATATTTGTGATCATCAGTCCTGCTATCAGGAAGTTGGAAGTCAGGCCATCAGCTACACCACCGGTGTTCCGGCTATGTGCGGCGCACTGATGATGCTGACCGGCAAATGGGAGAAGCCGGGTGTTTACACGGTAGAAGAATTTGATCCGGATCCGTTCCTTGATGCACTGGATCAGTACGGTCTGCCGCGCAGCGAAAGCCATACACCGGCATTGGTAGACTGATGCAGGAAACCAGAGATCTTCGCGCACCATTCGCGCCAATTGACGGCACAATACCGGCAGAGCTTCGCGCTCTGCCGACACCGTGCTATGTACTGGATGAATCAGCCCTGATACACAATGCGCAAATATTGGGAGAGCTGGCACAGCGCACCGGATGCCGCGTATTATTGGCACAGAAGGCGTTTAGCAATTACGATTGTTATCCATTCTTTGAGCCGTATCTTGCGGGAACAGAGGCGAGCGGATTATATGAAGCGCGATTGGGTGCAGAAGAAATGCCGAACAAAGAAGTGCATGTATTCTGTGCCGGATACCGTGAGGATGAATTCGCAGAGCTATTGACATATGCCGATCACATTGTGTTTAATTCTCCTTCCCAATTGAAGCGGTTTGGAGAAATGGCAAAGCGAGCAGGAAAAAGCATCGGTTTGCGCATCAATCCGGAATATTCCACGCAAGAGGGACATGCTATTTACGATCCGTGTGCTCCGGGCAGCCGCATGGGCACAACGCGTGCGCAGTTTGACATTGCGGTAAGCCAATGCCCTGCGCTACTGGACTTGCTAGATGGCCTGCATTTTCACACGCTGTGCGAACAGAATTCCGATGATTTGGAAACAACATTGACAGCGGTTGAAAAAACCTTCGGAGACATTCTGCCGCGCATGAAGTGGGTGAATTTCGGCGGCGGTCATCATATCACAAAATCAGAATACGACATAGAACGTCTGGAACGATGCATCCGATATGCACAGAAGCAGTGGGATGTGACGGTTTATCTGGAGCCCGGAGAAGCATGGGCGTTAAATGCCGGATATTTGCTGACGCACGTTTTGGATACGATGCAAAATGGAGAAACCCAGATTGCAATTTTAGATGCCAGCGCGGCGTGTCACATGCCGGATGTGCTGGAAATGCCATATCGCCCGCCGCTGTTAGGCGCAGGCGAACCGAAAGAATTGCCCTATACCGTTCGTCTTGGCGGCCCGACCTGTCTTTCAGGAGATGTTGTTGGCGAATATAGCTTCCAGCACCCATTGAAAACAGGGGATTTGCTGGCATTCGGAGACATGGCAATTTATACGACCTGCAAAAACAATACGTTCAATGGAATGCCGCTTCCCAACATTTATCTGCGAAAGGCAGACGGCACGTGTGAGCAGTTGACCGATTTTGGGTACTCTGACTTTAAGGAACGATTGGGAAGAAGATAAACCAAATTTACGATTGACAACTTTCTTTTTAAAAGCTATACTAAACTTGTACAAATTCACAAGGGCTTACGAAAGAGGGGTTGTCATGTTGGATGAACTGATAGAAAAAGCAAAGAAGAAAAGAAAGCTGGTTAGTATTTACCGTTCAGAAGATACAGAGCGTTTTATGACCGGTTATATTCTTGCATGTTCCGATGAGTTTTTGCTGTTAAGCGAAATCGATTGCTATGGCAATTATGATGGATTCATGGTATTAAAGCGTGATGCATTATATCGCTGTGAGATAGAATCGACACACGCAAAAAGAGCGCAAAAGCTCTACTCTTTACGAGGACAGCAGCATCCAACGATCAAAGTGCAAGATGAGGAAGAAATCATTCCTTCCATCTTTCGATTTGCACAGGAAACACAAAAGGTTGTATCTATCGAACTGCGCGAAAGCGATAATTATGATGTAACAGGTATCGTCACTGCACTAGACGATAATGCGGTTTTTATCCATCAGTTAACCGATGATGGCAGTCCAGACGGTGATTCTGTTGTTCTGCTGGAAGATGTCACAGAGGTATGCTGTGATTCGCAGGATGAGCAGGCAGTTAAGATTCTGTCTGAGCATCAGGATAAGTAAAAAGCACAAAAAATTCCTCGGCATTCTCAACCGAGGAATTTTTTTATGCTCACAGAAATATTTTGACAGGACGCGAAGAAAAACAAAATGAATGCCTTCCTAAAACGAAGATGCAAAATGACAGTTAATGAATGTTCTGAGAGAGAACAAAGACTCGCAAGTACATTTTTTATATTAGTTCTTGACAAGTAACCACTTGGTAACTATAATGTAGTTACCAAGTGGTTACTTTAATAAAGGAGATAATTATGGCAGAGGGTACAAAGGAACGAATTTTGAGAATAGCGCTGGAGCTGTTTGCGCAGAACGGCTATCTGGGGACGTCTATGAATGATATTGCAGGGCGGTTGGGATTTACGAAAGCCGCCTTATATAAGCACTATGCCGGCAAACAAGAAATCTTAGATAAGATCGTGGAGCGGATGAACAAGATGGACTATGAGCGTGCCGAGGCGTATGAAATGCCGGAAACGGAACCGGACGGCTTTGCGGAAGCTTATATGCATACACCAATTCAGAAAATTCGCACATACAGCTTTGCTCAGTTTGACCATTGGACAAAGGAGCCGTTTTCTTCTAATTTCCGTAAAATGCTGACACTGGAGCAATACCGTGATCCAAAGCTCGCGCAGCTTCACCACGATTATCTGGCGGGCGGTCCGCTGGAGTACATGGCGGCTATCTTCCGTAAGCTGACAGATTCTGATGCGGACGCTATGCAGCTGGCGTTGGAATTCTATGGGCCAATGTATCTTTTATACAGTGTCTACGACGGTGCAGAGGAAAAAGAATCTGTTTCTTCTCTGCTGGCGATACATATTGATCGCTTTATTGCCAAGGTTGAATCTGATTACAGAAACAGGAAAAGAACAACATGAAAGATTAGGAGGAAATAATGATGATGTGTCCGAAATGCGGGAAAGAAATGAGAAAAGGCTACCTGTTCAGCAGCAAGGATGGCGCGTTCAGCTTTGCAAGCGAAGTGCCGAGTGCATTGGAAAATGCAAAAAACGTGGATGGCTTTGTAAAACTCACCGGATTGAAGGTTGGCGGCCGCACCAGCGTGAAAGCCTGCTGCTGTGATGCGTGCAGAACGATCATCATTCAGTATTGAGAGGTGCAGGAAAAATGAAACTCTATTTTGGAAATGCGATAACTACGGTGACAACTTTGATGCTCCTTGCCCTGCTGGGTTTTATCGGCTGGTCGGTTCTCAACCGCACGAGCATTCAATATTGGGGGCGCAGGAGCACGGTTCTGCTGGTGTTTGGACTTGTAGTGTGCTGCTTTGCAGCGGCGCGGGACGGGCTGGACAAGACCATTCAACACGCCATTGACGGCAGCTGCGCATCGGGGCTATTCCCGCTCGTCAGCGTGCCTACCATTGTTGGCTGTGTCGGTGCACTGTTGATTATTGTTGCCGCCATTGCTACGCCGATTGCAGGAACGCAAAAGATGCGCGAGATATGGTTCTATGTGATGTCGAGTGGCGTAGTGCTGAAAATCGCGACGATGGAGATCGCGCGGATCATTCTCTGATAAGAGAAAAGGAGAAAAGTTATGTCAGAAAAGAATCGTATCATTCGTCTGGAAACGAAAGACGATTACAGAGTCGTCGAAAATCTAACCCGTGAGTCATTCTGGAATGTTTATCGGCCTGGCTGTATGGAGCACTATGTACTGCACTGTTATCGAGATGATCCGGCATTTGTGCCGGAGCTGGACTTCGTGATGGAACTGAATGGTGAACTGATCGGGCAGGTTATCTATGTGCGGTCGGAGATCGATTGTGACGACGGGCGAACCCTACCGATTATGACCTTCGGCCCCATTGGCATCGCACCCGCATACAAACGGCAAGGCTATGGAAAGCAGCTGCTCGATTATTCCATGGAAAAAGCTAAGGAAATAGGTGCAGGGGCACTTGCCATTATCGGCAATATTGACTTTTACGGCAAGTCTGGCTTTGTTCCGGCAAAAAACAAGGGCGTGCGCTATGTCAACGACTCGGAGGCGGATTATTTTCTTATCAAAGAACTGAAACCCGGATTTTTGGACGGTATCTCCGGCACTTACAAAGACCCCGATGGGTATTTTGTCTGCGAGAGAAACCCAGAGGGGTTTGAACAGTTTGAAGCCACTTTTCCGGCAAAAGAAAAGCAGAAGCTGCCGGGACAGCTGTGTTAAATAGGAGGAATCATGGCATCCAGTAAAGAGTATCTTCATTTCATTTTAGAACAGTTATCCGACTTGAACGCGGTTTCTTACCGGTCGATGATGGGGGAATTTATCCTCTATTATCGCGGTAAAATCGTCGGCGGGATATATGATGACCGATTGCTTGTAAAGAAAACAAGATCCGCTTTGAAACTTATGCCTGCGGCAATTTGCGATCTTCCGTATGAGGGAGCAAAAGAAATGCTTCTGGTGGATGAAGTCGACAGCAAAGTGTTTCTTGCAAAGCTGTTTGAGGCAATGTACGATGAATTGCCCTCACCAAAACAAAAACGAAAGAACAACGGAGTGCAGTAGAAACCGCATGCCCACAGAAATATTTTGACAGGATGCGAAGAAAACCGTATAATGAAGCTGTTAGATAGGATAACAAAAGTGGTGATTATATGGGCCGTATTTGTCTATTGATTTTTTTATGCGTCATTTCAAGTGTTTGTAGTAGAATAATCTTGTTTTATATAGTACAAGCCGGAACTAATATTGAAAGAGCAAACAGAGTGAAAAAATCTCATAGATATTCATGGGATATGTTATTTATGACATATGTTAAAAAATACGCCGGCGACTGGAAGTGGCTATATATTGGATGTCAAATTTCTTTCGGATTGAGTATATTGAACGGGATATGTGGTACGTTATTCAGGCAGAATATTTTTACATGTATACTTGCTCAATCAATTGTCACAGTTCTTACTGCTTTCGCATTGCTTACAGATCCCGGCGCAAGCAAATCCGAATATAATGAATATATTATCGAATCAAGTCAGAAAAAATACAAAAATCAAAAGCAGGATTGGAACCGTGGTCAGCAAACGGGACGATTGCTTGATAAAATGTATGACAATTTGTAGCGTATGATAGACTGTAATCATGCCAGACTGATTTTTCAATATCCGATTTCTACAAATCAGTTGGACTGGGTATATTATGAGCTGGTATGGATTCGCGGTGAGTATCAGAAGAAAAATCTATATTTCAAAGATAGTGATGCTTTGATTTTTTGGATATTTCCTGACAAATACATGCATGCATATCGAGAAGCCAAACGGGAGAATAAACGTGATAACGGATTATTGTATGTACCCGATAATTATTTATTGAACATTATCTCCATCTATGAGTCCTGCCGTGCAGAAACAGGTTTTCCTGAAACAACTATTCCAAATCTTTTGGAAAACTTGAATTATATTGAAGATATTCTTTATGATTTAGAACGATTTAAGGCAAATAATATGAGCGAATACTTGGCTCAGTCGATACAAAATATTCGAGAGGATATTGCATTGCTTCGCGTGAATATTCCGACAAAAAAAGAGTTGCCGAGTGGACATTATTGTGAGTAAAATGGGGAGAATATCATATGGATATTTGGAAATCTGAAAACTGGAAAGTTTTTTACAGTGATAAAAAAGTGCGCACGGGATTGCATACAAGATTCGACACCCAAATTCCACCCGAAATAAAATGGCCGTGTTATATGTTTTGCGAATGGGCGAGGGATTATTATGAATTTCCAATTCGTGTTACGATATATTTCAAGGCCTCTGACACAGTGCGTGCTATGTCCGGAGAACAAGTCAGCGGGAAATGCAGTAAACCGTATAACCGTTTAGAAGAACCACATATTACTATCGCAACCGGTGCCGTTGGTGATTTTCGAAAGCAATGTCAAAAATATGGTCTAGAGGATACGATTTTTGCAATATTATGTACCATTGCACATGAATTGACACATTATTATCAGTGGCTCAATAATACTCGGCAAGGAGATACAGAGATTGAACATCGAAAAAATGAGCGAGAAGCTCGAAAATTAGGAGAGAAAAAGGTTTATCAGTATCTAATAGATTTGGGAATGTCACAACTAACCGAAACGTATTATGAGTGGAAAGAACAGGATGGAACTAACTTTTGAATGGATTAGAATTATTCGGACGGTGTTTGGTTGAGCTGATTTTTTGTATGCTTATTTGTTCGGCTTGCCTTTGGGTTGATTTTACCAACCGCTACGACATCATAGAGCGGAGAAAAATGCTGGATAATATGTCACTTTTTCGCAAGGCAAACATGGTCTTTATCAAATCAGCATGGTTTGAATCGGGGTTTTTGACAAAAATTAGTTATTATACATTGCGATTCAGCCAGATGCTCTTTGCCGCAGCGTGCATCTTTTTTCTATGCTGGAATCATACGGTACACGTTTGGACGGTACTAGAAAATATCAGTGTTGCATATCTCATTTTTGTATTGTTTCTCAATGGTCCGCTGGCTTTATCCGGATTTTCTGCATCCGATACAACAAAACGGGATTTTTGGTTAGAATATACCTCTGCTAAAAAGCAATTGGAACAGCTACAGCTGGATAACAGCATAAACAGCAAGGAATTTAAGAAACAAGTGCTTCGTGTGCAGAACGCGGCGTATCAATATTATCGTTGGCGTTATAGTCAGAGGGGAGAAGAATTTTCTCAATCAGCGGAAACGGAAATTCAATTTGTAATGCAGTTCTTTCAAATGGCGGATAAAGACCATTCGTTTGTCAAAAAAAGCATGTTTTTTGTTCCCGTAGAAATCTATGTTCTGGATTTTGAGAGTGCTGTTGAAAAGAAGCAGTTAGAAAGTGCATTACATATTTTGCGCTTTTTTATTCAAAAAATAGGGGACGTACATGATTGGAATACCGAAATTGGAAGAAATGATCTTTGGGAGTTGAATGACAATTGCAGCGTTTGGTTTGATTTGGCTGATAAAGCAGAAGATTTTGTCAACGCAAATGACGATATGCGGCAGCAATTGCGCTCGGTTTATGATGATGCATGCATTAGCCTAATGACAGCACCAAAGAGCTTAAAACAAGAAGCAAAACAAAGAAAAGACCTCTTAAAATAAAACAAATCCAGCTTTTACGGACACGTTCTGTAAAAGCTGGATTTTTCGTTATTCATACGCGGCGTTCAGGAACATCGGCTTAATGGCAACCACTTCGTCATGCTCCTCCTGCGATACCTGCACATCGGCGTTGAGTGCTTTGAGGTCGGCTTTGACGATTTCCAACGCTTGTTGCGCTGTCTGTGCGCGGCCTTGGATGATAACGCGCTGCATCCGCTTTAATACAATCGGGTGCGCATATCGAACTGGAACAGGGAAGGCGGGATACTTGCTCAAATATGCTTCCATGTGCTGCTGCGCCTGCTCATCGTACTGCAAGACGGACTTTTTGTTGTTTTTTGCAGTGGGTAGTACACTGAAGCCTGCAAAAGTAAAAATAGCAGCCAAACCAAACAGTGTAAAATAAATGGCAAACGTGCCGTGATGTAGGAAGGAAAAAATGCCGTATGCCAGCGCAGCGAGTCCCAAAATGGTAATTGCCATCGCTGCCCAGCGATAACTTGGGCTGGTACACTGATAGGCGCGCTTGCGTTTTGCGGATTTGCTCAGCTGATCGCTCAGCTCCGGTTTTTGTTCCAGATAGTCAATGGCACGCTGTAATTCGTCAACTTCCTGTTGAGCGGCAGCGGATAACGTCGGACGCGAGCGTTCTTCTTCAGCTCGCTGTGCTTCACGCGCAGCGAGCCGCTGTTCTGCCTGCGCACTGACTCTCTTGATTTGCGGCTGTTCCCGTGCAAGCAAGGCCAACAAATCATCCACTTCGCTCTCGTGTTTGAAATTACACTGCTTTTGTTTGCCGTGATCAAATTCAACAACAAGATATGCCATGCTGGCAAACATGCCCTTTCCGGAAAAGCCGCCCTGACTCATGGCAACGCGTTTAAATACGCGCTGGATTGCCTGAAAGGGAACATAGTATTTTCGATCAATGAAAAAACTATTGAGATACAGTGCCTTTTTGCCGACACCGCACGGACCAATTTTCCGACAGGACTTTTTGTCCGGCACCAGTTCCTGATCATCCACGGTAATTCTGCTCAGTGGAGAAGGCTTGAAGATCATAATAACAACCTCGCTTGTATGTGGAATAAGAGAAAACAGCCAGCCGCTGACTATGCAGCAGCTGGCTGAAAAACGCAGATCATGCGGTTATGCTTGAGATGCTTTCGCAGAGTGCTTCTTTGTTGCACGCAGGAAGATAATCAACAGTACAGCTGCGAAGATAATACCGATTGGGTAAGCAACAGCTGTGTTGTAGATGGTCACGCCGTCAGCTGTCTTAGAGTTAATCAAGCTGCCGAGGCACTCCGGTGCGAGAATGAAGTAGGTGCAGGAAACAGCACTCATGAATGTAGCAGGCACTGCTGTGATCCAGAAATTCTTCTTTTCGGTGAACAGATACATCGAAGCTGCCCACAGTACGATCATAGCCAATGTCTGGTTCGTCCAGCTGAAGTAACGCCAGATAACCGTGTAATCAATTGCGCCGATTGCGTTGCCAATACCAAGGATTGCGCCAACACCCAAAACCGGAATACACAGCTTCAGACGGTTTGCATAAGAACCCTGATCAACATGGAACCAATCAGACAGCGTCAGACGAGCGGAACGGAATGCGGTATCACCGGAAGTAATCGGGCATACAACAACGCCGATCATTGCGAGGGCAATGCCAACGCCGCCCATTGTCTTGGAGCATACATCATAGATTGCTGCGGACTGACCTTCTGCCAATGCAGCTGCAAGGCCGGTGCTTACGCCGCCGGTGACCTTGTACAGAGCACAACCAGCTGCAGCCCAAATCAATGCGATAATGCCTTCAGCGACCATGGCACCGTAGAATACAAAGTGACCCTGTTTCTCACTCTTCATGCAGCGAGCCATCAGCGGGGACTGCGTGGAATGGAAGCCGGAAATTGCACCGCAGGCAACCGTGATGAACATGAAGCTCCAAATCGGGGTGCCGGCCGGATGCATATTGTACATATGGCTCCAAATTTCAGGAATGGTATAATCCGGATTGGTAAAGATACCAAAGATTACGCCGATTGCCATAATAATCAAGCAAAGACCAAAGATCGGATAAATCTTGCCAATGATCTTATCAATAGAGATAAAGGTTGCAATAAAGTAGTAAACCAGAATGATAATCAGCCAGAATAAGGTTGTAGTAACAACACCGGATAGACCGCCGTTTTTACACAGCGTAACAATCAGACCGGCAGGACCTACGGCAAATACCGTGCCGACCATAATCAGCAGGACAACAGAAAATACACGCATCACGTTCTGCATACCGGAACCTAAATATTTGCCGGTTACTTCAGCAACAGAACTACCATCATTTCGCTCACTAATCATGCCTGAGAAGTAGTCATGAACACCACCGGCAAAGATTGTGCCGAATGTGATCCACAAGAATACAACAGGTCCCCACAATGCACCCTGCATCGCGCCGAAGATCGGGCCAAGGCCTGCAATATTCAGCAGCTGAACCAAAAAGAGTTTCCACTGCGGCATAACAACGTAGTCAATGCCGTCGTTGATGCGTACAGCAGGAGTTTCACGGTCATCCGGACCGAAGGTGTTGTCGACAATTTTACCATATGTAAGATAGCCGACAATCAGGAGAGCCAGACAAAGAATGAAGCTTAACATAAAAACGACCTCCTTCACATGAACAGAGGATCAGCAAATGAATTTCCAACTGATTTACTCTGCTTTCTTTACCTGTTATTATAGAATATTTGGGGAAAAAATCAAGAGAAAAATTAAAGAAATTGTAGAAAATATCCAAAGAATTTCGAAGATAGTACCAAAATTTCGAAAATTATCAAAAAATATAAAATTTTGTTTTCCGCGGCATTCTTTTTGTTTCATTTGGAAATTTAAGGCACAATCTGCTTACCATCCTAATACCTGCAATGGCTCCAGTGAATAGGCGGAATGATGATTATTCTACAAAATATGATCTAATTGTAAAATAGAAAAGGATTATAAAAGAATAAGAGCTTATCGGTAAATTTTCGCCGATAAGCTCTTGCTTTTGTTGTACTGTAAAGTTATAAACCTTTACATATATAAGCTCGTATTTTCTCGATTCATACGGAAAAGAGATAGTCTATACGGAAAAACGAACTATGAGAATGGTTACTGTTTGTGTTTGTTTGTGTTACTATTGTTAATATCTATACGATAGCTATTAACAGTTGTATACGAGCTGCAACACAAATATAGACAAGCTGCGATTGAAGCAGCTTTTTTTGCCGTATTTGGAAGGGAGACGACATGACTTGACGGGAAAGAACCGCGGAAAACGCGCGATATCTTTTTTGCTGCTGCTTTGTCTGCTAGTGCCGATGTTTCACCGCAGTATTGGCATGGACGCGAAAGCAGACAATGCAACCGACACGGTTACCATCACACTGCATGATTTATATATCGACCGAAAAGAAGCTCTGCCGGACGGAACAAAACTTGCTGATTGCCTGAAAGCATCTGAACACGCCCGCAAGATTCAAGTACCAAAGGGCACAACGTTAAAAAAAGCTCTGACAGAAAATAATGTAACACTCGGCACAAAGAGCCTGAAAGCTACCGGCGTGTACAAGAAAGAAGTTACGCCGGACGAACACGCCATGACTTCCGTTGCCAATGCCAGAGAATGCGTATGGTACACGCGCGCAGACAGCGCGGACGGCAATGGCAACGGCGGCGTAGACGGTAACAACCCGCGAACAAAGCTTGATAAGTCTACAGCAATTGACAAAGACATTCATTTATATACGTACTCATATCGCCTGCGGCTGATTACAGCGAAAGATACATACAAAGACCTGATTGTCCGCGAGGGACAGAGTAAAGGCATTGTATACGGTTCTGACACGAACACAGCGAATACAGCTATCAGCAGCTTTCTGTCGAGTACAGAGGCACTTTCTTGGACAGATGTTAACGAAGGGAAACCTTTAGAAACCACTGTCTTGTCAAACGGTCTGACCCGCAACTATACGCTTCGCGCGAGCGGCGTGAACGCGCCCACAAAGGAGATTCCGTGCTATGTCGCTGTGAACGGCGCATGGAAGCAAATTTATACCATTAATATGGACACCAACCGCGTGGACGTCTGGGGCAGAACCGGTCCGGCGCTCAATTACTATGTGACAGATGCCGAGCTAAAGACCGCATACAGCGACTACGGGTTTGGCGAGGATGTAATCTTTGAAGGGAACCCCACCAGCAAAGACAAAAACGGTTATTTTCCATTTGCTTATGGTGATGACAAGCGATTATACAATCGCCAGATGCCAAAGCAGGCGGAAGAAAGTGGCCAGTTCCGCGTTCCTCTTGTAGAGGACACCAAGGACATTAAGAAAAATCTGGCGATTTATTACACCCCGCACAGCACCACAGGTTATGTGACGACAGACAATGCCGATATCCTCAAGAACAATTCGTTCTATACGATTTCCGTTGATGAGGCAGACAAGAGCAAGTTCTCTGATACTGTCACCCTTCCGGATACGAAAATTTTGAGCGGCGGAGAAGCGACATTTGAGCTGCCTTCCAAGGATAAGGACGGAAACACCGTCACATGGTATACGGAAAAGGGCAGCGATGTAACTGCCATCTCAAAGAAAGATGAGAACACCGTAACCGTCACGGTCAAAGGTATTAACGAACAAGTGCTTTTGACCACGGATAAGTCGAAAGCGGAAGGCTTGAAGGTACATTGCTTCGTGCTGATTGACCAACAGCCGGTAAAGGTCGGCTTGCTGACAACAACGAAAACGCAATCCGATACTTCGTGGGGTACAGGAAAAAACGACACGCGTTATTATATCACGCCGGCGCAGGCGGAAACCGTATATGAAAAATACGGATTCAATGCGAATCAGTATACTCCGGATACAACGGATACCCAGAAATTCAATTTTGCGATTGGATTTTATGACCAAAACATTACCATCTATGATAACTCTGCCAGAATGTGGGCGAATATCGTGCCGATAAAAGTCGACGATGAATATAAAATCCCGATGATTTCTAAGGACGACGGAGAAGCGTATGGGAGTTGTTCCGTGTATTATATCCCGAACAATACGAAAGAAAAAAATTTTTGGACAAAAGATATCACCATAGATACGCACTCCTTTACGACTAGCACAGATTTTCTTAAAAGCAACAGCTTCTACACCGTCTCAGCGCAAGACGACGCGGGAAAATTCTCCGGCACTGCAATGCCGGAGAAGCAATGCATTTTGAACGGAAAGTCCGTCACAATGACCCTGCCGTACAAGGAAGGCGTAAAGTGGTATGCCAACGGCATCCAAGTGAGACCGGAGAATATCAATGACGACAAGGCGAACTATACCGTAACCGTCAACCAAAAGACCACTTTCACAACGGAGGTTCCGCCCCTGCCGATCAATGCGTATGTCGTGATTGATGACAAGTGGACACCGATAGCAGATGAGTGGACGTGGGACAGCACTGCCAACAAATTCACAGGCGGCAAACTGACGATACCGGAAAATCAAACGACTGTTGTGGGCAACAACGAGCGCTACTATATTACCGAGACACAATTAAAACAGATTTTTGCGGCATATGATCCTTCCATCACGATTGGAAACGAAAACCATTTCGCGCATGAAATGATTCGGCCAAAGGATCCCTCAAAAATCTGGGCGGATACAGATGTGGTCACAGTTAACGGTGCAAAATGTATCCCGTTGTATCAAACGTCGAATAAAAACAACGGCGCGACAATCTATTACACACCGAAAGAAAAAGGTGGAAAGAATGGGTTGGTAAAAAATGATCCAGACGCACTGAAAGCCAACTGTCTGAAATACTCGATATCCGCGAACAACAAAAAAGGCTATCCCTATGTCAATACAAGTTTAGAACTTCCAGAAAAAGCGTTCTTTGACACTGAAGCAAAAAATGTTTCTATTACCCTGCCAAACTTTTCAGAGAGTGCCATTCAATGGGTGGCAAAGAACACAAACGGCGAGGACTGCACAACTCAGTTTACACAGACCGTCAACGAATCAGATCACACTACAACCTACACGCTGAACCAAACAGACGGCATCCGGCAGCAGTATATCTTTGAACCGAAAAATGCCAATCAAAAGCTGCGCGTGGTGTATAACACCGATGTGAAGAAGTCACTGGAGAATATTTTTTCAGAGACCGGTCGAAAAGATCACCAAACAGTCGTGCAGCCATGCAGCATCAAGGGATCTACAACCTATACGACACCTGAAATACAGAAGGATGCGGCGCCGCACACGGTTTTGCGTCCGGATGACGACTATGCAGTGGTAAATGACACGAAATATTCCAAGCAATACTACTACACGTTTGACTGCTGGGAAGTGACCACAGTTGGAGGAGGAAAGAAAACGATTCAGGCGGACACTGCGCTGGATTACGATACGCTGCAGGAATATGCGAATGAGGACGCCGAGGTGCAGCTGCAGGCGAAGTGGAAGCTGCAAGATAAAAAAGGGCGTCCGGATTCCGTCAATTTTTTCGTCGGCTTAAGCTGTGAAATTCTGGACTATGGCGGCAATACAAAGCCACAGCCCAAAGAGAATTTTACAAAAGACTCCGTGTATTCCACCCGCATTCACGGCACGGATGACGTAATAGGCTATGATCTCAAGGATGAAAAGGAAAATAAATCAGGTATTTATGTTGCCGATGCGGCGAGCCCGAAAACCGCATTCGATTTGGATGAAGATCTCCGCAATGCGGCAAAGAATATACCGCTTCGCGTAACATCCGACGACAAGTCTATCTACTACTGTCCATTGGATAAAGGAGTTAACGAAGCGAAGATCACCGTTGACAGCATGCCGACAGATGAAGAAATTTTCAGAAAAATCCGAAACAGCAAGGAAGAGGTTTACAAATCTGACCCGAACAATCCGGACAACAAAGTAATCATTCCGAAAGAGAATCTGACCACGGACAAGTATGCGATTCGCTGGTACGTTCTAAAATATCAGAACTCGGACGGCTGGCACATTGACGGCGTGCTGGTCGAAAAAAACGCAAAGGTTATCATTAAAAAGACCTTTGTCGGCGACAAGGAAGCAATTGACGAGGTCAAGAAGAACAACTATTCGATTACCGTCACAAAAAGCAATGATACAAGCGACACTCGAACGCTGACGCTCAAGGCGGCGAGTTCGAGTGACAGTACAAGCCTTGGCTATACGACGTATGACGAAGCCACCGACACGTATACGTGGGTTGTCGAAGGATATCAGGGCGAGCAGTATACCGTCAAAGAGCACAATTACACGGCGAAGGATATAACGAGCGAGGAAACTTCCCGCGCCGGCGCGCTGGAAAAAGCGTTTACGTCCACCAGCCGCTACTCCATACACAACGCGGAGAATCACGAGCACGATACCAACGGCGATAAGCCGTATACGGACGAAGGCGTTTCGGTCACGATGGATGCGTATGCCGCCGACATTGATGCACAATACTACCAAACGGTACATCTGACCAACATCTATGCGCAGGCGGGCATCCTGACGCTGTCCAAGGCAGACAGAGTGACCGGTCATGGACTGGGCAACGTTCAGTTCAAGTTGAGCAATAAAAACGGTTCACCATTGGAATTGCTGCGCAGACCGAACACCAACCAGTATTCCGTCAAGACACAGCAGGCGGAAAAGCTCGACTATACGAAGCCGGTTCCGGACAACATTGTCCAGACCGATGCGAACGGCTATGTGCAGCTGCGCTTACCACCGCTGATCGATGGAGATACCTCGGATGTATCGTATAAAGGCGAGTACTATCTGGAAGAAATTCTTCCGGAGGGCTACACCGGCGCGAAAAAAATCTCCATTACCGTTACCGATCAAGGTAAAGTACGCTTTACAATCGTCGCGTATGATGACAACAACAACAATACCACGGGCACTTGGCTGGATAACACGCAGAACAACGCGCCGATTCTATACAACACGTCCAAGATGCTGACAACGGTTACCGCGGTGAAGAAGTGGACGGCCACAACCTTGGACGATTCCAAGGTTCCCGTCACCGTGCAGTTGTGCCGCAACGGCAGACCGCTGGAGAATGTCTCCGACAAGGTTTATACGCAGATATTGAATGTGGACAACCACTGGCAGTACACGTGGAAAAACCTTCCGCTGTATGTAGACGGAGAGATTGCGAAATATTCCCTGCGCGAGCTGTCCATCGGCAATACGAAGTACGATGCCAATGTCATCAACGACTACGACACCGACGGCTACGAGGAGTACCAGGTCATAAAGGACGCGACCAAATACTACGAGGGCAAAGATTCACCGATCGGGAGTGATGGCACGGTGGATGAATCGAAATTCAAACACACACTCGCCGCGTGGAAGGACAACAGCGGCAAGATGCACTATTCCAACCACGCACTGCTGGTTATCCGCAACGCGCCGGTATCGGCGGACATTTCGTTCGAGAAAGTCGATGCCGAGCACGGCCGTGCACTTGCCAATGCAGAATTTACGCTGTACAGTGATGAACAGTGCACGAAGATGGTAACGGGCGAAGGTTTCAAGAATCCGGAAATTTCATACCCAGACTTTGGAACCGTCCAATTCACCAAGCTTCCGGCGGGCACGTACTACTTCAAGGAGACCAAAGCTCCGCCGGGTTACAAGATGGACGACACGATTTACAAAGCGGTCATCCGAAACGGCAAGACGGACATCACACCGATGCCGAAGGGACGAGAAGAAGCATCCAAGCAGAGCAACGGCGTGACCGTCACCAATGTGTCAAAGATGAAGCTGACCATCAAGAAAGTCGATATGGACGGAAAGCTGATTACCAGCAGTCCTGCGACCTTCAAGATTCAAGAGGGCACCGATTCCACGAAGATACAGCAGACGGAAAGCGGTGAAATCACGCTGAGCAACATTGCGGAGGGCGAGCAGTACATCTTTGAAGTCTCCGCACCAGCGGGATACAAAACGCTGGATACCCATGTCACGCTGGAAATCGCAAACGGCGAAATCAAGAGTATTGAAGAAAATCCGGACGAAGATCATTGGGTATTGCAACGGTACGGCGACTGTTCGTACACGCTGACGGTCAAGAACGAACCGCTGGTTTCGCTCCCGTCTGCGGGCGGGCGCGGGTATCCGCTGGCATTGCTGCTCGGCGCGGGACTGATGTGCGGCGCGTCCGGTCTGGCGCTCTGGCTGCGCCGCCGGAGAAATCAATAGCAGATATATAATATACCGCGCGTTTGCCGAAAGGGAACGCAGATATTTTATATTCCATACAAACCCTCATTTGTTAGGTAAAAGAAAGGATGTAAAAACTATGAGGAAAACAATCAAGCGGCTGGGAGCTGTGCTCCTTGCCATGGCAATGGCGGTCTCCGTGCTGTGCACGGGAGCGCTGGCGGCGGAGACGACGTATAGTATTACGGTAAATGGTAAAGCCGGACACACGTATCAGGCTTATCAGATTTTTACTGGTACAGTCTCTGCTAATGGTAAAACTTTGTCGGATATTAAATGGGGTACTGGCGTAACTCCTGCAACGTTGTTGTCGAAATTGAAGGAAAATACTGCCGTTAGTTCCTACTTTAAGGATATTACTGAGGCTGATGACAATGCGGAGAAGATTGCTGAAATAATCGGCAAATTTAAGGACAGCAGCCAAGAGGCATATGCAGTTGCAGATGCGGTTGAAGCAAGCGTAACTGAGACTTTAACAAGTGGAACGATTACTGACAATGCAACATCGACAAAAATTACTGTTAGTCATGCAGGCTATTACCTCATCAAGGATGCGAATAGATCTCAGGACAATAATAGTGAAACGGTGTACACTCGCAATATTCTGAAAATTGTAGAGCCGAATACTACGATTACCACTAAAGATGCAGTTCCATCTTTGAAAAAAACTATCACTGGTATCAATACAACTGTTTCCGATTCCGAGAATGTAGAAGCAAACACCGCTGGCATGGGTGATAAGGTTAATTATAAGTTAACTGCCACTGTTCCGGATATGAGCGGTTATACATCTTATACTTTTAAGATTACCGATACCATGTCTAAGGGTCTGACTTTTAACAAGGATGTTGCTATTACAATTGATGGAACAGCTTTAGAGGCTACAGATTTTGAAGTTAGCAATGTTACAACTGACGACGGTAATCAGACTTTTACTATTACTATTAAAGATTTTATTAACTATAAAGATAATGCTGGTAAGAATATTATTGTTACGTATTCTGCGACTTTGAATGAAAAGGCAGATCTTTCCACGGCTGGTAATACTAACGAAGCTAAGATCACGTATTCGAATGACCCAAATAAACCTGATTCGACTGGTGACACGCCGACATCTAAGGTTAAGACATATACCACAGGTCTGAAGTTGAAAAAGGTTGCAAATACGGCAGAAGGAAAAACTTTAAACGGTGCAAAGTTCAAAATTTCTGGTACTGGTTCCAAAGTGGTTCTTGTTAATCAGACAATCTATAACAAAGATGATACGACTGGAACGTATTATCTGCTGAAAAACGGTACATATACTGAAACAATTCCAACTGAGGAGAATAAGAATACATATGATTCCACAACTCAGAAGTACAAGAAGATTGAGACTGTAACTAAGGACACTATACCGACCAATTTTGAGACAGAAGCATATGTTGATACAGATGGTGTCCTGAAAATTGAAGGCCTTGGAGAAGGCACGTATACCATTACTGAGCTTGTTGCACCGGATGGATACAATTTATTAACTAAGCCTATTACTATTACAATTTCTGCATCAAACGTAACATTTAATTCTTGCACGTGGAGTATAAAGAATGGTGATACAGACTTAAATGTTGATGAAAACGATAATACGTTGTACTTATTGACAGTAATCAACAATGCTGGTTCCACCCTTCCGTCCACCGGCGGCATGGGCACGAAGCTGTTCTACACCATCGGCGGCATCCTGATGGCTGGCGCGGCAATCGTGCTGGTGGTCAGAAAGCGCCGTTCTGACGCAGAGTAATCTTGCGGACGCAGAAACTGCACATCAAGCAATCCTGCTCCCTCTTTGAGGGAGCAGGAGATTTCCTCTGACGTATCAGGGGTGCTCTGATACGAACTTGCTTCTTTTACAATCCCTCTCTGTCTGCTTACGCAGACATCTCCCCCAAAGGGGAAGACGAGAAAAAGTCTGTGCGACAGAGTGCAATCTCACGCAGAGACCAAGCTTGCCTCTCCCTCTGGGAGAGGTGTCACGCAGTGACGGAGAGGGCTAAGAAGAAAGTCGTAATTTTAACCAACATCAGGGAGCGATTCATGAAGCAGACCAAGAAAGCAAAACAAAAGAAAAAGGGCGGTTCTTTTTCAACGGTTCTCTTACTTGTGATTTTCCTCGTGGGTCTCTCCGTTATGTTGTATCCTGTGGTAAGCAGCTGGTGGAACTCGATGCACATGTCGCGGGCAGTCGCGGCATATCAAGAAGCGGTCGAGGACACAAGCAAGGCGGAGCGCGAAGCGATGCTCGCCGCAGCAGACGACTACAATCGGCGTCTGTTCGAACGCCATGCCGGCATCGGCACAAATTTGGAGGACTATCAGTCTGTGCTGGATATCACCGGCACGGGCATCATGGGCTATATCACCATTCAAAAGCTGGATTTGGAACTGCCGATTTATCACGGCATGGACGCGAATGTCCTGCAAGTCGGTGTCGGGCATGTCTCCGGCAGCAGTCTGCCGGTCGGCGGCGAAAATACATTTAGCGTGCTGTCCGGTCATCGCGGCATGCCAGACGCGCGGCTGTTTACCGATATTGACCAGCTTGTCAAAGGTGATATCTTTATCATTACGGTCTTAGACCGCAAAATCGCGTATCAGGTGGATGATATCTCGACGGTTCTGCCGCGCGAAGTGGAAGAACTGCGCATCGTGGCGGGCAAGGATTACTGTACGCTCGTCACGTGCACGCCATACGGCATCAATACCCATCGGCTGCTTGTGCGCGGTCACCGCGTTGCCCTGCCGGACAACACCGAACTGCCGACGGCGCAGGAAAAAATGCAGGGCTTGGATTGGAAAATCAAGTTGCTGGCTGTGATTTTGGCGCTGTTGCTGCTGCTTGGCATCGTCCTACTGTGGCGCAGACGCAAAAGGAAAAAACGGAAAAGAAGGGAATTCGGTGAGGAACATCCTGAACATTGGGAAGTTGTCGAAAGAATTGCAGCTCAGCCTGCTGACCGCGCTGCTGCTGACAAGCCTCGCTCTCGCAAACGAAGCCATCGACACGACAAAAACCGGAAGCCTCACGATTGAATTGAAAAGCGGAAAAAAGTTGAATAAAAGCAGGTTTCAGCCAGCTTGCCATTTGTCACGTTACATGGTAAAATCGAAGCGAGCAGCAGTGGAGTAGAAATTGACAACAGGCGGTGATAACCCATGAATTCAAATATATTGTAAATTTTTATTGCTATGTAGATGCGCCTAAAGTAAAAGAGGTAAAACGGGACGAAGAAGTAAGATATACAGAACAATGTATAGCCGAATTGTCCCAAAATCCTGTGATAAAAGAAAAAGTGCGCACACAAGATGAAGATTTTAGAAATGTAAGCTACGTGACAATCTGTTTAGAGCCTTGCGATTATATGAAGCTGGGTGATTTATATGAATGCGGAAATTGAAAGAGAAATTGTTCAAAATTTTGTTCAGAAGAGAAGTAAGGAAAGACTCCGTTGGAAATTAAGCTCACCCAAAAAAAGATTGGGTGGCATGTCTAAAATCAATAAGAGAGAGTATTTGGATGAAAGAAAGATCTATAAAATTCCGCATTGGAGTATAGATGTGTTAATGAAACAGATTTTTTTGTTAGGCGGAACACGTAGAACCTATTATCTTTCATTAGATTCGTACTGTCAAACTGATGATTTTCCAAAAGAAGTGGATATATGCGATTAGTATGGCAAGACAAGAAATTGGAGGGTGCATACTATATTTTGGCAACGGTATAGGCTATTATCATGAAGGCGAGCCGTATGACACACATCAAGAGTATATTTTATCAGCTAGACCAATAAAACCATTTGTTAAGTAGGTACACATGATCAAATATTTGACTGAGTGGTTGCAATGGAGCTATTATCATGCGCCATTGATTCCGCAGACAAGATATATAAAACACGTCATTATCCTCATTTTACTTGTTTATATTTTAGCTGTTTTTGATATCCGTGGATTTTTGAACGGAATGTCACTTTTTTATTTGACCAAGCGACAGCGCCAGAAAAAACTCAGAAAATGTTCTTTTAAAGAAAGTTTTACCTATAGTAGATGTAGGGACGAAATTCCCAAACCGTGGATGCATTATTATTGGTTTGTTATTAGCATATATCCAATACTAATTCTGTTTATAATACTTATAAATGTATTTTGCAATACAAACCCCGTTGCACAATATGCTGTCCAACTATTAGTAAGAGGAACAGTTTGTTTATCTATAGTTGTAAGCATTCTAATAGAATGTCTATTTTTTAAGATAGGTCATGGATATGCTTACGATCGATGGATTCGAAGTCCGCAAGAACGCAAAAACAATCTCAAATGTCAAAAAAATGCGACAACAGCATTCGTTGTAGCTGTTGTCGGACTAATTTTATCTTTCCTGTTCGCTTTAGACGGATTGGTATTGAGCATGATCGGCCTTGTTCTGGCTGCAAGGGCGAAGGCACAGCAGCGGAGCAAGGCAAATGCCGCATTGGTGATTTCCATCATCGGTCTGGTGTTCGCGGTACTGCATATGGTGGTTGGTGCTGTCGCTTCATAAAAAGCATATACCCCTCAACACTGTGAAATGCCTCCAAATAGTCAGACAAATATTTATATGTAATCGTTCACAAAAGAAAAGAGCTTGCCGCTTGTAGAAGGTACATGCGGCAAGCTCTTTTCTTTTAGAGTAAGGTCGATCTCAATTTTTCGGTCAATTTTTTCTCAAAAAATCATGAGGATTTGAAATGTGCTATCATGTACTTGGAATCCATCAAAGAAAGGACGATTATTTATGATTGGAAAACCCAGAGCAATAGGAAAGACGAGATACGCTGTTTTGCAGCGCGAAGATCTGCTTTTGATCTATCAGTCCGGATATGACTGGCTGGAGGATGATCGACTGAGCAAGTTTCCGGCTGATGCGTTAGTTTATGCGACGTGGGAGCAGGTGCAGCAAGTAGTTATCGCGCGATTCCACGAGCAGAAGCTGTATTGGAGTGTCATGCTGGACGAGCTGACGCCTGTTTATGGCGTGGCAGTTGACAAGCAGACATTGCTTGTGCACGGATTTGAAGACATCCCTGACAACTGGTACGGATTCCTGTTTCATGAGGGAGACAGGCTGCGCCGCGCGAAAATGGGGGAGTTGGGAATAGACTATCGTTAAATTTCCCAGACAAAGAAGAAATTTTTGTGCAAATTGTACATAAACCTTTTGGGCTTTTTTTACGTCTAGTATATAGAAGCAAATGATGGAAGATTTCTGCGACCTGTCGAGTAGAAATTTCACCATATATATTTTATGAAGGAGGCTTTTATTATGAAGCTGAAAAAGACGATGCTTACGCTCGCAATGGCAGCAACTGTTGCCACATCCGCTGTAGCTATGCCGGTGGCATATGCTGCAAATCCGACGACCGCAATTACCGCGACGACCGCAGACACGGAGCAGAACAAAGATACTGCAGCCAACAAGGTTTGGGTGGTAGACAAGGAAGCATATGATGAGGATTATATTGCGCCTGATGGATACACTCGTAATGAATGGATTAAGTGCGAGACTTGTCGGCAGTATTTCTATTATAATCCAGACGGAGATAATTATTACACAGACAATGGAGACCATTTCTATGGTGGACACATTGATCCGCATACAGGAGAAACCTGTACACTGAAGTACGTCCCGACCTTCAGTGAGGAGAATTACAAGGTTCACCATGATGCCGTAGGCCACTATGAGGAGATCCAGGTAGATCAAAATACACTGACGATGCAGATCGGTGAAACTGCAACGCTGAAGGCTACTATTACGCCGGAGGCTGAGACCAATACAGTCAAGTGGAGTTCCGATAACACTGCAGTCGCAAGTGTTGATGACCATGGTGTTGTCACTGCTGCTTCTGAGGGTACAGCAACCATCACGGCAACCAGCCCGAATGGTGCTGTTGTAACAGTTGCAGTAACCGTAACAGAAAAGAAGTTCCAGTCTAAGTTTACCGATGTCCCGGCAGATGCATATTACGCAGATTCTGTCAAGTGGGCAGAACAGAATGGCGTTGCTGCCGGTACTTCTGAGACTACATTTTCTCCGGATCAGACTTGTACACGTGGTCAGATCGCTACATTTATGTATCGGGCATATGGAAACAAGGTAGTTGTAGAAGATAAGACTCCGTTTACCGATATTGCTGATGATGCATATTATGCGAATGCTGTGAAGTGGGCGTTCAAAAACGGTGTTACCGCCGGTACTTCTGCGACTACATTCTCGCCAGATGACAGCTGTACTCGTGCACAGGTAGTGCAGTTCTTGTGGAATGAAGCTGGCAATCCGGAGCCGAAGAATGTAAAGACTGCATTCACGGATGTATCGGAGGATGCGTGGTACGCAAAGGCTGTTGCTTGGGCAGCTGAGAATGATATTACTGCAGGCACTTCTGAAACTACGTTCTCTCCGAACCAGACCTGCACCCGCGCACAGATTGTGACGCTGCTGTATAACGATTTCATTCGTTAAGAGAAAAAAACATACGAATCCTGCCGCGATGGAGCAATCTGTCGCGGTGGGATCACAAAAAAAGGAGGAAAAACGATGAGAACAGGAAGTAAATTCTGCATGTATTGCGGACAAGCCATCAGTGAGGACGCGAAATTTTGCCCGCTGTGCGGAAAGAGCCAGAAGATAGACCGACCGGAAGAGATAGAAAAACCGGTGTCCGCTGCCGTGCAGGAAAAAGCAGAGACCATGACGTATACGATCAAGAACACACTGGCAGATGTTTCGCAGAAAGTACAGGATACAGATTTTGCAGACAAGGCGAAATCCACGGCACATACTGCGAAAGCGACATGGGATCGTGCAGGGGAAACGAAAAAGAAAACCGAGCGAAAAAAGAAATCCCATCTGTTTGAAGAGACCACATTTGAAGGCAGGGATGCTGCACAGGAGTTTCTCGACAAGAATGCCGCAACAATGAAGCGGAGCAAGTTGGGATTACAGGTTGCTGTTATTGCATCCATCTTCGGCGTGTTTTGCCTGATGCTGGCTTTTGACGTAGTCTCGATAGATTTACCGATCCCGATAGAGAATGCGATGCTGTTGATTTGTCTGGGCGCCTCCCTTGTTTCATATGTGATGGCAGGCGGTATTTTGAAATCCATTCGCTATTCGTTTCGCATTGCTATTGTTGGATGGTGTATCATTCCGATTTTTCCGATTGATTTGTGTATCGGACTAATGGCTTTGATGCTTTCAATCCTTGCGTTTATTTTTGTTCCAATTGTCAGTGTTGGCATCAATTATGTACAGACCAAAAAAGACATCGAGGATGCGGAGCTGTTTATTCGCATTTTGCAGCAGTCGGGGAGCTTGTAAATGGGAAGAGAAAATTTTCAGACGGAATGGGTGCAAAGAGCCAGAGAACAGGATCAAGAGGCATTGGAAGCGCTATATGTATGCTGCTATAGTGAGGTATACAAGACGATTCTAGAAGCAACCAGCGCGGATGGAGATACCATCAAAGATATTTTGCAGGAAACCTATATCAGAGCCTTTACCAAGCTGGATACGCTGATAGATGACAGCAAGTTTCAAAATTGGATTCATTCGATTGCACACAATGCTGCGAAAGACTTTGTGCGAAAATACAAACCGAATCTGTTTGATTCGCTTGATGCGGTGGATGAAGACGGCGTTCCGGAGTTGCAATTGGAAAATCAGGATATAGAGACCATGCCGCAGATCCAGATGGATCAGCAGGAGACCACGCGCCTGGTGCGGGAAATTCTGGATAGCCTGTCAGCCGGGCAGCGATTGGCGATTACGATGTACTATTATGAACACATGACCATCGAGGAAATTGCGCGCCATTGCGGCGTGCGCGAAGGCACCATTAAGGCACAGTTACATTTCGGCAAAGAGAAAATGAAAGAAAAAGTGCTGGAACTGGAGAAACAAGGCACCAAGCTGTACGGTCTGCTTCCGTTCCCGTTCTTTGTCATGCTGCTGCGCAATCTGGACAGTGTGCAAATCCCTGTGGATTATACGCTGTGGAACCGGATTTTACAGCAGTGCGGTATCCAGGCGGCGCCGGTACAGACAACAGACGCTCCGTCTTCCGATGTCGCGCCCAGCACGCAGGATACTGCGCCTGCCGCAACGACCTCTGCGGCAAAAACAGCCGGAACCGCGGCAGGCAGTGCGATCAAAGGAAAAATTGCTGCCGGCCTTGTCGCTGTTTCGATATTGGGTGTCGGCGGAACCGTTGCGGGCATCCAGTACATGAACCATCAGGCGCAAACGGGCGTGGTACAGGAGCAGGAACCAGTCTCCTCGAATCGGGACGCGCCGGAACAGAAGCAGTCTCCGACCGTCCCAACGCCGACAAGCAGCACCGATTCGCCGGAGGTCGCGTCGTATCGAACGCTGTTGAACACCTTGCAGGAGGACGGCACGTTTCTGCAATATGCACACCTGAAGGATCTCAACGGAGACGGAACGCAGGAGCTGATTCTCCTGCACGACAACACCGACTTGACGATCTACCAGATGAAACGGAATCAGCCGAAAGCAGTGTATGAGAAACACGCGGTCAATGGGTTTATGTGCTATGAAGAAGCGGTGACTGATGAGACCTATGAGCAGGCATACGAGGAGATGGGAAAAGATGCTGCCGGAGTGAAGATTGACTGCAACCCATCGGAGCATAAGATTTCCGTCACGCCGCTTGATGACAATTGGCTGGATGAGGCGCATTCGGTTATCGTTGACTGCGATACATGGGACGAAGTGGGCGAGGAAGATTACTACGATGGAAGTAGCGAAGGCTATCAAAACATCAGTCTCGCAGGAATTTCTCAGACAGAAGAGTTCTCAGATCAGTTGAGCTACCTGCTGGGGAAATCGGACACCATGGCGGCGTATGAGCGGTTCCTGCAATACGAGGATCGCTTTTTGGGCGCAGAGGCTTGTTATGAGTACATCTATTTAGATGACGACGATGTGCCAGAGCTTGTTGTTTCGGAAAATTCCTCGTTTGGCGGACAAGTTACGCTGTATCGCTGCAAAGACGGTCTCGTGATACCGGTAAAGGATCAGCTCGGCTCCAATGGAGACATCTATTACAAGGAGAGGGAAAATCAACTGCTGAGCAAAGTCAACAAGGACTCGGGAAAAGCTGTTCTGTATCAGCTGCAAAAGGATGAACTCGTTGCAGAACAAACGTCGTCATTTTCCATGGACGCTGAGGGCAATATGCTGTATGAGATTGATGGAAAAAGCGTCTCGACGGAGCAAGGCGAGACATTTTGGGATATGGACGGCACGGCGTATTTGGCTGCGGGTCAAGACGGCGAAAATGCGGTGCATTTTCATGAAGATACATATTTAAATGAATAAGGAGCAAAAAAATGAAACATTGGAAATTCGGACTGGGAGCAGGATTGCTCGTTACGGCGGCCATCGGATTGAGCGGATGCGGCACAACAACCATTGATTTGCAGGATTATCTCACCTATGAATTTACCGGTGTCAATGGATATGGCGAGATTGATTACCGCATCCAGAGTGATTCTATGGTGGACAATAATCTCGATGCATTTGGCATCTCCGGCGACAGTGACGCAGAGATCTTGAGCAGCATTGACACCTATCTGGATGTCGAAAAACTGTATGGATCCTGGGACAAAAAAGAAAATCTTTCCAACGGAGACAGTGTTGTTTTCACTTGGGATGAGGACACAGTACATACGATTGAGGAAAAGTATCACGTCAAGCTGAAAGACGATGCCATCAAAGCAACCGTCGAAGGCTTGCAGGATGTGGAAACATATGACGCCTTTCAGGGCTTAAAGGTGAGCTTTGACGGGTATGCGCCGTCCGGCACGGTCAGTTTGGACAACACGGAATGCGGCATCTCCTCGCTGGAATATACGGCAAAACCGAGTGACCATCTAAAAAACGGCGACAAGATAACCGTCACCGTCACGGTGCCGGAAAACTGCGCGAAACAGTACGGCAAGATTCCGAAGGCAGTGTCTAAACAGTATACGGTTTCCGGTCTGGATGGCTTTGTCACCTCGGCGGCAGAGATTCCGGACGATATCATGAACGCCATGAAAAAGCAGGCTGAGGACACCTTCAAAGCAGAGTTTGCGAAATCTGCCGGTGAAGATGAAAAACTGGACAGTATGACCTATGTCGGCAATTACTTTTTGACGGAAAAAGAGGGGGCGGTCAAGAGCTTCTGGTCTTCTAACGATAGCAATGCCATCTATTTGGTGTACAAAACCAATTATGTTGACAACGGAAAATCTGTCGGCGGATATTGGTTTTGTCGCTTTAGCGATGTGAAGGTTCTGGCAGACGGAACATACAGCGTAGACACTACATCGTATCGAACAACGAACACTTGGGACAGCACGATTGGAGAAGATCATAAGTACCCGGGCTATCCGGACGTCATCTCTCTCTTTAATCACTGTGTGACAGAAAATATGGAATCGTACAATTACGAAGACAATGTTGGAAAGGGAGATGTAAGCGCGCAATCTTAAAGTCTGCCGCAAAATCCATCAGAATAGCAAAACCTCTGGCCGATCTCCAATGGGGAAGGTCAGAGGTTTTGCTGTTTTTAAAACGATTTTTTCTTACAGCGAGTGACTTTGTACTTGCCGCTCTCTTTCCTGCTGTCCGAGCTGCTGCTGGACGGCAAGACGTCCACCCTGCCGATTGATACGTTCCAATACGATAGATTTTGAAGGTATAAAAAATACATAAGATTCTCTCATCAAAAGAAAACGACCAGTTCTCATGTAAAAACTGGTCGTTTTTCATGTAAAGTTATTGTACTTTACATATTACTCTTTTCGGCAAAGTTACAAGCATAACTGTTCCGTTTTCGGAGCTTTCTTCTGTTTTTACTGTTCCGCCGTGGAGCGAAGCGATTTCCCAAACCAACGAAAGTCCAAGTCCTACGCCGCCGTGCGCTCTGCTGCGGGACTTGTCCACGCGGAAAAACGGCTGAAAGATGCTTTCTCTGTATTGTTCGGCAATTCCAAATCCGTGATCCTTTACTCGTATGAGAATCCTGTCTGCTTCATCACAGATGGAAATATGAACTGCTGCATCACAGCGATTATATCGTATGGCATTTTCAGTTAAATTGAATATCATACGATACAGTAACGTATCGCTGCCGATTAGCGTACCATCCCCATCGTATGAAAGCGTGACCCCTTTTTCCTCGGCAAGCGGAGCGAGATCGGTCAAAATTTCTTCAAGCATTGGCGCAAGTTCCACCGTGTCATTACAGGGAACCGTGCGGAGCGCACTCATTTCCAGCAGAATTTTCGTCATCTGCGACATGCGTTCGGTCTGTTCCTGTAAAAGCTTGAGAAATTCTGCGATTTCAGGTTCTGCATCGACATGCTCGACAGCAAACAATTCAATCTGTGCTTGCATGAGCGCAAGCGGCGTGCGCAATTCGTGCGCAGCGTTTCCGGTAAACTGCCGCTGCGCTGTAAAGCCTTCATCCAAGCGGTCAATCATGCTGTTAAAGGAGCTGCTGAATTGTTTGAACTCCGGCAGCACATCTTCGCTGACCTTCATATCAGACAAATTGTTCGGCTGCACATGTTCAATTTGCGCAGCAAAGCTGCGTAAAGGCTTCAGCGCGTGACCGCTGACAAAATATGCGAGTACACCGCCAAACACGGTGACAGCAGCTGTTATGTACCAATTGGTGATTCCGAAGGATTCCTGCACACCGCTTACAATAATCGTGAGTTCCTGATCCAAGTTTTTACTCTGCGGGTCGAACGAATCCGGTTTTCCCTGATCAATGTCACTGTAAGCGGAGATGCCGTCACTGATGGAATCCATATAGTGCTTGCCGGAATAACCGATCAGACAGTTCATGAGCAGGCAGGTCACAGCGATAAGAACCGCAGTCATCAGAGTAATGCGCCATTGCAAAGACAAACGTTTCATTGCTTTTCCTCCATGACATACCCCTCGCCGATGCGATTGTGTATCGGGTCATATCCCAAGGCAGTGCGCAGTTTTTTTCTAAGGGCGGAAATGTGCACGCGGATAGAATTGCTAAAATTGTCCACGCTGCTGTCCCAAACATGTTCGAGAAGTTCTTCCTGACTGATGGGGCGTCCCTGATTGAGCATGAGGTACTCCAAGATTCCCGTTTCCTTGCGAGTCAGAGACAACGGCTCTCCGCAAACAGAAGCCTTTCGTGTTTTTGCATCGAAAGAAAGCTCCGAACAAGTCAAAACAACATCGTTTTGCGTAAAACGTCTGAGCGTCAGGCTGCGTATTCGTGCCGCAAGCTCGTCCAGATGAAACGGCTTTGTCAAATAATCATTTGCGCCCGCATCCAAACCGGCTACTTTATCGGAAACCTCACAGCGAGCGGATAAAATCAGAACTTTGGTTTCCCGATCGGTTTTTCTCAATGTTTTCAAGACCGTCATGCCGTCCTCACCGGGAAGATTGAGATCCAGCACAACAAGATCAAAACGCTCTATCGAGAGCAGTTCCACTGCCTGTTGTCCATCATAGCACGCATCCACACTGTAAGCGAGGCGTTTGAGACTGCGCACAATTGTATCGCACAGGGCTTTTTCATCTTCAACCACTAAAATATGCATATAAAATCTCCTTATACTCCTTGATTGCCATTTCTATTGTAAATTATAACACGGCACGTATAAAATTTTTATTAAGAACCGAAACTTAACAGAGATTTTATGCTTGCCGTGCTATACTGAGCCAGAAAACAGAGGGAGGGATTCAATTGTTTGGAAAGAAAAAAGCATTCTTACAGGGTACACTGTTACTCGCCGGAATGGTTATGCTGTGTTTCGGAGTCATGCGCGGCGAGGTAGATACAGTATTCAGCAAAGCCGTGCGGTTGTGTTTGGAGTGTGTTGGAATTGGATAACAGAAAACCGACTTTCTCACAGCGTTTCAGCCGCGTGCGCGGTTGGATTCAGGCAGGAGCAACGCTGCTCACCAATATACACCTGCCAAACTTCTTTCGAGGCGGCATATATCAAGGCAAAGGAAAATCGGTGTGTGTCCCCGGCTTAAACTGTTATTCCTGTCCGGCAGCATCGGGTGCGTGCCCCATTGGTTCTTTTCAGGCAGTAGTCGGCTCGTCAAAATTCGGGTTTTCTTATTATATAACCGGATTTTTGATTTTGCTTGGCGTACTGCTGGGACGCTTCATCTGTGGATTTCTATGTCCGTTCGGATGGCTGCAGGAGCTGCTGCATAAAATCCCAAGCAAAAAATTGTCTACAAAAAAGCTAAAGCCGCTCACGTATTTGAAATACATCATCTTGCTGCTGGCTGTGGTTTTACTGCCTACGCTTGCAGTCAACGATGTAGGCATGGGCGATCCGTTTTTTTGCAAATACATATGTCCGCAGGGTGTGCTGGAGGGTGCAATTCCGCTGTCCCTTGTGAATGAAGGAATACGCGCGGCATTGGGAACGCTGTTTATCCAAAAACTTTTTATTTTAATTGCGGTAGTCGCGTTGAGCATCTTGTTTTACCGTCCGTTTTGCAAATGGATTTGTCCGCTCGGCGCGTTTTATGCCTTGCTGAACAAGATTTCCTTGCTCGAAATAAAAATGGACGAACAAAAGTGTGTTTCCTGCGGAAAATGTGCGGCATCGTGCAAGATGGATGTGGATGTCAGAAAGACACCAAACCACGCCGAATGCATCCGCTGCGGCAAGTGTATCACTGCATGTCCCGCCGAAGCACTATGCTTTCATTACGGCTTCGGCTCATCACACAAGAAGAAAGAACAACAAACCAACGAGATAAACATGGAGGAACAACGATGAAACGATGGAAAATACTCACTGTACTGATGACCTTTGTGCTGGCGTTCAGCCTCACGGCGTGTTCGGCAAACAAAGACAGCAAAGACGCAGCCGATACTTCCGACATTACTTCGCTGACATCGACGGAGCCGAGCAATTTGGATGAAGCGACCAAACTGCATCAAAAGCTGATGCAAAAAGAGACCGATATTCTCTCAAACAATACAGAACTTTGGGAAAAAGTGTTTTTGGCAGCGAACAAGAACACCACGATGATTGAGGACGGTACCAACTATGGAGATTTTCTTCTCAGCACGATAGAAGGCGCCAAGGATCAATTTTCCGCAGAGGAGCTGCAAACACTAAAAACCGGCGCTGAGCAGATCAAAGAAATTGAAGGAAAGCTGACCATTCTGGAGCAAAAGTATCCCGACTGCGGCAGCAAGCCCGGAGATGGCGAGAGCGTTGATGCAGAAAGCGCAGGCATGACGAAGGAAAACAGCGAGCTGACGAAATTCCCGAGCTTTACCGGCAAGGATTTGGATGGCAATGATGTAAAAAGCAGCGATCTTTTCTCCAAAAACGATGTAACCGTCGTAAATTTCTGGTTTACTACCTGTAAGCCGTGTGTAGAGGAGCTGAAGGATTTGGAAGCCCTGAACACGGAGCTTGCAAAAAAAGGCGGTACTGTCGTAGGCATCAATACCTTTACGCTGGACGGAGATAAGGCTGCTATCTCTGAAGCAAAGGATATTCTGTCAAAAAAGGGCGTATCGTATCGCAATGTATGGTTTGACTCCAAGAGCGATGCCGGAACATTTACTTCCGGTCTGTATTCGTACCCGACCACGTATGTGGTTGACAAAAACGGCAACATCATTGGTCAGCCGATTGTTGGCGCAATCACATCCTCGGATCAGGCACAAAAGCTGCATGAGCTCATTGAGCAGGCGATTGCAAGCAGCAACGGATAAATTTCCGGTTTCAAGACAAAACGAGATGGCACCTGCCATCTCGTTTTTTATGCAGAGAAAAGAGAAACACAGACTTGCGAATTGATTTTAGATTCGCTATACTAAGTGATGCATATAATAAGTTCAATGAAAATAGAGGGGTGAAAAAATGGCTGACCCGTCAAAAAAACGGTATCGGTATATCTGGTATGTGACGTTTGAACGGACAATGATGATTCTCGCTTGCATTGTAGGTATAAATTGTGCAATAGGGTTGTATCATAGCGCCGTAAATGGAGAATTGACCGCACGTGTATCAAGCACGTTGGTTCAATCACCAGCCTATGCGATTGAGGGAGTATTGGCCATTATTTATTGGGGATGGACAATTGGTGTGCTATGGGCAGAATATTTCACCCAAAACATAGCAACAACCGAAATAAGTATTCAGAGTTTTGACTATCAAGAATATGCATGGGATGTAATAAAAAATTACTTATCTTCATTTTTGTTTCACAAAGAACGTGATTCTCTGCGCCAGTTTAGCATGAATGTGATTGTGGAAGATAAAAGAGAAATTGATTTCTTTTATATGGATGAGTCAGTTTTGGAAGATGTACGCGAAATTACGAAAAAGCGAAGACGGCAGGATAAATACGAAGAATATCCACACTTTTTTGAAATTAGTAATTTAGTGCATTACAAATACCGATTTGAAATCACTTATTTGAAGCATTCTCATTTGGTGATTCAAATGAGACCTCTTCCGAAGGAACAAAAAAGAGATTTGACGTATTTGCCGGATGATTACGTGAGCTTGCCGGATCGAGTGAAAAATTTGTATCGAAAGGTGAAAGGGAGGCTGAAGAAGAAATAAGTGCTTTGCATAAACCGCCGCGCACTCAATCCTCCAAGGAACGAATTTCATGCTGAATCAATATACCGGCTGCTTTGGCAAGCTGGTCAATGCCTTTGATTCGTGCCAATTCCTTTCCGTAAATCACGGCTGCATGCGATGCAGAGGAGGATTCTCCCATGAAAACAGCAGAAACATGGATGCCCTTTGCACGCAGCGCTCGAACTTCTGCCGCGGCGTCCTGCACGCCAAACGCATCGCCGTAATCATGCCCGAACGGATTTTCCGAAGAAGCTTGTACACGTAAGCTGTCATTCGGCGAAGCATCCGTCAAAACAAGGAGCAGATGCCGCGGCGCATTCCCCGGAAAAACAGTCAGAAGATTTTCCATTGCACGCAGTGCCAATCCATCCCGATTCCAACCAGAGGAAAAGTATCGGAAGATAGATTGGCTGCTTTTTTCATCAAAGTTCTTTAAAATGCGGAGAACCGTGTATCCGCGCAGGCTGCAAAAACTGGAAACACGCACCGGAATGCTGCATGCAAGCAGGCTTTTCGCCAAAATGACTCCCTGCGCCGCGAGAACCTCCTGACAATGCAGTCGAGAAGCGGAAGCGTCCAGCAGCAAATCTACAGTAAACGCCGGCTGATTTTCCTCCTCGCTGGCAAGAAACACGCGGCTGTCGTGCAGCAGCGGCACCCGCCAGACATGTGCGGCGTCCAATTGTCCGATGCGGGCAACCCGCGCACGCGGCTGCTGATGAATGAGAATGCAGTTTTGAATTTGTTCCGTCAATCGCAGCACGGCACTGCGGTGCAAATCCAAATTGTCCGAATAGTATGCACGATTGCGAACCGCCTGCAGTTCCGCCTGTTCCGCAAGATGCTTGGCTTCTGCCGTTGGCGCTGTTCCCGGTGTCGGCGCGCCGTCGGTAAACCACAGATGACAGCCTAAATGATTTCCCGTGCACAGCTCTTGTTCTGCGCGGTGCAGCTGTTCCGGAGAATACAACGACCGTCCGAAACAGCTCTCGATATATGCGCGGTCCTGCTGTGCGTGCTGCCGCAGTGTCACATGTGCGCGATTTTTCTCCTGCAAAAATCCGTCCTCCTGCGGCGCATCCGCCTGAGAGGAACGAACGACCGTCACGCGGTCTGTTTTGACCAATTGTGTCGGCATTGTTTTTGTAAGCAACTCTGCCAGCTTGCCGGTCACATGGACATGCAGTGCTTTTTTGTGGTGAACCTGTCCGTCAAACAACAGAAAACGCTTATACATTGCGAGAATTTCCGATTCCAACCGTTCTTTGGGCGGAATTTGTTCCGGTGTAAGAGCAGCATACAGAGACTTTTCCCGCGGAGTGAGCATGGATTGTTTGCGGCTTAATACACGGTTCCATCGCGCGGCCTGCATAGTATAAACCAGTTGATTTTTTGCCATCCATTCCTGACGCGACAGCTTATATTCCTGACCGAAGAAATCGTTCGCATATACGCGGCGCAAATCTGCCAAAATCGGACGCTGCGGCAGTTCCTGCACATAAACAATGTGCTCCAAATACAGCCATGTGAGATCGTCCAGCATGGCTTGGTGTATATCACCGGACCACCTGTCAAACAAAGAGCGGATGACACGTTCTCCATAATACTTATGTACGAGCCCGACCACACAGTTCATATACAGAGCAGGAGAACCGTCCGTGTGCTGTGCCAAAAACAGCGGCTCAAAATCATAGGTACCGGCGGCACTCCATACCTGATTGGCAGCACGGCGCTGAATCGCGGTATAAGAAGTCGTATCCATCAGTGAAAAATCTCCGAAGCATGCAGCTTTGCCGGAATCCGAGAGGCGATGGTATCTCGAATCAAATCCTGCTCATACCCGTCAAATGCCTTGTTGGTGATGCCCATATCCAACGCAGCTCCGGCACAAATGCCCTTGCGCATCAGACGCAGTGCATCCAGCATACCGCGCAAATCCAGTGCCTTTGTGGAAATTTCAGAACTTTCACATTTTTTCTGCAAATCCAAAAACAGCAAAGCAAATTGGTGCACATATTTGGACGTCAAGTCTGGGAACTGCGAGATAAGCAGGCGCTCCAAATCCGCCTGTATCATAGACGGCATTTGAATGACAACAAAACGCGATGTCAGGGCTTCGTTCAATTCTCGTGTGCCCGCATATCCATAGTTCATTGTTGCAATGAACCGCGTTTCTTCCGCCAAAGGAATGCGGTCATAGCCCGGCACATCAATGGCACGGCGGAAGTCCAAAACGGCATGCAGCACCGCTAAAGCTTCATTTTTTGCCATGTTGATTTCGTCCAGTATGCCAAATCCGCCGTGCTGTGCACAAGAATAGACCGGACCGGGGCGAAACTGCACCGCACCGTTGACAAAGGTATCTGTGCCAATCAGGGACGCGGCATCCATGTTCACATGAAACGAAATGTCCCACTCCGGCCGTCCGAACAGAGCGGCAAGATTTTCTGCCAGCACGTTTTTGCCCGTCGCTTTTCCGCCTGCCAACAACAGATTTTCTCCGCACAGCACGGCAGCAATTGCCTGTTCCCAAATAGATTTTCCGTAATAGGGAAAACGCGGCACAGGAATCCGCGGCAGCAGTGCCTCCTGCACAGCGTGCATCGCGCGGTATTCCCGTACCGCGTCAAGCAGTTCAGGCTGTATGTTTTCTTGATGAAGAAATTGAAACAAATCCGACATGTGGTAACACCTCACAACGCTCTTTTGATATTTTTATCATAGCACAAGGAGATGCATTTGTTAACAAAATTTCGCCTTATTTTGTTATTTTTTGCAAGCAAAGCGGCAGTTCCAATCCATGTTTTTCCAATACTTGCCGGTTTGTGAGAATTTCTTTTGTTGCACCGTCACAAACAATTTTTCCATTCGAAAGCAAGATCGTCCGTTCACAGGTATTCAAAATCATATCCAAATCGTGAGACGCGATAATTTTTATCTGAGAAAAAGAATTTAACAATTGAATCAGCCGTCTCCGATTGCGCGGATCGAGCGCAATAGACGGTTCGTCCATCAAAATGACATCCGGTGTCATGGAAAGAATGGTTGCGATAGATACCAGCTTTTTTTCTCCGCCGGACATTTTATAAATCTGTTTGTTCCGCAGATATTGAATGTCGATGGCATCAAGGGCATGATTGACGCGCGCATCTACTTCTTTTTTGGACAGACCGTAATTGCGCGGCGCAAATGCAATATCCTCGTATGCGTTACATTTCCCATGCTGTGAGAACAGGGGAGCCGACACAGATATAAATGATAAAGATCCAAGCGATGCTCAGCGACATGGTGCGCTTGCTGTGGGAATCCTCGGCTTGAAACCATGTGATGCGATGAAATAGCAGTGTGTATAAGATATATCCCAAAAATGTTCCCAATGTATTGGTCATCAAGTCATTGATATCGGTCGTTCTTCCGTTAAACAGCTGAGAAAGTTCAATGGCCGCGGAAAGGAGAAAACCTGCCTGCACAGCGATTTTTTTGCTGCACGGACGCCATACAATCGGCAGCAAAATGCCAAACGGAATGAATAAAATCGTATTCAACAGCATCCCCATGAAATCGGCATGGTAGAATGGAATGACATTGGTGCCAAACAATTGAATGAGAGAGCCGCCGTTTTGCACTTGATACGCGATGTTATCTATTCCCGCGGCGCCGGTCACAGAAAACATCATAGTTAATAACAGGGCCAATAGCTGCCACCCGACAAAGAAGCCCTTGGAACACTGCTGCCGTGCGTGATAGCGGCGGTACACAAAACAGCCAAATAAAAGATACATTGGCAGACCAATGAGATAATACGCAAATAAAGAAAGTATCATACCTACACCTCTGTTTGTTTTGTTATAGGCAGTATAACATGGGCGATTTACGGTATTCTTTCTGATTTCTTACAGATTTCTTACAGATTTCTTACAGATTTCTTACAGATTTCTTAAAATTTTCCGCCTGTGCAAACACGAACCCTGTAAGTTAATATTGCTAATGATGAGAGCATTAAGTATAATAATTATGATGAACTGCAACGATTGACTTGAACATCTCTCAATAGACGTGTTAATACTATGAAAAGGTGATGATTTAATGATAAAGTTATTGTCGTTATGTATATTTATATGCGTTTGCATATGTGCTGCAAGCATTATAAAATATTTCCGAGGAACACAAAGAGGAAAGACAAGAAAAAGAACTGTGTATGAATTGGCAATTATTATTGTGTGTTTATTGTTAGTCGTAACAATGTTTCATATAATGAATGTTTCTTCAGAATGGTTCAATACTCCTGAAGAAGCATGGAAAACAATAGAGTCTTATAATCAGAAAGATTTTGAACCAATTTGTAAAATAGAAGGAAGTAATATTTGTGTATTTGTAGAACGTAGTAAAGAAGATGGATTTGGTATTGACACATATATATCTGTCAAACAAGATAATAAATGGCGGCAAATGAGTGGAAAAGATAAAATAATAGAAAAATATTCTAATGGATTACAATGCACTGTTTGCTACTCGGAGGATTGTCAAGAAGCAATTGTCGTAGTAAGTCCTCTTGAATCGACAGAAAAACAATCTCAATCCAGCATTATTGTAGATTCTCAGAATTCTACATTTTCGGAGAGAAAGATACAAAGAACAGATGGTACATATTATTATCAATATGAAACTATTTTAGCATCTATTGATGAAAATTACTGGATTGAAATTAACGGTGAAAAAATAAAACCTTAAACGGCCAGAAATTGAAAGGCATTGATAAGATAAAGTCTGCTCCATCGGTCTTTCCAACTTTGAATCGGAGCGTTTGGAACTGCCGTGGTGGTATTGATAACGAGGGAGTGAGATATATGGAGCAATTACTGATTGTTGAAGATGATATCGGTTTGAATCAAGGCTTATGCAAAGCGCTGAAAGCAGATGCTCGGCAGATCATTTCCTGCCAAGACCTAAAAACGGCGAAGGAACAGCTGCTTTGCGGTAGTGTGTCTCTGATTCTTTTAGACATAAATCTACCGGATGGCAATGGGCTTGAGCTGCTCCGAGAGGTCAAGGAAAACATGCCCGAAGTTCCTGTTATTCTGCTGACTGCCAACGATACAGATATGGATATTGTAGATGGATTGGAACGAGGCGCTGATGATTACATTACCAAGCCCTTTTCTCTTTCGGTTTTGCGGGCAAGGGTGAATACCCAACTGCGAAAGCAAGCGTCAAGCCATAAAAATGCGCCGATCTGTATTGATCTTTTTCACTTTGACTTTGAGACTATGACCTTTTATGTGGGAGATTCAAAAGTGGAATTGAGTAAAACAGAACAAAAATTACTGCGTCTGCTTGTTGAAAATCGTGGTCGAACCATGACCCGCGGAGACCTTGTAGACCGAATCTGGACAGATGGCGCAGAATATGTGGATGAAAATGCTTTGTCTGTTACGATCAAGCGTCTGAGGGATAAGCTTGGTGCACAGAAATACATTAAAACCGTCTATGGAATCGGTTATAGCTGGGTGATAAAAGATGAATAAAACCGGCATTGTGATCCTGCTGCTGTGTTTTCTGGCGGCGGCAGCTGTTGTATTATGGGAGCGGAGAAAGGTCAGAAAAACGATGGAAGAAATCGAAAGGATGCTGGACGCTGCCATGACCGGCTCCTTTTCTGAAACCACTTTTGATGAAAGCCAGCTGTCTGCTTTGGAAACAAAGTTTGCACACTATCTTTCTGCCGCAGAAGCATCTTCTCAAAATATAGCGCAAGAAAAAGATAAAATCAAATCCTTGATTGCGGACATCTCCCACCAGACAAAAACGCCAATTGCAAACCTGCTGTTATACAGTGAGCTTTTGATGGAGGAAACTCTGCCTGCATCGGCGAAGGCAAATGTGGAGGCGCTGTACAAACAATCGGAAAAGCTGCGATTTTTGATCGATTCTCTCGTAAAGCTTTCCAGACTGGAAAACGGGATCATTTCACTCGCCCCTCAGCAAGCAGCGCTGCAGCCGCTGCTTGAAAGCGTAATAGAACAATATACCGCCAAGGCTTCTGAAAAAGGATTGTCTTTGCAACTGCAGGATACCGATGCTTTTGCTGTATTCGACTTCAAATGGACAGCGGAAGCGCTGGCTAATATCGTAGACAACGCCATCAAATATACGGAGCATGGCACCATTACTATTTCTGCTGTAAGCTATGAAATGTTTGCAAGGATTGATATATCGGATACTGGCACAGGCATTTCGGAAAGTGAGCAAGCGAAGATATTTGCTCGCTTTTACCGCTCAAATAGTGTGCAGAAACAAGAAGGTGTGGGCATCGGCTTATACCTTGCCCGACAGATCATATCTGGCGAGGGCGGTTATATCAAGGTTGCTTCCGTTCCGGAAAAAGGAAGTACGTTTTCCATATTTCTGCCGAAATAACAACAATTCTATCAAAATTGTTAGATTTCATCTCCCGCCGGAAAGAATGCGGAAAGAATCTTATGCGATAATCTGTATGTATCAAAGGATCATTTTCTTTCATACATACAGATTTTTTCATGGAGGTACTCATTTATGGAGGTTTTACAGGCAAAAGACCTGAAAAAGATTTATGGCTCCGGCAATAACGCAGTTCATGCGTTGGATGGAGTTGATTTAAATGTGAAGAAGGGCGAATTTGTTGCAATTGTCGGCACATCCGGCTCCGGTAAGTCTACCCTGCTGCACATGCTGGGCGGGCTGGATCGCCCTACAAGCGGCACGGTCATAGTGGATGGACAGGATATTTTCTCCCTGAAGGAGGAAGCGCTGACCATTTTCCGCCGCAGGAAAATTGGCTTTGTATTTCAGAGCTACAATCTTGTTCCGGTGCTGAATGTATATGAAAATATCATTCTACCCACTGAACTGGATGGTGGAAAGGTAAACAAGGCTTTTGTGCAGCAGATCGTGCAGACGCTTGGACTGAGCGACCGTCTGGATGCGCTGCCCAATCAGCTCTCAGGCGGTCAACAGCAGCGAGTAGCCATTGCCCGTGCGCTGGCGGCAGCACCCGCTATCATTCTGGCAGATGAACCCACCGGCAATCTGGATTCCAAAACCAGCCAGGATGTATTGAGCCTTTTGAAAGTCACCAGTCAAAAGTTCGCCCAGACAATCGTAATGATCACTCACAACGAAGAAATTGCGCAAATGGCAGACCGCATTATCCGTATCGAAGATGGTCGGATCGTCTCCCAGAACTAACGGGAGGTGGCTACGATGAATGTCAAAAACAGAAAATGTATTCGAAAGCTCAGCTTAAAATCTCTTTATGCGAACCGTCGCCGCAATCTGATCGCCATTTTTGCCATTGCGCTGACAACGCTGCTATTTACTTCCATGTTCACCATTGTCTTGTCGTTGAACGCCAGTTATGAAACCTACCAGTTTCGGCAGGTAGGCGGCTATGCACACGGCACCTTTAAGGATGTTTCCCCCGAGCAGGCGGAACGCATCGCTGACCACCCAAAGGTGAAGGCTACGGGGGCACGGAAGGTAATCGGTATCACTGCGGAGGGGGTCTTTGCCAAAATACCGGCAGAGATCAGCTACATGGATGCCAACTGCACTAAATGGAGCTATGCCACCCCCTACTACCGGACGGATGCCCGAAAGCGGCAAAGAAGTTGCCATGGATACGGCAGCGTTGCAGCTGCTTGGCGTAACGCCGGAACTGGGCGCCGAGGTCACGGTTTCCTATTCCATCACGGACAAAGATCAAACCGCCTTTACTGTAACAGATACCTTTACGCTGGTAGGCTATTGGGACTATGATGAACTAATGCCTGTTCACTACATCAACATCAGCCGTGATTACGCAGATAACATCGAAGCGCAGGCAGTGAAAACAGGGTTACAGCCTTTCCGCACCGATTTGAATGTCATGCTGGCCTCCAGCACAAACATTCAAGGGCAGATGGAGCAGGTGGATACCGATCTTGGCTACACATGGGACAGCTATACAGATCCCAATAGCGTCCGAATCGGCGTCAATTGGGGATATACCTCATCCCAGCTGGAGTCACAGCTCGATCCAGAGCTGATGGTCGCCATATCAGCTTTTTTGCTGCTGGTGATTTTCACCGGGTATCTTATCATCTATAACATTTTCCAGATCTCTGTTGCGGGGGATATCCGGTTTTACGGACTTCTGAAAACCATTGGCACAACGCCTCGGCAGCTCAAACGTATCATTCGCCAGCAGGCACTTCTGCTTTGTCTGATCGGCATTCCGGCAGGACTGTTGCTGGGCTACGGCATCGGCGCTGTTCTGGTGCCTGTTGTCTTGCGCTCCACCCAGTTGGATGCGGGCATCACCACCATCAGCACCTCGCCTGTGATCTTCCTTGGTTCCATGCTGTTTGCCCTGTTGACGGTGCTCTTGTCCTGCTCCAAGCCCGGAAAAATGGCAGCCAGGGTTTCTCCGGTGGAGGCTGCCAAATATACGGATGCGATGCAGACCAAGAAAAAACAGCGCAGCACCCGGGGAGCGAAGCTCCATCAGATGGCTTTTGCCAATCTGGGACGAAACAAGAAAAAGACGGTGCTGGTGGTGGTGTCTCTGGCACTGTCGGTGACACTGTTCAATGCGCTGTGTGCCTTTGTGGGCGGCTTCAGCATGGAGAAGTATGTATCCTCCATGACCTGCGCCGATTTTATCGTCAGCACGCCCGACTATTTCCGTTTCACCGAAGCAGATGAATTCATCACGCCAGAACAGATCGAGGAGATCGCAGCAAACACAAAGGCCAGTCTTTCCGGCACGGGATATGCTGTGCGAAAAACCGCATACCTGTGGATGACGGAGGATGCTCTGCGGCAGAACTATGCAAGGTACGAAAACACCGAGCAGTTGGACAGCCATATGAGCCGCATGGAGCACCGGGGCAATATGGTGATGGGAGATACCAGAATCGAGGCTCTGGATAACAGTCTGTTTGACAAGCTGCAAGTGTTCGACGGAGATATTTCTCCTATGCTGAAGCCAAACAATAACGCCATTGCCATTGCGGTTTCCTTAGATGACTACGGTAATCTGCCCAATCCTGAATACTACCCCAAGGTGGGAGACACGATTACCGCTACCTATGCGGATGATGTGAAATATATCGACAGCCGCACCGGAAAACTCTGCACCGAAGATACACCGGAGGAGTACCTTCAGGCAAAATTGTATGGAGCCAGAGATGTAGAATACACGGTCTGCGCCTTGGTAGAACTTCCGTATTCCATGAGTTATCGTTATGGTGGTGCTGGCTATGATGCAGTTTTGTCTGTGGACACCGCACAGAGGGACAGCGGTGGTGCAGCCATTCCGATGCTCTACCTGTTCGACACAGCGGACGAAGCTGACGAGGCCGAAGCAGAGCAATATCTATCGAAGCTCACTGCCGGTGAGTTTTCGCCCTTGATGTATGAAAGCAAGGCCACGGCTCGCTCTGAGTTTGCTCAGTTCCGGCAGATGTTCCTTCTGATAGGCGGTATCCTCTGTGCTATCATTGGGCTGGTGGGACTCTTAAATTTCTTCAACGCCATGATGACCGGTATTCTTTCCCGCCGCCGTGAATTTGCTGTGCTTCAGGCTGTAGGAATGACGAACCGACAGCTCAAAACCATGCTGATCTACGAGGGATTGTTTTACGCAATGTCCTCCGTAGCGGCGGCCTTTATTCTGTCACTGGCGGTGGGACCTCTTGCGGGGAAAATGCTGGGCAGTATGTTCTGGTTCTTTGAATATCGGTTCACCGTTCTGCCTGTTTTGCTGACAATTCCGGTATTTCTTCTGCTGGGGTGGCTGATTCCTTGCATGATGTATGATAACGCAGCGAAATGCAGCGTTGTAGAGCAATTAAGGGATGCTCAATAACTGTTAAGCAAAAACGGCCCTCTGCCAATGAAAAGGCAGAGAGCTGAAATTTAAAGTTGAAAATGATAAAGTAACGTGTGAAATGGAGGTGGAATTTGAACTGTTGGAGCATAATACAATTATGGATACTTTCCGCCGGCTTTATAGAGTGAAAAAAATGCCTAACTGCTGGAAGACACACGCCCTGAAAAGGGCTGCAGCTCATAACAGACGCATTTCTGAAATCAGAAAATATTAATCAGAATAAAGCAAAAGTTTCTGAAATGGGAAAATAATTTGATATTATGCGTATAATATGTTATACTGAGAAAAAGGAGGATGCAGATATGGTTGAACGAAAAGAATATCTTGATCGGCTTTGGGCATGGAAAGATGAGCAACAGATCAAGGTCGTGACCGGAATCCGACGCTGTGGAAAATCTGTACTTCTAGAACAGTATCAGCAGAAACTTTTAGCGAGTGGAGTCACATCAGAACAGATTATTTCTATCAATTTTGAGAATCTGGATTATGAACCTTTAAAAGACTATCTGAAGCTGTACAATTACCTCAAAGAACGCTTGTGTGCAGATAAGATGACATACATCTTTTTGGACGAGGTTCAGGAAGTTCCAGCGTTTGAAAAAGTAGTTGACAGCCTTTATATCAGAGATAATGTGGACATTTATATCACAGGTTCTAACGCATATATGCTGTCAAGCGAACTTGCAACGCTTTTGTCAGGACGGTATACAGAGATCAAGATGCTGCCGCTTTCTTTTCGTGAGTATATGTCTGTGACAGGCATGGCAAAAGAGGAAGCCTTTGCAGAGTTCATGAAAACAGGAGGCATTCCATATGTGGCGGTAATGAATCGCACGGATGAAAAAATAGATCAGTATCTGGAAGGAATCTATAACACCGTCATTGTAAAAGATATTGAGCAGCGGCAGGCGAGAAGAGAAAAAGAGAGCGGAAGACGAAAAATTACAGATATTGCGTTGCTGAAAACAATTGCCAGATATCTGGCAAGCGTCGTCGGTAGCCCAGTGTCTATGAAAAGTATAACCAACTATCTGACTTCATCGGGCAGAAAAGTATCTCAAAATACCGTCAGTGATTATGTAGAAGCCCTGACAGAGTCATTCGTTTTTTATCCTGTGGAACGGTTTGACATTGTGGGAAAGCAGCTCTTAAAGATCAATAATAAGTTTTATATAGTAGATATGGGAATCAGAAACCACATCCTTCCGAGAAAACGATATGATCTTGGATTTACCATTGAGAACATTGTATATCTGGAACTGTCGCGAAGGGACGGCAAAGTCAATATCGGAAAATATGGATCAACTGAGGTCGACTTTGTGACACAGAAGGAAGGTGTGCTTACCTATTATCAGGTGACCGCCGATATGACGGCGGAAGAAACCTTTGAGAGAGAGATGAGACCGCTGCGGAGCATTAAAGATAATTATGAAAAGATTGTTCTGACACTGGATCGATTTTCACTTGGAAATTACGATGGCATAAAAGTTGTGAATGTCATCGACTGGCTTTTAGAATGAGGAATCTGCGTATGAGTGATGTGGAAATCAGTCGAAAAGAGCAGACTAATAGTAATAATTAGGCAAAAAAAGACTCAAGCTGTGGCTTGAGTCTTTTTCTCGTTATAGATTAAAGGATTTTTGTGACTTTCATTCATTGTAGCAATATTATTGACATGATATAATAGATTATAAAACGAGTAACAATAAATACAATATATCAATTTTAAGCAGTCAAAGGACAAAAACAATGAAAACAGCAATTGTAACAGATGGAAAATACCGCATGTCAATCGCTGCAGTGCGGGCGTTGAGCCGAGCAGGGTATCGTGTTGTCGTGACGCAGACGCGTGGAGACGCAAAAGCAGCGCCGGCTGTTTCCGTTTCTCGACACTGTGCGCAGTTTCGGTGGATTGACGGCTGCGCAGCTGACACCGAATATAGGGAACGCTTGCTTTCGGTGCTGCAAGAATACGAAAAGCCGGTTTTATTTTGCGTCGGAGCTGCAACATTGAATATGGTTGCAGCACAGCGGGAAGAATTTGCATCTTTTGCAGATTTTTTGATTGCATCGAAACCGATTCTTGACCAGCTAAACGATAAAGAAATAGTACATGCCCGTGCGGAACAACTGGGGATTCCTGTACCCAAGCAGTACGATACCACACCGGATGTTTTTCCGGTTGTTGTCAAGCCGCACTGCGGAGAAAAATTTGGATTAAAAGCAGCAGAGCGTTATGCAGTCGCGCACAATGCCGAGGAATATGACGCAATCATGAAAAAAATGCGTCAATACGACCCGCAGCCGCTTGTTCAGCAGAAGATTACTGGTGACGGAGCAGGCGTCAGCTTGCTTCTCGACAGCGATAGTAAGCTAATCTGCGCGCTGTGTCATCGCAGAATCCGAGAATATCCGGTCAGCGGCGGTCCGTCTACCTGCTGTGAAAGCTTTTACGATGAAGCAATGATTGAACAAGCCTACCAGCTGCTGCATTCCTTTGGGTTTGTCGGATTTGCTATGGTAGAGTTTAAAGACTCATGTATCTTGGAAGTCAATCCGCGTGTTTGGGGCAGTTTCCCGATGACAGAGGCAACAGACAGCCCGCTTGTCGCGCAATACGCGCGTGCGGCGTCCGGACAAGCCGTGCAATACACGCCGAAAGATTACAAAGTCGGCGTTCGGATGCGATTCCTGCTCAATGATACGGTTGCTATCCTGCATTATTTGAAGGCCGGACAGATTGGAACTGCACTGCGCGGCATGGGAGATGTTTTCACGGCGAAAGAAGCGCTGCATTGCAAAGGCGATAATCAGGTATTCCGAGCCTATCTCAAACAGAGCCTGCTGAAACGATAGAAAGAAGGAAAAGGTGTATGACCATTCGGTTGGATTTACATGTTCACTCGCAGCGCTCTGCGGATGGCTGCATGTCTATATCGGAAATCGTAGCGCAGGCGCGAAAGCGCGGCCTGCAGGGGATTGCAGTCTGCGACCACGATATCGCGTTGGAAACCGTTCCGCAGTATGATGATTTTTTAATTATTCCTGGAATTGAAGTATCTACAGATCGCGGGCATGTATTGGGACTGTTTATCACAGAACAAATTTCTACCAATCAAATGGATGAAGCTGTACACAGCATTCACGCACAAGGCGGTTTGGCTGTGATTGCACATCCATTCGAACATAGTCAAGATATCCATCGTTTGGACGATGTAATAGAACAATTAGACGGCATAGAAGTTTGGAATGGACGGGCTGATCGAAAAAATAGACAAGCCAATGCCATGGCGTTGAAATTGGCAAAACACTGGAACAAACCAGTCACTGCTGGAAGCGATGCGCACATTTCAGAAGAAATCGGAAATGGTGTTGTTATATTGGAAGTTGATGCACTGCATTTGGAATCGGTTCGGCAGGCACTGCTCCAAGGTACAAATCAAGTACAAGGAAAACGCGGACGCTCTATGTGTGTTGCAAAGAGCCAGCTGCAAAAACGAAGAAAAACAAACGCGCATGCATCTGCGTATGGCAAATGGGCATTATTTGCCGCAAAATGCTTCGCGGAAGATTGTCTGACAAGAAAGGAAAAAACGCATGTCATTGATTGTAAAACTAGGTAAGAAGGGAAAACGAATCGTCAAAAAGTTTATCACACCGGTCGAAAAGCATACCGTAGGATATACACGCCGTATCGAGCGTGTCAAAACCAGCAAGCGCATTTGCGCGATGACGTTCGATGATGGTCCGATGGGAATGCCGGCATCTCCGGATCGGTTTGACGGAAAGCCATTGACGGATGTTCTGCTCGACACAATGAAAGAATACGGCGCCAGAGGCAGCTTTGATGTGATCGGTGATACCAGCGCAAACTATCCGGATAAAGCCGGTAAAATCGGCAGTGCTGCATGGGGCGGCATCAAATTTGACCATTATCCGGACATTCATTGCGATGACAAGGGCGGTGCAGAACACAATGACCGTCTCATTCGCCGCATTTTGGAAGAAGGCCATGAAATTACCAATCACAGCTACAGACATTTGATTTTTGGCAAAAAACCGTTTGTGTATGGCGCAAGAGAGCATCTCAACGGCTTAGATGATGCAGTTGCTGACTTAAATCGTCTGCATCAGTTGCTGAAAACCAAATACGATTACACCATGACGCTTTCTCGTCCGCCGCACTATGTCGATAAGATGCCGGATGGATTTACAAGCTATGACGCGTATGATGCCATGAATTATCAGTATATGGCAGCTTCTTTTGACGGTGCAGGCTGGCTTCCGTCTACGCATACCGATCCGGAACAGGCGCTGCAGGCAGAAGTGCAGGCTATGATTGATCCGATTCGTCATGCGTTGGAAAAAGATCCGGATTTCTTCTGCGGACAGATTATTTTCCAAAAAGACGGCTACAACATGGCCAAGCGCACACCGGTCGCTTTCGCACTGGGTGAACAGCTGAAAGTATTGCAGGAATATGGCTATCAGGTTGTCAGCGTGCGCGAATTGATGAAAGAAAGTCCGTTTGCGGATGTTGGTCGGGATGATCCGCTGTTTGAAAAGCTGGTAGAATTGGCGAAAGAACACGCGATTGTATTCTCTGATAATCATTTGAGACTGGATGATAAGATGACAATTGGGGAGTTGGCAATGCTGCTCGCACCAAAAAAAGAAGCAATCTCACGCCGTGTTGCAAAAATCCGAAAGAATAAGAAGGCTGGCACGTATGACGGTGCACTGTCTTGGTGTCAGGAGAACGGCATTCTGCCGACATCAGTGAAGGCAGAACAGTTCGTTGAGTCACTGCCGGAAGCATATTTTGAGCAGACCAATGATTTTACGCGCCGCGGCGTATATGCAGCGTACAAAAAATGATGATATGTTAGGAGAAATTCTAGCATATTATCATTCTGAGCTAGACAATAAATATGTACAAGAATAACCAGAAAACCCCGTCACAGAAGCGCTTCTGTGACGGGGTTTTTGCACATCAATTATTTATTCCAACGTATCCACGTTTTTACCTTCGCGTGCAATGAGTTCCTTCATCATCTTGCCGTATACTTTATCCAAGCTGTAGCAAGCTGCGATGGCGAACATAATTACCCACAGAGCAATCGGAACATACAGATAGAATGCTTTAATCGCACTAATTGCCGCAGCGGTCTGTTCAGCAGCAGTTGCCTTCAATCCGTTAAATGCCGCCATAGACAGGATAGCACTCATAACAGCAGAAGTAATACCGGAACCGGCCTTTTGACCCATGCTCATAGACGAGAACATCAAGCCCTCTACACGGATGCCGTTTTTCCAGTGACCATACTCAATCGCGTCACTCGGCAGCGAATACTGTACGCCATAGAACGGTGCAATACCAAATCCGCGCATCATACAGGTCACGACACCGAGCGGTACGCTGGTAATATTCGCAAGGAACAGCAGCTGACCGGCGATGCCCAGCAGACAGCCGGCACAAATCAAGTTGCGCTTACCGTATTTCGGCAGCAGCTTCGGCAGCAGGGCAATGCCGACAATCGTGCAAATCTTTTCAGCGGCAGACAGCGGCATAACTAAGTTTACATCACCAAGAACATACTGGCAATAATATGTCAGGTCCGTACCAATGATAATCTGATATGCCGTGTAGAACAGCATCAGACCCAGCGCAATCAGAAAATACTTATTTGTAATGGTGGCTTTGAATGCAATTTTGAACGGAATATCTTCTTTCTGTACTTCGTCTGACTTGACACGTTCCGTACAGGTTGTATACGTGTTGAGCAAGATAAATACCGAGCACAGCGCATATGCAGCGGTTACAATAACCCAAGCAATCTGTGGATTATGTGTCATGTCGGCAACTTTATTGATGAGCGGCAAGGTAAATGCCGTTACAATCATGCTTGCCGTGATAGAAAGCAGCATGCGGATATTGCAAATGGTGTCTCGCTCCGTGCGGTCACGGCTCATCAGCGATCCCAGCGAATGAAATGGCTGGCTGATTGCCGTGTATACAACGGTGTTCATCAGATTGTATGTCAAAAATGCATAGATAATCTTGCCGGTGTTGCCAAACGGCGGCATGGTAAACAGGAGAACGGCCGCTGCTGCGTACGGTAGTGCTAATCTCAAAATCCAGATACGAGCCTTACCATATTTGGAGTGCGTGCGGTCAATAATCGTACCCATCAGGACATCGGAGAATCCATCAAAAACACGCGACAGCAGCAAAATCATACCAACCGCACCGACAGAAATGCCTACAACGTTCGTGTAAAAGTAGGTGAGAAGGGTAGTTGTGATTGTGTATATGAGCGTCAGTGCCGGATCGCCAAAGCAATATGCCAATTTCTCCGACATAGGCACTTTGATAAACTCGTTCATATCCTTGTTTTTCTGCTTAAAATTAAGAAGTTCTGCTATACCGCCTTCATGACTTTTGGATTTTCTCATGCTGGTTACATCAGACTTTTCCATAATTATTCCCTCCCGTTGCACGCGTGTTTTTTACAGGGATGAAAAACACTGTGAATTTAGATTTTGTTTATTATATCACCGCGTGCGCGTGAACGCAAGCTACTTGTATGATTTTAACCGTAACAAAATTGTCAAAATCACTTAGGAAACTATCAAATATTTCGCGTAAAGAATAAAAGAAAACGAAAATCTGACAAAAATTTTTCCGCAGATATAACGTATATTGTGCACGTTCGTAAAAAAATATATGCTGGAACATACGATAGTAAAATACAAAGAATGAATATGTTATATTTATATCAAAATATAGTTAAAAAGTAACAAAAAAGTGTGGAGATTTATCATGGAGCTGTACAGGGCTGGAACATTTTTATGTATATTTTAGGGCAGCATCCAGTTGTATGGCAAAAATCGTACAAGGCGGTTGTGGAAATGGCGGAAATTGACGAACCGGAGATTCAAATGCCATAGACGCAGATGTCAAGACGTGATTTTTGGCAGACTAATTTAAAAATACAAAAATCATGCATTGGCGAACTTCAGATCCGACTCAGCCGAGTCAGATTCACAGCCGTATATCCAGCCGTTCTTGAATCGTAGATTGTAGATATGAGCCTATAGGAAATACGGGAAGCAAGCGATACATACCGATAGATTCTGAACAAAAAACTGCGCAATAATGCAACACATCATAAATCCGGCGCAAAAGCCCGAACCGGTCAGTAATTTGGCCTCGAAAGGACAAGTTTATTAACTGAACAAAATAAAAATTTTGTTCAGTTAGAGATAGGGTCTTCCGGAAATACAGCCAAAATGAACGAATTTCTTCGGTTTTACGGACAGCGAAAAACCAACATATAATTTGTAAATTTCAATTGATAGTATCTCTGCTTTGTTTCGATTTAGATTTAAATGTATTCATTAGAATTTTCAAGCAACAAATAGTCCTTGCGTTTAACAAAGACTATTTCTGCTTGAAATGTTTTTTCAATTCTGAAAAACTACAAAATCTCGATATTGCCGTTAAATTACGCCATTTTATCGTTGATTTATTGTTGATTTATGATGGTACATTTGGACGCTTGTTTTAGAAATTCAAGGGATATATTTTGTTCCCCACTGCATAATGGAATAAAATACCGGCAGTAAATCTTGCCCTTTCAGTGTTAGAGAGTATTCTACTCGCAACGGCATCTCATTGTACTGGATTCGTTGTATCAAATCATCGGCTTCCAACTCTTTGAGGGCATTTGTCAGCGCCGTATTTGTAATTGGCTTTAGCATCTTTTTCAGTTCACCGAAGCGCATGGGCGATTTAATACAAAGTTCATAGAGGATTTGGAGCTTCCATTTTCCTTGCAGCATCTGCACCACTGGCGTGACCGGGCAGTTTCCCTCATCGGTCAGAATCACGCTGCCTACCTTTTCTTTGAATTCTTCATAGGTCATGATTTTTCTTTCCTTATCGCTTTTAGTATAATCTTTGATACCAGGTATAAATGATTTGCGTACTTGACCAAATATTGCTATCAAGTATAATAAATATATCATGAGTTGGCCGTAGGGTCAATGAATGATATTTATCAGAAAGGCCTGAATTTTATGAAAGAACTGAACATTATGGAGGCAACCGTTTATACCTCCCCCAACCCGCTGACTTTAATCTGTTCTCTGAATGAGGATGGCACCACCAACTTGGCACCCATCTGCTTTGTTTCCTATCTCTCTTTCAATCCGCCGATGATTGGATTTTCCGCAGGAAAGCAGTCCCACACCGGCAAGCGTGTGCGGGAGACGGGTAAAGTCATCGTTACGATCCCCGGTGAAAGTTTGGCTGGCGCGGTGATGGCCTGCGGCAGTTCCACAGGTGCGACGGCTCATAAGGTTGCTGAAAATCACATTGAAATGAAAGCGGTAGACAGCAGCGATATTCAGATCCCGACGGACACCCGGCTGGCCATGGTAGCTACCTTGCAGCAGTCCGTGGAGGTTGGCGACCACATCCTTCACATCTGCCAGGTGGACAAATTCCTAGGCGATGAGGAAAAAAAGGGGTTGTATGCCTGGAATGGCTTTGGAAAAGTCGCGTCTGCAACAGAAGGCTAAATGCGGCGACGCCATGAAGCAGGTTTATGACGCAGGCATCCGCACTGTGTGCTTTATCGCTCCGGTTTTTCTATGGAGTGCTGCTAACGAATAAATAAACCCTCAAAAGGAGACTAAACATGAAGATTCAGCAAATTCGTAACGCCACCATTCGAATTGAGTGTGCAGGCAAACATTTTTTGATCGACCCTTGGTTTCAAAAGAAGGGTACCGGTATGAGCGCACCCTCTCCCGATCCGGAGAGGGCGAAAATTCCATCTCCTATAACTGAACTTCCTTTTCCTGTGGAGCAGATCATGGAAGGGATTGATGCTATGATCGTCACCCATATCCATCCCGACCATTTTGACCCGGAAACAGCAGCTATGCTGGACAAAAGTATTCTTGTTTTTGCTGTAAATGAAGAAACCAAAACCCAAATTGAAGGATTTGGCTACACTTCCGTCATGGTACTCAAGGATGAAGGGACTGATTTTGACGGCGTGGTTCTCATCCGCACGGAAGCTATGCATGGAGAGTCACCTGATCAGGCGGCCGGACCGGTCTGCGGCATCATTCTTCAAGCGGCTGAGGAGCCTGTCCTGTACGTGGCTGGGGATACTGTGTACTATAAAGGGGTTGAACAGGCTTTGGAACAGTATCGCCCGGACGTGGTAGTGCTCAATGCCTGCGGTGCGGAGCTGATGGGGCTTGGGCGCCTCATCATGGGGGACGAGGATGTTTTGAAGGTATGCGAGGCCGCACCGGATGCCACCATCATCGCCAGTCATATGGATGCCGTCAATCATGCAACTGTCAGCCGTGCTGGACTCCGTGATTTTCTGAAGAAACACGGTAAGGATGGACGTGTATTAATTCCAGAGGATGGAGAATGCTTAGAGTTTTCGGGAACGTAATCTCGGTATGACGAAATCATTACGGTGCTGATCATCGTCCTCTTCTGTTTCTTGAACAGCAAGTATAATGTCACCGTAAGGGCGGCAAGGCCATCAACGACCCCGCCGCTCGTCTGTTATCGCTCCTATTCTGCATGGCAAAGTAATTTGTACGAAATCTTGACATAGGAACACATAAATAAAAGAAGCCACCAGCACCACTGCGTTTCTCGCAGAAGTGTTGGTGGCTCGTTGTTCGCAATCTCGCGATTGCTGTATTGGAAATCACCTTCTCGTTTTCGTTGTATCTCCGTTTGTATCATCCCATTTTCAAACAGAGAACGTGCTTCGAGAACGCTCTTTCCATTCCATTCATCTCCCCAGAAGTGAATGCCATCCAAAAGTTATGATTGCTCTATTCGCTAAGCGAAAAGTCAAAATGCATAGCCAGCGTTTGAAACAGATGCTGCATGACTTGATCTGCCAAATGACACATGTCTAGCTTTTGAATAAATGCTATGACGTTTTTTATCTCTGATTCCGGTACGCAAAAAGCTCGCAGACTCATCGTTAAAAATCGTTCCAGTTTTTTATCCAATGTAAAATATATATCACACTTATGTGCCATATACGCTTGCATAATTCCTGCAGAGCCGATTTCCATCTCGTAAAAATCACTTTCGCTGAGCTGCGGCTGATACGAGCCAAAAATCTGATACAGCTCTTTCGCCGTGTTTCGATTGATGTACTCCGCAGCTTCTTTCTGCATATATGCTTCTACATAAATATCCCGCAAAACTTCATTCCGCTCTGTCAGTGTAAGCTGAATGCTTGTCTCCACGGCATAGATATAAATCGGCGCAGCCGCCTCTCCGGCGATCTTTCGTGCAACACCAAACTGATTGCTGAACATAAACTGTACCAGTTCGATAAGCACGCCGTCTTTTGCGTGAAAGATATTTTGAAACGTGCTGACAGAAACATGTGCCTCTCGCACAATTTCCGCAACAGTTGTTCCTCTATAACCCTTTTCTAAGAACAAGCGCACGCAGGCGGATAAAATACGTTTTTTTGCCGCAAGGCTCGCCTTTGTGATTGCGATAAGATCGCCTTCTTTCTCATACACTCCTTGGTATGTGTACCAATTATACCATGGTGTTCTCTACTTATCAATGCTGTTTCGTAAATTTCTCGCCGTCTTTACAAAAAAATTAGCAGGATTTACGAAATATCACAGTGTTCGGATAAATAGAATGGACTCGCTCCTTGTTTTAAGAAAGCAAGTCCGTTCTATTTATGAAATGGATTATAATTCCAGTCGTTTCGGGCAACTATTCGCTACCATCATATCGTGCGTGACAATCACAACCGTCTTTCCATCATCATGTAATTGATGCAACAATGAGATGACCAAATCTCGATTGCTTGGATCCAGCGAACCTGTCGGTTCGTCTGCCAAAACGACTTGGCATGGCTTTAAGAACAATCTCGCAATGGCAACGCGCTGCTGTTCACCGCCGCTTAACTCTACAACCTTCTGTTTCATCATTTCTGCCGGCAAATTCACTCGTTCCAGAGCTTCACCGATGCATTTTTTTTTATTTTTCACGTGTTGGTACGCTAGTGCCCAGTTCAAATTTTCTTCTACCGTACAATTTTCCATCAATGCAAAATTCTGGAACAAATATCCAATAGTATTCCGTCGCAGCAGCGTTGCCTGTTTGCTATTGATTTTCGGATTTCGAATATCATTAAAAAGCAATCCGCCGGACTGATATGGCTCTAACAATCCGATAATGTTAAGCAACGTACTCTTACCCTTGCCGCTGCCGCCGGTGATGGAGAGCATGTCTCCATCACCGATAATCAGGTTAAAATTGGTCAGAATATTGTGACTCCCGAACGATTTATTGATGTCTTTTAAAATAATTGGCATATAGATTCTCTCCTAGTTCTTATTTATCCTCGCGGTGCCTGAATACCCTTTCGTGCCTGCAAAACAGTCTGGACCAGCATTTCCATCAGCAATGAAGCAATACATATTCCTGCGCAGACGCCTATTCCCGCTGTAGAAGTGCCGATTACACGCATCAGATTCAGAAAAACAAATACGATAGCCCAAAATATGGCCGACTTCGCATAGTATGGAAGATTGCATCGAAAAGCTGAATATCCGAGCAAGCTCATAATGTACAGTTTGCGATGTTCTGCTTGAAGGATCGTCAAGGCACTGATAAAAATCAAAACAACAAATACAATGGAATATGCAATACTAAAGAAAATTTGTTGCCGCAATTGCTGCTCTACACGGTATATTTTGTCGGAAACGCGATCATATGCATTATTGACAATGGTTACACTATCTTCTAATCCACAGGCTTTTATATCTTTTTCAAAATAGGCCAAATTTTGTTCTGACTGTTTGGCCGGAATTTTTAGATAATTGCCACCACTGAACAAATCCGCCATTAAATTCTTGCTGATCGACACATTGTTATACACATATGAAATCGGGTCTTGAATATAACAGTCGTGCGCCATGCCAACATCCGGATCATAGGTAAAATAGTTCTGATTATCCTTGACCCAAGTAATTTGAATAGGATAATCAGAGTGTTTCTGCTCTCCATTCTTACCAAGATCATCCATGATATAGTAATCAGAAGTAATATCTTTGACAATCTGTTCTTTCAGCGTCTTTTCATAGGACTTGAACTGTTCCGGAATTAGCACATGAACAACAGCCTCATTCTGGTTGGTAAACTGCACACGGTTGCCGTCCACATCATAAATCGGATTCTGCTTTAAATACTCATAATTGATACTGATATGGTTGTTGCTGACGTACTCTTTCTTGTCCGGCGTGCTAAAATCATCCTCATCGGTCTGCTGCAAAACCGTGTCATAGTTATCGTTGGATTTTTCAATAATTGCGCCAGTAGCATTGAACAGCAATGCACCTCGCTCGTTTTGAATCGCAAAAAATTTTTTGTATTCGGCTGTTAACTCCTGTTGTCCGTTTAGGGTCTCCATTCGATCCGATGTCAACGGCAGCTCGACATAGTTTTTCAACATTTCTAACCGTTCTGCTGAATTTCCATATGCAATATTTTGCTGATATAAACCAATTGCTGATGCAATCATCGGAACCAACAGCAAAACGAGAATCAATTTATACGCATAAGCAGTTCCCAAAACACTCTTGTATGGAAACTTGTTCTTGATGATTCCAACTGGACGAATACTGGAAATCAATCCGATATGAAAAACAAAAACGATGGCATAGACAAACGCGGTAAGCACAAGCGCCAATGCAAAATATACTTTCAAAAAAGAAAATCCAAGCGTCAATCCATTGTAGCAATACAACGCAATCGCCGTCATTCCTGCCACACTAGACATCATGACAACGGATGTCGGCACATATACACGTGGCAAAAATTCTGCAACCAACTTTTGGTTACTATACCCCAATATTTTTTTGATAGTTTCCCCTTTGAGCTCTTGAAATAGCAAATAAAGTGCCAACAACGTCGTGATAATAATCAGCAAAACAAGCAACTTTCCGTATTGGGTAATCGCATCATGCAAACCATAGGTATCGTTTGCTTCTCCTCCAATAAACGTTGCTTGATATTGTGTGCCGTTTCCAATCTCATTTACTTTTTGTACGAATGCATCAGCATCCTCTTGGTCAGAAGAAACAACTTGTACTTGCTCCATGCTAACGTTTGGTTTTCTGGATGCCAAAGAGTATAGATTGATTGTATTTTCCACAGAAAAAACAGAAATCTGTCCAACCTGTTCGGAATTTTTCGATGGTTTACTGGAAACATATTCTCCAGTCTTAACCGGCATCGTTCCGCTTTTTAAGCGTTCTGTGTATTTATTTAGGTCAGATGTATACACGCTAACCGTCTTTTTTGATTTGTCATAGTCATATTTCATGACTTCCAGATTCAAGCTTTGAGCCGCTTTTGCAATTTCTGTCATGGGTTTTCCAATTTCATCCGCTGAAACTTGAATTTGTACATTAAAACAAAAACTAGGCGAGAAAAAAGTCTCTCCATTTGTATTAAAATACGTGAAAGTCATCCAACTGACCAAGCAAAATAAGCAGCCTAACGATAATGCAAAGATTTTTTTCATAATACTATTATCCATCGTTTGTCTACAGCAATCTCACTTTTTTAGATGAGATTGTTGTAGATAATGTTTGTTACTTACTATTGTACTTCATAGCCATACCATGTTCCAAAAACAATTGCTCCAAATGTTCCTAAGGTAGCGCTTGACTGCCGCATATTCTTTTCTCCCACTTCTAGCCAACCGCTCCAGTGTTTTCTATCCCAAGCACCATTTTTCGTATAAACACGAGTCTTTTTGGTACTGGACTGCGCGCATGATGTGATAGTTCCGTCCTTTAAGATACCACCATACCATGATCCCCCGTCAATGGAATCGACAGAATAGGTCGCCCAACCATCTTTTTTATTTCGGATATCTAGCAGAGAAAATACATCCCCGTAGTTAGTAACACTAGCATCATGGTCATTTGTCGTTGTAACTGTACCATAAACCCAATAAGCAATCAGTAATACAATCAATGCAATAACAACCGTAACAGATCTTTTGAACATATTATATACCTCCTTGATGTTCATCCAGTACAATCAATATATGTTGTACCATTTTGGGCCTTCATTTACTAACAACCGTCAGTAATCAGATTTTCGGACAAATATTTCAAAAAAAATTTGAAATATTTGTCTAGTAAATAATTTTGCCTCCCTTCTATTTACTACAACCATAGAAGGGAGGCAATCTCGGACAATTTTTCCAAAAAAATTTTTATTTATTTTTTGCTTGCGGTATTGTTATGTTTTTCGCTATTTTTATGAGGTTTTCTTTAGATACCGAACCGGAAAGCTCTATCACACAACCACTTTCATTCCATACCAATGAACGGAAGTTATCGCTCTCATCTTCAGTCAGAGTAGCCGTAGTGCCACGCAATTCTATTTTGGAAACTGTTGCATCTTCGCTATACCATGCAACGCTCCCAGATTCTACTGTAACAAACGTCTGATCTAATCCAAAATTCATATCATTAGAATCTTGATAAAAGACATGATAGTATCCATTTTCTTCATCTCGTGTTTCATTTACTCGCTTCATGCCATCTGGAATCCAACCGAGCTGAGCAGGTGAGAATTCGTCTATGGTATTGTCACCTCGCATTGTAACGGAATTTTCAGTATAACCGTCTTCTCGTTGAGTGAATACTTGGAAGAAATCCCGATACGCCGCACGGACATCTGTATTAAAAAATGGCAGCGCAATCGCAATAATAAGAACAGCAGCAACAGCATTTCGACTGTAACGGAGTACTTTTCTCCGCTTTTCCCGACGATTTTGTTGTTCAATCAGTCCCTGCATCTCTTTTTCAAACCACGGTGAGAAGGTATGCTGCTGTTTTTTTGCTCCTTCTGTACACGTTTCATCCATATACTGTGCCGCTTCGGATGCCGCCTCGCGGAGCATGTCATCTGTTAGTTTCATAGCTCTATTCCCTCCTCCTGCAAATATTTTTGCAATTTTTTCTTACCACGGCTGATTAGTTTTTCTACTTTGCTCACAGAATATTCTAACATCTGTGCAATTTCTCGATTGCTATAGCCCTCTGAAAATTTTAATAGAATTACTTGACGATAGCTCGGCGGAAGTTTCACAATCGCTGCTGCCAACGGCGAAAGAGATTGCGGTGGATGTTCCTCATATTCCGGCTCTTCTGTAACATCCTCCAACGAGACCGTTGTATGCTTATTTCGCTTGTGATACAAATCAATTGCCGCTCGTTCTGCAAGAATAACAACAAAATGACGTGTTTCTGAGCTGTTTACATCCCGAATTTTTTGGATATTCTTTGCGATTTTCATAAACGCTTCGCTGAGAGCATCCTCTGCCCAATAGTCATCGTGAAGGATTTCTCGTGCTCGGTACATCATGAGCGAACGATATGTATAATAAATTTCTTCTAGTTTTGCCTGTTCTTCCGGTTCATCAATCAATGCCATACCGGCAATCATTTTTTGATACCTCCATGTATGTCTGTATTTTTCACTCATTATAATCATCGAAAATTAAACTGTCAAGCAAAATCTCCCGCTTGTATAGCACAAACGGGAGATTTTGCTTACTTCTTCGTCATAAAATTCATTGCCGATTTTGCCATCAACCGCTTGGTTCCAACCTTATCAAACGTGATTTCCAGCAAAATATCGCCGCCCATCGGCTTACACGAGGTAATCATGCCGTGACCAAATGCCTTGTGATCGACTTGATCGCCCGGTTTTAATGCCGGTGCAGCGACTGTTTGGGCTGTTTTTTTCTTGGCAATCACAGGCTGCTTTTTATGTGCTCCGGAAATGTCATAGGCTCGGCTGGATTGATATTTCGGGTTTGGCTGTAAATCCAGTTTCTCCTGCATTTCCTGCCGTGTCTCCGAAATATTCGAGTCAACGAACTGTTTTGGAATTTCTTTCAAAAATTGAGACGGTTTGGAATATTGCGTTCTGCCGTACATCATACGACGTTCTGCACAAGTCAGATAGAGCTGCTGCTTTGCACGCGTCACAGCAACATAGCACAACCGCCGTTCTTCCTCCAAATCTTCTTCTTTTTCCATCGCACGGAAGCCTGGGAAAATGCCTTCTTCCATACCGACAAGAAATACCTGAGGAAATTCCAATCCCTTCGCCGAATGCATCGTCATCATAACAACAGCGTCAGAGCTTTCATCCATGCGGTCAATATCGGTGAACAGCGAGACTTCTTCCAAAAATCCTTCCAGTGTCGGCTGTTCCTGCCGAGACATAAAATCGGCAATGTTGGATTTTAACTCCATGGTGTTTTCAATTCTGCCCTGTGCTTCCTGCGTCTCTTTTGCTTTCAGCGCTTCCAAATAACCGGTTTGAACCATGACCTGTTCATAGAATTCATCCAGCGGCATATGCTCTTTCATTTTTTGCAGATTGGTGATGAGTTCCGCGAACTTTGTCAGCGCATTTGTTGCGCGTCCAAGTTCCGGATGCTCTGCTGCATGAGAAACAATGTCAAACATCGTCGTGTTGTTCAGTTCCGCCAGCATCGCAGCTGTTTCAACGGTTTTGTTGCCAATTTTGCGTGCCGGTACATTGATGATGCGGCGCAGGCGCAAATTATCTGTCGGATTGGCAATGACCCACAGATACGCCAGCATGTCTTTTACTTCTGCGCGGTCAAAGAATCGCAGACCGCTGACAATGCGATATGGCACACCGTTTCTCTTAAATGCGCTCTCAATGCTGTTGGACAGCACATGATTGCGATATAAAATCGCATAATCACTGAAGTGTTTTCCGTCAGCGACGCCTTCGGTAATCATACGAGCGACATATTCCGCTTCGCCTTCCTGCGTATCCGAACGGTGGAATCGAATTTTTGCTCCGTCACCGTTGTCTGTCCAAAGCTCTTTGCCTTTGCGGCGCGCGTTGTTGCGAATCAGCTCATTTGCCGCACTCAAGATATTTTGCGTAGAGCGATAATTCTGTTCCAATCGAATGGTCGTTGCGTTTTTGTATTGTCCCTCAAATTCCAAAATATTTGTGATGGTTGCGCCGCGGAACTTGTAAATGCTCTGATCGTCATCACCGACAACACAGATGTTTTCATATCCGCCTGCCAGCAGGCTGGTCAGTACATACTGTGCATGGTTGGTATCCTGATACTCATCCGCCATAACATAATGGAACTGTCTTTGATAGCGCTCCAAAATGTCCGGATTGCCCTGCAGCAGCTGCACAGTTTTCATAATAATATCATCAAAGTCCATGGCATTGGATTCTTTGAGCTGCTTTGCATATTGTTTGTAAATTTCTGCTACAGTAGACTTGTAATAATCCTCTGTATTTTCTATGGCGTATATGCGCGGTGTCTGTAAATTATCTTTTGCTCTGCCGATTGCGCTGGCGACACCGCGTACATCAAATACTTTGTCGTCCAGCTTGTTATTTTTAATAATCGCCGTCAAAACCCGTTTTTGGTCATCGGTATCGTAAATTGTAAATGAGCGGTCATAACCAATGGCGTCACATTCTCGGCGCAAAATGCGCACACACATAGAGTGAAACGTACTTGCCCAAATATCTTTGGCAAATTCTTCTCCTAGTGCGCGCTGCAGGCGGCTTTGAATTTCCTTTGCGGCTTTATTGGTAAATGTAATCGCCAGAATTTGCCATGGGCGGGCGGGATTGACGCGGCACAAGGTCTCTGCGCGCATACGATGTTCTTCCGTCGGATTGCGCAGGTATTCTCTCAAGAACAGCAAATCATCTTCTGTGGCGTCCTCCGGCGCATATGCATAGGAGTATCCTTCGCCAAATCGCAAAATATTGATGATGCGATTGATTAAAACCGTTGTCTTGCCGCTTCCGGCACCTGCCAGCACGAGCAGCGGGCCTTCGGTGTGAAAGACAGCCTCGCGCTGTTTTTCATTTAAATGCTGAAATTCTCGTTCGATAATTGCCGCACGCATTGCAGCGTATTGTATGTCAAATCTTGATTGCTCCATGAGCGTCTCCTTTATTTCCGTGCTTTCCTAACAAATCTAATTTATTGTATCATTGCAGGTATAAAATATCAAGTCGATGAACAACAGGGTGGCATCGGTATCATCCCGCGCCACCCTGCAATCGCTTGTCTTATAATTGCTCGATTTTTTGTTTTACCGTGTCGTAATCCGCCACGGCATTGATAAATTCCAGCAAAGCATTGGCCGTCATATGGGAAGGCAAATCCAGCGCTTGAAGCAATTGTTTGCGCTTTTCCTGACTGCCCGGCATACCGGTTAATCCCCACTCGTAAAAGTCTGCTTTGGTAATTTGCGGACGGTTGGGTCTGCTGTCCAGACAATCAACACCGGCTTTTTGGAGTGCCTGTATAATTACTTGGTTTGGTACACCCTCTACGCCCAGCGTTCCTTCTTTCGAGCCTTTTGTCTTGCGTTTTTCTTTTCCGGCAATCTGCGGAATATAGGCGTGGCGAATCTGATTGCTCGGAATCGCGCCACGCAAATAATTGCGAATGACAAAGCCCGCGCCATCGCTGTCCGTCAGCACCAAAATGCCGCGTTCCGCCGCAATGCGGCGAATCAACTTTAATTTTTCCTTGTTGTTAAAGATGGCAAAACCGCCGGTTTCGATGACAACAGTATCTACCAGCTGTTTGATTTTATTGACATCATACCGGCCTTCTACAATAATTGCCTCTTTGATGTGTATCATCGTCTGTTTGATTTCCTTTCTTCCAAGTTTTCCGCCAATTGCAGCAGCAGCAGTTCCAATACCTTCTGTCGATCAGAACCGGCGGATTTCATGGCAACATCGCTCTCTCCGCACAGCAATACCGCGCGCCGCAGCCACTTCACAGAAAGCTGCGCGGCAGACTGCTGCATTTTCCGAGCATAATATGGGGACTTGCTGCCGAGCAGTTCCATGAGCTGCGTTTCGCTGCTGTGTGCCTCAAGAGCAAGCCGTGCTGCGTATAATCTCTGCATGTGGCGTGCCACAGCGGCAAGCAATACAATCGGTTCATTTTTTTGTGCAATCAATTCTTGAACCAATCCCAATGCGCGGTCAAATCGCTGTGCCGTAATCGCGTCAGTCAAATCGAACGTTACAGCGTCCAGTACTTTGGTACACACCGCGTCAATATCACTTTTCTTGACGGAATCCGTTGCGCTGTGTGCACAGGCTTTCTCAATCTCTGACAGCAGATTGGTCATAGACGTACCGCAGATAAACAGCAAATAGTCACACGTATCGTTGTCTATCTGCTTGCCTGCCGCGCGCACATGCCGTTTGACCCATGGAATTAAATCATGCCGTTCTAACTGGGAAAAATTTGCAATACACCCTGTTTTTGCAATGGAAGCATACAATTTGGTGCGCTTGTCCGGTTTAAGTTCTATCGTATCATAGTAAAAAACCAAGCAGACGAACTCCGGCAAATCGCTTAGAATGGCGGGCAGTTCGTCTTTGAGTGCGGCAGTCGGCTTAAAGATATCCAGATCCTTCACGACAATCATGCGGCGTTCCGCCATCATCGGAAAACTGTCCACCGTATCGCGCAAATCTTCTGCGGTCAGCGAAGCGCCTTCAAATACCGTGTAGTTGAAATCGCGGAAGGTTTCATCAACGACCTCTTTGTCCAGCGCTGCCAAATAATGCTGTTTTAGGTAGGCTTCCTCTCCGCCGATGACATACAACGAACCGACCGTATGATTTTTTAAATCTTGTTTGAGTAATTGTGTTCCATCTGTCTTGCTGGACTTCTTTGCTTTGGGCGGCATCGTTTTCACTCCTCTTCTCGCACGGTTTTCCAAATAATTGTTCCGGAAACATAGGGATTGCTCGCCGGAATCCCGTCATAGCTCTCTTTGCTGTTCCAGCCATTTTCTATCACAAGCTGATTAGGACAAATGCGCCGCAAAATTTCGTGCATCTTATCCGCATCTTTCGTAAAACTGCCAGCTACCAGCAAGGTATCACAAGCCAGCGGATACTGTTCCGTCAGCTCCAGCAGCATTTTCTGTGTCAGCGCACGAACCGTTACTATGTTATGCTGTTCCGATTGCATGCGCACAACCAATTTGCGCTCGGTGCGTCCCAAAACAGACAATCCCAGTACCGGATCTCCCACCTGTAATTCGTTCTGCGGCGCGGTTTTATCATACGGGATGTTTTGCTCGCGCAATATTTTCATAAATTTTGGATACACTGCATTCTTTTCGCGGTTTTCCTCCGGCAAAATCACCATATCCACCGGAACTTCCTGCAAAAGCTCACTGGCGTTTCGAGCGGCGGATTTGTCTACAGAAGTCAGTATGAACAAATCAATATTTTGCTGATTGTTCCAATCCATGTATTGTTTGATGTCCTCCACGGCGTCATGGTATCCGGTTGCACTGCAGTCAATTAGCGCCAGTTCATCGCCGCAAGACACCAAAATAGCTTGCCCGTTTCCCTCGGATAAAACAGTAACCGTCCAATCGTCCCACGCCGCATTGCTGCGGGACAGGCTGACGCCAATCAATACGGCTGTTATCATCGGCGTGCATATTCCGAGCACGCGCTTATTCGCCAGCCACAGCATCAAAATCATCAGGATACTGACGAGAACAGACAAAAGAAAATCTACGGTATTCTCACAGTATAGCACACCGAACGGGATTGCTGCAAAGAAATCTCCAATTTGATATACATAATCTGTCAGCCATGCCGCCGGTTTCAGGACGATGCTCGCCAATGGCGCGGAAATGATGCCAAGGACACCACCGAGAAAAAGCAGCGGAAACAGCAAAGAAATAGCCCAAAGTGCCAACAAATTGGAAAAAATCGAAAAGACAGACAAATATCCAAAATGATACAGCAAAAATGGCGTCGTCAATGCGGCGGAGGAAACCGAACAGCCAAGACTTCCCATTACGCCGCGATATACTTTTTTCAATCTGCGCGGTATTCGTTTGGGAACCGAAAAGATATGCTGGTATTTCCAAGCAAAGCACAAAATTCCCAGTGTCGAAGTAAACGATAGCTGCAGGCTGACGGATAACAGCGCATCCGGCAGAACCAGCAAAATAAGCAAGAGCGCGAAAAATAGCGCATTGACACTGTCATATTCTTTTCGCAGGGCAAACGCCAATAAAATCAGCCCATACATCACACAGGCACGAACGACTGACGGTGACCAGCCGACCATGAGATAAAATGCAAGCAGCACAGGAATGCCAAGATACGTGCCGATTTTTCTTCCAAGCAGCAACAGCAGCATCGAAATCAAAAATCCTACATGCAGACCAGACAGTGCAATGACATGCGATAAACCCGCACGCCGCAGGTGATCGGTATCTGTCGTGGTCAGGGCAGTGCGATCTCCGGTTGTCAGGGCGCGCCAAAGGGCAGCCTGCCGCTCGGTTCCGTGCTGCATGTAAACAGCGCGCAATGTTTGCGCAAATGCCTTGGGATAATAGCGCAGAGGCCGATGGCTCGGTGCTGTCACAACCATGCCAAATTCTTCGTTGACGTGTGCCAAAATCGCATAGCCTTGTGAGCGATAATACGAAGCGCGGTCAAATCCCTGCGTTTGATTGGGAATATAAAAGTCAAACGTAGCAGTCAGTTCATCTCCGGGCTTGATGTCCTGCTCCGTCTTGGGCAGGTATGCCAGCGTCCGAAAATTGAGCGGGCATCCGATACGGGAGCCGATGACACGAATTTCCACGCGCTGACCGGTATCATACTGTTTTGGGAAGTCTGTCACTTCAACAATCATGGACTTACTGGTGCCGTCAAGTGCAGCGCAGGGCGCTTGAATCACTGCATGATATGCCTGTGTATAGCAGAGTCCAGACAAGACGCCTGCAAACAACACACAAGCCGGACGGAAAGCAGACCATTTCCATCCGAACAGGAAACATCCTGCGAGCAATGTCAGCGCCAATACCCACGGCAGCGAAAAAGAACGCAAAGCCAGAGCCACACCGGCGGCAAATGCCGCGGAAAACCAAATCACCGGACGCTTCATCGGTATGCCCTCCCCCCTTTTTAGATGGAAAGATCAGTTTACTATTTTTTGTAGTTAAATAAAAATATAATCATTGCATTAAAGCTAAAAAATAAGCGAACAAATAATCAAAATGTATTTTATCTTTTATTTTCAATATGGAATATTATAATAATAAAATATAAATTAAATTTTGTATTTAGATTATTTTTACTTTAATTACGCTAATACCAAAAAACTCAATTATAGAACATTTAATTATAATATGAAAATTGATACGATCACATCACTTAGAACTATACTGCGTTATAATTTAATAAACGTTCACGAGCATTTGGTGTATATATGGTGTATAATATTGGTGTTTGTTCAAATATCATACATATAAAATAAATGCGTTTTTACATCCGCTCAATCCAATGATTTCCGATACAAAGATGATAATTCATCACAAGCTTGTTGAACATTAGAATCCGCATATACATCCAGAGTTACCTGAGCGTTTGAATAACCAGCTAGATACTGTGCACTCTTTACGGACACCCCACCATTAACAATATTAGTAATAAAGGTTTTAGCATATATTGTTACTCGTTTTTGAGTAATTGGATCTGTAAAACGGTATTGATACCCAACATACGATCCCTTTCTTTCGGATTCACCAGTCTTCAGAACACGACCTTTAGAATCCTTTCGTCTACTTGACTTTGGCATTATAGCCTCCTTTCAAACACTAAAGCAAAGATTGACCCATCTTGTAATCTTATTGTATTATATCATGTCAATAATATTGTTACAATAATTGAAAGTCACAAGAATCTTTGCTTAATTATGAAAAATTAAAGGGAATAGCTGTTATTTATGAATTTTTCAAACGCCTTTCGTTTAATAAGGCGTTTATTAGCACTTACATGTAATACAAACGGACAAGTTTCGTCATTTGTAAGTGCTCGGAGTTTGTTCACTCCGATGCTAGAATAGGCAGCAGCTTCTTCTATTGTTAACAAACATTTTTTACAGATTTTTACATCTGTCTTTTTGTGCTCATAAGAGAAACACCTCCATTTCTTTTATGAGAATAACATTTTTCTATTTTCCAACAGCTTTTTGAGAAACAAAGAATGAAAATACCATAAAAATTAAAAAATGAACAAATTATAATAAAATCAAGTAATTATTGTGTAAATACTCAAAAAATCCAAAAAATTAGCTATGTGTAAAGTAATATAACTATACACTGCGTATACATGCAAAATCATTATTTTTCCGAGTTTACAAAAAATTTACATTTATTTTGAATAAATACAAATATCAAGTTTTGTAATGCTGAATTTTAAAATCAGAAAAAAGACAACTTGTGTAGTTAAGTTTACACAGGTTGTCTTTTTTTCGGAATTTAATTCCCAATTTGAGAAATTTGCATATTTCTTATGAATTCAATTGATAGGAGGAAACTATTATGATGAACGAAAATTTGGATCGTAAGGTTCAGGTGGCAAAGGCAGATGTGGAGCTGTCCAGAGGACATCTGGATCGCTTGGATGAAATCGACAATGCGGTGTATCAAATGTGTCAAGTTCTAACAGAAGATGAAGATCTTCCGTGGGGTATGGAATACATTGGAGAAATCGCAGATTTCGCTGCTGGGCTTTTAGTTAAGTGTGGATACAAAGTACGGTTTCCGTGTATTGTCGAAGAAGATAGCGAAGAACATATTGAGGAGTATGTCAAGCTGGACGAAGAATCTATTAAGCAGCTCGAAATACATTCTTTTGGTTAATCTGTTTACACTTTGTTATTTGTAACTATTTTTAGTTGCAACTTCTCTGATTATCGTGTATATTGTTAATAACGAAAGGATATGTTATGGGACAAAAAGAAAAACTCATCCAGCGTCTTAGGTCAAAGCCTAAAAACTTTACATTCGCTCAAACAAAGGCAAAACAAGCGGTTCCCGAGTCATGTTTGTAAGCAACGAACATGGAAGCATATTGCTCCATAAACTGCATCCACAAAAAGAGTTGAAATTCTATCAGCTCAAACAACTGATAGAAATTTTGGAACAGGAGGGTCTTATGTCAACTACCCATCACCTAAAGGTAATGGGCTTGTAACTGCCCAGTCGTAGTAACGGCTTACGCCTCCGACCTTTTATCCCCAATAGGAATTGCTGCCTAAAATGGCGTTACATCACAGGGTGGTTGACAGCACCCTTTACAGACAAGATATACTCATCTGTAACTGTATCAGGTACTAAACTTCCCATGCTATACAGTAGGAATTTTATTACGGATAAGATTTTACGCAATACGCGAGTTTTGTATTGCAACCTCATATCTTGTCAATGCACAAAAGAGTGTCTTTGATGAGCAGCACATCTAACGGTTTTCTCTTTAAAAACTGCTACGGTTATTGTAGCATATTGGGTAATAATTTACAAGGCTCCTCCCACCGCCTAAAGGCAGTGGGAGGAGCCTATGACAAAGGAAGGGATTTATCTATGAATAACACTATTCAATATAAAGGTTATGTTGGAAGTGTTGAATTTTCCGAAGAAAATGGCGTTTTCTATGGAAAGGTTATGGGAATTCGTTCCTTAATCTCTTACGAGGGCGAAAATGCTAAAGAACTTCTGGATGATTTTCACGGTGCTATTGATGATTATCTGGAAACTTGTAAGACCGAGGGAAAAGAACCCGAAATTGCCTTCAAAGGCAGCTTCAATGTTCGACTTTCTCCGGAGTTGCACAAGAAGTTGTTCATTTATGCTACGGCTCACCAGATTTCGATCAATAAATACATCGAAGATACTCTGGCAGATTCTCCAGCCGCACAAATTACTCTCGTGTGATTGAATCTGATAATCGGGCATCTGTTACGATTCGATTTCGCATCTGAGAAGAGATCATCATTAACGAGAAAAAGGACTCAAACTATAATATTACTACGAATTCGTGATTTTGTTAAGTTTTTTACAAAACAATTTATAAATTTACTTGATTTTTTGTTTACAAAATGTTTAAAATTATATACAATTAAACAAATTATATATAGTTCTCCAAAATTTCATCACATGCTTGTGTTGACATATTATCAAAACGAATTAGTTCTTTTCCCATCGTTTCAATAATACTTATTGGAGGAACTGGCATGGAATTAACTTCGATGGAACTCACTTGCGTAGTTCCGTTTAAGATACGATAGTATCTATCATACAATGTAGAATTAAATAGCACATAGAGTCCATAGACAATACACTCTGACAATTCCTGGTCTCCGCATCCGCAGATAAAATTGATAATTAGCCGCCGCACACTCGTGACTTTAGTCGTGAGTTAGGCGGCTTCTGTCATTGTAAAATATGCTCATATGTAGTATAATATAAACATGAATAAAGACATATATTTTTTGACACCAAACGATGTTACACATGGTCGCGGATATGTATACTCCCTGCAATACCATATCGTATGGGTTGCTACATACAGAAAACCTGTATTTATTGGTAAAATCGAGTCAGATGTTAAGAAATATCTGAATGAAATGCTCAAATCCTTGAGTATGGATGTCATTGCAATGGAAGTCATGCCAGACCACATACATCTGCTTGTAAACTGCAAACCGCAGCTTAGGTTGTCAGATGCTGTAAAAATACTCAAATGTAATATCGCCAGATGGTTGTTTTTAAGTCATCCAGAAATCAAAGAACAGCTTTGGGGGTGGGCATTTATGGAATCCATCATACTTTGTGGCAACTGTAAGCAACAGAAGTCTGGAACAGGTCGCAGGCTATAGTAATTCCCAGAAAAACAAATAGGAAAGGAGGTCTGCAGCATGCAAATGTACACCACATACAGTGTAAAAATCAAACATTATAACAGCATTTTCAAAGAGACTGTTGCCATATACAGGCATGCTGTGGACTACATTCTTAATGCCTGCCTTGAAAACTGGGAAGAAAAGCCAAACGGCAAAAGACCTTCACCACCTAAAGCCGGATATGTTTACCCTTCAATGTACCGCTCTGGAATGTATAACCAGACCGGGGACTACACTGCACAGGTTAAGGTATACACCCGCAATACATGGGACTGGATTAACATCAACCTGCGGAAATCCGACATAGACTACATAACTAAACACTGCCATGACCGTAAACAGTGCGCCCCGACGCTCCAGAAACGCGGCCATGAGTGGTTTTTGGACTTTCCGTTTGAAGAAAGACGTACACTCAACGACACCACGGTGTTCAATCAGACTATTGTTGCTGTGGATATTGGCATAAACACGGCCGCCACGGTAAGCGTGATGCAGAGTGATGGCACTATTCTCGGAAGACATTTTTGTAAACTTCCTAAAGAAACAGACCATCTGATGCACAGCATTAACCGTATTAAAAAGGCACAGCAGAATGGAAATAACAAAACACCTAGATTATGGGCAAAAGTCAAAGGCATAAACCATGACATTTCGGTGAAGGCTGCGGAGTTTATTATTAAAACCGCCGCCTCTTACAATGCGGATGTCATTGTATTTGAACATCTCGACAAAATCGGCAGGGTACGCGGTTCAAAGAAACAGCGCATAAGGCTCTGGCGCAGTCAGGAAGTCCAGTCGATTGTGACTAACAAAGCCCACAGGTTAGGCATGCACATAAGCCGTGTCTGTGTATGGGGAACTTCCGCTCTTGCGTATGACGGCAGCGGTCGCATTCTCCGTGGCAAGGATGCCGGTTTTAATGCCTATCAGATATGTAAATTCCCAAATGGGAAAATATATAACTGTGATCTGTCTGCATCATATAACATTGGTGCCAGATATTTTATACGTGAGATTATAAAATCCATGGATGAGAGTTCATGGTTGCTCATTGAGGCAAAAATTCCTCAGTGCAGTAAGAGAAGCACCTGCACGTTTGCTACATTAATTAACCTTAACGCGGAGCTTATGTCCTTAGTGGCATAAGATTTCTGAGTTAAGGCTGTACATGCAGAAACGCAGTCCCTGTCTCCTAAAGAGACTACGTGTATTTTATACACTTATGGGGAAGCACGCGACTTTAGTCGTGTGAGGCTTCACATACATACTATAAATTTGTTTTTTCTCCCTAGATCATGTGTACCATACATGATACTACAACACATGATACCCCATGATGAAGCCACGGTTGAAGGAAAAATATTGGCATTCTGTTCTGTCCCCCGCTCTCGTGATGATTTTCTGAAAAATGAATATAAAAAAGTCGAGATGTATTTCTACACCTCGACTTGAGCAGTATCATTGTTTTAGATTCTTGCTAGAAGTTCAGTCGGCATTAACGCCATAACTTTGCTTTGAGTAAAATCCTTCAGATTTCTTGTGATAATATAATCAGCATGAACAGATTCAGCAGTTGCACTTTGAACAGCATCCTCAAAATCTTTCCATTTCATGTTCACAGCTCTCTCCAACACAGTAGAACCAAAGTCCGCAAATTCAAAAATGAGGTTCAACTTGCGAAACACTTCTTCAATCCGGTCTGGATCAAGCTGCTTTCTCATGACATACATCATATTCGCATAGGTCAATGTAGAGATATATCCTTTTGCCTGTTCCGTCTCGCAGATCTTCCAAATCATCGAAGAATCTTTGACGAATCCTGGTCGATTCAGAAGAACATCCAGCACAATATTGGTATCAATCAACAGAACCATACTTTTCCCTCATGCTTTCCGCCTTGACTTCATCCAAATTATAGTCCTCCTTCAGAATTCCAGTAAGAGAATCTGTTAGATAAGATACAGCAGCATCTTTCGGAATGAAACGACCAACTTCCCGTCCGTTCTTTGTTACAATAATTTCCTGTCCAGACATCACAAGATTCAGATACCTTCCGAAATTATTCTGCATTTCAGTTGCAGTTGCGGTTGCAGTAATCATACCATCGCCTCCTTGTTTTAGCTAATTTAATTATACTATAAATTAGCTATTTTATCAACTGATTTAGAAAAATTTCTTCACTGCATTTAATTAAATCCAGAAACTCTTATTCTGTCTATATCAATATCTTTCAATTTAAGCGTTAAGAGCCTCCATCATGTCTGCAACACTATTAAACGGACCATGCATGTCCTCATCATTTTCCGCTACTTTCATTGCCTGATAAGTTGTTTCATTTGGCTCGTCTATACGCACTTCAAACGGTAGACCATGATAGCGTAATGCTTGACGATAGAAAATACCTGTAGCAGTGCTCAAATCCATTCCTAATGACTGAAAAAGTTCGGCTGCCTGTCGCTTCAGCTCCGGCTCAATGCGCAGAGTCATATTCTTTTTAGTTGCCATAGAAAATACTCCTCTTAAAATGCATTGTTTATATCTTATATTTAATATTATGCACTATATTTATTTGCTTTGCAAGTGCAATGCAAATATTTTTTGCTTTATAATATAGGGTACAAAACCCACTACCTTTAGGTGAGGGTAGTTCACATATCAGTCTTTAGGTAGTGGCCAAGACAAAAGCCGGGATGTATTTTTACACCTCGGCTTGAGTGGTATTGTAAGATCTTTTATCAGTTCACGGCTTTAGTCGTAGGTTACTGACTTTCGCGGTCCTAAAAATTTATCGCCATTTAGATGAATCATATGATCTGGCATATCGGCAATCCAAACTTCCGTTTCCCACGCAAGAGATTCTGAAAACTGCTTGATGCTATCAATGCTTATCTTCCCTGTCGGATTGAACCTAAAGCCAACGATAAGGATTCATTGTTTATAAGCCGGAACAGAAATCGAATCACAAAATGTACTGTAGAACTACTTCTTGTGAAAAAATACATTGCTGCCGCGGGGCTGGATTCAGCAAAATATTCTGCTCACAAATTACGACACACAGCAGCCACCTTAATGTATCAAAGCACCGGTGATGTTCGTGTTTTAAAGGAAGTTCTTGGTCATAGTAATTTAAATACAACGCAAATTTATGTTCATGTGAATGATTAGAATATAAAGAATGCACTTGAAAGCAACCCGCTGGCTAATATCACCGTAAACGAAAATCATAATCCTTAAAAAATACCCTCTGGTGCAGGAAAATCTCACTACATCAGAGGGTGTTCGTTGTTTAACAAGAAAATCAACTTATGCCACAATAAATCGTATAATCTTGTTATTTTTTCTTAAGTTTTTTAAAAATACGATAAATTTTAAGAAATGAGTTTTTAATTCGATCCGGCAAACTCACGTAATCATCCGGCAAATATGTTGAATCTCGTTTTTCCGTCTTTGGAAGAGGTTTCATCTGAATCACCAAATGAGAATGCTTCAAATAAGTGATTTCAAACCGGTATTCATAATGCACTAAATTACTAATTTCAAAAAAGTGTGGATATTCTTCGTATTTATTAAGAAAACAGCAATACAATATATTATCTCTAATAAGCAAGAGCATCTATCGGAAAAATCTGATAGATGCTCTTGCTATATCCGTCATTATCTTTTTATGTATCTTTTTAGTTCATTATAGAAATTTTCTCTGGTTCCGGCCATAACAACAACGACCAATTCGCCATCTATGTGCTCAATTGTATATGCGAGTTCATAATTGGTCTTGTTATAATAAATATCATAACCATAAAAATCCCTCAAATCACCACTTTTTGCTTCGCCTATTGTATAATCTTCTCTAATTTTGTCAATAGCTTCTTGATACAATTTCTTTAGTTTTTTGTCCTTCAACTTCTTAATAAACTTTGCTGCCGGAGGATCAAATCGTACTGGTAGCATGAATCAATCCTCCGTTCCAAAAACATCTTCATAGGTTGCATATTCAGCTTTACCTGCCGCAATATCCTCAGCGTTAGCAAGCATTGCTTCTGCAGCTGGTCTAATCTGTGCCTGACGTTTTTTGAACTCTGCAAGCAGTTTTTCTCCAGATAAGCCTTCCTTAATTAAATCGGCCAGAATCTGTTCAGCAAATTCACCACCTGCAACCGTCTTAATTGGACGAATAATAAGCTCACCACCTCGCACAACGCATTCTGCCTCATCACCAAATCCAAGCGATTTATAAAACTTTTGCGGAATTGTGATCTGTCGCTTTGAAGAAATACTAAGAACTTTTCTGTTCATTTTTGTGTTCCCTCTTTCTGTTACAGTTGTAGGCATAAATACTACCTCTTTCTTATCTTATGCAAACACATTTCTTTGCATTCCTATTTCTTGGTTTCTTTACTTCTGATTTTATTATAAAGGTTAGTATCACGAAAGTCAATGGCTTGATAATACCTATCAAGCCATTCCTGACCTTTTTCGCTTTCCCATGTTGTTCTATCCCATAGGAGTTCTCTAAACATATTTTCTTCACCCACTATCGGGACAAGACTATCTTTCATGAAAACTGTGATGTTACTTTCAATACAGGTCTTCACAATCTCATCCAGCCAACTCTTTTCTGGAACAACTTTATCCTTCCGATTGCCAGTCTCTGCTCCTATAATAACCCACTGTGCAAAAGTATCACACATTTTTCCAATTTCGCCGCTATAATCTCTTAGTATCGGCTCAATGCTCACAAATGTATGCCATGCGCCTCCCCAAAAGAAATTTTCATCTGGTGTTGTAGCTGTGGTTCCATACCACATATTAGCTTTAGCTGGAAGCTTACCAGCCAAAGCCAAAGTCAAGTATCTCTTTGGATTTTTAGTGAGAAATAAATATGTATGCTGCAGTGCTCTCTCACATGCCGCAAAGACTTCTTCAATCCATTCATCTGGCACCCATGAGCCGAACAGATCAGCCATGCTACACACGAAAATGGTTCGTCCTTTTTTCTTTTCATATTCAGTGAGGCGATAGCGATGAAACGTCGGAACAAATCCATATGGATATGCTTCTGCTTTCTTGCTTTCTTCTGCATAAATTTTGTTATCGAGAACACGAATTTCATTCTCGCTCAGATCCTCTCTATCCATCTTCGTACAGTGTTTTCATCAGCATCATACGCAAAACGTTCGCTGAGATTGAGATGATACCAATCCTGTTTATCATCTAAAGCCAGTGTTCGCAGTCTATCTAAAGGGATTCTTTTTACACTTATCTTCTCCAAATCTTTTTCATATTTTGCTAAAGAATTTGCTCGTTTGCTGTTTACCGCTTTTTTTTGGCAGCCAACTTTCGTTTCTCAACTTTTTCACGGACCAATCTGTATTCTTCCGTCTGAATGACAGCATTTACCTTTTGGGCAATCTGTATGCAGATACAGATCGAAAGGATAAAGCAGAACAGGAATTATTCCGATCAAAGAAAATCTATGAGCGGTTGGTGGCGGAAAATCAATCAACCTATTTGATAGATCTGGCAAAAGCCTGCTACTGTTTAGGTATCGTGTATGCATATACACGAACTGTCCAGAATTGGCAAATGAAGAATTCTGCAGATCAAGAGACCTCTTTGAACAGGACTCCAAAATCCATCAGTTTATTAAATTTAGATGAGGAAGATCTATAAGAACCTGATTATTCAAATACGTGTGTTCGTTATTTAAAGGAAGAACTCAAACATTAATTTGTTTGAGTTCTTTTTTTAGTTTATTTATTTTCCGAGATTAGAATTTAATTTCTAATTTTGCTCACAATCAAAGGAAAGAACAATAAACATCAGAGACTTATGAAGTCATCTGAGCAGAATACCAAATTTGTTTTAGTAGATTTTTTATTGACTGTTTCCACATATTTTTTATGAATTTATTAAATAGGAGGAAATTATCATGATGAACAAGAATGCAAAGGTGGTCAATCTGACCCCGCACGCAATAACTGTAGTCCGCGAATGCGAGACATCCGACGGAGGATTGGAAACATTTGCTGTCCACGAGCCTTCTGGGCGTATGGCTCGCTGCACATCAAAAACTGTGCAGACTGGAACTATCAATGGAATCCCAATCACTAAGACTGTCTTTGGTGACATTCAGCTTGTGGACGGTGAAGGCAATGTTTATCCAATGCCGGAAATCTGCGATGATACGATTTATATCGTATCCGCTCTGGTCGCACGGGCCAGTGATCGTCCAGATTTTTTCATCGTGAACGAAACTGTTCGTGATGAAAAGGGACGGATTATTGGATGCAAATCCTTTGCTCGCGTATAACGTGGCATTCATCATTCATGAAAGAAGCCAAGCATTATTAAATGCCTGGCTTCTTTCCCTTTGCAATTAACAAGCAGGGAAGTTGGCTATAATACCAATAATCCCGGCTAGATGATAAACAAGAAAAATCAATCTTATGCAATTGGTGTAAACTTGGTGTAAGGATTAAATTTTACTTTAAGTTTTCATCACGTTTTTACACAAAATCTGCCTTAAACAGCCGATAAATGTCTCTACATTGCGCTGTATCGCTTACTCATCCACTTCTTCCAGCATTTTAGATAGAAAGCGAGGTGGTGTTCCTTTTCCGGAACACCACCTCAGTTGTATCAACAAACTATGCGCATTAGCCTGGAGGCCATGTCATATCACGGCCGGACAGAACATGAAAATGCAGATGGAATACACTCTGCTGTGCCTGTTCCCCAATGTTGGAGACAATGCGAAAGCTTTCAATGCCCTTTTCCTTTGTGATTTTTGCAATTGCTTCAAAGCACTTTGCGACAATCATGCTGTTTTCCGGTGTTACTGCGGCAGCAGACGGGATATGCTGCTTGGGAATCACCAAAAAATGAGAAGGTGCCGCCGGAGCAATATCATTGAATGCATAGCAGTATTCGTCTTCGTAGACCTTTACGGACGGAATTTCGCCGGAAATGATCTTGCAAAACAAACAATCAGTCATTACCACAAACCTCCTTTATTGAAGGAAAAAGAATATAAAATTCTTATGATTACTTAACAATACCGGCAACTACAGAACAAACTGCCTGCAGTGCCTCATCCAGCTTCTCCGGCTTCTTGCCGCCTGCGGATGCGGAGTCCGGACGACCGCCGCCGCCACCGCCGCACAGCTTTGCAACTTCCTTGATGATCTTGCCAGCGTGTGCACCAGCCTTGACAGCATCCTTGCCAGCTACACACAGCAGCTGAATCTTGCTCTCACCGGTAACCGTTGCCAGAACAGCAACGCCATTTGCATTGCGCTCCTTGAGGATGTCACCAATCGAACGCATAACCTCCGGCGTGTCATCAAGCTTGGCTGCGATAACAGAAACGCCGTTGACGTCTTCTGCAGCGTTCAGCAGTTCAGATAGCTTCATCTCTGCAATCTTGCTGTTCAGGCTGTCTACATTGCGCGTCAGACCGCGAATTTCTTCAACGACCTGATCCGCACGCTGAACCAGATCGGTCGGGGTGGTCTTGAGTGCTGCTGCCGTGTCGTTCAGGGTCTTCTGGCGCTCCTCAAACAGCTCCAAGAACTTGCGGCCGGTCAGTGCTTCGATACGGCGCACACCAGCGGCAACAGAAGCTTCGCTGACAATCTTGAACATGCCTGCCTTTGCCGTGTTGTCCAAATGGGTGCCACCGCAGAATTCGATGGATACATCACCGGCGCGAACAACGCGAACGATGTCGCCGTACTTTTCTCCGAATAGAGCCATTGCGCCGAGCTTCTTTGCCTCTTCAATCGGCATCTCGTCGGTGCGAACTTCCAGACCTTCCAGAATGATATTGTTGACGATGCTTTCGACCTTTGCAATCTCTTCCGGCGTCATAGCGGCAAAGTGTGTGAAGTCGAAACGAACATGGTCAGCATCGGTGTACGAACCGGCCTGTTCTACATGGCTGCCCAGTACCTGACGCAGAGCTTCCTGCAACAGATGGGTTGCGGTATGAGAACGGCAGATTGCCTGACGGCGTTCCTTGTCAACCTTGCATACCAGCGTGTCGCCGCGGCTGACAACACCGCTCTTTACAACACCGGAGTGCAGATAAATGCGGCCGTCGCCGTTTTTCTGTACATTGGTAATTTCAATCTCGCAGTCACCGTGGGACATGGTGCCGTAATCCGGTACCTGACCGCCCATCTCAGCGTAGAACGGGGTCTTATCCAGAACAACGGTTACCTTGGAACCGGCGCGAACCGCATCCGTGCTCTCGCCTTCAGAAACCAGAGCGAGTACATTGCCCTCTGCTTCCAGCTGCGTGTATCCGCAGAATTCGGTCTTGAGAGACTTGTCCAGACCCAGATCTTCGGAAGCCCAGCCGACATCGCCCATGCGCTTGCGGTCCTCACGGGAACGTTCCTTCTGCTCCTGAATCAGAGCGTCAAAGCCGTCGCGATCGGTGCTCATGCCCTGTTCTTCCAGAATTTCAATTGTCAGATCAATCGGGAAACCGTAGGTATCATGCAGCTTGAATGCATCGGCAGCCGGAAGCTCCTTAGAACCTGCATTCTTTGCCTTCTCGATCATATCGTGCAGAATGGACAGACCAGCGTCAACCGTTGCATCGAAGCGCTCTTCCTCCACCTGAATAACCTTGCGAATGTACTCCTGCTTCTCAATCAGAGCCGGATATGCGCCGCCGCTTTCGTGAATAACCGTATCACATACCTTGTACAGGAACGGCTCGTTGATGCCGAGCAGCTTGCCATGACGGGCAGCGCGGCGCAGCAGACGGCGCAGCACGTAGCCGCGGCCTTCGTTGGACGGGATAACGCCGTCGCAAATCATCATAACTGTGGAACGGATATGGTCGGTGATAACGCGCAGAGATACATCGGTCTTGTACGATTCGCCGTACGTCTTGCCGGAAATCTTAGACACGTGATCCGTAATATTCTTAACGGTATCTACATCGAACAGGGAATCTACGTCCTGCATAACAACAGCCAAACGCTCCAAGCCCATGCCGGTGTCGATGTTTTTCTGAATCAGGTCGGTGTAGTTGCCGTGGCCATCATTGTTGAACTGGGAGAATACGTTGTTCCATACTTCCATATAACGGTCGCAGTCACAGCCTACGGTACAACCCGGCTTGCCGCAGCCATACTTTTCGCCGCGGTCAAAATAAATCTCCGAGCACGGACCGCACGGACCGGAGCCATGCTCCCAGAAGTTATCTTCCTTGCCAAAACGGAAAATGCGATCCGCCGGCACACCGATCTTCTTGTTCCAAATCTCAAATGCCTCGTCATCGTTTTCATAGATAGACGGGTACAGACGATCTTCCGGAATTTCCATTACCTTGGTCAGAAACTCCCAGCTCCAAGTGATGGCTTCTTCCTTGAAGTAATCGCCAAAAGAGAAGTTGCCGAGCATTTCGAAGAAGGTGCCGTGACGAGCGGTCTTGCCTACATTCTCGATGTCGCCGGTACGGATACATTTCTGGCAGGTCGTCACGCGGCGGCGCGGCGGCTCCTGCTCACCGGTAAAGTACGGCTTCAGCGGTGCCATGCCGGAATTGATCAGCAGCAGGGACTTATCGCCCTGCGGGATCAACGAAAAGCTCGGCAGACGCAGATGGCCTTTTGATTCAAAGAATTCGAGAAACTTTTCACGAATCTCATTCAAACCCATGTAATGCATACATTTGCCTCCATATGATATTAAAATAAATTTTAAACAACCGATATCCGTCATACAAACAAAAAAGCCCTCGCCCCAACAATAGGGGCGAAGGCTATAGCTCTACGCGGTACCACCCTAATTTGCCGCTGTGCGGCATCTCAGTGAGCCCTTAACGCGGGCAGACGACTCGGTTTATTCCGAATAGCTCAGAAGCAGCTGACCGTGTTCCGCTCTGCAAGGCTTCCACCGTCCCCTGCTCTCTAGTAGGCTTATCCACTGTCTCATTTCGTCATCGCCATTTTGGTTGTATAACAAATTTTATTATACAGTTTTTCCACGAGATGTCAAGGGTGTTATGCTTTTTTAATCGGATTTGCCGCTTTTTCCTTGCGCAGAATCGAGAACTCCGAAACCTGGAACGGGAATTTGAGATGAATGCGCATCATTGCCGAACGCGCCGCATCCAGCACTTCGCCGTCATCGTTGGTCATGTTCTCGACCTTAAACGAGTAAACCGGCTTGCCCGGCTGCATCAGTTCCAGTGTGTCGCCGCTGAAGAATCGGTTTTTCAGAACAAAAACCGCGTTGCCATCCTCATCGCAGCTGTCAAACAGACCGGAGATTTCCCAGTCTCGAATGTACATGACATCCGGATAGTACTGACCCTTCGGATCTCTGCCGAAGTAGAAGCCGGTAAAATACTCGCGGTGGCTGATTTTTCCGATTTCTTCTCGAATGTCCTCCGGAACCTTAAAATCCGGTGTCGGATTTTCAAAATATGCATCAATGGCGCGGCGATACGACGCGGTAATACCTGCGGTGTAATACGCTGTCTTGGCGCGGCCTTCGATTTTGAACGAGGTGACACCTGCTTCAATCAGCTCCGGAATGTGGTCAATCATGCACATATCTTTGGAATTGTACAGATACGTGCCGCGCTCGTCCTCATCGACCGGAAAATACTGTCCCGGGCGCTTTTCTTCCATCAGCGCGTATTTCCAGCGGCACGACTGCGCACAGGCGCCGTGGTTCGCATCTCTGCCGGTTGTATAGTTGGAAATCAGACAGCGGCCGGAGTACGAAATGCACATCGCTCCGTGCACAAAACATTCGATCTCCACCTCCGGCGGGATGTGGTCGCGGATGGTTTTGATTTCTTTCAGTGTCAGCTCACGTGCCAATACAATGCGCTCAGCGCCCATATCCACCCAGAACTGCGCCGCCTCATAGTTGAGGATGCTGGCCTGCGTGCTGATGTGCAGCGGCATGTTCGGAACAATACGCTTTGCTACGCGAATGACGCCCAAATCCGACACGATAATCGCATCGGCATGATAGAGATACAGCTTTTTCAGATACTCCTCCAGCTCCGGAAACTCCGGAGATCTGGGAGAAATATTGACCGTCACATAGATTTTGACACCGCGCTCATGCGCATAGGCGATGCCATCGCGCAGCTCTTCATCCGAAAAATTGCCGGATGCCGCGCGCATGCCAAAGTGTTTTCCGGCGAGATATACTGCATCTGCGCCGTACGCAATGGCGTACTTCAGGCGCTCCATATCTCCTGCCGGCGCCAAAACTTCAGGTTTGTTCATATTATCCATTCCATTCTTACGTTTTAATTAGATTTCGCTTCTGCTTCGAGCTGAGCAATGTTTTTGTTGTGGTCTGCCAGTGTCTTTGCATACAAATGCTTGGTTCCGGCATCATCTGCGACAAAGTAATAATAATCGGTCTGGTTCGGGTTTGCCGCCGCCTCGAGTGCATCCATACCCGGATTGCAAATCGATCCCGGCGGCAGTCCCTTGGATGTATACGTGTTATACGGGCTGTCCGATTTCAAATCTGCTTTGGTCAGATTTTTGTGTCCGACTGCGTATACAACCGTCGTGTCCATGTTCAGATACGGATATTCGGATGCATTGTTCAATCGGTTGTGGATGACACTGGATACGTTGTACATGTCCTCGGAATTGACGGATTCCTTCTGTGTGATCGACGCGATAATTACCATGTCAGAGACGGACAAATCCTTTTCCTTGCAGATCTGCGCCAGGCTCTTGCCGTTGGATGCATCATTGAGCTTGTTTTCAAAGTTGCCGAGCATCTTGTTGATGATCGTATCCGCAGAATCGCTGAGATAAAATTCATATGTATCCGGGAACAGGTATCCCTCCAACCGATTGGTCTGATTGCCCAGATCGTCCGGCAGGAAATCGTAGTTAAACGTATCGTTCTGCAGTGCAGACTGAAGCTCCTGCTTGGAGCTGAGTCCGTTTTTAACCAGTGTATCAACAATTTCGTTGACGGTATAGCCTTCCGGAATGGTGACAGTCACCGTGCTCTTACTGGTCAGACGAATCTGGTTAACAATGGCGCGGTAGTCCATGTTGGAGTTGAGCGTCCACATACCCGGACGGAACTCAACGTCTTTATAAACTGTGCTGGTAAACAGATGGAACAACGAGCCGTAATGAATCACGCCGCTTTTATCCAGCAGCTTGGATACCTCGCCCACCGTTGCATCCTCCGGAATGGTAACTGTGATGTCTTTGTCCGGCTTTGCAAGGGCAAAGAGGTCATTGCTCAGCAAAATACCGCTTCCTGCCAGCACGGCGGAAATGACAAAAATCGTCACCAGATACTTGATGGTACCGCCGATACGCTTTTTCTTTTTTTTGTTCGATTTCATATCTCTATCCTTTCTGATGTTATTTTAGGACAATTCGAATGATAAAGCTGGAAATAAAGATGAAAAATCCCGGATTAACGACACAATCTCGCACGGCATCCCATTTTGTCGATGGATTTGGCTTCATCTTGCGTAAATTCCCGCGCTGAATCTGGGTTTCCAGCGAACGCAGCGTCAAATACAGCGTCAGCAGGAATAAAATCACGTTGATAAACGTGAAGTATTTCCAGATGCCAAAGGAACTGTACAAATGAATCAGATAATTGATAATGTAATAATAACAGTTGTTGATGATGTGCGCAAGGATTGCTGGCCAGATGGAGTCAAACATGTAAACCAAATAGGCATAGGCACAGCCGGCAATCAGCGGGCCAACAAAGCTGAGCAAAGAGCCGTGCAGCATGGCAAAGCAGACACCGCTCAGCACGATGCTGACAACGGTTCCCGCCCTGCACTCAAAAGAGGAAAACAAGGCGCCGCGCACAAACAATTCTTCCACAATGGGAGAGAACACAACAATGCCCAGAAAGCTGAGGAAACCGTAATGATTTCCCGCGCCGCTTGTCGTAATCATCGCGCTGATGTCAATGTCGTTCGCACCGCACACAACATAAGCGACCAAATTGCTGAGAAACGACAAAAAAGAAACCGCAAGGGCAAATTTTACCGTAAATCCAAAGTACACAGGCAGCTTGTCCGGCTGCTTTTCCCATCGAAAATTCAGCCGGAAATTTTGATCTTGGGATTTATACAAGCAATATGTCGGCGGAACAAACGCTAAAAGTTCAATGAGAACAATGCCAAGGGATGGAAAACGGGAAAAAACAAAGTCAAATCCCATGCCGCACACCATCAAGATGACAAAGCTGGCGAACAGCATCAGACCCGGCAAAATTGTTGCTTTATTTTTCATAAACGCGCATCACCTCGTTTTCTGTCACCACGCAGTCGCAGTGCATATCGTGCTGTTCTGCGGGAACCTGCTGCAAAAATCGTTCCTGCGCGCACAGCACCATGCGGCAGGCAGCTGTCTGCGGGAGAAATCGGTCATAAAATCCGCCGCCGTATCCCAATCGGATGCCGGACGCATCGCAGGCGAGCGCAGGCACCAAACACAGGTCAATTTCTTCCGGTGCGATTTCCGGACACTGCTCTCCCGGCTCCGGAATGCCAAATGTCTGCTCGGTCAAATCCGCTTCCGAGCAGATTTGACGGGCAATCATGCGATGTCCCTTCAAACATTTGGGTACACAGACGCGCTTGCCGCGCTGCCGCGCATTGGCGAGAATCGCATGGGTGTCGATTTCCTCGTCTGTCGACCAGTACGCAAAAATCGTTTGCGCCTGCCGATACTCCGGACTGTTTATCACGTGCTGACAGATTTGTCTGTCAATCGCCTGTTTTTGCTGTCTCGGTGTCTCTCTGCGCAGCCGCAGCAGCTCGCCGCGCAGCTGCTTCTTTTGCTCAGCGACTCTCGATTCCATGGCGAACCTTCTCCACTGCCTCAGCACCGCGCAGAACTTCAACCATCTTGAGTCCCAATTCGATGGATGCCGCCGCGCCGCATGCGGTAATGATCTTGCCGTCCACGCATACCATGCAGTCCTTACGCACCTGCGCCTTGCCCATCTTCTCGTCTACGCTGAAATGGCAGACAGCCTGTTTTCCGTCCAGCACGCCTTTGGCAGCGAGAACGGACGGTGCCGCACAAATGGCGGTCATGTAGCAGTCATGCTCCATGCAATATGCAATCGCACTGTCAATGACTGGCTTGTCGAAATAATTTTTGGTTCCGGGACCACCCGGCAAAAAAATCATCTCACAGTCGGACAAATCCAGCTGCTCCGGCGTAATGTCTGCTTCAATCGTAAAACCGAGCTTGCTCGTGATGGTCTTTCCGGTCACGCCGACACGCGTAAACGGAATGCCCGCACGGGACAGCATATCCAGCGGTGCAATCAGCTCGGTGTCCTCATAGCCGTCTACATGAAAAACATATACCATGCCTGTCTGCCTCCTCTTATCAATTCAATAACAGATTAAAATATCCATTCTGCACCGACGTGTCATCGTGATACCGGATGCAGCCTAATTTTTGCTTTGCACCTGCACCTGTCAGACGCAGAGTCCGGCAATGCAGCTGGTGCAGGATCGCCTGTGCCAGCTCATCCTGCTGCACACCGCAAATTTCCTGCGCCCACAGCTTGTCGGCGCCATCGTTCCAGACGAACGCATACGCGGTCAATGTCCCATCTTGCTCCAGACCATAGACACCCGCACCGAGCGCATCGAACAATGCAATCTGCTGCTCCCAATCCGATTGTGAGCGCAGCAGACGCATATCCTGTGCCTGCATATACAAGCGGTTTAGCGCCGGAATATCTGCGCCGGTTATGCGGCGCAGCGTGCCCGCGGTATTCTGTGTTTCTGCACACGTAACGATGCGGTCGGATACATAAAATGCGGTTCGATAGCCAAACTGCTCATAAAACCCGTACAGCCATTCCTCCTGCGGAATCAGGATAGATGCCGCTCTGCCTTGTTTGACATCCAGTTCAAACGAGGCCTGCAGCAAACGATCCATGCGGTGCTGTCTGCGGTACTCCGGTGCCGTGCAGGCGCCGTAAATATAGGTCACCGGACGCACACCGCGGCTGTCGCGCAGCTGATACGGCAGCATTTGCACCATAGCACACAGCACGCCGTCCTCTTCATCAACGAGTGTCACATCCGAACGATAGATGTTCGCAAAGAACCATTCTCGAAATGCCTCGTCACCTGGGAAGCAGCGTGTCCATAAATCAATGACCGCGTTCAAGTCCTGCTGTGCCGCAAATCGAATCATGCCTTCACCGCCATGTACTTCTTGCCCATCATGACCGGATGATAGGACAGCTTTGCCTTGCGCAGTCCTTCCAGACCCAAATCGTCCTCTCGGTTGACGTAGGTATACCCGTCCATGACGTGCTGCACAAACTGCTGGTTAATCATCGGATATGCGCCGGGAATCGATGCCTCTGCCTTTTCCAGCTGCACGACAAACGTGTCATGGCTGACAGGACATCCCATCGTAAACGCAATGACCTTGCCATCCAGACGCAATATGCCGCCCTGCATACCGAGCGCTTCTCGATGATTGAGCGCCAGCGACACCGCGCAGGTTTCACCGGAGTACATCAGACCGTTCGGACAATTGTCGCCGTCCTGCGCCCAGTGAATATGGAAGTCATACGCCTCCTGCTTGTTTTCATCGGTGATGGGTTCATATGACCAGCGGCCCTCGTAGGTCTTTTTAAAGCGGTTGACAAAATTGCGCTTGGACTGCAGCTTTTTGCCGGACAATGTTGCCATTTTGCTGACATCATAGATATAATCTGCGCCGTCAATATAATCAGAAATCATATAATATCCCGGCAAAACCGCCTCAAATTCTGCGATCATATCTTCCGGAATGCAGCAAAGGGTGAATGGTATGCCGCGTTCCTCCGCATCTGCCTCCAAGTCCAACATGACCCTTTTCAGATCACCGGAGCCAATCGGAGAGAGATACATCGGGGTTTTATCCGGAAATGTTTCCATCTTGATGAGCAAATATCCTTCGTGCACGCAAATCTGCGTGTTGTAATGATCTTTCCAAATAAATAAATCCGTGAAGCAGTGCTCGCACAGGCGATAGTTCTGCTTGGACAGGCAAGCCTCTGCTTCTGTTTTGTCTTCTAATCGAATGGGGTGAAATGCTAACATAAAAAGAGAGATCTCCTTTAGAGAATCGTGTGAAGTACCTCGTCTACCAGCTGTGACGAAATATCTTCAATTGTGCGAATGGTTTTGCCGTCTGTGCACCGAATGCGGTGCCAGCCGAACTGCTCGGCGAGTTGAGAAGCCGTTTGATAGCACTGCTTCAAGTAACCGAGATCTTTTTCGTGGATGTCCTGTGTTTTTCCCTTCCGGTGCTCCAACAGATTCTTGACAGCTTCTGTAGGCATATCCAAAAAGAACACGTGATCCGGTGCCGGAATGCCCATGATGCGGTATTCAAAGTCGAACAGCCAGTCGAGAAAAGCCTTTTGTTCGTCACCTTCCAGCTTTGAGGCCTGATGCACGGCGTTGGAGGTTGTATAGCGATCCGCCAAAATGAGACCGCCGTTTTCATAATAGTCTTTCCACTCTGTCTGATAGGATGCATATCTGTCCACAGCAAAGAACGTCGATGCCGTGTACGCGCTGACATCGTCCGGATGTGTACCGAACTGCCCGCCCAGATACATGCGAATGAGTGCGGAAGATTCTTCTTTGTAGCGCGGGAACACCAGACGGCGGTACTCTATGCCGCGCGCATCCAGTGCCTGACACAGCCGCTCAAATTGGGTGGATTTGCCTGAGGCGTCCGTTCCCTCTAAAACCAGCAGTTTTCCGCTCATTTTGCACACTCCTGACGAATTTTTTCGTACTTGGCGCGGACTTCCGCAGCTTTTCCGCAGGTCATCTTGCCCTCGGAACAGGCACCGCAGGTGCAGGCAGGACCTGCCTTGCGGAACAGTGTCGGTGCAACCGCGCAAACCTGCTTGTACATCTCCTCTGCCAATTCACGGATTTCCCATTGCGCGCGATTGCAGCAGCGCAGACGGAAGAAGTTATGCAGAGAACGTGCATTGGCAGTCATGACCATTTTGGTCGCGCAGGCATTCGGCAGCACATAGCGTGCGTCCTCAATTGCCTTTTTTTCCGCCTTGCGGCGGGCTTCTTTTTCCGTGCAGCCCTCATCCAGAAAGGTCTGCATGTGCTTCTCTTGCAGAATTGCCGTCAGATTCTCATACATTTTCTGATCATCCGCCATTGCCTGCAAAAATGCCGCTTTTGCTTCCGGAATTGCCTCGATTTCGTGCGGAACGACGAATTCAAACGCATTTTCCTTGACGTAACGCTGTGACTGGACGCTAAACGACGCCATGCGGTGGCGCGTAATCTGTGCCAGCAGAGAGCGGGATACGCCTTCGATAGCAAACGTAAACGAAGCGTGCTCAATCGGGCTTTCGTGTCCGATATCCGTGAGCATCGTCAAATACGATTGTGTGGTTTGTTCATCCAAACCATCCAGCAGCGTATCCACCGTTGCCGCAGAATAGCAGGTTTTTGCGGCAGCAGAGATCAGCTGTTCCGGAGACGGGGTGCAAGCGATCAGTTTCACATTCATATTGGTAAACTTCCTTATTTCTTAGTTTTCTTTTCCTGTGATTTTCGCGCCAATTACAGTGAGCAGGAACTTCGGCAGCGCAGCCATGCGCTTGGCACGCCATGGCTCCTTCTTGAGGCGATAGAACCACTCCAGACCATGATCGACATAGAAGTCCGGTGCGCGCTCTACCACGCCTGCATAGACATCCAGCGAGCCGCCCAAGCCGCACAGCAGCGTGCCGTTGAGCTCGTCGATGTGCGTATTCATAAAGATTTCCTGTTTCGGTGCACCCAAGCAAACCAAAATGACATCCGAGTGACCGGCGGCATTGATGTCCTGAACCGCCTGCTCCTCACTCTTAAAGTAGCCGTCTCGGCAGCCGTTGATAATGAGATTCGGGTGCTTTTTCTTCAGGTTTTCCGCAGCCTTTTGCGCAACGCCCGGCTTTGCACCGAACAGAAACAGACTTCTGCCTTCCTTTTCCATTTCCGCAATCAAATCAGCGGCAAATTCGATACCAGCAACCTTTTCCGTCAGCGGCTTTTTCAAAATCTTTGCAGCATGAACAATGCCGATGCCGTCGGAAAGAACCAGCGTTGCCGCATTGAGCAGCTTTTTGAGCTGCGGATTGTTGCGTGCCATATATACAATCTCAGAGTTCGGCGTGACGACATAGCCCTTCTTGCCCTGCCGAATCGCCTCCATTGCCCGCTGGACTGCTTCTTGCTTGGTGATGGCATCGAATTTGACGCCAAGGATGGAAACCTTATTCATTCCTTCACCCTCCTTTTGTGAAATCATCAATTATTTATTATAGCATAGCCTATTCAAAAGGGAAAGAAAAATCGCAGCAATCTACATTTTCGGTCAATTATAGCAGGTTGATTCCCTCATTTCAACCAAAATTGTGTAAACAAATTCATAAGAATGCCGCTCCCTCTGTTTTGAAAGGAGCGGCATGGAATATGTGATGTTACAGGGTTACCTTGCGGAAGGACTTCTTACCCTTGCGGATAATCATGCCATCTCCGGCAAACGCATCTGCACCGTATGCAGCATACACGTCGGTAACCTTCGTGTCATTGATGGTCAGACCGCCCTGCTGGATGGTGCGGCGTGCTTCGCTCTTAGACTTTACCAGACCGGTCTTTACCAGCAGATCCATCGCGCCGATTTCACCGTCGGTCAGATCCTCTGCGGTCAGCGCGGTGGTCGGCATATCAGCGGAAGCGCCGCCGGAGAATGCAGCCTTGGCAGCATTCATTGCCTTTTCTGCCTCTTCCTTGCCATGAACCATGGCTGTAATCTCATATGCCAGACGCTCCTTTGCCTTGTTCAGACCAGCGCCTTCCAGCTTCTCGTACTCTGCGATTTCTTCCAGAGGCATAAAGGTCAGCATCTTCATAACGCGGATGACGTCTGCGTCATTGATGTTTCTCCAATACTGGAAGAACTCATACGGGGAAGTTTTCTCCGGATCCAGCCATACAGCGCCCTTTTCCGTCTTGCCCATCTTCTTGCCCTCAGAAGTGGTCAGCAGAGTAAAGGTCAGGCCGTATGCATCGTCCTTGCCGTCTACGCGGCGAATCAGATCAGCGCCGTTGATGATGTTCGACCACTGGTCATCGCCGCCCAGCTCCAGATGGCAGCCCATCGTGCGGTACAGATGCAGGAAATCGTAGCTCTGCAGCAGCATGTAGTTGAACTCAATGAAGCTCAGACCCTTCTCCAGACGGGTCTTGAAGCACTCAGCCGTCAGCATACGGTTGACGGAGAAATGCACGCCCACTTCACGCAGGAAGTCCATGTAGTTAAACTTGAGAATCCAGTCCGCGTTGTTGAGCATGGTTGCCTTGCCGTTGTCAAAATCAACCAGACGGCGCATCTGCTTGCGGAAGCACTCGGCGTTGTGGTCGATTTGCTCCTTGGTCAGCATCTTGCGCATATCGGTCTTGCCAGTCGGATCGCCGATCATGGTCGTGCCGCCGCCGATCAGTGCAATCGGATGGTGGCCGGCCTTCTGCAGGCGGGACATAACAACCAGCTGCAGGAAATGGCCGACGTGCAGCGAATCAGCCGTTGCGTCAAAACCAATATAGAATGCAGTCTGATGGTTATCCAGCAGATCGCGGACTTTTTCTTCGTTTGTGCACTGGGCAATTAAGCCGCGTGCCTGAAGTTCTTCGTAAACTTGTGACATCGTTTTGAATCCCTTTCTGTTTTTATAAGCAAACCGATAATCCGGTTACTTTTTCTTGTTTGCCGCCGCGCGTTCCAGCAGCTCCGCGGCGTTTTGCATGGAGAGCTCCGTGATGGCATCACCGGACAGCATACGCGCCAGCTCGCTCACCCGTTCTTCCTCGGTCAGAGAGAACACGTCGGTAAACGTATATTCTTCCGACAGCGATTTTTTGATGAGCAAGTGATGATCACCCATCGCAGCCAGCTGCGGCAAATGTGTGACGCACAGCGTTTGCTTTCTGCGTGAAATTTCTCCGAGCTTGAGCGCAATCTTTTGCGCCGCTCTGCCGCTGACGCCGGTATCAATCTCATCAAAAATAAGTGTACCCACATCTTCCGTCTGCGTCAAGACATTTTTTATCGCCAGCATGATGCGGGACAACTCACCGCCCGATGCAATCTTGCTCAGCGGCTTGACCGGTTCGCCCGGATTGGTCGAAATCAAAAAGCGCACTTCATCCATGCCGTGCGGATTGAGCTTGGTCTGGCTGGAGACTTGAATGCTGATGCGAACCTTCGGCATATCCAGATCCTTGAGCTGCGCAACAATCTTTGTTTCCAGCTCCTCCGCTGCCTGTCTGCGGCGCTTGGACAACTCGCTGGCGATTTCTCGCGCGCGGGTCAGCGTCCGATGGTATTCCTCCATCATCTCGTCCTTGCGGTCATCCGCATTTTCCAACTCGCCCAGCTCTTTGGATGCCTTGTCATGATAAGAGAGCACTTCTTCGATGGTTGCGCCATACTTGCGGCGCAGACGGTAAATCACATCCAGCCGTTCTTCTACGGCATCGCGCTCCTTGGGCGAAAAATCGACATCTGCCGCCAGCATAGCGACCGATGCCGCCAAATCCTCGACCTGATAGCGCGCTTCTTCGGCTTTTTGCGACAAATTATTCAAGTCCTGAGATAACGCCGCCACATCAGCCAATTCGTCTGCCGCGCGCGACAGCAAGTCCATCGCGCCGTCATCTTCTTCGCCGCCGGAAAGCAATTTGCTTGCCGCCTGCAGCGAATACGCCAGCTGTCCGGCATTTTCAAAAAATTGCCGCCGTTCGGTCAGCATTTCTTCCTCTCCCGGCTGCAGCTGTGCCGCTTCGATTTCATCTATCTGATATCGAAGCATATCAATGCGCTGTTCGCGCTGCTGTCCGCTTTTCTCTAGTTCCCGAATTTTGCTACGCAGGGTGTGCAGCTCTGCATACATCGGGCGAAACTGCTCCAACAGCGTTTCCGCCTCGAAAAAGCTGTCCAAAAAGTCAATGTGATATTCTTCCTGCATCAACTTCTGACCGTCATGCTGACCGTGTATATTGATGAGATACGGACTCAGCGTTTTGAGCACAGACGCAGATACCGGACGCATATTGACACGGCACACGCTGCGCCCTTCTGCCGACAGCTCGCGCTGGATGCGAACGGTTCCGTCATCCTCCGTGTCCAAGCCCAGTTCTTCCAGCTGGCGCTTGAGCGCTGCGGGAATATCTTCAAATACCGCACTGACAAAGCCTTTTTTTGCGCCGCTGCGAATGAGTTCGCGGCTGGTGCGCTGTCCCAAAATCGCGCCGATGGAATCAATAATAATGGATTTGCCGGCACCCGTCTCGCCTGTCAGCACGGTAAATCCCGGCTGCAGAACAATGTCTGCCTGTTCAATGATAGCAATGTTTTCAATGTGAAGCAGACTCAGCATAATGGCACCTCTTTTATTTCAAGTTTTTCTTGGTAGCTTCGCAAAATTCAACCGCGCTCTCGTTGTCCTTCATTGCAATGAATACCGTGTCATCGCCGCTGATAGAGCCCAGTGCGTTGGGAAGCCGCATGGCATCAATCGCATTGGCTGCCGCAGGCGCCAGCGCCGGAAACGTCTTAATCACGACCAGATTCTGTGCCGCTGCAACGCTGGTTACACACTCTCGAAAGATGTTCTGCAAGCGGCTGGCATAACTGTTCTCTGCCTCTTGTGCAGATGTCGCATAGCGATATTTGCCGGACGGAGACAGAATTTTAATCAGACGCAGTTCCTTGATATCGCGGGAAACCGTCGCCTGTGTGGTCTCATAGCCTAACAGACGCAGGCGCGAGGAAAGTTCCTCCTGCGTCTCAATCTCATTGGTCTCAATGAGTTCCAAAATCTTTGCTTGGCGTTGAAATTTCATGATTGTTCCTCTTTTATACGCGCCGAATGGTCAATTTTTCATTTAACAGCGAATAGAAGCTGTTTCCCTTTACGCGAAGCAGCTGGGTGAAGAACGGAGCCTTGCGAATACACACGCGGTCACCGTCCATCAGTTCAAATCCTCTGCGCCCGTCGCAGGACACAAATATCGTCGCATCGTTAAAAAATCGCGGCTCAATGCTGATCTCTCGATGCGGAGAATAGATGTACGATTTCGCGTTTACCTCGTGCGGGCAAATCGGCACAACCGAGATGTTTTCCGCAGACGGCTCGATAATCGGGCCGCCGGCTGCCAAGGAATATGCCGTACTGCCCGTCGGCGTGGCAACGATGACACCGTCGCCGTGTAGAGAGCACACGGGCTGCCGATCACAGAAAATATCCAGCAGGCTGATGCGAAAAATCGAACCGGTCTTGACAATGGCCTCATTCAGCGCCATCGAACGATATACCAGCTGATCCCCGCGAATAACATCAACATCCAGCATCATGCGGTCATCAATCGTATACTTGCCCTCAAAGATGCGCTGAATCATGCGGAACTCCGGAAACTCTACTTCCGTCATAAAGCCTACGTGTCCCATATTCACGCCGAAAATCGGCACATGATACGGGGCTGCGTGCTGCGCCATGGAGAGAATTGTGCCGTCTCCGCCGAGCACAACGATAAAATCCGCTTCAATCATCGCCTTTTGCAGAGTGTGCACAAGAAATCCGTCTGTATCAATGCCGATTTCCAGTGCCCGTTCCGCCAAAATCACCTCCGCGCCGAACTCTCGAAGGACATCCGCGGCTTGACGAACCGCCAGTCCCATGCCCTCTTTTCCGGTGTTCGGCCAAATCATGACCTTCTTGATGGGATGCTGTAAGCGTTCATTCGTCATGCTTGTCTAACGCTCCATGTGCTTCTGCAACCAAGGCTGCGGTATCTATATCGGCATCCTCTCCGTCTTTGCCGATGTATCCCAAAAATTCGATGTTGCCTTCCGGTCCCTTGATTGGTGAGAAGGTCAGATTATAGACATGGAAACCGGCTTCGTGTGCATTTTCAATAAATGCGTTGAGTACATCCAGATGAATTTCCGGCTCGCGCACCACGCCTTTCTTGCCGACCTTGCCCTTGCCGGCTTCAAACTGCGGCTTAATCAAGCAGGCAATGCGGCCGTGCTCGTTCAATAGCTGTGCAACGACCGGAAGCACCAGTTTGAGCGAAATAAATGACACGTCAATGACGGCGAACTCCGGCACATCGTCCAGCATATCCGGCGTGACCTTGCGGATATTGGTGCGCTCCATGCAGACCACGCGCGGATCTTGGCGCAGCTTCCATGCAAGCTGACCGTATCCGACATCAATCGAATAGACTTTTCTCGCGCCGCGCGTCAGCAGACAGTCGGTAAAACCGCCTGTTGATGCGCCGATATCCATCGCGCACAAATCTTTCGGGTCAATCTGGAAATATGTCAGCGCCTTTTCAATCTTGAGTCCGCCGCGGCTGACAAACGAATTGGTCTTGCCGCGAATCTCAATTTCAGCGTCTTCCGGAATGCTCATGCCGGCTTTGTCCGCCTTCTGGTTATTTACATAAACGATACCGCTCATAATGATCGCTTTTGCGCGCTCACGGGACGGCACCATGCCTTTTTCAAATAGAAGAACGTCCAGTCTCTTCTTTTTCATGCTGTATAGCCTCCAAACAGGTCTTGGCAACTGCGTTGCCGTCTAAATGGTAATATTCGTATATCTGCCGAACAGCTCCCTGCGGCGCAAAACTGCTGTCTGTGTGAAACAGGCGAATCCAGTTCATTTGTATCTGTTGCAGCGCCAGTGTTTCTGCAAGCGCCTGCCCGACGCCGCCTGCGTGCATGACATCCTCTATCACAGCAACGCGGCCGCACTGAGAAACCTGCCGCAAAAATTCATCAGAAAACGCGGCGGTCAAGATATTTATCTTGTATACGGCTGTGGAAACACCGTGTGCCTCCAGAAGCTCTGCCGCTTGCAGCGCCTCATTGATCATGATGCCGTATGACACCAGAGCAACATCCGTGCCTTCCCGCAGACAGACCGCAGCCTGTCCCTGCCAGTGATCTTCGGTATATGCGCCTTCTCCGCCGCGCGGATAGCGCAGTGCAATCGGACCGTCCGTGTGCTGCACCGCACTGCGCAGCATGCCGCGCAGCTCCGCATAGCTGGACGGCGCCAGCAGGGTCATGCCCGGAATCTGACGCAGGAATCCAACATCAAATACGCCGTTATGTGTCGCACCGTCTTCTCCGACAATGCCCGCGCGGTCAATACCCAAAACAATCGGCACATGATCAATCGCCACATCGTGAATAAGCTGGTCATATGCACGCTGCAAAAATGTCGAATACAGCGCGCAGACCGGACGCAGGCCTTGTTTTGCCATGCCGGCGGTCATCGCGACGGCGTGTTCCTCCGCAATGCCGACGTCGAAAAATCGCTGCGGATACAGCTGAGAGAAGGTTCCCAAGCCTGTACCGGACGGCATCGCTGCTGTAATCGCACAGATTTTCGGATTGGTTTTTGCTAAACGCACCAGCTCTTTGCCAAATTCTGTCGAGAAATTGGTCACGGCCTTCTTGAGCGGCTGACCGGTTGCGATATTAAATTTGGAAACACCGTGATATTTGTTCGGCTGCTGCTCTGCGTAGCTGTATCCCTTGCCTTTTTTGGTTTTGACATGGATGAGCACAGGCTTTTTCATGTCCTTTGCGATTTGAAGCAAATCGCAAATCGCCAGCACATCGTGACCGTCTACCGGTCCAAGATAGGTAAAGCCCATCTGCTCAAACATAGAGCACTGCAAAACCATAGACTTGACGGCGCGTTTGGAGCGCGAAATCCAGTTTGCCGCCCGTTCTCCGACGCGAGAGCGGTCGAGCACCTGCTTGACGTCCTGCTTCATGCGGATGTACTCCGGCTGAACGCGCAAATGCTGCAGGTGGCGGCTCATCGCACCGACATTTTTATCAATCGACATGTTGTTGTCATTGAGCACGACAATCAGCGGCTCTTTGCTGGCTCCGGCGGAATTGAGCGCTTCGTATGCCATACCGCCGCTCAGTGCACCGTCACCGATGACTGCGACGACGGAATAGTCTTCGCCCAGCAGCGTGCGCGCATGTGCCATGCCCTGTGCGACAGAAATCGAGCTGGACGCATGTCCTGTAATACACGCATCGTGTATGGATTCCGACGGTTTCAAAAAGCCGGAAATGCCGCCAAACTGCCGCAGCTGACCAAATGCATCTTTTCGTCCCGTCAGAATTTTGTGCGTATAGCACTGATGCCCTACATCAAAGAGCAAGCGGTCACGCGATGTGTCAAAACAACGGTGCAGCGCTATCGTCAGCTCCACCACGCCGAGATTGGACGCCAGATGTCCGCCTGTCTGCGAGACATGATCCAACAAAAACTGCCGAATTTCTCCGCAAAGTTCATCCAATTGTTCTTTTGTCAGTGATCCCAGCATCGAGGGCAAATCGTCCCGATCCAGAAGACCATATCGCATCGTCTCTTTCTGCTTTTCCATCTCTTAACCCCGAATTCCAATAAGATGCCGCGGAATTGCTCCTGCGGCATCTTGTTTATTTTTTCCACGGCAGGATTGACAGCACACGGCCGGTGAGAAACACGATGTCCTCGCTGTGGGAAATCGCGAATGTCTTGCCAATGGCCTTGCCGCCAATTGTCAGCGACGACACACAGCCCGTAATAACCAATGACAGGATGACAGAGCGCACGTCGGTTCCATCCTGCGTCAGCCGCGTAATAATAACAGCACTCGTCGCACCGGAAATGATACCGGAAATGTCACCGACTACGTCGTTGCAGAAGCTGCCGACCTTTTCTGCATTTCGCACGATCCAAATCGCCTGCTTGGCACCATTGACGCGGCGCGCTGCCATCGAGTGAAAGCGTTTTTCCGTTGCAACCGTTGAAGCAACGCCGATAATGTCAAATAAGATGCCTATCGAAATAAACACGAGCAAAATGACAAACGCAATGATGTTTCCTACGCTTTCCAGTGCCCGATTCGATGTGTACGACATGAGTACGGACAGCAGAAAGCTCGTGATGCTGATCGTTGCAATCCATCTCACATTGACGGCATTGCCGTTCTGCTTCTGCTTTGTCTTTTTTTTCGGTTTTCCTGTGTCGCTGTCCAAGTGATGTGTCCTCCATATTCACGATATTTGTATTTATTCTGTTGTAAACATTTTATGATGAATTACATAGTATGTCAAGCGATTTGAATTTCTTTCTAACTTTACACCAAAAAGGCGTGAAAAAAGCGCCGCGTTATCGATGATGTTTCATCGTCAGACGCACGGCGCTTTTGTATGTTTATACAAGGGTGGCAGCAGACAGAGTAAATCTTACGGCTTGAGGTTCGGTTGGATTTCCCCAGAGACGACCAACCGTTGCCAGTTGGCGGTTTCCCATTATGGTCTGTGCCGGGTCGTTACCGATTCCGGTACCGAATTGCCACTTAGTCCGTACTGCAATCCTCTGTCTGCCCAGTTACGACAGTCTAGGCGATTTCCGCGACAGCCAGTCCGACTCTTAGCCTCTTTTGCAAGGTAGGTTTCACGGGTCAATACAGGAGACGATCATGGCCATGACCATGCATCTGCGGACACCCGATCCCCCAGACTCACGCAAGGCAGGCTACGCTGCACACAGCGTCTTTGCAGTCGAGCTGCATTCGCACCGCATTGCAGGTTTATTCCGATCCCGTAAAGAATCCATCAACCCGAAGGTGTATAGGTTCTCTACAGCAACCGGTCTCCACGGTAATAGGAACTATATTCCCATGCCATTGGGAAGCATCCTAAAACCTTAACCCCCAGCATCCACCCCAAACTGGGCGTAAGAAGCAAACACCAGGGACTTCATCGATGTGCCTTTCTACGGATTTTTAGGCCCGTCTTAGGAGTCGAAGCGGCTGACTAGAATACTGCGCCACCGCGTATTACTGTACCATACTCTGCATCATTTTTGCAAGGGATACAGCAATTTATTTACAACAATTTCATCTTTGGTTTGTTTTTAATGGTTGCGATCCGCCAAAGAGTATGCTAACTCCGGCAAAATGCCGGCATCCGCAAATGATGCCAGTGCGTCCACTGCCTGCTGCGACAGCTCGTGCACGAGCGCATGGCACTTTTCCAGTCCGAGCAGCGACGGATAGGTGCTCTTGCCGTTTTCCTCATCCGAGCCAATCGGCTTGCCGAATGTCTCCGCATCGCCTTCAATATCCAGAATGTCGTCCTGAATCTGAAATGCCAGACCGATGCACGCCGCATATGTGGCAGCTGCCTGCGTCTGTTCTGCGGTTGCTCCGCCAATCAAGCAGCCGAGCTGAGCCGCTACGCTGATCAAGGCGCCGGTTTTCAGCTCCTGCAATGTTTTGAGCTGTTCCAGAGAAATGGACGTCTCCTCCGCCTGCATATCTAAAATCTGACCGCCAATCATGCCGTCCATGCCCGACGCACGCGACAGCATGCGAATCGCCTTGACCTGTGTTTCCGCCGACACCAGCTTGGTATTCGCCGGATCAGAAGCCGTTTCAAACGCCAGATTCAGCAGACCGTCACCGGCCAGAACCGCCGTTGCCTCGCCGTATACCTTGTGGTTAGTCAGCTTTCCGCGGCGGAAATCATCATTGTCCATGCACGGCAAATCATCATGAATGAGAGAATACGTGTGAATCATCTCCAACGCGCAGGCGAATGGAAGCGCCGCTTCCAAATTTCCGCCGCACACACGGCAAAATTCCAGTACCAATCCCGGACGCAGACGTTTGCCCCCTGCCATCGCGGAATAGCGGCAGGCCTCAAAGACAACGGCTTGTCCTTTGTCCTCGCTCGGCTGAATATATGTCATCAAACGGTCTTCTACCATCTTGCTGTATGCTGCAAGCTGCTCTTTCAGCGTCATCTGTCATTCTCCTTCCTGCGTGTCAAACGGAATCTCGGTCTCTGCTCCGTCGCGTACGGTTATCATCGTCACCTTTTGCTCCGCCGTGTCCAACAATTGGGACAAATACGCAGACAGCTTGGTGCCCTCCTCAAACAGCGCCATACTCTCGTTCAGCGGTGCTTTGCCGTCTTCGAGAAGCGATACGATTTCTTCCAAGCGCTGCATGGCTTGCTCAAATGTCAAATCTTCCATGCTCATATCCCCTTATACCTTCCGCTTTACCTGCTTAACCGTGCACACGGCGCCGCCCTTGGCAAAGCGAATCGTAATTTCGTCCTCCTTGTGCAGCTTGGCACTGCTGGAAATCACAGCATCGTCTTTGGTCACAACGGAATACCCGCGCGCCAGAACTTTGAGCGGACTGTATGCATCCAGATATGCCGCCTGCTCGACAAATCGCTGCCGATCCGCCGCAACAATCTGCCGCATTGCCGCGGACAATTGACCCGATATGTGTTCCAATTGATACCGCTTATCCTGAATATATCCCAGCGGCGCGCGCAGCTTGCGGCGCTTGTCCAGCGCTTCCAAACGCAGCCGAAAGCCGTGTAACATATCCAACATATCGCCGCGCATGACCGTATTGGCATGATACAGACCGTCTCGAATCGTGCGCGTGTCTGCCGCAACAATTTCCGCCGCATTGGACGGCGTAGACGCTCTGGCATCCGCGACAAAATCCGAAATGGTAATATCCGGCTCGTGTCCGACGGCGGAAATGACCGGAATTTCTGAAGCATAAAGCGCTCGCGCGACAATTTCCTCGTTAAACGCCCACAAATCTTCCAGAGAACCGCCGCCGCGGCCGACAATCATGACGTCTGCATCATGGCGGCGGTTGACTGCTTCAATCGCCGCAACAATCTGTCCAGCGGCTTCTTTGCCCTGCACAAGCACCGGATAAATAACGACGTGCGCAATCGGATACCGCTGTTTCAGAATGCGCAAAATATCGCGCACGGCGGCACCTGTCGGCGACGTCACAACAGCAATGCGCGCCGGCAGCCGCGGAATCGGCTTTTTATGTCCTTCGTCAAACAGTCCCTCTTGATACAGGCGCTGTTTGAGCTGTTCAAATGCAATCGTCAGCGCGCCGATGCCATCCGGCATCATGTCAGCGACATACATTTGATACTGTCCGCGCTGCGGATATACGCTGATACGCCCCCGCGCAATGACTTTCATCCCGTTTTCCGGCTGAAAGCGCAGACGCGCAGCGTCCGAGCGAAACATCACGGCTGAGAGCACACCGTCCGCGTCTTTCAAAGTAAAATAGTGATGTCCGGACGGATATTTCTTATAGTTTGAGAGCTCGCCTTGAATATATAGATTGCGAAAAGCGTCCTGATCTTCCAGCAGCAGCTTAATCGCGTGATTGACTTGTGTTACAGTATAGATGTTCGCACCAGATTGTCTCATGCCAATTCTCCGCTCAAAATCGCCGCCAAGACCGCAACGCCCACGGCGTTGTCTCCGGACAATACCGGTTCGGCAAACTTTGCCCCGAATTTACGGCGCATTCGTTTTTGCAGCAGCCGATTGGACATGACGCCACCTGCACACAGCACCGGCAAGCCGGTCGCTTGTACTGCCTGTTCGGTCGCTTTGACAACCGCACTAGATACAATATCAATCGCATATCGTGCGACGGTCGGCGCATCAGCGCCTTTTTGATGCAGCTGTTCAATTTTATTCTGCGCACCGGACAGCGAAAAATGAAAATCCATCACTTTGGGCCGAAACGGCTTTTCCGGCTCTTCGCACTGATTCGCCAATTGCTCCAGCTGTGCACCGGACGGAAATGGCAGATGGAGCAGATTTCCTGCGCGGTCAATGAGCTGACCTGCTGCCAAATCATCCGTGCCGCCGACAATTTCTGCCGAAAACAGCTTGCCTTCCGGTTTGACGTGCAATAGTTCGGTCGTGCCGCCGGACAAATGCCATGCCAAAAACGGCTGGCGCAGCAAATCCAGCGCATTCGCGGACAACGCCGCTGCCGCCAAATGCCCCTGCTGATGAGAGACCTCATAAAACGGCACATCGAGCGCGTGTGCCATACTGCGCGCCTGTCCCGCTCCCGCCAGAAAACACGGCATATACGAGCCTTCTACCGCTCTCGGCCGCGTGCTCGCCGCAATGGCGCGAAGATTTTTGCCAAAGCCGGCTTCCAACGCATCGATGCGCGCCGGCAGGTGCAGCACATGCTGAAACAGCGCATCGCTCTGTCTCAGACCAATGCGCCCTTCCGGCACTTCCAGCAGTCTGCCGGAATTTTCCCACTGCATCGTTTCACTGTCAAACAGCGCCGCCGATGTGCGGTAATTGGATGTATCAATACCAAAAAAGCGAGACATTTATTCCGCCTTCTCGTCTGCCTTTTCGCGTGCAACCGCGCCGAGAACGCCGTTGACAAATGCAGATGCTTCCTTGGACTCATACTTCTTCGCAAGCGCAACCGCTTCATCAATTGCGGTGCCTACCGGAACATCGTCTGCGTACTGCATCTCGTACAGCGCCAGACGAAGCAGAGACATCGTCATATGGGTCAGACGATTGGTCTTCCAGTTGGTGGAATGCGCTTCTACCACGGCGTCAAGCTCTGCGTTGTGTGCACAGACGCCGAGAACGGTGTTGCGAATATAAGTCTTCTGCTCTTCCGGCAGCTCACCTGCGTACAGCGCAACATCGCCCGCCAGCGATTCCATGACTTCCTGCTCCAGACGGGCAGAAACGAGTTCTGCGTCATCAAACTGTTTAAAGCTCAATTCAAAAATCAGATGCAGTGCAATTTCTCTTGCTTCTTTTCTTCCCACAGGGATACCTCCGTATTCGGTCAAAACTAGCCATTTTATGATTTAAAATATATTATACAACAAGTCTGCAAAAAAATAAACCCTCGACCGGCGCCGGTCAGGGTTTATTTTACTGTGCTGTGGTTACTGAACCTCAGTAGATACAGCCGTCGACGTCTCAAAGGACACACCGCCCACGTTGATATTTACCGCCGAAGTACGCATACCGGTCATGGACAGAATCGAAGAACGAACTGCCTCCTGCACCTTTTTGCTGACCTCGCAAATATCATAGCCGTACTGTGCGAGCATACTGACCTCGACTTCAACCAGATCACCATGGAACACAACCTTTACGCCCTTCGCCAAGCTCTTCTTGCCCAAAAACTCTGCGACGTTGGTGCCAATGCCGGAATAGAGGTTGCCTACGCCCTCTGTCTCAGATGCCGCAATTGCCGCAATCGACGCGATGACATCCTCAGAAATGCGAACACTGTCCTGTTCGCCGCCGGAAGTCCAGTATTCCTTACCGTCTGCCATAGGTATCACACTCCTTACGATGTGATTATACCATATGGATTGACGTTTGAAAACAAGAAATTAAAAAAAGCCGGATTATTTCGCTTCGCTGACACGCAGCATCGATGCCTGTGCACCGGTTTCAGACAATACCATATCCGAAATTGCCGCTGTAGATGAAGCATTCAGACCGCCCTTTGGTGAAGAAACAATGACGCTGATTGTCTCATCTGAGATATAGACGACCGCGTCGGTATATCCCTTGGATTTGAGCTGGCTTTCCAACCGCTCTTCTTTTACGGTATTGCCTGCGATTTGTGTAATCTTCTCGCTCGCTTGTTTTTTGGCGTCCTCCGATGCACTGTCATCAGAGACGGTTTCCCGCAGCATCGTGAGCGCTTCATCCCGTGCGGTCTCCCGCGACAATCGCGCCTGCGCGAAATAATCGGTTTTCTGCGTTTTCTTCGCAGAACCGTCGGAGGATGCATCTGCCGCCGTATCGGTATTGTCTACCGCTGTGACCGCACCGTACACGCTTCCGCTCGCCTCTGCCTGATCGGCAATGGTCAGTTCGTCCGGTGTCTGAAAATAGCTCCAGTTCAAGTAAACTGCGACGCACAGCATGAGACCAATCACGCCGTATACGGCACCGCGCTTGCGTAAGGATATCATGTTCTCCCTCCTATTGTATTCGTTTGGATACAGATATGTGGTCGCTGGAAATGCCGCACAGAGCAGAGACCGCGTGCACGATTTGCAGGCGAACCGCATCGTCATCCGCGCCCTCGCACAGTATCATCGCGCCGCGAAACGTCGGGTACTTGCTCTTAATCAAAATCGGCGCTTCTCCATAACTGCCGTCCGACAAAATCGACGTCGAACGCTCATACGATTCGCTGCTGTTGTTCTCAGCCGCTTGGCTGGATTCGCTGACGTCCGCCGCATAAACCGATTCCTCTCCGGTCTCCAGAGACAAGAGCACCGTTACGCTCCCTGCACCGTCAATCTGAGACAGACTGTCTGCCACTTGCTGCTGAAACGCCTGCAAATCAAATACCTCGTCTTGTTTCTTCGTCTCCTGCTTCTGTGATCCGGATTCCGGACGCAGATTTCCCGCTGTCAGCACAGCCCCGAGCAAAATGGCAACGACAAAGAACTTATAGCGCTCCCATAAGCGCAGCAGCATTGCCTGATACGATTGTCGCTCCTGCTTCATTGTATGAGAATGCTGTCGGCAGATATGCCGAGCTGCCGCGCAAGTGTCTGCTTGAACGCAGAAAAATCATCTGTCTGTGCTGCCCGCTGCAGGCAAACGCGCTGAATGACGACTTGATTGTCCTCTTGAATCTGTGCCGTCACCTGCGCTTTGCAGGAAAGCTGCCGGCTCTGTGCCATCTGCTCGATGTTCTGTGCGGCTTCTACCTCCACTTCTCGGAGAATCTCCTGCCGGATGAGATCCGTGGTGTCTTGGCTTCGTGCCGTTTGCCGCTCCAGCCGCGGGAGAAAATCGCCGATTGCGTGCGGTGTATATCGCTGCAGCGGCAGTACAAGCGATACAATCAAAAGCAGACCGGTTCCCATTCGAAGCACCTCCTTCATTGCGCCATCCGGAACCATTGCGAGCACGACTGCACCGAACAGAGACGCCGCTGTCACACTCAAAATCATCTGGCGCAGCAGCTCAATCATGTCACCATCACCACCGAATACACCAGCTCAAAAAACAAAATTGCCGAGCAGCTGCCCAACATGCCGAAAATCATACCAATGCTGTCCGCGATGCCGTCAGCCAATCCGCTGAGCAATTTGGGGCAAATCGGCGACAGCACAGCCGCTCCGATTTTGAACGCCAAATAGTTGACGCCAATCCGCAAAAACGGCACAAGACAAATGGCGCAGATACACAGCATGCCAAACACGCCCAGAGAATTTTTGAGTACAACGGCACCCGCCAGCACAGAATCCGTTGCACCGGACAAGATATTCCCGACCAGCGGCACCGACGAATTGAGCGCAAATTTGGCGGCCTTCACCGTCCCTGCATCCATGCCATGGCTGACAGAACCGGAAATCGTGATGTAAAAGAAAAACAGTGTCAGCAGCAGCCTGAGCGAACCGGTAATCAGCCACTTGACGCATGCCGCCAGCCGTTTGAGCATATCATTTCCAATGGCCGTGTTCACGGTGAGAATTGCCACATACGCCGACACAGCCGGAATGTATACACCGGTAATCAAGGAAATGCACAGATCCAGCGCAAACATCGTTCCGCTATACACCAGCGCGGCAGAGGCGGGCGAACCGGACAGTCCAATCGCCGTTGTCATGACCGGTAGCATAGACTTGGAAAAAATTTGTATTTGTTCTGTGGTCTCTCTGCACAAGCTGGTCAGTCCGGCAAGCGTCTGATAGACAGCCGCCGTCATGCCGAGCGCTCCCGCCAGCTGCAAAATCAGCGGAGAAATGCGAGATGTCTTAGAAAAAGCTTCCGCACAGCTGCACAACAGCATCACGGCCGCGGCGCCGGTCAGCGCCGCAACGGCCTCGGCAATTGCACCGCGCTGCTGCTGTTTTGTCTGCCGTAAAATCCGCGAAATACTTTGTGTCAAATCTTCCCCGTCGGAAATTGCGTCTAATACCATCCGGCTCTCGCCATCCAATGTCCGTCGCATATCCGCCTGTCCCTGTGTCTGCCGGTCAGAGAACATCTGCGCCGCATATGCGTGCGGCTGTATCAGGTACTGCACGAAACACAGCCCCAGCAGCATGACAATGACAAAGCGTTTCATACGTCTGCTCCTTGTGTTCGTTACAAAAGCATGGTTTCCAGCAGCGTGAACACCTCCCGCATGAGCGGAATGCACACCGCGATGGCGGCAATCACGCCTGCCAATTCCAATTTGCTGCCCAACGCGCTCTCTCCTGCATCTCTGCACACCTGCGCGGTGATGTGTACGAGAACCGCAATGCCAACTGCCTTGATGACGGGCACATATAGATTGCGGGAAACGCCCACCGCCGTCAAAAATCCGGACAACGCATCGAAAATCTGCCTGACAGGGTCAAGTACGGCGTAAATCAGCAGCAGTCCGCACGCAAGCGACGTGAAAATGGCAAAGACCGGTGAGAGCGGCTTGAGAAATGCGGCAAACAGTGCGCCGCAGACAGCCAATACCGCCAGCTTAAAAATCAAATACATGTTGAATCAACGCAAACAGCTCACTGATTTTCTGTACAATCAGCATCATGACCACAATCAGTCCTGCCAGTGTGGTCATCATCGCCTGTTCTTCTCTCCCTGAGCGGACAAGCAGCTGATTGAGTACCGCAACCAGAATACCGACTGCGGCAATTTTAAAAATCAAATCCACTTCCATAGGCGCATCATTGTCAGATTAAAACCAGTACCAGCAGAATTCCCGCCGCCACGCAGCAGGTGCGGTACACATTTCCTTTGCTTTTCATCTCCATCGAGGCAATATCCAACTGTTTGGTCAGACGCGCTTTCGCATAGGCAATGCTGTTCAGCTGTGCCTGTACGTCATATTTTCCAATGAATTCCGCCAAATCACACAAAATCACAACATCATCTTGCGTGAGCCCGACGGATGCACCGTATTCGCGCATACTTTTCATCCATTTGAACGTCATCGACAAATTGTCATCTTGCCGCATGAGCTGCTGCATGGGCTGGAACAGCCCGCAAATGCTGCTGCGCGTGTCTGCCGCAAGCTTGGCGACAATATCCGGAATGCTCGTCAGATGAAACGACAGCTCTGCCGAAATCATATCCAGCGCAGACAGCATATCACCCAGTGCAATGACGCGCCGCCGAAACTGCTGCCGCTGGGTCATTCCAATGCCGGTAAACGAACCAATTACCAGCAGCGCACCCAAAATCTTTAACATTCCGCTTCTTCCTTTCTCATTCTTATTTAAATCAGGCGCGTCACCTGATGCCCCTGTTCAATACAAAAGATGCGGGCAAAGATTTTTCGTTCCTGCAAGCGCTGATAGAGCGGCCGCAGTTGGAAATCCTCCAAATCCCACGCATGAGCAGACGCGAACACCGCCGTGCCGCAGTGTGCGGCGCATTCTGCGGCATAAATGTCCGCCTCTGAGGTAATTTCATCCAGCAGCAACAGCTGCGGAGACATGGTCTTGACCAGCATCATCGCCGCCTGTGCTTTCGGACAGCCGTCTATCACATCGGTATGCCTGCCAATGTCAAACTGCGGAACGCCGTGATACAGCGCCGCCAGCTCCGCCCGCTCATCCGCCACAGCCGTGCGAACGCCTGCATCGGCGAGCTGACGGGCAATATCGCGCAGCAGCGTCGTTTTCCCCCAGCCCGGCGGGGACAAAAACAGCGTGTTGTACAGGTGCGTGCCATCGCGGATTTGCCGCAGCAGCTCCGGCGAAGCAGCGCCCTTGATCTGGCGGGCGATACGGATATTGAGCGAGGAGATGCTGCGAAAGGAGAGCATAGCTCCGTCTTGTACAGCGGTCTGTCCGCACACGCCAACGCGATGACCGCCGCGCATCGTCAGAAATCCCTGTCGCAGGCTGCCCGCGCACGTGTGCAAAGAATACTCCGCCGCCCGCTCCAGCGTATCTTTGATTTCCGCGCTGTGAAAAACCGATTCTCCGACACGCTGTTCGCTTTCGCCAACGACAATCTGCATCGGCTGTTCGACACGCAGACGAAGCTCTTCACAGCGCGCTTGTGTGTCGATAGGCAGACGGGCCAATGCCTGTCTGCGCTCCGGCAGCAAGCAGGCACAGGCTTGTTTGAGCTGCTGTTCCACAGCAAGCCCTCCTTTCTCCGTGTGATTAATTCAGCTTATGTGTAAAGTCTTGATGATAGAACGAAAACATCTGGGATACCTTTTTGCATATCTTCGGAATCTTTTGCATAGTTATTGATTTTCGTAAAAAAAAATTCCAAAGGTATTGTGAAAATTCCTCAAATATTGTATGATAGATTCAGTTGGTTTATCTAAAAAAAGTATTGTTGATTGATTGATTTGTGTTATTTCATATGTTTTATGATATTAGGAGGATATTTTCATGTATCAAATTCTTGAAAAGCGTCGTTTGAGTTCAAACGTAGTCCTGCTGGTCATTGATGCACCGTATGTTGCAAAGAAGGCCGAGCCGGGACAGTTCATCATTCTCCGCGTTGATGCGGACGGTGAGCGTATCCCGCTGACCATCTCTGCATACGACCGCAAGAAGGGCACCATCACGATTGTTGTGCAGGAAGTCGGCGCAACGACCATGAAGCTGGGTCAGATGAACCAAGGCGACTGCCTGCATGACTTTGTAGGCCCGCTGGGCAAAGCGTCTGAATTCGACGGCATCAAGAAGGCTGCTGTTGTCGGCGGCGGTCTGGGCTGTGCCATCGCACTGCCGCAGGCACAGAAGCTGCACGACATGGGTGTTGACGTAGATCTGATCGCAGGCTTCCGCAACACTGATGCCATCATTCTCGAAGATGAGATGAAGGGCGCATGTTCCAGACTGACGCTGGTAACCGATGACGGTTCCAACGGTCACAAGGGCTTTGTTACTGATGCGCTGAAAGAACTGATTGAAGCCGGCAACAAGTACGACGTTGTCATTGCCATCGGCCCGATGATTATGATGAAGTTCGTCTGCAAGACGACTGAGCCATACGGCATCAAGACCATCGTTTCCATGAACACCATCATGGTTGACGGCACGGGTATGTGCGGCGGCTGCCGTCTGACAGTTGGCGGCGAGACCAAGTTCGCTTGTGTAGACGGTCCGGACTTCGACGGTCATCAGGTTGACTTCGATGAGGCTATGCGCCGTTCCGCTATCTACAAGCCGCAGGAGCAGGCTGCTAGAGAGCACCAGTGCAATCTCATGAAAATGGAGGTAAAGTAAAGATGGCAAAGCCGAATATGTCCCCAGTGAAGAATCCGATCCCGGAACAGGATCCGAACGTAAGAAATAAGAACTTCTTGGAAGTTTCCCTCGGTTATGACGAGGCTACCGCAGTGGACGAAGCAACTCGCTGCTTGAACTGTAAAAATAAGCCGTGTGTTGGCGGCTGTCCGGTAAATGTACAGATTCCGGAGTTCATCTCCCTGATTAAGGAAGGCAAGTTCCTGGAAGCAAACGCAAAGATCAAGGAGACCAGCTCCCTTCCGGCTGTCTGCGGTCGTGTATGCCCGCAGGAGAGCCAGTGCGAGAGCAAGTGTGTCCGCGGCATCAAGGGCGAACCGGTTGGCATTGGCCGTCTGGAGCGCTTTGCTGCTGACTATGCAATGGCACATCCGTCCAACGATCCGATCGAAGTACCGGCATCCAACGGTCACAAGGTTGCTGTTGTCGGTGCAGGCCCTGCTGGTCTGACCTGTGCAGGCGATCTGGTTGCAAAGGGCTACGAGGTTACCGTATTTGAAGTACTGCACACCGCCGGCGGCGTGCTGATGTACGGCATTCCGGAGTTCCGTCTGCCGAAGGCAATCGTACAGAAGGAAATCGACACGCTGAAGGCAAAGGGCGTAAAGTTCATGCTCAACTTTGTTGTCGGCCGTACCGAGACCATCGACGACCTGTTTGCTGCTGGTTATGAGGCTATTTTCGTAGGCTCTGGCGCTGGTCTGCCGAACTTCATGCGCATTCCGGGCGAGGGCTTCAACGGCGTTTACTCTGCAAACGAGTACCTGACCCGTGTAAACCTGATGAAGGCATACAAGGAAGATTCCGATACGCCGATTTACCACGCAAAGCGCGTCGCTGTATTTGGCGGCGGCAACGTAGCAATGGACGCTGCTCGCTGCGCAAAGCGTATGGGTGCTGAGGAAGTATACATTGTATACCGCCGTTCCGAGGCAGAGCTTCCGGCACGTAAGGAAGAAGTTCACCATGCAAAGGAAGAAGGCATCATCTTCAAGCTGCTGGCTAACCCGATTGAGATTTACGGCGATGACGACTTCCATGTAAAGAGCGTACATATCCAGAACATGGAGCTGGGTGAGCCGGATGAGTCCGGCCGCCGTCGTCCGGTTCCGATTGAGGGCAGCACGGACGTTCTCGACGTTGACGCTGTTATCGTTGCAATCGGCACTTCCCCGAACCCGCTGATTCGCACCACGACCCCGGGTCTGGACGCAAACCGCAAGGGCTGCATTGTCGCTGACGAAGTTGGCGCAACCTCCAAGGAAGGCGTATTCGCAGGCGGTGACGCTGTTACCGGCGCTGCTACCGTTATCCTGGCAATGGGCGCTGGCAAGAAGGCTGCCGCTGCTATGGACGAGTACATTCAGAACAAGAACAAGTAATTTGATCTGAACATAAAGCAATCCCCCGCCGAAAACCGGCGGGGGATTTTTCGTCTTTATGTGGGAAACCGGAGCAAGTATTTTGCTCCTTCGGGCTGCACGGTTCGCTCCGCAATGCAGATTTTCCCGTCTTGTGCTTTTACCAAGTAGTCTCCCTGCGTCAAGCAGATATGTCCTTCCTATATGTGAATGTCAGTTTAATATTTTCTGTAATTAAATGAAAATATAATTATTGCATAAAAACTAAAAAGCAAGCAGATAAATAATCAAAAATATATTTTATTTTTGTTTTCATAAGGAACAGATAGAAACATTTTTAAAGGCGGCGTACATATTGCACACCGCCTTTTGCTTTAATATCTTCCGCCACCGATATATCGTTGACTATAGTAATTTGAGTTAATATTGTCTAAGATGATTCCCTGTCTCGTATTTGCAGCATGAATCATATAACCGTTTCCGATGTAAAAACCTACATGACTAACTATTTTGGAAATTGGTGTAGATGTTGAAAAGAACACCAAATCTCCCGCTTTTAAGTTGGATTTTGATACTTTTTGGCAGTTAGAATACTGAGCATAAGATGTTCTAGGGATGGTCTTTCCCATCTTTGCATAGAGCATTTTTGTGAATCCAGAACAGTCATATGCATCCGGCCCATTGCCACCCCAAACATACGGATAACCAATATACCGCCGTGCAATGGCAATCGCTTCAGTGATAGATACATTGGCAGAAGATGGGGAGGAATTTGGCTTAGACTTTGATGTGTACTGAGAACTAATGTATCCGGTCTTGCCGTTATATGAAATTAAATACCAACCATTTGACAAATTGCGCGTTGAAACCGTCGCTCCCCTATCTCTACTTGTTCACCAGTTGTCAGAGTTCCTACAATACTACTCGTATTATAAGGATCACTCCGTAGATTGGCATCCTCGGACACACTTGCTGTTGCTGCATATGCTTTATCAACAGACAATAATGCAGAAGCACAAACAAGCAGTCCTAATAATGGTTTCTTGATTTTCAAAAAACAGATCCTCTCTTGCAGAGCTAAATTGTGGGTTATATAAGTAGAGAAATCCTCTGCATAACTTTTCTAGCAGATCGGACTAAGACCCGCCAGTTTTAATATAGAATTTTTAGGCAAAAAAATAGTCCTTGCGTTTATAACAAAGACTATTTCTGCTTGCTTTTTTCTGCTATTTGCTATTTTTAATTTTATCAGAATACTCCTGTTTCAATTCCTCTGCCAGATACATGTCGCTCATGCAGTGCATATCGGAAACGCCATCACGGATCAACTGATAGACCTGAGAGTGATAAAAGAAATCTAATGCCGCATCCAGTGAAAGTCCCTGCTGTTTAGCAAAGCACTCGATAACACGACTATATTTTTTCTGAAGCAAAATCGGGTTCGCTGTCATAATGTTTCACTCCCTTCAAAATGTAGCAGAGACAGTGCGCTCTCTGTGCGGAAACAAATTTGCAAGTTCGGCTTTTCATAACGCAGGCGGTTGATAGCTTCCACCTTATCAATCAGCCCGTCAAAGAACAGTTCCACGGTATTGAACACCTTATCATTGGCAACACCACCCACAACCAAATCATACTCTGTTGAATCTTTTCCACTGCGGCAATTGAGAATAAAATCCAGCCATTCTTCGGAATAAGAATCGAATTCCATTGTTTTCAGCTCGTTTTCCCTGCTCTCATCGTATTCATACCGAGAAATAATACCGTCTTTCCCACGGCGTTTGAATTTACCGCACCACTTCACCGCTTGTTCATACAAAGGCGTGACATAGAAGCCACGCCCGAAATCTACATTGGGGCGGGAATGTACCAAATCCGGCTTTGCAATCTCTAAAAAAGAACCATGATAGAGAATCATATTTCCACGCCCCTTTCTTTCATAACATCAAGGAGATCGTTGACAATATATTCCCGACTCTGGGTATGCAGTACTTCATATTCTGGCACGATGTAACCGTTTAGAATATCGCTCTGTTCAGTAAATGCCTGATAAACACGCTTTGCATCCACATCCAGCTTTGCCGCTACATTTTCAATACAAAATACAGCAAACTCTAGCTCACTGGAATTTTTGATTTTTTCATTTGTCATCGCACTAAAACCTCCTTAAATGTTTTTTCAATTCCAAAAAACTACAAAATCTCGATATTGCTGTTAATTTATGTTATTTGTTATTATACTGTATTTTCCGTCTTATTACAATGAAAAAACTATACACAACAAAACCTTTCGTATACTATTCTGCTTCTAATTATAATCTTCAAAGGAGTCGAATTCGACCCCTTTAGTGTTGAACTATTCTAATCTGTTTTTGACCAGCTCTCAGCGATAAGGCTCTGATTGCTTAAACACTGAACATAACAAAGATTTAATGCTTCAACAGATGATACTTGGAAAATGTCTTTCACTTTTTATTCGTCCTCCAACTAACGTAGCAGTACAATAAACATCCTCAACGTTGATAGGATTTTTCTTTGCACAGTTCAATTCCACCAAGTATTGATTCAGAGCAATCGAAAGTGCATCTAAAGTTGCAGATTTCCCATTCATTCCAGCTAAAACGTTGCATTTTGGATGAAATTCAATTTCATAATCTGGAAAATATCTGAAGTTTTTAAGTTTCAATGTCTTTATTTTCATAAAATCCTCCAGCAAAACTTCTGCCCTAATATCGGGCGGGAGAGTCAATCTTAATAATTTATACCTTTGGCAAAAAGAAATAGTCTCCTGCTGCTAAAAAAGCTGCTTGAGATGAGGCACTATGCTTTTGCACGGTATTTTCTCTGTATTCATCCTCGTGCAAAGACCAACAATGAACTACAATATCTTTATCATTCGGATCATCTTCATTCGAAGTTGGCTTTCCAACCAGAATTAAATCTTGAATTGCTTTATTTTTATGGATTAACTCAATAAAAATCTCAGAATATCCTGGAGTATCACCGATTTCAGCGACTAGAGTTCCAGATGGTACAGGAATTTCCAATCGTGTCGGCTTAATATCTCGACGTTTTAATTCTTCAATGAGTTCTTCATCGCTAAAATCTTTAAGTTTTTTATTTGGTTCACTAATAATAATAGTTTTCATCAAAAGTCCTCCATATTTTCTTCCCAACCTTCTTGTACTACATCAAATTCATTCTCATTGTAATACCGACAGCCATCAATTTCGTAAGATCCATCTTCCCATGCTTCCTTAAATTCCTGATAAGAATCTGGAAACAAGATTCCGCTTTTAAACCCTTCCTTCCAAATAGTATTCATCATATGATGATCTACATTCTTTTTCCAACTGCCAACTACCCAACTAAAACCGGTATCACTTTCGTATAGATATAACTCATGTCCGTCAATGGGTGTCTTCGTATTCTTCATTTTAGCAATAATTTTTCTCATAAGCTCCTCCTTTTGAACGTTTTTATTACAAATTATGTATTTTTCTCATCGAATTTTTGTTTAATTGCTTTTGTTCACTTATTATATCATACAAACCATTTTCATAATTTTTCGAGAAAAAAGTATCAGACCTATAAAAAATATGAAAGATATTTATGTAACTTTGTTTGTTCGGCTTTCTCATATTTATCACGAATAAAAATAATAGGAGGAAGTTTATAATGCCAAGTGCAGTACGAACAGCAAAGAAGAAGAAGGAGTCTTTCACGCAAGGACAATTGACTCCCCCAAATCGGGAGTTTATCACATTAACGTTAACTCGACTTTCCGCTACTTACAAAACAGCAAGTGGAAAAAATGAAACCCTGACAATGGAAAAAAAGTCAGATGAAGAATTTACTGTAACACAGGGAGATACCGGTGTACGCTGGAATAATAAGAAAAAGGTTCGGAAATATACTATGTCTCAATGGGATGACGTATATGCGGATCTCATTCGCTCCGGCTGGACTCTCTTCGATACACAACGCCGAAAAAGAGTTATGGTTAAATCTCAAGGGATTACGATTAACGGTCACATGTATTCGCCTATTAAAGACAAATACGTGGAAGATATCGTAGAAAGATTGGTTTCCTACGCTAACCAAATGATTGAGCGTGAATACCAGCAGTCTATTTTAGATGTTCCAGAACATGCGTTCGAGGAAGCATCTGCGTGCTTAGATACATTAGCAAAAGAATACGAAAATATGAGCAACAAGGTTTTCAACGAACACCTTATGCATATCTTCGCTGTTCTCCCGCGACGAATTGATGTATTGGGAAAGTATATTGCTTCTAAGGATGCAACTGCCAACGATAGAGCAGAAATTGTTGAAACTGAGCGAGAACGATTGCAGGTTCTTCACACCATGCTTCGAGGCGGAAACATCCACAATCTTGAAGGAAAGGAAAATATTCTGGAAGTCTACGGCATTGAAATGCGCCGTTTTACTCCAGAAGAAGAACAGTTGGCGAAAAAACTGTTGAAACATCAAGCAGGAAAATTTGTTCGAGGATGGCGTGTAATCAACAAGCGGACCGAAAAGGATTTTCTCTCTTTCTGCAGCAAAGAACATCTGTCCGAAAACCACGGTGTTGATTACCTTTTTCATGGTTCAAAGCATCAAAACTGGTGGAGCATTCTTACCAATGGTTTAACCATTAACCCAATTGGGGTTGTGATCACTGGAAAAGCTTACGGTCAAGGCACTTATTTTGCACCAGATGCAATTAAATCACTCGGCTACACATCTAAAGCGGATGCCAAATATGGTGGTGGTCACGAATCTACAGGATTTATGGCCATCTATAAAGTGGCAACCGGCAATCGATACGATGGGCGGTTAGGAACTGATGGGCAGTTAAACTGGGAGAAACTTCAGAAGATTCAACCAGGTGCTCACTGCACATGGGCAGAGTGCCGTTATTCTGGCTTTCAAATGGACGAAGTTATCGTTTATAGGAATGAACAAAGTACCATTTGGGGACTGCTAGAATTGGCAATGTAAAACAAAAAGAAGGCATACGGCAGTGTAAAACTACCATATGCCTTCTTTTTCTCTGTTTTTGTTAAGCTGCTGCCAAAATAGCACCAACCACCATATTAAGTACCGCAAGCACCAGACCGATGATAGAAATCACCAGCGCGGCATTTGCCTTGCTCCACTGCTGTGCCTTTGCCTTTGCAGCCAGAACAATACCGATAATGCTCAATACCAATCCGCCTAAAGCGAACAGTAAAGATAAAATCAGTCCGATAATCGCTACGACTAATGCCGCAGTTGCATTCTTCTTAGTTTCCATTTCAATTCTCCTCTATTTGTTTTTTTCTCTTTTGAATGTAATCAGATAATATCTTAATGTCATCATCTAATTCTTGCGTCCAGACGAGCGTTTTTTGATCTTCGGTTTGCATCGCTGTATCCTGCAATGTTTGGTTTACCTCTTTTAGCAACTCTAATGCCGTTTCAGAATCTTCTATTTGAATTTTGGAAAAATAGTGAATCTTTGTGCAATTATCATAAGAAGTTGCGATACAAGTATTCAAGCGAGCTGCGTCTTCTTTCATTTTTCGCAAATATCTTTTCCGTTTAAAACCAGATGTGTGCAAAAATTGTTGATAATCTTTCTGAAAGCAGGTATACCACCATCTTGGCAATGCCCAATACCCGCCACCTGCACCATAAGCATTATAGTCTAAATTCAACTGATGAAACCGTTCCTCAAGCTGTCTTAGACGGTCATAATACCCATCGAATTCTTCAGTCATACCCTCATACGGTTGAAAATCTCTTTTTTCCAGTAGTTCAACTGCCTTGCGAATACTCGTTCCAAGTCTAGCCGAAACGAGATTCAGCCTTTCTTCTTTTTCTTCCAATGGCATATTAGGATCATCTGGAGCCAACTTCCATTGAAATCGGCTGTTAGCATGTTGAGAACTATAATGGGCAGCCTTTTCTTCGGCGTATTTTTTCGCATCGAAGTCGTTTGAATCCCCCGAAAATTTATAGATAATATAAGAGATCAACCATATAAACCATATGACAGCCGCAGTATAGGACACATAATTGCTGATTACAGTAAGATTCCTCAATTGTAACTGCGTTTCTGTTATTTTAGCTAGTACCCAATACCGAAGCACATAATCTACTCCTAACAAGCTGTTTCCTATTAAAATTATAAAAGTAATCCAAAATTCAATTTGAAACAATCGAAACAAGAATTTACCTTGTGTTAGGTATTTCTTCGGAATGTCATTCTTTTTAATAAGTATCCACTTTTGACTCTTTCGAAGGTTTTCTTCTCTTTCTTCTCCTATAGCATCAGATACAATTCCTGACAAACACAAGTAGCTAATCCATGTAGCCATACTCATACCAAAGGTTGTAATGCACCAATTATACGAAAATGAAAAGTTGTTCATTTGATCAATTTCCTCCATGCATATAACCTTTTTGCGATCCATCTGCCCGAATTCATAAGAAAGTTGTAACAGTGACCTGTAATATTCTTCTTATGAGATTTCAGATTTTTCTTAACTTCTTTAGCGAAAGCTTTTGCTGCAATTTTAACAGATTTCGATGGATGTTTTTTTGCAATCCTGCATACTTGTTTAATGGTCTCTTTTACTGTTTTCTTAGAGGTCTTGGAAATTTTATCTGATTTTTTTATAATTTTTTTCACGACACTTCGTACACCACCAGAAGTATTTCCTGGATCTAAGGCAGCAGTCACTGTAGTATGAATTGCACTAGCAACTATATATGTAACTTCTTTTCGACTAAAGCCTTTGTCACTATATGATACAGCATTCGAAATTGCATCCGCCGCTCCTGCTGCTAAAGCACTCAATGCAGGACACGCAGCATCTATAGCTCCCGTTGCCGCCCCTGTTGCCGCTGCGCAAATCACACTTTTAGCTTCTATTTTTTCTCCATCGATCATACTCTCAAATATGCATGCAGCTGTGCTCAAGGTTGCTCCAACAACAGCACCTGCGACTATGTTCCAGAATTCGCCTACTTTATCTGCTCTATTAACTGGATTGTTATCACAATAACTGAATAAATTATGGTCTCGAAGAGTCGCTTTTTCAGATACACTTTCATCATCTGCATAAACCATTTTCTTCATTACCGGATCATAGTACCGGCTCTGGAGATAATACATATTCAGTTCGGAGTCATAATAATAACCACGGTAGCGAATTGGGTTCAGTGTGCCGATTTCGGAACCCTTTGCATTGGAGACATTGAGGATTTCACCCCAACCATTATAGGTATACTCTGCAACAGTCTTGCCGGAAGTATCAACAATACGAATGACATCGCCCTGCTGGTTCAGGATATAATAATACGTATCTACTTCATTACCACGAGAATAAATGACACTATACGGTGCGCCACCATTATCATAAATGAACTCAAGGCTCTTTTCTTCGCCATCGTTCCAACGTTCCAATGTGACGTTACCGCCCTGCGTGATATACTCATGCTTTACACCGTCTACTGTCTTGCTATCGCGCACGCCATCCATATCATAATGATACGAGATAGACTTGCCGTTGCCCTTGGCAGTCGTCAAATCATGTGCATTTTCCCACGTGAATTTCCACGCAGTGCCATTATTATAGCTCAATGGATTGCCAACAGCATCATACGTAATCGCAGTGCCATTGTAACTGGTCAGCAGGTCTTTCCAATCCGAATCCGTATACTCATACGTGTCCGTTGTGGTCTTCTTCGTTTTGGTATTTGTCGTTTCAACCGTTCGAATATTGCCAGATGTATCGTAAGTATATGTGTATTCAGATTTTGCTGTGGCAGTTTTTCCGAAATCAGCTGATTCAGTCTATCATACTGATACTCGGCTACTACTGTTGATCCCTGCGAAACCTTAGATATATTGCCAATCGCATCGTATTCATAGGACAAATTAAACGGATTAACAATACCGGTATATGCAATGTTCGCAATCTGATTGGTTGTCAGTTGCTTGCCATCTGTCGTTTGTCCGGCTCTATCTTTGTAGGTATATGTCTGCGTGATAAAGTCAGTACCACTGCCATGCTTGCTCTTGATGTTTTTCAGTCGTTTCAGCGCATCATAGCCAAAGGAAATGGTTTCTCCATTCGCCGTCTTCATGCTTTGAAGCGTACCATCCGTTGTGCTGTACGTATAATTTTTCTGACCGTCCAGCTTCTCCGCCAACAGACCAGCTCTGCTTCGTAATCCGGTTTTCTCCATCATAGATGTGCTCGCTGCGCTGAACTTCGGTTGTCTTGCCGTCTTCTATACGTTCTTCTGAGCTGTGAATCAGTCGATCCAAGCTGTCATACTCATAGTTGACTACATTGACTTCCTTTTCACTCAGACCGCTGCGCTGCACCTCGATCTTCTTTGCCAGATCACCTTCGCCATTGTACACATAGCGGTATTTGACAGTTCCATTATACTTTTCTTCTACAACTCTGTCAAACACATCGTAGACCAATTCAACCGTATTGCCATTCGCATACGTTGTTTTAATCAGATTGCCGTTTTCATAAACATATTCAACCGAAAGCTTACCGGTAATATAAGTTAAATGCTGTCGATCTGTTTCATCTTCGTATGTGTAATTTGTCGTTGTGTCACCTGTCTCAGAGGTTGACACCAATCCCTATATCGCACATATTTTTATTGTCATTTTATTCAATTATCGTGTTAATCCAATATCTATAATAAAGATAGCGTAATAACAAAAAATAGCTCCTAATATAACCGAGATGATATTTATCACGATAGCAACCAAACGCAAACGATCCGGACGCCGCAATTGCCACATGAAATTCGAAAGGATTCCTACGCCTCCGCATAAAAGCGGTACTCTAGGATCTACCAATATACATAGCAAAGCAAATATAGACAATACTAAGCAATTTTTAGCGGAACTTCCTTCACTCATTTATCGTTTCTTCCTTTTCTTCTACCAATTCCATATATTACTCTTTCCTTTGGATAGTATTGTATTTATGCAATACGTTACATGTGTATTGTATAAATAATGCTCCCACTTAATCCTTCGATGTGATTTTTTCATTTGCGCTTTGCAAGATTTAACAATTCCCTTCAATGAACTTTTTGACTTTCCAATAGCTGTCCTTATAGCCTTTTTGCTTCCTTTAGATATAGTAGAACTTTTCTTTGGCGCTTTAAGCTTAAACCTCGACTTAGATCGTGATACTTTATGTATTGGATGTCCAGGAATTGAAGAAATAAATTTAGACATTCCTACATCAACTCCTATTGAAACAGCCATTCTGGCAACATCTGATTTTTTCTTTGGCTTTCCATTGTCTTTAACCCACTGGATTCCCGATGGAACAGCGGCCATTGCAATATTAGCTACCAGTGTTATTTTTTTAATGTTAGCTATTGGTGTGAACGTATCAATTGCTCCTGAAACTGCTCCCGAAATCACAGCCCCTGCTAATCCACTTGTAAGTTTATCTCCATTTTCAGAATTAGATGCTATTTGTAAAACTGCGCTGTACCTCGATCTTCTTTGTCAGATCACCTTCACCATTGTACACATAGCGGTATTTGACAGTTCCATTATACTTTTCTTTAACAACTCTGTCAAAGACATCATAGACCAATTCAACTGTATTTCCGTTCGCATACGTTGTTTTAATCAGATTGCCGTTATTCGGTGCGTATTCGTACCGTGCCAACTCTCTGTTTCCTACACTTACGCTTGTCTTGTTTCCGAACGAGTCATAAGTATAGTTATAAGTCTGTTGAATATGCGGTGAAGAATTTGTCTCACTACCCGTATCAGATTCATAACTATTACCTGTATAGTTGATGACTAAACAATCAACTGTTTCTTCTATTAATCAGCGTTACTTAGCAAAACTTATAACACATCCAAAACTTTTCTTTCATCATTAGTATCCAAAATATATTGGATGTTCGAAGACTTAATTCTTCTCACACTGTCATATATGTTTTGAATTATGCAATGATTTTTAGAATAAATCTCAAAAAAGTTACAATCATATGCTAAAATTATAAATTCACATTTACTTTCATAAAATTCTTCATAAGTGTGAATTTCTTTGTAGTCTTCATCCAAATAAGCTGACAATTTTAGAAAAATAACCATATATCTTTTTCTAAACTCTGTTAACAGCTCTTTTCCTGTATAATACGTTCGATCCAAAAATGGTTCAACATCTCCTTGTGCTGTGTAGTACCAACCTTCCGTTTGTTTTAAGTCATTAAACCAGTGATATTTTTCCGCAGGAATAGATTCCAATATTTTACATAAAATATCATCTACATCCTCGGCGTATACTTGAAAAGACAATCCTCTAATCATTCATTCACCTACTTATTAACAAAATATGATTTAACTTTACAAAACATCATTCTCAAAATCAAATATTAGTTTTATCCGAAAATATAGCAATCCCATGAATTAGTGCAAATAATCACAATATTTGAACCAGCCTAAGCAGTCAGAAGGCGAAACAGCTTGAAAAGCACATTGTAGAGTCAACGGCTCTGCTTCCGCCAAGCGAATAGGCATACCGCCTTGTCATATTCGTATTGCATCCGCTTTCATCCAGAAACACAGATCACTTGCCTTGAATCCTTAAATCAATAGTTTCCTTGTCTCGTTGTGCAACATTTGAATCGCCTCTTTGACTTGATTCTACACCTTTTGTCAAGTAGCTGCTCTATTTTTCTGGATTGCTATAAGAACTCCAACCGAGCGTGTTTTGCAAGATATCTGCCGTGAATTTCACGTCAACAAACAATGGTTAACCACCGGAGAAGGCTCGATGTTCCTCTCCCCGAACGACGAGGATCTCAACGAGCAAATCGAGCGCATCATGGCGGGAGAAAACGAGTTCCACAAAAGCATGTTCCGTATGCTGGCGAACTTTGATGACGAAGATTTAATCGCTCTCGAACGGCTGGTAAAGAAACTGGCACAGGCAAAAGAATAGCACAAATGGCAAGAACCCCCGACACAGTTTTCCGTGTCGGGGGTTCGTTTGCTTGTTTATGCAATTACTTGTGCTCTTCGATGTACTTCATCAGGTCGCCGATGGTTACCATCTTTGCAGCTTCCTCGTCCGGAATCGTTACGCCGCACTCTTCCTCCAGATCCATCATCAGCTCAACGATGTCGAGGGAGTCAGCCTGCAGATCTTCCTTGATCTTGGTGTCAGCGGTCAGGGTGCTTGCGTCTACGTCAAACTTGTCAGCCAGCATTTCGCAAATCTTCTCAAACATAGTATGTTCTCCTTCTTAAATCATGTATTTTCATAAAAAACGCCGATCTTTCGGAATTTTTCATATCGTTGGTTTTGTAATTCCTGTTCAGACATCGCGGACAGCCGCTTGAGCGCTGCGGTCAGCGTTGTCTTGATATTTTTGAAATACGCACTCTGCGTGATTCCTTCTTTAATAATACCCTCAATCATGTCAAATTGCAAGAGGTCTTCCGCCGTAATATGCAAAGCCTGCGCCGCGTCCAATTCGCGGGAAGCATCCTTCCATAAAATGCTCGCGCATCCGCGCGGAGAGATGACAGAATAAATGGCATTCTGCATCATGTATACTTCATTGGCAACTGCAATGCCCAATGCGCCGCCGCTGCCGCCTTCTCCGGTCACCACCGAGATGACAGGTACTTTCAGTCCCATAAACTCATAGAGATTGCGTGCAATGGCCTCTCCCTGTCCGCGTTCCTCTGCGCCGACACCGCAAAACGCGCCTGCGGTATCTACAAAACAAATAATCGGGCGATGGAACTTTTCCGCTTGCTTTGCCAATCGCAGTGCTTTGCGGTATCCTTCCGGATGCGCCATGCCAAAATTGGCTTCGATGTTCTGCTCTGTCGTGTGTCCTTTGCGCTGTCCGATGACGGTCACCGGCGTGCCGTTGAGGCGCGCAATGCCCGCACACATGGCATGATCTTCGCCGTACAGGCGGTCACCGTGCAGTTCTATGAAGTCTGTGAAGATTTCTTTTACAATATCGTCAATGTTTGGGCGCTCAATGTCGTGAATGACGGCCAATTGACGAGCCATTGCTTTTTGATTCATTCTTCACACCTACCTTTCTTACCGGATACCCGTGCAGAGACAGCAGGGACGTCAGGGTTTGCTTCATCTCGCCGCGCGGAACAATCGCATCACAGAAGCCATGCTCCAGTGTAAATTCTGCGGACTGGAACGTTTTCGGCAGTTTTTCACCGATAGTTCCTTCGATAACACGCCGTCCGGCAAAACCAACCGTTGCCTTCGGCTCTGCCAGAATGATATCGCCCAGCATGGCAAAGCTCGCCGTGACACCGCCGGTCGTCGGGTCGGTCAAAACCGTGATATACAGCTGACCGGCTTCTGCCAGCTTTGCCGCTGCACCGCTCACCTTCGCCATCTGAAGCAGCGAAAACATACCTTCCTGCATGCGTGCGCCGCCGGAGCAAGTGAATAAGATCACCGGCAGCTTGTGCGCAGCACCATACTCAAACAGGCGGGTCAGCTTTTCGCCGACAACGCTGCCCATAGACGCCATCATGAAATGGCTGTCCATGACGCCAATACACGTCTTGATGCCGCCGATCAGGCAGGTGCCTGTGACAACGGCATCTTCCATGCCGGTCTTTTCCTTGAGCTGTGCCACTTTTTCCGCATAGCCTTTGAACTGCAGCGGATCCAGCGTTTGCAGCTCGCCAAACAGCTCAGAAAACGTGTTTTTATCCGCAATCTGACGAATGCGTGTCGATGCCAGTAAACGCGCGTGTGCGCCGCAATGTGGGCAGACATACAGATTTTTTCCATACTTGACGGAATCCAGCTGCGTACCGCACACCTTGCAGAAGTGACCGGATTCTTTTTTTGGTTTGATATGTTTGATTCGCTCCGAGCTTTCTCTTGTCTTGTGAAACAAATCAATCAGCATACGATTCCCTCCCCGTCTGCATTACGCATCATTGGATACGTCAAATACGCCGTCTTCCATCGAATTGGTGTTGAAATCTGCCCGTTCAAACGCATCGGACAGCAACACGGACAGCTGTCTGTCTGTGTTCGTGACAATGCCCTCAAACAGCATTTCGGACAGCGCACGTTTCATGCGGGCAGATGCCTGCCTGCGGTCTCTGCCAAACGTCATGAGCTTGCAAATCATGCTGTCATAAAACGGTGGGATATGATATCCCTGATAAATGGCAGTGTCTACGCGGACGCCAATACCGCCAGCCAGATGCATGGACTGAATGGTGCCCGGACGCGGACGAAATTCCGCGTCCTCTGCATTGATGCGGCACTCAATCGCATGTCCCAGCATCGGAACATCCTTTTGCACAAAGTCCAGCTGTTCGCCCGCTGCAATACGCAGCTGCCAAGCAACCAAATCCAAACCGGTAATTTCTTCCGAGATACCGTGCTCTACCTGAATGCGGGTGTTCATCTCGCAGAAATAAAAATTCTGCTGGTCATCCACCAAAAATTCCACGGTGCCTGCACTGGTATAGCCCGCGCGCTGCGCGAGAGCCACCGCACAAGCACACATTTTCTGCCGCTGTCCGTCGGACAGAAAAGCAGAAGGTGCTTCTTCGATCAGCTTCTGATGACGCCGCTGAATCGAGCACTCTCTGTCATACAAATGTATGGTGTTTCCGGCTTGATCCGCCAAAATCTGCACTTCGATATGACGCGGCTGAGCAATATATTTTTCGATATATAATCTGCCGTCACCAAAATTGGCAATGGCCTCTCCGGATGCCGACTGATATGCTTCTTCCAGCTGTTCCGGACGCTCTGCGACACGAATGCCCTTGCCGCCGCCACCGGCCGATGCCTTGAGCATAACCGGATAACCAATTTTCTGCGCCCACTCGCCCGCTTCTTCCAACGAACAAACAACGCCGTCAGAGCCTTCTGCGAGCGGCACGCCGGCCTCTTTGGCCAAAGCGCGCGCTTGGACCTTATCGCCGAGCAACCGCATGGACTGTTCAGACGGGCCGATAAACGCAAGGCCGTTTTCTACACAGGCGCGAACAAATTCCGGATTTTCCGACAGAAAGCCATAGCCCGGATGAATGGCCTGTGCACCACAGCCCAGTGCGGTTTCGATAATATTATTGATATTGAGATAGCTTTCCTGCGGCTGCGCCGGTCCGATGCAGTATGCTTCATCGGCAATCTGCGCATGAAGCGACTCTTTGTCCGCTTCCGAGTACACCGCAACACTGATAATGCCAAGATCGCGGCAGGCGCGAATGACGCGCACGGCAATTTCGCCTCGATTGGCAACCAATACCTTTGTAAACATACTCAATCTCCGATGGCACAGGTAAAGATACCCTGTGCAGCCTTTTCTTCACCGACCATCGCAACGCCTTCCGCCACAATCATCTTGCCGCGCTCTTTGATTACCTTGACATGCAACGTCAGCGTATCGCCCGGACGTACCATTCTGCGGAACTTAATCTTGTCCCAAGATGCAAAGTAACCGGTCTTTCCGCGAAATTCTTCACGGGAGAGAATGGCGGTTGCACCGGTCTGTGCCAGTGCCTCGATGATAAATACGCCCGGCATCACCGGATTTCCCGGAAAATGTCCCTTGAAAAACAATTCGTCGCCGGTCACATGCTTGGTACCAGTAACCGTTCCCGCTTCGATATCCATTTCTTCAATGGAATCGACCATCAGCATCGGATCTCTGTGCGGGATAATTTCTTTGATCTGTTCTATGTTCAGCTTCATGAAATGCTCCTCACTCAATGACAATCAGCGGCTGATGGTATTCTACCAGTTCGCCGTTTGTTACCAAAATTTTCTGCACCTTGCCGTCACACGGGCTCTCGATGGTGTTCATTGTCTTCATCGCCTCGATGATGCACAGCGTCTGTCCCTTGGTCACGGTATCGCCGACAGAAACAATCGGCGGCTCCTCCGGTGCATTCGCCGCATAGAATGTGCCAACCAGTGGTGCAGAGACAACCGTACCGGAATAGCTTTCTTCTTCCGGCTGCGCAGCACTTTCCTGTACCGCAGCCGGCGCCGCTGCCGGTGCTGCGGCGGTCGGAGCTACAGCCGCAGCCTCAACCGGTGTATTTTCTACTGTAATCGAGAAGTTCCCCTCGGTCACGGTAACCTTTGACAAGCCCTGCTCTGCGGCATGGCGCATCAATTCGAATGTGAATTCCTGTAAAGCTCTATCCATTTACAGCCTCTCAATCCGTGTATTTTTTAATCAAAATTGTCGCATTATGTCCGCCAAATCCCAAGGAGTTGGAAATTGCCGCGCGCACTTCTTTTTCTACCATCTGATTCGGCACATAATTCAAATCGCACGCCTCATCCGGCTGCTCATAATGAATCGTCGGCGGAATCTTATCGTTCTGTACAGCCAATGCACAGGCAATTGCCTCAATCGCGCCTGCTGCGCCGAGCAAATGACCCGTCATAGATTTGGTGGAAGAAATGGCAACGTTGTTTGCCTGCTCGCCAAATGCCAGCTTGATGGCGTTGGTCTCGCACGCATCATTGACCGGCGTAGACGTGCCGTGTGCATTGATGTAGTCTACATCAGCCGGCGTCAAACCGCCGTCCTCGATAGCCATCTGCATCGCACGCATCGGGCCTTCTCCGGTCGGGTCCGGACTGGTGATGTGATATGCATCACTAGTCGTGCCGTAGCCTGCAACCTCTGCCAAAATCTTTGCGCCGCGCGCCTTTGCGTGAGACAGGCTTTCCAGAACCAGAACGCCTGCGCCCTCGCCCATGATAAAGCCGTTGCGGCGCGCATCAAACGGACAGCATGCCTGCTCCGGATCTTCCGTGCCGCTCAGCGCATGCATGTTGGAGAAACCAGCGACTGCAATCGGTGCAATCGCCGCCTCTGCGCCGCCGACAACTGCGATGTCCAGATAGCCATGACGAATGGCGCGCATACCCTCGCCGACAGCGTGGGTGCCGGATGCACAGGCGCTGACCGGTGCAAAGCTGGAACCCTTGAGTCCAAAACGCATAGAAACGTGTGCCGTTGCCATGTTGCCGATAATCATCGGAATGCAAAACGGAGAAACGCGGTTCGGACCGCGGTCAATCATCTTGACCTGCTCCTGTCCCAGCGTCATGATGCCGCCGATACCGGAAGCCATCAGCGTGCCGGCACGAAACGGGTCGAAGTTGCCTTCCGTCAAGCCGGACTGCTTGATCGCTTCTTCTGCGGCTACCATTGCAAACTGGCAGTACAGATCCATGTGACGTGCCTCGCGCTTTTCAATGACAGCAGACGGATCGAAATTCTTGACCTCTGCTGCAACGCTGGCCTTGTAACCGGAAGCGTCAAAACGCGTAATCGGCGCCACGCCGTTTTTGCCGCTCTGCAGACCTTCCCAGTATTCATTTACGGTATTTCCGATTGGTGTCACTGCGCCCATGCCGGTGATGACAACACGTTCCATATTGTTCCTCCTTGTCTTACAGCCGGCGCTCACAGTGCCGTACTGCCGTCTACGGACAGAACCTGTCCGGTAATATACGATGCCTTATCGGACGCCAGAAAAGCGACTGCCTCTGCAATTTCTTCCGGCTTGCCGAATCGTCCCAATGCAATGCGGGATTTGGCGTTTTCTTTGATTTCATCGGACAGAGCATCCGTCATATCCGTCTGAATGAAGCCTGGAGCAACTGCATTGACGCGAATGCCGCGGCTGCCCAGCTCCTTGGCTGCTGTCTTGGTCAGTCCAATGACGCCCGCCTTTGCCGCCGTGTAGTTTGCCTGACCAAAGTTGCCGTGCAGACCGGAAATGGATGTGATATTTACAATGCTTCCGGCCTTTTTGCGCATCATCTGTGCGCCGATTGCACTTGTCATATAAAAAACGCTGTTCAGGTTGGCTTGGATTACTTCGTTCCATTTTTCTGCGCCCAGACGAATCATCAGACCATCGCGCGTGATGCCTGCATTGTTGACCAATACATCCGGCACACCGATTTCCGCCTTAATCTTCTTTGCGGCTTCCTGACAAGCGTTGGAATCGGATACATCCCAAGCCATCGGATATGCCTGTACGCCCAATGCACGGCATTCCTCTGCAACAGCTTCTGCCTTCGCTACGTTGGACACACAGTTGATGACAACATCATAGCCCTCTGCTGCCAGCTTTTTGACGATGGCAGCGCCGATTCCACGGGATCCGCCCGTAACAATTGCAAGACTCATTGATTTCCTCCGTTTATATCAGAGCAGCAGCACCGCGCAGGCGCTTTTCTGCATCTTCTACCATGTTTTGAATAATCATATGACAGGTGGACGGTTCATTGACCAGACCTGCGATCTGACCCGACATAAATGTACCTTCTTGGAAATTGCCGTCTTGTACTGCCTTGCGCAGAGAACCTGCCGTCATGGCTTCAATTTCCTCCAGCGTGCGCGTCTCGATATGTCCTTCCATCTGCAACAATTTTCTGGAAAGCGGTGTCTTGAGCGAGCGCACCGGATGACCGGACGCCTTGCCGGTGACAACAGTAGAAATATCACCAGCCTTAAACACCAAATCTTTGTATTTCTGAGAAATATGGCATTCCTCTGCGGACAGAAATACCGTTCCGCACTGTACGCCTTCCGCGCCGAGCATGCGAACCGCTGCCAGTCCGCGGCCGTCTGCGATGCCGCCCGCCGCAATAACCGGAATGTTTACCGCATCCACAACCTGCGGCAACAGAGCCATCGTCGTCGTCTCACCAATGTGTCCGCCGGACTCCATACCCTCTGCAATGACTGCATCGACGCCCAGACGCTCCATGCGGCGCGCCAGCGCAACAGAAGCGACAACCGGAATCACTGCCGTGCCCGCTTGCTTCCACTGCTGGATATACTTAGAAGGAGAGCCTGCGCCGGTCGTGACAACCGGAATTTTTTCGTCAATCACAAGCTGTGCGACATCGTCCGCATTCGGGCTGAGCAGCATGATATTGAGTGCAAACGGCTTGTCCGTCATGCTCTTTGCCTTTTTCACTTCTTCCCGGATCACTTCAATGGGTGCCGCGCCGCCCGCAATGACGCCGAGACCACCTGCATTGGAGACAGAAGCGGCCAAATAGCCGTCTGCAATCCATGCCATCGCACCCTGAAACACAGGATATTCAATATGTAACTGTTCCGTAATTCTTGTACGCATTTGCTTCTCCTTCCTACATTTGAATCAAAATGGCGCCATACGTCAAGCCGCCGCCAAAACCGACAAAAATTGCTGTTTGTCCCGGCAGCAGCAGACCGCCGCGCCGCATCTGATCCAAACAGATCGGAATCGAGGCGCTGGATGTGTTGCCTACCTTATCTATATTGCTGAAAATCTTTTCCATCGGTACGCCGTATCGACGGGAAACCATCTCCAAAATACGAGCATTTGCCTGATGCGGAACGACCCAGTCCACCTGACTCATGTCTATATCCGCTTTTTTGAGCACGCCGTCAATGGCACTTGGCACAGCCTTTGCTGTAAAACGAAAAACTGCGCGTCCGTCCATTTTCAAAAAGTCCATCTGCTGACGTCCCTGCTTGTGCAGCGTGTCACACGGGGTAAACGCCTGTGCGAGCAGCGCATCACCTTTATCGCCCTCCGCACGCATGAAAGAAGCACGAATGCCCTGCTGCGTATCGCTCCACTCATATACCGCCGCACCTGCGCCGTCTCCGAATAAGCAGCACACCGTCCGGTCTGTATAATCCATAATCTGGCTCAGAACCTCAGCACAAACAACGAGTACCGCCTTGGCCTTTCCGCTCTTTAAGAAGCTGTCTGCCACATCCGACGCATAAACAAAGCCGGAGCAGGCGGCGGTGAGATCAAATGCAAATGCATTGTCTGCACCGAGCGCAGCCTGAAGCCGGCAGCTCAGCGATGGTGTAAAACTGTCAGGTGTTACTGTGCAGGCAATAATAAGGTCTATGTCTCCTGGCAAACGACCGGAATCCGCCAAAGCCTGCTTCGCCGCAGGCAGTGCAATATCAAATACCGATTGATTTACGGCAATGCGTCTCTCATGAATGCCTGTATGCGAGACAATCCACTCGTCCGTTGTATCAACCATCTGCGTCAGCATCTGATTTGTAAGACGAGTCTCCGGAAGGAAGCTGCCCGTTCCTGTTAAAATCGTGCCGATTACCGTCACTTCCCTTCTGCCTGCCAGCCGTTTTTTCTCGGCTGAAAAGCATGTAAAATATTTAGATTGACAAACTCAGTGGAGTTTATTATAATTGAGAGCACCCAAGTTGTCAATCATTTTCGGTCAAAATATCGAATAAAGCACATTTATTGGACAGGAGGTTGAATAAAATGGAAGCAGTTGCATTGTTCCCCGGACAGGGCGCACAGTATCCCGGTATGGGGCAATCCATTTATGAAAACAGCGAGAGCGCACGGCAGATTTTTGAGCAGGCGAGCGAAATTTGCGGACATTCCATTTCGGATCTGTGCTTCCACGGCACGAAGGAAGAGCTGTCCCGCACAGTAAACAGCCAGATTGCGATCTTTACGTGTTCCATGGCAGCTCTGCGCGCCCTGCAGGAGCGCGGACTGCAGGTACAGGCATGCGCCGGTTTTTCTCTGGGCGAGTATACCGCGCTCACCGCAGCCGGTATTCTGTCTCTCGAAGACGGTCTGCGTCTGGTGCGCCGCCGCGGCGAGCTGATGCAGGAAGCTGCGGACAGCACCGACGGCTGCATGGCGGCTGTGCTCGGCTTACAGGATGACGTGGTTGAAGCAATCTGCTCCGAGACCGCCGGTCTTGTTCTGCCTGTCAATTATAACTGTGACGGTCAGCTGGTCATTGCCGGTGAACGCGCCGCAGTAGAAGCTGCTGCGGCAGCCTGCAAGGAAGCAGGTGCACGCCGCGCCGTTCCGCTCGCCGTATCCGGCGGTTTCCACACCGGTTTGATGGCTCCGGCGGCTGCAAAACTGCGTGAATTTGCGCAGACGCTGACCTTCCGCACGCCCACACTGCCGATGTATACCAATGTAACCGGCGCGCTGCTGGATACCACGGATTATCCGGCACATCTGGAGCAGCACATGATTTCTCCGGTTCGCTGGAAGCATCTCATTCACAACATGATCGCGGCAGGATACACGTCCGCACTGGAAATCGGCGTTGGAAAAACACTGACCGGATTCTCGCGCAGAATTTCCAAAGAAATGACATGCAAAACCGTAGAAACTATGGAATCTGTCATTTCTGTCACGGAATAATAGAATCTGTTTGACTATTGCACAAAAAATGGATATACTTAAGAAACGGCGGATATTCTCTCCCGCCGTTTCTTTTTATGCATTGATTTTTTTGAATCCGATTAGGAGGAAGATTTTGTCTAACGAACTGAACGAGAAGATAGAAATTACCGAAGAACCAACTGTCAGCTTTGAGGAAATGGGACTGTCCGAACCGATCCTGCGTGCCATTCACGATATGGAATTTTCTCAGCCGACGGAAATTCAGGCGCGTGCGATTCCGGCTGTCATGTCGGGCAGAGATATCATTGGCCGTTCGCACACCGGCACCGGAAAGACCATGGCATTTGGCGTGCCGGCTGTTGAATACTGCATCCGCAATCCAGAGTGCCGCGACACCATGGTTCTCGTCCTGTGTCCGACGCGCGAGCTTGCCATGCAGGCATGTGACGAGGTGCGAAAGCTGACTCGATACACCCATGGCATCCGCGCCGTTCCGGTATACGGCGGTCAGCCGATTCAGAACCAGATTCCGCAGCTGCGCCGCGGTGCGGAAATCGTAATCGGCACGCCGGGCCGTGTCATGGATCACATCCATCGTCATACACTCAAGCTGGACCATCTGGCAGCCATCGTACTGGATGAGGCGGATGAAATGCTCAACATGGGCTTCCGCGAGGACATTGAGAGCATTCTGTCCTTTGTTCCGGGCGAGCATCAGACCCTGCTGTTCTCTGCGACCATGCCGCAGGCGATTCTGGACATCACAGACCAGTACCAGAACGACCCGCTGCTCATTGAGACCAAGTCCGGACCGGAACGCACCATGGACACCATTGAGCAGTATTATTATGAAGTTCCGCTCGGCAGCAAGATGGACGCGCTGGGTCTGCTTCTTCACACCCATCAGCCAAAGCTCGCCATCATTTTCTGCAACACAAAGAAAATGGTAGAGGAGCTGAATCGCTATCTGGCAGAACACGGTTTCCACTGCTCTATGCTGCACGGTGATATGCAGCAGGAAGCCCGCACCTCTGTCATGAACACGTTCCGTTCCGGCCGCACACCGATTCTTATCGCAACCGATGTGGCTGCCCGCGGCATTGACGTGGACGATGTGGACGCAGTTTACAATTTTGATATTCCGCAGGATTACGAATACTACATTCATCGCATCGGCAGAACCGGCCGTGCAGGCCGCTCCGGCAAGGCGTACACGCTCGCTGCCGGCCGCCGTCAGGTATTTCAGGTGCGCGATATTTCCCGCTTTATCGGTGCAAAAATTGAAAATACGCCGCTGCCATGCACGCAGGATATCATTGACCGCAAGCAGGAAGAGCTGCTCGCAGAAGCGCGCCGCCAGATTGCAAAGACCAGTGAAAATTCCGCCTGCAATCCGATGATTAAAAAGCTCATCGAGGAGGGATGCAGTCCGGAATGGCTGGCAGAATGCCTGATGGAAATGCTGCTTCGCCGCGAGATGATGGACATTCCGGTGCTTACCATGCCGAAGCCGGTCAACGGCAAGCAGAGCGGCAGCCCGCTGCCGCCTCCGCCGGAAGGCTATGTTCGCCTGCGCTTCAGCGTGGGACGCTATCAGCGCGTGGCACCGAACCATATTGTCTCCGCGATTGCGACAGAAACCCGCATTCCGGGCAAGCAGATTCAGAAAATTTACTGCTATGGCGAATACAGCTTGGTGGAAGTGCCGAGCAAATATAAAAACGTCATCATCCAGAAGCTGTCCGGCAAAAAAATCGGCGGTCACGTCACGGATGTCCGTCTGTATGACCACAAGAATCCGAAGTCCTCTGCAAGAAACGCTGCAAAGCACGGAAAACCGTCAGAAAACAGAGACAATCGCGGCCAATCCCGCACTCATGTGCGCAACGGCAGAAAATCGTCCGGCGGCAATCGTCCTCCGGTAGCTGAGCGCCGCCGCCGCGTTGCCCGCGAACACGCCCGCAGAAAAAGCGGACGTCATGGTGAATAACACAAAAATCGTTCTACAATACCGTCTTTGTTCCGGCAAAGAGCTTCTTAGAAACGCCCAAAACTGCGCGCAGTTTTGGGCGTTTTCTTTTCCCGACACAAAATAAGGCTTGTTCTTTTGTCTATTTTCCACTATAATGAAACAGTAGTCTTTTCACAAACAAAGGGGGTTCTGACATGTCAGAAATCAACAACGTATCTTGTCCTATGACAGAGTATTATCCGGACATCTACAACTGGAACGGCGTCATGATGGATGCAGCAAGCTACGCGAAGCATCAGCGGCACAGCGAATCTGCACCGAAACCGGACGCTTCTCCTGCCAAAGAATCCGCAGATGCTCTGGATGACATTTTTGACGCGCCGCAGGATCTCCGTCAAATTGCCGCCGATGCCATGCAGGAGGATACCGTCAAAGAATCTTGTGACACAATCTGTGCATGGCAGACACAGACACACCAGCTTCTATTGGAAGCGCCCAAATACCTGCGCGTAGGTTCCGGCTCCTATCGCAGCTCCGGTTCGTTTGTGGTGTCGTCATATCTTTCTTCCTATCTGTCCTCTTACACAACCTCGTATCGTTCCAGCGGTTCCTTCCGTTTGCCATCGTCCGGCAGCCTGTCCTCTCTTTCCGCACTGGGCGGGTACGGACTGGATTTGATTTGATATGCAGGCATTTGTTTCCAACTGGACGCGCCCGTATGCCGTGCGCTGTCCTGACAGACCGTATCAAATGACAGATTTTGATCTGCTCACAACCGTTCTCTCGGCGCTGGTATGGCGGCGGGAAAATGGTTCTATTCGCATGATTACGGACGATACCGGCGCGCAATACTACCGTTCTCTCGGTTTGACTGACCTGTGGGACGGTGGTATTTTTACGTATCTCAATGATATTCCATCTGCTATCGACCCGTGCACCTTTTGGGCGGCGGGAAAATTATACGCACTGGCGGCAACACCGGCGCCATGTGTCATGCTGGACACAGATTTTATTGTCTGGCATTCGTTGTCCGAACACTGGCACAGGCCGCTCGCCGTGATTCATCGGGAGGCGTTAAATCCTGCCATTTACCCCGCACCTTCTGCATTTGTGTTGGCTCCCTCCTATCATTTTCCTACAAATTGGAATTGGCACGAACCGGCGTGCAATACAGCACTTACCTATTTTGGAAATGACACACTTCGCAAAACATACGTTGGGCAGGCTATGGACTTCATGCAGGCTGCGCGCGGACGGGATGGTTTAATTTATATGGTCTTTGCCGAACAGCGCCTGCTCGCCATGTGCGCACAGGCATGCGGTGTTCCCATTCACGCTTTTTCGACAGAACAGGACTTATTTCAAGGAAATCAGCGCGATTTTACTCATATTTGGGGATTCAAGCAGGCGATGCAGGAGCAGCCTGTTCTCCATGAGCTATTTTGCCAAAAATGTGCTGCGCGCATCCGGAAGGATTTTCCGATTTATGCAAACATATGCCAAACCATCCCGCAGCTGCAGCCGTATTTTCAGCAATACTCTGATTTGTGAAAAATATACAAATAAAAACACGGTTTTTCTCATTGACTTTATACAAAAATCATTTATCATTAAAAGTGGAAATACATTTGAGAAGGTGATAATCGTATGATCTATACTGTTACATTCAATCCGTCTTTAGACTATTCTATTCGCATCAATGATTTCGCATTTGGCGGACTTAACCGCATTGGAGAAGAAGCCATCCGCGTCGGCGGCAAGGGCGTCAATGTCTCCATTGTGCTGAATAGCTTGGGCGTAGATAATACGGCACTTGGCTTTATTGCCGGCTTTACCGGCAAGCATATTGAATCAGAAATGCAGCGTCTTGGCTGTACCACACAATTTACCGAACTGCCTGAAGGATTTTCCCGCATCAATGTCAAGCTGGACAAGGCTTCGGAGCCGCAGACCGAGATGAACGGACAAGGCCCCAGTGTTTCGGGGGAAGAATGCAAGCAGTTTATCGGACGTATGGAGCGCAAAATCAAAGCGGGCGACTGTCTGATTCTCTCCGGCAGCATTCCGCGCAGTATGCCGCGGGATATGTACGAGAAAATCTTAGAAGTCATCGACATGGAAAAGGTTTTGGTCATCGTGGACACGAACAGCGACTTGCTTCGCCGCACGCTCCCGTACCATCCGTTCCTTATCAAGCCAAACCTGATTGAGTTGGGTGAGATTTTCGGCCGTTCGCTGACAGATTACGATGATATCGTTGGATGTGCGATGCACCTGCAGGAAGAAGGCGCACGCAATGTGCTGGTTTCCATGGGCGCAGACGGCGCTATTCTTGTCACAGAGAATGGTCAGGTATTCTCCTCTCCGGCACCAAAGGCTGATGATCTCTCGCAGGAGCTGGTCGATGTCAACGGCGCAGGCGATGCCATGGTCGCCGGCTTCCTAGCTGGATATCTGGAGCGGCACAGCATGGTAGACGGTTTTGCAAAGGGATTGGCCGCAGGCTCCGCAACGGTATACACCTCAGGTCTTGCAGACAAGCAGCAGATCAATCTGGTTGCACAGCGCAAGTAATGCACTTTATTGCTCATTTTTTATAACCGATGTACGTTTTTGTACATCGGTTATTTTTATGTTTGAAACTATTGTGTTTTTCCAAACAACGTGATATACTATTGAAAACTACTTAGATTGACGCATGTTGATTGTTATAAAAGGAGAATTTGGTTTTGAATTTACCTGAGGTTTCTATTGGCGGGCTCTGCCCCAAACTGCCGGTCATTCAGGGCGGCATGGGTATTGGTATTTCTCTCTCCGGCTTGGCTTCTGCCGTTGCCAACGCAGGCGGCATTGGTATTATTTCCGGCGTACAAATCGGTTTCCGTGAGCCGGATTTTGAAAAGGATCCGGTTTCGGCAAATATCCGCGCTATTGGCAAAGAACTGCGCCGTGCGCGTGAGCTTGCGCCGAACGGCATCATCGGCATGAATTTTATGTCGATTGACTCACATTACACAGAATATGTCACAGAGGCTGTCAAGCAGGGCGCGGACTTGATTATTTCCGGCGCAGGCTTGCCGCTGACCCTGCCGGAATTGACCGCCGGCAGTCAAACGCGCATTGTGCCGATTGTCTCCTCTGCGCGCGCGTGCCGGTTGATTTTGACCAAGTGGCTGCGGAAACACAATCGTTTTCCGGACGCCGTTGTCGTAGAAGGCCCGCTCGCAGGCGGTCATCTCGGCTTTAAGCTGGATGATTTGTACAATCGAACCAATCAGACGCTGGAACAGGCTCTCGCAGATGTCGTTGCCTATATTCGCAAGTTTGAGCAGGAACACAACGTTTCCATTCCGATTTTTGCTGCGGGCGGCATCATGGACTATACCGACGTACAGCGCATGCTGGAAATCGGCGCCTCCGGCGTACAGGTCGGCTCGTCTTTTGTCACGACAAAGGAATGTGATGCCTCCGACCGATTCAAGCAGACCTACTTGGATGCTCGTCCGGAAGACGTTCGCATCATCAAAAGTCCAACCGGCTTTGCTGCCCGCGCTGTCAACACGAAGTTTGTTCAGCAGGCTTACGACCACGGCGGCATTCCAGTACAGCATTGCTTCCGCTGTATGCCGGAGATTTGCAATGCAGCGACCACCCCATACTGTCTGTCTCAGGCGCTGTTCGACGCAGCACGCGGCGAAAATATGGGCGGATTGGTGTTCTGCGGCGGCCGTGTCGGAGAACTGCATGAAATCGTCACGGTGCAGCAGGTCATGGATCGCCTGACAAAGCCGGCAGCCATGTAATTTTTCCTTAAAAAAACAGAAATCCCGTATCTATGAGATGTCATAAACTCATAGATACGGGATTTTTTCACTTGTGATGCGGGCGAATGCGTTTCAGCTCCGCCATAAACGAATCAACGTCATCGAAATCTCGATAGACCGACGCGAAGCGGATATACGCCACCTCGTCAATATCAATCAGGCGTTCCACCACCATCTCACCGATGGTCATAGAGGACACTTCATCCTCTTGCTGATCATAGAGCTCCTTTTCGATGTTGCTGAGCAAATCGTCCATCTGCGCCTTGGTGACGGGACGCTTTTGACAGGCTTTGAGGATGCCGCGCATGAGCTTTTCTCTGTCATACTGCTGGCGGGAGCCGTCTTTTTTTATCACCATGAGCGAACGAGATTCTATGGTCTCATAGGTTGTAAATCGTTTTCCACACTGTTGGCAAATGCGGCGGCGGCGAATACTCTCGCCGTCTACGGTCGGACGGGAATCAATGACCTTGCTCTCTGTATATTTGCAATAGGGGCACTTCATATCTCGCGTTCACTCCTTCAATTCTCTTTTCTTATAAAGAATACCATATTTTCACGCGAAAAAAAAGACCGGACAGATAAAATCTGTCCGGAATCGCATCAAATACTTCTCAATGCTTCTTTTTTCTCTGTTTTCTAGAGGTTTTCTTCGGCGTTACCTTCTTTGCCGTTACTGCCTGCGGTGCAGTAGCCGGTTCCGATACAGGCTCCTCTGCCTTCGGTGTTTCTTCCAACTTCTCCGGCTGCGGCTTTTCTGCCTTTTCCGGAGACTTGGACGCGGACACCTTCTTTTGTGCCTTTTCACGTCTGTTCTTGCGCAGCATGCCGCGGTACTTCGACCAGAAAGCACCGGACAGGAACATAGACGAATATGCACCGGCGATGATGCCGATAATCATCGGCAGTGTAAACTGACGCAGGCTGGTGACACCGAAAATAAAGATCATGCCAACCGTAAGCAGCGTTGTAATGGAAGTATTGACCGTACGTCCTACCGTCTGCCAAATACTCTTGTCTACGGTTTCCTCAAACAGCTCGCGGCGTGCAAACTTTCGATTTTCACGGATGCGGTCAAAGACAATGATACTTGCATTGATCGAATAACCGAGAATCGTCAGCGCAACGGCGATAAAGGTCGTGTTAAACGGAATGCGGAAGAGAATGTATGCAGACAGTACAACCAACAAGTCGTGCGCCAAACACGTGATGGCAGCCAAACCGGAGGTCAACTCGAAGCGAATCGTGATGTAAATCATCATGAGAACGACAGCAACCAGTGCGGCTGTAATCGCCTTGCTCTGCGTTTCCTTACCGATTGTCGCGTTGACATCGGAAATGTTCTGCGTGTCATCGTCCGTCAAATTGAATTGCTTCTGCATTGCCTGCACAACCTGCTTTTGCTGGGTGCTGTCCAGACGGGTGCATTTAATCAGAACTTCTTCGCCGTTGTCGCCGGTCTTCTGCACGGAAGACGGCGCAATGCCAACCGCTTCTTCAACCAGTTCCGGAATCGTCTTGCTGGAAATATCACTGGTGACTTCTTCGTGAAGATCAAAAGTCATACTGGTGCCGCCGATAAAATCGACGTCCATATTGAACAAATTCATGCCAAACGGAAGTGTAACCAAGCCGACGAGACCCGGCGCGATTGCGATCAGTGCAATCAATGCAAAAATCGGGAACTTTTTAATCACCGAAAATTTACCCTGTTTCATCGTCTCACACCTCCCCCTTCGTGTCTTTCTTCACACCGTACCATTTCGGATTGGTGACATGGAAATCTGCCATGCGCTGGAGCAGGAACTTTGTGACGGTAATTGCGGTGAACATGGACAGAACAACACCGATACCCAGTGTGATTGCAAAGCCCTTGACCGTACCGGTACCCATAAAGTACAGCACAACCGCCGCAATCAAGGTGGTGACATTGGAGTCCAAAATTGCCGAGAACGCGCGATGGAATCCGGCGTCAATGGCGCCGCGAATCGTCTTGCCGTTCTTCAATTCATCCTTTAAGCGCTCGAAAATAATAACGTTCGCATCGACCGCCATACCGATAGACAAAATAATACCGGCAATGCCCGGCAGGGACAGGTTCACGCGCGCAACGGACAGAATGACCAAATCCAGTGCGGTATAGAATACCAGTGCAATAGATGCGACAAAGCCCGGCAAACGATACACCAGAATCATAAACAGCATAACGAGCAGAACGCCGATGCCGCCTGCCATGACGCTGGTAGACAGTGCTTTTTCACCCAGCTGCGGGCCGACAGAGCTCATGCTGACTTCTTCCAGAGAGAACGGCAGCTGACCAATGTTGATCTGCTCTGCCAAGGTCTTGGCGCTGTCTGCGGTAAAGCTGCCGGAAATCACACAGCTGTCACCGGTGATACCGGTCTGTGCGTATTCACTGCTGACAGACGGCTGAGACAGCACCTCATCATCCATCTTGATGGCAATATAATTCTTGCCTTTCTCTGCATTGGCAGCAGCCTTCGTGGCTTCCGTCCACTTTTCCTGTGCTTCGCTGGTAAAGGTCACCTGCACATAGTGTTCGTTCGCCATGCTGGACTGCGAAATCTGACCATAGCCGGAAGTTGCCGACTTGATGCCGGAACCATCGAGAATCACGTTGCCGGCGGCATCCTCAAAGGTCAGCTGTGCCGTTGCACCGAGCACAGATACCGCTTCTTCCGGATTGTTGATGGACGGAATGTCAACCGTCACGCGGTTGTCACCGACCAGCTCAACAGTAGCCTCTGTGTATCCCAGAGAGTCCAGACGCTTTTGCAGCATCGCCTGTACAGACGCCATATCAGATGACAGGTTGTCCTTGTTGTAGTCATCCTTTAGAATCGCCTCAAAGGTAATGGACGAACCGCCGACCAGATCCAAGCCGCGACGGATGCCGTCCTCCTCGTCCATTACGCTCGCAATGGACAGCGGCCCCACATTGAGTCCAAATGCCGCTGTGCACGAGAGCAGTGCAATCACTGCAAGCACGGCGACAAAGGACAGAATACTTTTTTTCAAAATCATTCGCCTCCTAGTTGACAATAAGCAAATTTATTATATCTGATTGCGCCTAAAAAGTCAATTTTATTTGTACAAATTCACAAAAGTTCGCCAGTTTTTACGGCAATCTGTTTTTTATTTTGCTTATTCCACATGCTTGAGCGCTTCATCCATCGGTATCCGGTAAATTTTCCGATACCCCAAAGCTGCGACAATGGCATAGGTAATCAACCCGATTATTAGCATCTGTACATAAATTCTTGGCCGAATAACCAGAGGAATCCAGCCCGTCATCTCCGATTTCATGACAACCGCAAACAGTGAAGTGAGCAATTTTGTCTCTATCGGCAGACTGCACAACAGCAATACTGCCACAACAATGGATGTTGAAGCAAGATACAAGCCGCCGATTTCTCGATTGTTGTAGCCGAGGATTTTCGTCATAGAAATTGCCTGTGCATTTTTCTCAATAATAATTTTGGACAGCAAATACATGAGGATAACAAAAATTGCAATTCCAAAGCCATCTACCAAATACATCATGCTTCCCATCGAGACATCTAATTGTCTGGATACCTTGGTCAGTGCATCCAAATCAATGACAGAAGAAATATATTTCTCGTCGATATCTGTAATCGGTGTATCCGATAAATATCCGCTGAAATATGCACTGTCATAGTCCAGCATCGCGTTCAAATCTTCTTGATTCATAAACACGCACAGCGCGCCCTGATACGCATAAATATCTGAAATTTTGATGGTATAGCGCGTGTCCTTATATGCTTCTTTGAGCGCGATGGTATCGCCAATATGCAGATTATATTTTTCTGCATATGTAGCGGATACTGCCGCACCGCCGTCTGTATGCTTCCAATGGATATACCGGCTATTGGGCTGCACACCATACACTGTGATTTCTTCGCTGTTATAACCGGTATCCACGGTTTTTAACGTATATGCCGTAAATTTTTCTGCATCCTCGTTCTGCGTCTGGATGTCAAACTAAAACAACAGCATCGACATCATCGTTCCCAGTGACGGATCGTCATCCATCGCATCGTATGGCATCTGCAAAATATATTGATACTTGCACAGCATATTGTTTTTCAGATTATCTTGATAGACATCCAGCACATCCGGCAGTGCCAAACCGAACATCAACAGCAAATTTGCAAATAAGATACCAATCAATAAAATGCAATAATTTCCGATATTCTGAAAAATTACGCGCAGGCGAAACCGATGGAAAAACGGAATTTTGTCCGGCAGCCACAGTGGTTTTTTCTGACGTTTGCGCCGCAAATCTCTGCGCAGAAACTGCAGCGGAGACAGCTCCAACTTTCGGCGCAAAATCATCCAGGTCAGAATCATCATCATAAGCACAGGAATAACCGTTGTCAGCACGAATGCTTCGCCATTCCAGATCGTCACATAGGTCGGCAGACTGTAGCTTCCATAATACATACCTGCACAATAATTCTTCATGAACGAATAGCCAAGAATATTGCCGAGCAGCGCACTGACCAGCGTGACAATCACCGGCATGGTCATATAGTGTACCATGAGTTCGTGTTTGGTATAACCAGACGCCCGCAGCGTGCCAATGACCGCCGCTTCTTTTGCAATCGTGTCGCTGATAACCAGACAAAAAACAAACGCCATAATCGCGATAATCATATACAGCAGCATAATCATCATGCCGCGGTCACTGCCCATATCATTGCCAGCAAATACAATTGCCTGATTGGCATACCGCGGAATAAATCCTTCCAACTGTACTTCTCCGCTGAGAAATTTCAAAAAATCTTCGGCACGGGCATTTTCTTCCGTCTCGTCCGCCGGAGATTGCTGGTATTTCCACGCATAGCAAAATGTTTTGTTGTCTGATGAAATCGCTTCGAATGTATCTTGCGCCACAACGGCAACGCCAAATTTTGTCGCATCAAACATGGTATCGCTGTTTTTTTCAAACAGACAGCTATAATCCGGCAGCGCAAGCAGACCGGTAATCGTCCAAGTTTGTGTGCCGCTCGTCAAGGTATCTCCAAGCGCAAGCTGATTATTATCCGCATACATGCGGTCAATGGCAATCTCATTGGATTGTTTCGGCATGTCTCCCTGCATCAGACACGCCAGATTCACCTTGTCCCGCTTCGGAAAAATGCGCAGCTTACTATCATTGCTCAGCTCTTTCTCCGTGTAGAACAGCTCGTACAATGTGACATGCTGCGCCTGTATATCGCGTATCTGTGCATGATTGAGCCGGTTTTGTACGGTAAAATTGCCATCCTCCACGTGATATTTTTCAAAGCTGTCATGGTACGCCTGCAGCATACTGCCATCGGCAACCAAAAATCCGGACACAAAGCCAATGCTCGCCGTCAGCAGCAGGAAGATGACGAGATATTTGCCGATTTCCTGCTTCAAGTCACGCAGATGTCGTTTTCTCAAAGGATTTTTCATCGTTCTCACCATTCCAGTTTTTCCGCCGGAACGCGGTGCTCATTTGCATAATTTTTCATAATTGTACCGTCACGCAGGCGCACCACACGATCTGCCATATCCTTAATGGCATCATTGTGTGTCACCATGATAATGGTGTTTCCGTATTTCCGATTGACGGTTTCAATGAGTTTGAGGATTTCTTTGGATGTGTGATAATCCAGCGCGCCCGTCGGTTCATCACACAGTAAGATGTCCGGATTCTTTACCACTGCGCGTCCGATTGCCGTGCGCTGCTGCTGACCGCCGGACAGCTGATTGGGCAGCTTATTTCTATGTTCCTGCAGCCCCAACGTGTGAAGCAGCTCCTGAACATCCAACGGATGGTCGGATAGATACGCGCCCACTTCTATGTTTTCCTGCACGGTCAGATTAGGAATGAGATTATACATCTGAAAAATGTATCCTAAATGATTTCTGCGGTATAAAGTTAGCCTTTTTTCACTCATATCGGCAAGGCGCGCTCCCCTGATGCAGATATCTCCGCTGTCGGCGCTGTCAATACCGCCGATAATATTGAGCAACGTCGATTTACCGGAACCGGACGCGCCCAAAAGTACACAAAATTCCCCTTTTTCAATCGCAAGGTCAATCCCTTTCAGTACTTCTACCCGATTATCGCCCTCGCCGAAAGATTTTCGAATCTGATTGATTTCCAGAAACATATGCTGTTCTCCGTTTCTTTTAGTTAGCATTCTCTAATCAGTATATGCCTATCAAAACCAGAAGTCAAGAGAATGCCAACCATAGAAAAGAGAAAGCGCATACCAGCATTTGACTGTTATGCGCCTCTTATTTCCACTTTTTAATCTTGCGTTTGGCTGCGCTGTTCTTCTAATGATTTCCGCTGTTGCTCGTAAAGTTGCCGTTCTTTTACTCGTTCTTCCAATAAATTTCCCTTTGCTGCTTATCCAAGCGGTGAACGAAGCGTTTTTTGTACAGCAGGAACTCTTCCATGTCCATCAGGATATGATACAGCATTGCGCGGCTCTCAAACTCTTCGCGGGTTTTGGGAAGCTCCTGTTTTTTCATGTCCGCGAAAATTTCATGCAATCGTCCCAGCTGTTTTTCCGGACTATTGATTTCCACAACATAATCCGCCACATACAGCAAATATTCCGCGATAATCTGCGCTTGTTTTGGTCGGCTGCGAATGCGCCGGAGTTCATTGTGCAGATTATCCAGCACTTGACACTGTGCATGGCGCATCTCAAAGTAATCGATATAATACTCCGGATGAAAGTGAAAGGTGTTGTCCTGATATTCGTGCGCATCTTTGATATACCGCTCCAGCTCACGCTCCAATTTGTAAATATGTCCCCATAAATTGTGCGACATTTGAAACTGAATCAAATAAGCGGCAAGCTCTAAAATAATCTGCTGCAATTGATTTTCAACCGACCGCATGTTTGCAATCAACTCTTTTTTTCGTTGTCCATTGTCGTGATATAAGTTCAGCACAAGCGCGATGACAATGCCGATACAGACCAATTTGAATTCGTTGCCGATTGCCTGCGCAGAAAAATCCTGTCCGGTGAACAGGTGTGCACCGATGACCGCATTGACAGAAACCGTCGCAGTCAAGCCAAGCATGGCAGAAATACAGACGAGCAGGAACATAAACACGCCATACGCCGCATACGCATTGCTGACATGCAGAAAGATTATCCACGCGATGAGCGTTGCCAGCGCAAACGTCAGCACGCGGGAAACCGACAGCTTGACGGTCTGCCACTTCGTCGTCATCAGCGTCAGCATCGTAATGGTTCCCGCAGAGACGTCATGCGACAAGCCCAGATAGCGCGCGACAAATATCGCCAGCGCACTGCCAAATGCAATCTTTGTGCCCAAAAGCAGCGTTTTTTGCGTATGAATGCGATATTTTTCCCATAATTGTTTCACGTTTTTTATCATCCCTCGGCTCCGTTCTCATACATGGTAATTGGTTCTATTCTACCATGATTTTAACAAAAAAGAAACGCCGAAAATAAAAAATTGAGCATCAACCCATCGGTCAATGCCCAATTTTTATTTTAATTAAGGTCAGAAACAGTCATTTGAACGATTGTCATTCAAATTAGTACATGCCGCCCATGTCCGGTGCTGCCGGAGCTGCAGCCGGAGCCGGCTCCTTGATGTCGGTCACAATGGACTCGGTGGTCAGTACAGTAGAAGCGACGGATGCAGCGTTCTGCAGAGCGGAACGGTTTACCTTGGTCGGGTCTACGATGCCGGATTCGATCATCTCGCAGTAGGTCTCGGAGTAAGCGTCGAAGCCATAGCCAACCTTGCCGGACTCACGAATCTTCTCCAGAACAACAGCGCCGTCAATGCCAGCGTTTGCAGCGATCTGACGGATCGGCTCCTGCAGTGCCTTAACGACAATGTTCACGCCGGTCTTTTCGTCGCCTGTGGTCTCGCCTGCAACAGCTTCTACAGCCGGAACAGCGTTTACATAAGCAACGCCGCCGCCTGCTACGATGCCTTCCTCAACAGCAGCGCGCGTAGCGTTCAGAGCGTCCTCAACACGCAGCTTCTTTTCCTTCATTTCAGTCTCGGTAGCAGCGCCAACCTTGATAACTGCAACGCCGCCAGCCAGCTTAGCCAGACGCTCCTGCAGCTTCTCACGATCGAAGTCGGAAGTGGTCGTCTCGATTGCATGACGGATGTTTTCTACGCGAGCCTTGATTGCCTCTGCGTCGCCCTGACCGTCAACAATCACGGTGCCTTCCTTGTTGACCTTTACCTGACGAGCACGACCCAGCATAGCCATGGTGGTGTCCTTCAGTTCCAGACCAATCTCCTCGGAAATAACTTCGCCGCCAGTCAGAACAGCGATGTCCTTGAGCATTTCCTTGCGGCGGTCGCCGAAGCCCGGAGCCTTAACAGCAACGCAGGTGAAGGTGCCGCGCAGCTTGTTCAGCAGCAGCGTGGACAGTGCCTCGCCTTCCAGATCCTCAGCGATGATGAGCAGCTTCTTGCCGGTCTTTACAATCTGCTCCAGCAGCGGCAGCAGATCCTGAATGTTGGAAATCTTCTTGTCGGTAATCAGGATAACAGCGTCATCCAGAACAGCTTCCATCTTCTCGGTATCGGTTACCATGTACGGCGTGATGTAGCCGCGGTCAAACTGCATACCTTCTACGATTTCGGAATAGGTCTCAGCGGTCTTAGACTCCTCAACGGTGATAACGCCGTCAGCGGAAACCTTTTCCATAGCCTCAGCAATCAGCTCGCCGATGGTCTCATCGCTGGAAGAGATTGCAGCTACACGCGCGATATCTGCAGAGCCCTTGATCTTCTCAGAGTTCTCCTTGATTGCATTGATTGCGGTCTCAACGCCCTTTGCGATGCCCTTGCGCATAATCATCGGATTTGCACCAGCAGCAACATTCTTCATGCCCTCGCGAACGATAGCCTGTGCCAGAACGGTAGCGGTGGTGGTGCCGTCGCCTGCCAGATCATTGGTCTTGGTAGCAACTTCCTTGACCAGCTGTGCGCCCATGTTCTCAAACGGATCGTCCAGCTCGATGTCCTTGGCAATGGTTACACCGTCGTTGGTGATCAGCGGAGCGCCGAATTTCTTGTCCAGAACAACATTGCGGCCCTTCGGACCCAGAGTTACCTTAACCGTATCAGCCAGCTGGTCTACGCCGCGGCCCAGTGCACGGCGAGCTTCCTCGCCGAAAAGAATCTGCTTTGCCATAATACAATAGCCTCCTAATAATGAGTAATTTTACAATTAGTCTACAACAGCCAGAATGTCGCCCTGACGAACGACAATCAGTTCCTCACCGTCAATCTTGACTTCGGTGCCGGAGTACTTGCTGGTGATAACCTTATCGCCAACCTTGACCTGCATCACGACTTCCTTGCCGTCTACGACACCGCCAGGGCCAACTGCCAAAACTTCAGCAACCTGCGGCTTTTCCTTTGCAGAACCTGCCAGGATGATTCCGCCTGCGGTGGTCTCCTCAGCTTCGACCATCTTGATGACAACGCGGTCAGATAAAGGCTTGAGCTTCATAATAAAATCCTCCTAAGATGATAAAATACAAATTTAGAGGTTAGCACTCAAAACCTTCGAGTGCCAACGAATATATATTAAATCATTTTCCCAAAATACGCAAGTACTTTTTTCCAAAATTACAAAGTTTTTTGTAAATAAATTATGAATGGGCGTTATCCTGCCCGTTCGAGCGATTTGCGTGTTTTTTTGCAATCTTTTCCTGAAAAATCCCCGAGAAATTTTTGTGTAGCAGTCCAAGGAAAATAGTGCCAAATTTTTATCTCTTGCGGAAATCCTGCCGCTTCTTGCCGGCCGGTCTGCCTCCCTGCGGACGATTTTTGCCTGTAGGCGCCGTGCGGAACGGGCGGCGCTTCTCCGGCGGCTGATAGTACATGTACAGATTGCAGCGCAGCATACCATTATATAGCTTGCGCTTTTTATCTGCTTTCATGCCGTAAAATTCTTCAAATTGCTCGTCAGAGCTGATAATATACTGTTTCATCGGAGACTGCGCCGCAGCAGCACCAAACCCGCGCAGCAGTTTGCGCGCCGCATTGACGTCCATCATGCGCTCGCCATACGGCGGATTGGCAATCAGCGTGCCCTCCCGCTTTTTGAGCTTGCAGGCGCAAGCATCTTTCTCCTCAAAGTGAATCGTATGCTTCACACCCGCTTTTTTTGCATTGGCGATGGACAATTCAACACAGGCCGGATCAATATCACAGCCGTGAATATCGTAGGTGCGATCTCGATAGATGCCGTCCAGCGCGCGTTCGCGCTCCTGCTGCCAGATTTCCGGTGCGATAAACTCCCACTTTTCCGCGTCAAACGAACGCTTGAGACCGGGAGCGAGATTCATCGCAATCATAGCTGCCTCAATCGGAATGGTGCCGGAGCCACAGAACGGATCGAAAAATTCTCCCTTTCCGCGGAATCGCGAAATTTTGACCATTGCCGCCGCGAGGGTCTCTCGCAGCGGTGCTTCGTTGGCGTTGGCGCGGTACCCGCGCTTGTGCAGACCGGCACCGGATGTATCCAAATACAGCGTGGCAATATCACGCACGATGGAAAACTGTACCTGACAGCGCGCACCGCGCTCCTCAAACCATGTGATGCCATACGATTCTGACAGGCTCTTGACGATTGCCTTTTTGATAATGCTCTGACAGTCCGGAATGCTGTGCAGCTGAGAATCCAGCGAATAGCCCTTAACAGGGAATGCGCAGTCCTTCTCGATATAGTCCAGCCACGGCAGCTCATATACGCCTTCAAACAGCTCTTCAAAGTTTTGCGCAGGGAATTCCCCGACTTTAATTAACACGCGCTCTGCGCAGCGCAAATTGAGATTGGCCCACGCCAGTGTATGTTCGTCGCCAGAAAAAAAGACGCGTCCATTTTCTACACGCACATCGGTGAGACCGCCGTTGTGGCGCAGCTCATCTCCCACGATTCCTTCCAGTCCGAACAGCGTCGGACAGCAAAATTCATAATTCATAATTCATATCCTTATCCGAAATTGATTGTTCTTATTGTACTATATTTTATGTGGCACGACAAGATTACAGCGGTTTTTTCGTTGCTTTTTTCCGCCGTTGTGGTATACTGAACATAGCAATTTGAAGATTTGAGGTGTATCTATGGCTCGATTTGGCTTTATCCGCACAAAAGACGAAATCAAATTTCTTATCCTGACCTGCATGACGTACCTTCCGTTTCCGGTGACCTTCGCCGCAATTGTTGACATTTGTACGTGGTGTGATGACGGCTTCGGCTACTTCGAGCTGTCCGAGGCGTTTTCTGAGCTGCAGGATTCTCAGCACGTTGAGAAATCGACCGAAAACGATACAGAACTGTTCGCCATTACAGAAAAAGGCCGCGAGACCGCACAAGCCTTTCAAAGCCGTCTGCCATTTACCGTGCGAGAGGCTGCCGAACTGTCCGCCCTGCGTGTGATTCGCAAGCTGCGCCGCGATGCGCAGGTTTCTGCCGAAACCGAGCAGATCAGCGAAAAGGATTACGTGGTGACCATGACCATGCAGGATGTATTTTCTATCCAAATGCATGTGGTGAGCCAAACGCAGGCTGCATACTTAGAACAGCACTTTCAAAAGCACGCAGAGGACGTATATCAGCATTTGTTATCCACAATGACAAGCGAATACGAAACCGAATAACACACAAAAAGGCGAATGCACATTCGTCTTTTTTCATGCACGCAAACAATTACAGAAGGGAACGAATCACGATGACAAACAACAAAACCAAAGGCATTTTCTTTATTATCCTGTCGGCGTTTTTCTTCGCGCTGATGAATCTGTTCGTCCGGCTGTCCGGCGATTTGCCGCCAATGCAAAAAAGCTTTTTCCGCAATCTTGTTGCACTGGCATTCGCCGTGATTGTCCTGCTGCGCACAGAGGAAAAATTTCAGTTCAATCACAAAAACCTGCCGCAGCTCATCGCCCGTGCGACATTCGGCACGCTGGGCATCCTGTGTAATTATTACGCCATTGACCACTTGGTGCTGTCGGACGCATCCATGCTCAACAAGCTATCGCCGTTTTTTGCGATTCTGGTCTCTTATTTTTACCTGAAGGAAAAAGTAACGCCCGTGCAAATTTCCGCGGTAATCATTGCCTTTCTCGGTGCCCTGTGCATCATCAAGCCGGGCTTTTCGTCTATGAATTCCTTTCCGGCACTAATCGGTGCGCTGGGCGGCTTGGGCGCAGGCACAGCATACACCATGGTGCGCAAACTGAGCTTAAACGGCGAACGCGGTCCGTTTATCGTATTCTTTTTCTCGGCGTTTTCGTGTCTGTTCTGCCTGCCGTATTTGATTTTCGCATACCATCCGATGACATTCCAGCAGTTGGGTTTTCTGCTTCTGGCGGGTCTTTCCGCTGCCGGCGGACAGTTTTCCATTACCGCTGCGTATGCCAACGCACCGGCGCGGGAAATTTCCGTATTCGATTACTCGCAGATTATCTTTGCCGCCCTGTTCGGTTTTCTGTTTTTGCAGCAAATTCCGGATACGCTTTCCGTGGTCGGTTATCTCATCATTTGCGGAACTTCTGTCGCCATGTTCTTCTATAACCAAAAGCATACAAGCTGACATACCAAAAGCCCTCCGTGTTTCCACGGAGGGCTTGCTATTTCCATGTATGTTGTGCCTGTATCTATGCAAAAGCGAAGATCAATTGCCCTCGATCAAGCCATAGCCGCCAGCTGCTCTCTTATAGATAACTGCCGGCATGTCATCCTCCTCCGCATTGCGGAAGAAGAAGAACTGATGATCCAGCAGGTTCATCTGCAGGATGGCTTCTTCCACGGTCATGGAGTGAACATCAAACTTCTTGCGGCGAACGACCTCATATTTATCCTCTACGAAGTCTGCAAGACTTGCCTCGTTGGCTGCCATTTTATCAAAAGCACCCTGACGCAGCTTCTTCTCCAAACGGGTCTTATTTCTGCGAATCTGTCTCTCGATGCTCGAAATCATACCATCCACAGAAGCAAACATATCCGTTGTCGTTTCCTCAGCGCGGAAAACCATGCCGTTATGCCAAACAGTGACTTCTGCCGTCTGTCTGCCCTTCAGTTCACTGAAAGTAATGGTCGCAGAGGTATCCTTCTGGAAATACCGATCCAGCTTGGCTACCTTCTTGATAGCGTAATCGCGGAGCTCTTCGCTAATCTTGATTTTTCTTTCAACGATGGTGATCTTCATAACATCAACTCCTTACGGTTTGACAACCCAATTTTATATGCAATTGTCTAAGAGGAATCTGTGCGACACACGCCGCCAAAATCTGTGTTTTTCAACAAATTTCCATTTGTTTCTCCCTCTTTTGTTGGGAATATTATACCACAAGGAGTCGGTCATGTCGCATTGCAAAATTCAGCGTGTCACGACCTGAGCGGAATATATCTCCCGCTAGCTCGCGTTTTCTCACGTTTTCTTGAAATTTTGTGTTTTTAGATTTTTCCCTCTGCATGGCGGGTGACATGACAGCCGATATTGACTGCGCACGGCAGACCGGCAATGTGTGTCGGATAGGTGTCGATGGCGCACATCAGTGCCGTGACCGTGCCGCCCAGACCCTGCGGTCCAATGCCCAGCGCATTGACACGTTCTATAATCTTCTTTTCCATTTCGGCATAACCCGGATTTTCATTGAACTGACCGACCGGACGCATCAGCGCACGCTTTGCCAGATAGCATGCCTTGTCGGCCGTGCCGCCCAGACCCACGCCGATGACAATCGGCGGACACGGATTGGAGCCAGCCTTGTCACATGCTTCCACAACAAAGTCGATGATATCCTCCGGTTTTGCTGCCGGAGTAAACATCTTGAGTGCGCTCATGTTCTCGCTGCCGAATCCCTTCGGCTCTACGGTTACATGAATCTCGTCACCGGCAACAACGCGGGTGTACAAAATCGCCGGCGTGTTGTCGTTGGTATTGCTGCGGTCGAGCAGCGGGTCGCGCACGACGGACAGGCGCAGATAGCCGTCCACATAGCCCTGCCGCACACCTTCGTTGACGGCGTCCTCCAGCAGACCGCCGGTAATATGCACGTCCTGACCAACCTCTACGAAAACAATCGCCATGCCGCAGTCCTGACAAATCGGCACGGAATTCTTACAGGCAATATCACAGTTTTCGATCATCTTACCAAAAATTGTCTTGCCGAGCGGAGACTGTTCGTTCTTTTCTCCGTCCACATACGACTGTCGGATGCTCTCCGGCAGGACATAGTTTGCCTTCATGCACAGCTCGCGCACGAGCGCGGTAATTTCTTTTGCTTCGATGGTTCTCATTCTGTGTAATCCTCCTGTATATCTCTGACCTGTCATGTTCAGGCCGTACGAAACATTTCTGTGGTGCGATTTCTTGATATATCGAAAAGTTCCTCTGGTTTCTTATTATACTTGACCCTTGCGCAAATGTCCATAGCTGTCTTGCTAATTTCACGCTGAGCCGTGCGATGTTCCATTTTTGGCTTGACATTTGCCGCATAGATATAAGAAACCCACGGTGCGTGTGCATCGTGGGTTTTTGCATGCGCTGTTCTGCGCTTATTTCACCTGTTTTCCGTCAATATACACGGCTGTGACCTTGGTGCGGTAATCGAGCGGATCGCCATCGGTAATGAGCAAGTCCGCATCCTTTCCGACGCGCAGAGAGCCGATTCTATCATCCAGTCCCGCAATGCGTGCCGGAACAATCGTCACTGCGCGCAGGGCATCCATCGGCTCCATGCCCGCCTGTACGGCGGCAACAATGCACTGCATGTAATGCTTGAGCGTAGTCTCCGGATGGTCTGTCGTAATCGCCGTCTCAATGCCCGCTTGGGTCAGCAGTGCGGGCGCCTGTTCCGTCAGGTTGTGCAGTTCCGGCTTCGAGCGGTCCGTCAAAAACGGTCCTGAGCAAATCGGCACATGTTCCTCTGCCAGAATGTCCGCAACCAGATGCGCTTCGGTTCCGTGCAGAATCACCGGCTTTATCGAAAATTCCTTGGCGATGCGCAGTGCAGTGAAAATATCATCCGCCCGATGTGCGTGAAAATGTGCCGGACACGTGCCGTCCAGCACCGGCAGCAGCGCCTCATATTTCGCATCATACTCCGGCAAATCCGATGGATCTTCCGCGTGCTGCTTTTGTTTTCCGTACTCCTGCGCCTTGTGCAGCGTCTCCCGAATAAGCGCGGCCGTTGCCATGCGCGTCACCGGCGTCTCATCTTTGTCATTGTAGCACGATTTTGGGTTCTCTCCCAGCGCGAACTTCATCGCGCACGGCTGTTTGACAATCATGTCATCAATGCGGCGTCCTGCCGTCTTAATCGCCGCAATTTGTCCGGCAATCGGGTTGCAGCTGCCCGGCGACACCAGACAGCAGGTGACGCCCGCTTCGCGCGCCTCCTGAAAGCTGCGTTCCATCGGGTTGATGCCGTCAATCACGCGCAGCTGCGGCGTGATCGGGTCGGTGTCCTCATTTCCGTCCTCCCCTTCGAAACCGAGGGAATCCTCAAACAAGCCCAGATGCGTGTGCGCATCGACAAGCCCCGGCAAAATCCATCCGCCGTGCACGTCTGTGTGCTCGCCCTCCGGCACATTTTTCATCGACCCCATTCCGGAAATCTTTCCATTTTCCACGGAAATATACCCGTTTTCGATGATTTCTCCCTCCATTGGGACAATTTTCGCATTGCAAAGTATCATTGCTTCTCCTCAAAAACAATTGACATTATCTGGGAATCATGGTACGATATGTTCGGTAGCAGGAAACTGCTATCCATGCACCGTTCATATCTTTATCCCCACAATCCATTCACCCTTCGGCTTGCCGAGGGGTATTTTTTTATCTGTACAAAAAAAGCAGACATGACAATGCCGCTTTCCCGAGATTGCTCTTGGAAACGCGACATTGTTGCTTGCTTTGTGTTAATTATTTACGGCGGCGGGAACCGTTCTTCTTATCCGTATTGCGACGCAGATCCGCCATGCGGCTCTCGCTGTCCTGCATAAAGAGCTTGAGCTTATCCTCAAACGAAGCCGGAGCTTCCTTCGCTGCCTGACGCGGTGCATATCCGCCCGGCTGGCGCTGCTGGAACTTTTTGCCGCCGTTGGAGCTGCCGGCGCGGCGCTGATAGCCGCCGGTGCCGTTGCCATTGGAATGCGTTCCATTCTGGTTGCTGCGGCGGAACGAACGCTGTTCGCCGTTGCTGTTCTGACGCGGCTGTGTTCTCTTAATAGACAGGTTTACGCGGCCATTGTCATCAATTGCTATGACCTTAACCTTGACCTCCTGACCCTCTGTCAAATGGTCGCGGATGTCACTGACATATGACTGATCCACTTCAGAAATATGTACCAAACCGCTCTTGCCTTCCGGCAGCGAAACAAACGCGCCAAACTTTGTGATTCCGGTTACCTTGCCGGAAATGATTTCTCCTACGGCCAACTCCATACTTTTAAACTGTGTCCTCCATATACTTTTGGTTACTGCTCTGAGCTGTCAATAAACACACGCTCGCCGGGCGATGCATATCCCAGTACATCACGGGCAATTTTTGCAATAGCCTCGTCGGTCATGCCTTCATCCAGCGACTTTTTCAGATCCTTGTTGACGGTTTCCTCTTGGCTGATCTGATCGTCCAAAGTGCTTACCTGCTCCCGAAGCTCACGGATTTGAATCTGAAGAGAAATCGGCTTGATAATGGCAATCGCTGCAACGAGGACAAAAGCCAGCTTGAGCAGGATGCCGATTTTTTTGTTTTTGGGCTTGTTCATCCAATCCCTCCTTCAATGATTACGCTTACTATTCTATACCACAACCTGCAAAAAGAAAAGATTTATTTTTATTTTTTACGGTTTTTTTGCAAATTTTCTCGCAGCCAGCCGCGTGTGCGCCCATTTATAAAACCGCCGCACGCCGCGCCCGCCGGTCAATTCCCAAAAAATGCCGCCGATTGCCATGACAATCGGCAAAAATCCGCGCATGCGCTGCTGAAAAATGCCGACAGACAGCACAAACAGCACCGCGCAGCATGCCATGGAAAACAATACATCCAAAAGAAACGTCAGTCCGGCGCCGCGCCGGCGCTGACGAAGCAACCAGCACACATCGTACAGCACGCCGAGCACCAGACCGCACGCACAGGCGGCGAAAATTCCATTCAGCTGTGCGCACACCACACTCTCCTCTGCACCGCTCATTGAAACAGCCTGCGCAAAAATCCGCCGGCTGCGCCGCCGTCATCGTACTCCATGCAGTCAATGCGGCCGGAAATGCGCAGCTCACCGGCATCTAAGTTAAGTTGATCCACATGCAGGTCTCCGCCGCGCACGAACAGTGTCCCCTGTTGTGTCACGATGATAATCTGATTTTCGTCAAAATTGGCAACATCGCTGACACCGGAAACTGAAAGCTTCTTTCTGTCCTGCAAAGAAATCCCATGCGGCAAGCTCTGTTTCTCTGTGGTACTGCGCTCCATATGCCTTTCCTCCTGTCTGTATACACAAAAGCCCCCGACATACTGTATGTGTCGAGGGCTTGCAATATACAGAAATTTAGGGAATCTCTCGATACAGCGCCGAAGCATCGTTTTTGAGCACGTGCTCCGCGATGTTGAGAACTTCTACTTTCAGCGTTCTCTGTCCAAAGGTGATTTCAATGACATCACCGACTTTTACCTGATACGACGCCTTTGCCTGCTTTCCGTTGACCAAAATGCGGTCGTTGTCACATGCTTCGTTTGCGATGGTTCTGCGCTTAATCAAGCGGGAAACCTTCAAATATTTGTCCAGTCTCATGCGTTTACTTTCTCCTTTAACTGTTTTGACGGGCGGAACACCGGAATTTTGGCTGCCGGAATGTTAACCTCCCGTTGGTCAATCGGCAAATGTCCCTTTCTTGCGGCGCGATGGCGCAGTTCCATCACACCAAATCCGGCAATGGTTACCTTTTCCTCTTGCGCCAGCGCATCTGCAATGCAGCCAAACACAGCAGCCGTAACCAAACTCACGTCCTTCTTTCGCAGCCCTGTGCGCTCCGTAACGCGATCAATCAACTCGTTCTTGTTCATCTTTTTTACTCTCTTCCCACAGTGCCAGCATTTCGTTAAGCGTCAAATCTCCGACCTGCTTTCCCTGTGCAGCCGCTCCCGCCTCTACATGGGAGAATCGGTGAATAAACTTTTCCGTTGTGTGGTTGAGTGCTTCTTCCGGATCGGTCTTTGCAAATTTTGCCACTTTTACCGCCGCAAACAGCAAATCGCCGATTTCTTCCGGAAAATCACCGTCTCCCTGCTCGGCACGGCGCACTTCGTCCAGCTCTTCCTGCACTTTGTCCAGTGCGTCATCTACGCTTGCCCACTCAAATCCGACCTTTTCCGCCTTCTTCATGACCTTTTCGGCGCGAATCAGCGCCGGAAGCGTCCGCGCCACACTGTCCATCGTATCGGTTACACTGCGCTGGTGTTTTTCCATCTTTTTGAGATCATCCCAGTTGTTCAAAATATCCTGTGTTGAATGGACTTTTACGTCTTTGAACACGTGCGGATGCCGATAAATCATCTTTTTGCAAATGCCGTCAATGACATCATTGATATCAAAATGTCCTTGTTCTTCTTCTATTGTCGTGTGAAAAACCACCTGAAACAGGACATCTCCCAGTTCCTCTTTGAGCAGCTCGACATCTTCATTGTCAATTGCCTCACAGACCTCATATGTCTCCTCAATGAAGTCGCGGCGAATGCTGTGATGATCTTGCTGGCGATCCCACATACAGCCCTCATCGCTGCGCAGAATCCGCATAACCTGCAGCAAATCCTCAAAATGGTACTGTTCTTTATATTCAAAATCCATGAGATATGATTTCCTTTCCGTTCTATCTTTTTTGCCGCAGCACATGTGCGATAAATCCGAGATTCATCAGCAGCAAAATACCATAGCACACCAGCGTTCCAATTGGAAGCGCCAATATATTGACATTCGGCTGTCCTGCCAGATAGCAGCCCACGGCGAATTTTGCCGAACAGGCTGCTGTCATCGCGTAAACCGACAAATCCGGTCTGCCAAATGCCTGTAAAACAGAGACTGTTACCGTTGACAATCCCACCAGCGGCTCTGCGATGCCCAGCAGACGCAGCAGCGGCGTTGCCGTCTGTATTCCGCGCGGATGAGACGCAAACAAAATCTGCAGCAGCGGCTGCGCCAGTACAAACAGCCCGATTCCGCACGGCACACACACAAGCAGCGTCAACCCCATGGACGACCACAGCAGCTGTTTGGTTTGTTTGGTTCTCTCTTTCGCGTGCGCTGCCGAGAGCACAGGCAGCACACTGACGGACACCGCATTGGACAGCGCCTGCGGCAAATTAAACAGCGTCAGCGCCATGCCGGTATACGCACCATATGCCGCGACGATTTCCTGCACAGAAAATCCCGCTGCCGGCAGCCGCCGATATACCACAGCCATATCCAAGAAGCCGGAAATTGTCATCACGGCCGCTCCCAAGGTAACCGGAATCATAAGCTGTACGAGCTTAGAAAAATCGCTCGACTGTTCGGGCGGATGCCGCAGCATATGAATCACACCGCGCCGCACACGCCATACCAGGTACAATACGGCGAGCAATTCGCCGCAGGTCACGCCGAACACGGCACCTGCCGCTGCACCGGTTATACCATAGCCTGCGCGCAGCAGATACCCTGCCGCAGCCAAACCAACGGTCAGCTTGCCCGTTGCCTCTGCAACCTGCGAGACAGCAGTCGGAACCATATTGCCTGTACCTTGATACCAGCCGCGCAAAACAGCCTCTATCGTCACAAGAAACACAGCCGGTGCAATGGTCAGCAGACACGGCACGGCATCGGTCTGTCCAAAGGCGCGGCATACAGTTGGCGCGGCGCCGGCCAATGCCAGAGACAGCAATGCTGACGTCACGGCAAACACATTTCCGGCACGCACGGCAATCGCCTTTGCCTGCTGCCGCCTGCCGAATGCCAGCGCTTCCGATACCAGATGCGCCTCTGCCGCAGGAATTCCTGCGGCAGAGATGACAAACAGCAGAGAGAAAAACTGCATAGCGAATGCAAACAGCCCCATCCCGCTGTCTCCGATGAGATTGGTCAGAGGAATTTTGAACAGTGCACCGAGTATTTTTACAGTGACACTGGAAACCAGCAGTGCGGCAGCACCGCCGACATAGCTTGCCTTGTTCCGTTTCATGCCCGTCCTCCTATGAGAACAGGGTATGAGCGGTTACGCGACGTTAGAAGCGAATGTTATGGTGTGTGCCTTATAATTGTGCGCCGCAATGGCTGCAAAATGCATCGTCTTTCTTGCACTGCTTGCCGCAGTTCGGGCAAAATACCTCGCTGCGTTCCGCGTGAAGCTGTTCCTGCAGTTCGCTGATTTTTTGAAGCTTCTCGTCAATGAGCTGGAGCTTAATTTGCAGCACCGCCGGATCTTCTTCCTTTCCGAGATGCTCGCTGTGCACCATTTTGCCAATTTCTTTGTACAGAATTTCAACTTCCGTGTTGAGATCAAAAATCTGAAGATTCAGTTTGGTTGCGCTGAGGACACTTGCCGCGGTCTTTCCCGCAGCATCCGCAGCCTTTGCCGCGGTCACACCGGTACGGGCAGACAAAATCTCTGCTGACACCTTTGCTTTTTCGAAAAAGTTGTTCTTGTCCATAGAAATGCTCCTCTCTTATCCGATAAACTCATGCATGATAGAATTGTCCGGAATCAGGCTGAAATCAGAAATTTCTTCAAACTGATCCAGCGCCCGTACCAAGTCTTTCAATCCTGCTTCTATCATCTCCTGATGATACGGTGCTGCGTCCAGCTTGAGCTGGTTCATCAAAACGCAGCCCTCATAAGGCAGATAGGTGTTGACGATAAAATCCGCAGACGGAATATACGGCCGAATATACAGCCGCTCTCCGCGCCGCACAGACCGCCACATGTGAATGGTCTCCGGTATCGGCGCATCGCGGAAGTTTTTATCTCGAATCGCTCGACGCACAAACCGCAGCACATGCGGCGCCAAACGCCAGTCGTTTGCGAGCACCAGCTGCGTTCCCACCGCCATATAGACGGCAATAGAGGATTCGCGCACCTTTTCCATCAGCACATCATTGAGCGCGTGAATGCCCTCTATCACGGCAATTTCGCCCTTTTCCAACCGCACTTCCTTGACCTCGTCCGTCCGTATATGACGCATAAAATCATAGGTCGGCACTTCAATCGTCTCGCCGCGCACCAGCGCCGCCAGATGCTCACTCAGCATGGGCAGATCCATACACAGCGGAGATTCCAAATCATCGTGTCCTTCTTCGTCCTTCGGGACAATGTAGCTGCCTCGGCTCAAGTAGTAATCATCCATCGAGATGGCATACGAACAGATGCCCCGACGTTCAATGGCGTCCCGAATGCGGTGGGAGGTTGTGGTTTTGCCGCTGGAAGACGGGCCGTTCAGCAGCAAAATCGTACGGTCATACCGATTTTCACAAATGCAGTCCGCAATGCTCTCGATGACATTGGTATAACTGCGTTCGGATTCCTCGATAAATGCAGCCGGATCGCGCCGACAGCGCTCGTTAATTTCGTTTATCTTGACGTGAAACATGTATCTTTCCTCAGTCGGGCAAAGCAGTGCTGGATTGTGCCCAATTCAAAATTTCCTGCTTACCGGCATTGATTCGCTGTAATGAAACATTATATTCATACGGGTATTTCGGATTGCTGATGCGGCGGATTTTTCTGCCATCGCTACCCAGCAGCTTGGTCACACCGCCTGCGCCGAGCGAAACAATCGTCTGCAGTTCTTCCATCATGTAGACGTTGTACTTGCATTCGTATCCAATTTTGCACCAGCCGACATTTTCAAAACCGCCCGCCATGAACTTCTGCCGATACAAATAGTATGGCACATATCCCGCTGCGGTCAGCTTTTGAGACGCAATTTCCAGCATCTGCCGCACGTCATCCTGCTTTTGCGCATTGTGCGCGCGGTCATGCTGATCCGCGCCGCGCTTTGCCGCCAAGGTGTGCACGGTGATGTTTTCCGGATTCAGCTCCAGCAGCATATCTATCGTGCGAGCAAAGCTTTCCGGCGTGTCTCCGTCCAAGCCCGCAATGGTGTCCATATTGATGGCGGAGAACCCAACTTCCCGCGCTGTTTGATACCGATCCAGCACATCCTGTGCGCTGTGATGGCGTCCGATGCCTTCGAGCACGGCATCATTCATGGACTGCGGGTTGATGGAAATGCGATCCACGCCGTACTTTTTGAGCACGGTCAGTTTTTCGCGCGTAATAGTATCCGGCCGCCCCGCCTCTACGGTAAATTCTTCCAGTGCGTGCAGATCGAACGCCTGATGCACAGTGCGCAGCAGGCGATCCATCTGTTCCGCCGACAGCGTAGTCGGCGTGCCGCCGCCAATATAAATCGTGACAATGCGCAGGCCCGCCTGTTTGAGAATCTCACCCGTGTGCGCAATTTCTCCGCACAGGGTATCCAAATATGCTTCCATCAGCTTGCCGGCCTTTTCAATGGAATGACTGACAAACGAACAATAGCTGCATCGGGACGGGCAAAACGGAATGCCGATATAAATCGAAATATCGTTGTCACGGATTTTTTCCTTCAAATCCATGGCAACGCCTGCCGAGCGAATCGCCAGCGCGCGCCGTGCCGCCGAGACATGATATGTCTCGGTCATAAGCTTCGCTACCTGTGCCGGCGTATAGCCCTGCTCCATAAAACTGCGGGCAAATTTCGCCGGACGCACACCGGTCAGTGAGCCCCACTCCGGTGCTGTATCCAAAAACGGCACGACCGCCTCAAAAATTGCGCTCTTGAGTGCATGAGTGCGGACGCGCTTGGTCTGCTCGGCATCGTCTGAAATCGGTGCACGTTTTTCCGCGCATATCTGTTTCCCGCCGCGCACGCAGCACACGCGAATGCGGTTTTCCGCACCCGCCTGCTCTACAACAACGCCCAGTGCGTCTGCACCCTCCGGTGCAATGTCCGCGCGCTCCGGAATTTCCGTCGGCAGCAGGTTGAACAGCATTTCTCGAATCGGATGGTCGTTTTCCAGACCCTGCATGGTATAAATCATTGATTCACTGCCTCTGCCATATACGGGTTGTGCTGGCGCTCATGCTCCAATGTAGACAGTCCTTCATGCCCCGGCAAAACACGGTAGTCGCCCGGCATGTCGTGTAGTTTCTTGAGCGAACGCAGCATGTCATTCCAGTTTCCGCCCGGCAGATCGGTTCTGCCGCAGTTTTCGCGGAACAGGGTATCTCCGGTGAACAGCACAGCGTCATCCAAACGAATGACACACGAACCCGGCGTATGTCCCGGCGTGCTGTAATATGTCGCCGTCATGCCGCCGAATGTCACGCTGGTGCCTTCTTCCGCCCAAATATCTGCGCCCGGGAAGTCAAAGCGGCGCATAAGCTGTCTGCCATACGCACCAAACGGCGAGAGCGCCGCATTGGCATCCAGCAAATATTCATCCTTCTTGCTCACAACGACTTGTGCGCCGGTGGCACGCTGAATCGCACCGACCGCAAGAATGTGGTCAAAGTGCGCATGCGTCAGCAGGATATATTTTAATTGCACATGATCTTCCTGTATGGTCTGTATGAGCTGCTCGGCACAGTCGCCCGGATCGACAATGGCGCCCTCGTGCGATTTCTCATCCCAGACAAGATAACAGTTGGTGGCGACATCGCCCACCACAAATTGCTTGATTTGCATAACTTTGTTTCCTCTTATTTCTTTCGCATCAGCTCATCCGTATCCAGCGGAATGGTCACCGGACCATCGTTGAGCAGTTCGACCTTCATATCTGCGCCAAATGCGCCGGTCTGTGTCTCAATGCCGAGACCGCGGCAGCAGCTGACGAAATATTCATACAGCTCATTTGCCTGCTCGCCCTTCGCCGCCTTGATAAAGTTGGGTCGCTTGCCCTTTCGGCAGTCTGCATACAGTGTAAATTGGCTGACAACCAGCAATCTGCCGCCGACATCTGCAAGCGCCAGATTCATTTTATCGTTTTCATCGGTAAAGACGCGCAGACCGGCAATCTTTCTCGCCAGATATAACGCTTCTTCCTGCGTGTCCTCCGGAGCAACGCCGAGAAGGACGAGGAATCCGGTTCCAATTTCACCGGATACCTGTCCGTCAATGGTCACCTTTGCGTGTGTCACACGCTGTAATATGGCTTTCATTGTCGCGTTTGTCCTCCTTACATCGTCTGGCGCGTGACGTTGATGACACCGTGCAGACCGCGCAGTTTTTTGGTCAGTGCGTCCAGCTGTGCCAGACCGGTGACGGCAATCACAATGTTGATGATGCCGTATCCTTCAGACAGCGTTTTGCCATTGAAGTCCTTCACGTTGATGTGATTGTTCGCCAGCATTTGCAGCACATCGTTCATCACACCTGTGCGGTCATTGGTAGAAATCTGAATTGCCGTACTGAAGCGTTCCTTGGATTCTACATGGCTCTCATCCCAATAGACGTTTACCCAACGCTTTTTATCCTCCGGATTGGCATTTTTGACGTTGATGCAGTCTTTGCGGTGTACAGAGACACCAAATCCGCGGGTGACATAGCCGATGATATCATCGCCCGGAACCGGCGTACAGCAGCGGGCAAACTTCACCTTACAGTCAACATCGTCCAGACCTTCCACAATGACACCGGAATCCGAGCGTCCATGCGGAACCGGCCGCGCGTTCAGCGGTTTCTGCTTCTCCTCCTGCTTGCGTGCACGAATGACCTCGTCACGCACCTTGTTGAGAACCTTAGTCACCGTGATGCCGCCATAGCCCAGCGCATTGTACATTTCTTCCAGACTCGGATAGCCGAATTTTTCCAGAACTTTTTCCTGAATTTCCGGTTTCTCTATAAAATGGCTGTACAGCAGGCTGGAGCGCAGCTCCCGCTCCAAGTCCGCACGTCCCTGCTCGATGTTTTCTTCTCGGCACTCTTTCTTAAACCATTGCTTGATTTTGCTGCGCGCTTCCGATGTCTTGACAATTTTCAGCCAGTCGCGCTTCGGGCCATGCGTCTCCTTGGAGGTCAGCACTTCGACCACATCGCCGTTTCTCAGCGTATAGTTGATGGGCGCAATGCGGCCGTTGACCTTACATCCGGTCATGCGGTTGCCGACGGCGGAATGAATGCCATAGGCAAAGTCAATCGGTGTAGCACCGAGCGGCAGGCTGACTGCGTCGCCGCGCGGCGTAAAGACAAACACTTCATCCGCAAACAAATCAACCTTGATGTGTTTGATAAAGTCCTCAGCTTCTGTATCCTGCTGTGCCTCCAGCAGCTGCCGAATCCACGCATACGTCTCCTCGCCGCTGCTCTTTTGCAAGTGCTCCTTATACTTCCAATGCGCCGCAATGCCGTATTCTGCCATCTTGTGCATTTCTTCCGTGCGGATTTGTACTTCAAACGGCACACCGGAACGGCCGATAACCGTTGTGTGCAGCGAGCGATAGCCGTTCGGCTTTGGCGTAGAAATATAGTCTTTAAAACGTCCCGGAATCGGTTTGTACAAATCGTGTACATAGCCCAGCACATTGTAACAGTCCGCCACAGACTCTACGATGACACGAACGGCGCAAATGTCATAAATCTCATTGATGCTCTTGTTTTGTTCGAACATCTTGCGATAAATGCTGTAAATATGCTTTACACGGGCAGAAATCGAATTTTTGATGCCGCTCTCGTCCAGCTTTCCATTAATGGTCTTTTTGATGCGGTTGAGCATTTCTTCCAGCTCCGGACGCTGACGCTCCAAACCATCCACAATTTCCTTGTATCCGACCGGATCGAGATATTTCAGCGACAAATCCTCCAGCTCCCATTTGACGCGCTGCATGCCCAAGCGGTGTGCAATCGGCGCATAAATCTCCATAGTCTCCAGAGACTTGGAGCGCTGTTTTTCCACCTTCATGTACTGCATGGTGCGCATATTGTGCAGGCGGTCTGCCAATTTAATCAAAATAACGCGGATATCCTTCGCCATCGCAATCAGCATCTTGCGCAGATCTTCGACCTGCTCCTGTTCCTTGGAATAGTGCAGCCGGCCCAGTCGTGTGACGCCATTGACCAAATCAGCGACCGATTCGCCGAACTGCTCCTTAATCTGGTCATACCCAAATGCGGTGTCCTCAATGCAGTCATGCAGCAGACCTGCACAAATAGAATCGGTATCCAATCCCATCTCTACAATGATTTCCGCAACAGAGACCGGATGAATAATATATGGATCACCATTTTTCCGCTTCTGTCCATCGTGTGCCTTGTTGGCGCACTCATATGCGCGACGAATTTTATTCACATCCGCATTCGGCGTCTGCTTCTGTACACGCTCTAATAAAAAGTCAATCTTGTTTTGAATATCCATATGATCACTCCCCGGTCAGCCCGACTGCTGTTCAGCCGTGCTTTGTCGTTTTCTATGCCGTAGGGTTGCCAATACCACAGACTTCGTGATATCCGCCTTGCCCTGAAACGGTAAAATTCTGATGTATAACAGGTTGTTTTTGAAATGATAATTTAACAACCGACTTTCGGAAAAGACATCCAGACAGACAAACAGCTTGCCGATGTTTATGAGTTGTCTGGACTCATAAGAAATGCGCCGTGATAATGTATTATATGGTGCCGTCAGCTTTTTGTCCTCTGCCTGTGAAATAATATGCCGCCAAACCGCCACAAGATCCGGACGATTCGGGTACAGTTGATTCACCTGACTGTCGGTCAGGCTCTCACCGTTGATGAAATGAGAATACACCGACAGGAAATAATGGTCGCGTTCCAACTCACAATCGCTCAGCCGAATGTCCTTGAGCATCAGCTGAATCGTCTGCTGATTGCGAAAATGATTGATTTCCAAGCTAAATGCCGCGTCCACAATATCGCCCTGTACAACAGGGCATCCGCCGGAGCCGGTGCCAAACAGCATCGCAGTAAATCGGCGATTTCCTTTCACCAAAGACATTTTGAGATGACGGTCGCTGGAAATCGGTGTGATTTCCTCCACGGTCATTTCCCGTATAGCAAAAATCGGCTCTCGATTGCCCATGCCGTACGGCTCCAAAATGCCCAGCTCTCGAATGGACTCCATGGAAATATCATCCGGCGAAATCAGACAATCGATGTTGATTACCGGCATCAAATCTTCTTCTGTGATATTTTTCTTGGCATACGCGCAAATGCTCTGTTTGAACGCCGGCAGCATGTCTCTGGAAATGGTAAGACCGGCTGCCAGTGCATGACCACCGAATTTTTCCAAATACTGCGAGCTGTCTTCCAGCGCTTCAAAGAGGTTGAAGCCGTTCACCGAGCGTCCGGAGCCCTTTCCTTGGTCTCCGTCCAGCGAAATCAGCACCGTCGGACATCCGTATCGGTCTGAAATGCGGGAGGACACAATGCCAATGACACCGTGATGCCAATTCTCGCCCCACAGGACAATCATGCGGTCTTCCTGCGGATCGTATTCCTTTTGCAGTACCTCATATGCCTGCCGCAAAATCTCATTTTCGGCGTTTTGCCGTTCCTTGTTCTGACAGCACAACAAGGCGGCGATTTCCTGTGCATGGCTCGGGCTGTCCGTCAAAAACAGCTGCGCTGCTTCGTCTGCACACCCCATGCGTCCGGCAGCATTGATGCGCGGCGCCAGCGTAAAGCTGACCACAGATGCGGTCATGCGGCGCGTCTCCACGCCTGCCTCCCGCATCAGCATCCGCAGACCCGGATTGTCCGTCTGCTGCAGCAGCAGCAAACCATATGTGACAATCACGCGGTTTTCTCCCTGCAGCCGCATGACATCCGCAATGGTACCGACCGCCACCAAATCCAGATAGGTTGTCACAACCTGTTCCAGATTTTCCGGTCCTTCCAATGCGCAAACCAACTTAAAAACCACGCCGACACCGGCGAGGTCTTTGAACGGATATGTACTGTCTGTCCGCTTCGGGTTGACAACTGCCGCAGCGTCCGGCAAATCGTCCTTACATTCATGATGGTCTGTTACGACAACTTTTAATCCGATTTCGTTGGCATATGCGATTTCCTCTACCGCCGTAATGCCGGAATCCACGGTGATAACCATCGAAACACCGCTGTCCCTGAGCTTCAGCAGAGCGGGTTTATTCAGACCATATCCCTCGCTCAGGCGATCCGGAATATAATACCTGCACGCGGCGCCCCTGCTCTTCAAATACCGAACGAGGACGCAGGTGGATGTGATGCCGTCCACATCATAGTCACCAAACACGGCAATGTGTTCGCCATTTGCAATTGCATTGTCGATCGCCTCCACCGCAGCGTGCATATCAGGCAGTAGGAACGGATCATGCAGCCCAGACAGATCATGAGCCAAAAAAGTCTGTGCTTTTTCCGGCGTGTCCAATCCCCGCGCACACAGCACGGCTGCCGTCAGCGGAGCATATCCGCACGTCTTGGCCAGACTGCGAATTGCGCCAATATTCGGCCGGGCAATGTTCCATTTTTTCGATTTCATTGCAACTCCTCTTTTTATATTTTAATTCAAGTAATAGTATAACAAAAAAACCGTCCGTTCACAAGATTTCCAAAGCAATTCCACCGCCGCTAGGGAAAATTTACCGTTTCTTCATGAACAGCGCATTTTTCCCTCATAAACGCAAAAAGAGAAGCTGATGTGCTGTCAGCTTCTCTTGTATTCATTGTTCTTGGCTGTCAACCAGATATTTTTTCAAATACTGCCCCGTGTATGACTGTTCGCAAGCGGTAATCTGCTCCGGTGTGCCGGTGCAGACGATGCGTCCGCCGCCATCTCCGCCTTCCGGTCCCAAATCTATGATATGGTCTGCGACCTTAATGACATCCAGATTGTGCTCGATAACTACAACCGTGTTGCCAGCATCCACCAGCTTTTGCAGCACATCCAGCAGACGATGCACATCCGCCGTGTGCAGACCGGTTGTCGGCTCATCGAGAATATACATGGTGCGGCCGGTCGACCGTTTGGATAGCTCTGTGGCGAGCTTGACGCGCTGGCTCTCGCCGCCGGACAATGTCGTTGAGGACTGCCCGATCTTGACATAGCCCAGACCAACCTCCTGCAGTGTCAACAGACGGCGGTGAATCTTTGGCACATTTTCAAAAAATACTGCCGCTTCATCCACTGTCATCTCCAGCACATCAGCAATGTTCTTGCCTTTGTAGCGCACTTCCAATGTCTCTCTGTTGTAGCGCTTTCCCTTGCACACTTCACACGGAACATAGATGTCTGGCAGGAAATGCATTTCAATTTTAATCAGGCCGTCACCGGTACACGCTTCACAGCGTCCGCCTTTGACATTGAACGAAAACCGTCCGGGTCCATATGCGCGCATCTTTGCGTCCTGCGTCTGCGCGAACAGCGCGCGAATATCATTGAACAGACCGGTATACGTCGCCGGATTGGAACGCGGTGTGCGACCAATCGGCGACTGATCAATGGCGATGACCTTGTCCAAATGCTCCAGACCAAGGACTTCATCGAAAGCACCCGGCTTGCATTTTGCACGGTTGAGATCTGCCGCCAGCTTTTTATATAAAATCTCATTGACAAAGGAAGATTTGCCGCTGCCCGACACGCCGGTCACGCAGGTAAACGTGCCGAGCGGAATGGTAAACGTCTGATTTTGCAGATTATTGACGCAGCAACCTGTAAAGGTCAACCACTTGCCGTTCCCTATTCTGCGTTGTTTCGGAACCAAAATTCGACGTTTTCCGCTCAAATATTGACCTGTCACAGATTCTTCGCATGCAAGAAGCCCTTGGACGTCTCCGGCATAGACAATGTTGCCGCCATTCGTTCCCGCGCCGGGGCCGACATCGACAATATAGTCCGCTGCCCGTATGGTGTCCTCATCATGCTCCACGACAAGAAGCGTATTTCCCATATCACGCAAACTCTTAAGGGTGGAGAGCAGCTTGTCGTTGTCTCTCTGGTGCAAGCCAATGGACGGCTCATCCAAGATGTACAGCACACCCATGAGCGCCGAACCGATTTGTGTTGCCAGACGAATGCGCTGACTCTCGCCGCCGGACAGCGTTGCCGAAGCGCGCGCCAGCGTCAAATATCCCAATCCGACGTTGTTCAGAAAACCCAGCCGCGCACACGCTTCTTTGACAATGCGCTGTGCAATCCGGTTTTGCTGCTCGGTCAGATGAAGCTGTTCGAAAAATTCCAATCCCTTGCTCACCGGCTTCTCGCAGAATTCCATGATATTGAGTCCGCCAACTGTGACCGCAAGCAGTTCTTTTTTGAGTCTGCGTCCGCCGCATGCCGGACACGGCGTTTCACGCATAGATTCTTCGATTTCTGCCCGCGCCCACTCCGATGTTGTCTCTTTGTATCGCCGTTCCAGATTTGTGATAATGCCTTCAAACGGCTGTTCCATTTTTCCGCCGGAATACCGTGAGACGCGCAGGGTTAATTTTTCTTCTCCTGTGCCGTACAGCAAGGCATGCACCGCTTGTTCCGACATTTTTTCTACCGGCGTGTCCAACGTAAAATTAAACCGCTTTCCCAACGCATCATAGTACATACGCGCGATAGAGCCTGTGTCGCAGTTTGTCCATCCGCTCGCCTGCACGGCTCCCTTGCGCAGCGACAGCTTGCGATTGGGGATAATGCTGTCTGGGTCAATTTTCATCTGTACGCCCAGACCCGTACACACAGGGCACGCACCATATGGGTTGTTGAACGAGAACATGCGCGGCGTCAGTTCTTCAATGGAAATGCCGCAGTCCTCACACGCATAGTTTTGCGAAAATGACAGCGTTTTGCCGCCCACAATCTCCGCCATAACCAAACCGCCGGTTTGTGCGCAGGCGGTTTCTACTGAATCCGTCAAGCGGCTGCGAATGCCGTCTTTGATTACAATGCGGTCGACAACGATTTCAATATTGTGTTTTTTATTCTTTTCCAGTTTAATTTCTTCCGATAAATCATACAAATTGCCGTCCACACGCACGCGCACATAGCCGCTCTTGCGTGCCTCGGTAAAGATTTTCACATGCTCGCCCTTGCGCTGGCGAACAACCGGCGCCAAAATCTGCAGCTTGGTGCGCGGCGGCAACGCGAGCAGTTGGTCAACGATTTGATCTATCGTTTGCTGCTTGATTTCCTTTCCGCATTTTGGGCAGTGCGGCGTACCCACACGCGCCCAAAGCAATCGCAGGTAATCATAGATTTCTGTGACCGTTCCGACCGTGGAGCGCGGATTCTTGCTCGTGGTTTTTTGGTCAATGGAAATCGCCGGAGACAAGCCTTCGATAAAGTCCACATCCGGTTTGTCCATCTGTCCCAAAAACTGCCGCGCGTAGGAGGACAGCGACTCGACATAGCGCCGCTGTCCCTCGGCATAAATTGTGTCAAACGCCAGAGAGGATTTGCCGCTGCCGGACAGTCCGGTTAAAACCACCAGCTTGTCACGCGGAATCCATACCTCAATATTTTTTAAATTGTGCTCTCGCGCACCTTTTACATGAATTGTTTCCTGCATATGCATCTCCCGCATCAACTCTGCGCTTCCAGCTCACGAATCTGATCGCGCAGATCTGCCGCAAGCTCAAATTCCAACATGGTTGCCGCTTCCTTCATCTGCTTCCGCAGGATGGCAATGCGTTGGAGGCGCTGTGTTTTATCCAATTTCTTTTTGCTGAGCACCGCACCGACCTCAGAAGCCGGTGCGGAAATCTCAATGATATCGCGTACTTGCTTGACGATGGTTTTTGGTACAATCCCGTGTTCTTCGTTAAATTTCTGCTGAATTGCACGGCGGCGCTCGGTCTCTCGAATCGCGCGCTCCATAGACGGGGTGCGCGTATCCGCATACAAAATAACTTCACCGTCTGCATTGCGGGCGGCGCGTCCCATCGTCTGTACCAGCGCGGTTTCCGAGCGCAGAAATCCCTCTTTATCTGCATCGAGAATCGCCACCAGAGAAACTTCCGGCAAATCCAAACCCTCGCGCAGCAGATTGATGCCAACCAGCACATCAAAGACACCCAAGCGCAAATCCCGAATGATTTCCATGCGCTGTATCGTTTTGACATCATGATGCAAATATCGCACACGAATGCCCGCGTTTTCCAAATAATCGGTCAAATCTTCTGCCATTTTAACCGTCAGCGTTGTGACCAGTACGCGCTCTTTTCGCACTGTCCGCGCGTTGATTTCTCCAATCAAATCATCAATCTGCCCTTCAATCGGCCGGACAAAAATTTTCGGGTCGAGCAGTCCGGTCGGACGAATGAGCTGTTCCACAATCTGGCTGGAACGACTCTTTTCAAAGTCGGATGGCGTTGCGCTGACGTAAATCACCTGATGGATGCGCTGCTGAAACTCCGCAAAATTGAGCGGCCGATTATCCAGCGCAGACGGCAAGCGGAATCCGTTGTCAATCAAGCTCTTTTTTCGTGCTTGGTCGCCCGCGTACATCGCTCGCACCTGCGGAATCGTCACGTGCGACTCATCAATAATCATCAAAAAATCCTTTGGAAAATAGTCCATCAGCGTATACGGTGCAGACCCCGGTCCTCTGCCGGACAGCACGCGCGAATAGTTCTCAATACCGCTGCAAAAGCCGATTTCTTCCATCATTTCCATATCATAGCGCGTGCGCTGCTCGATGCGCTGGGCTTCGACAAATTTCTCATTTTCCTTGAACCATGCCACGCGCTGTTCCATTTCTTCGCGGATTTCCTGTATCGCTGTCTGCATTTTGTCTTTCGGCGTGACATAGTGCGATGCCGGATAAATCGCCGCGTGCTGTACCTCACGCATGCGTTCGCCGGTCAGCGGATTGATTTCGCTGATTCGCTCAATTTCATCCCCGAAAAATTCCACACGATATGCAAACGAGTCGGTATATACTGGCCAGATTTCCATGGTATCTCCGCGCACGCGGAAGCGATTGCGTTCAAACGCGATGTCATTGCGCTCGTACTGAATTTCTGTCAGCCGCTTCATGAGCGATTCATATGACACTTCCATACCGGGGCGCAGAGAAATGACCATTTTTTTATAATCAATCGGGTCACCCAGCGAGTAAATGCACGAGACCGATGCGACAATAATCACATCGTTTCTCTCTGCCAATGCGGACGTTGCCGAATGCCGCAGCCGCTCGATTTCTTCATTGATCGCAGAATCTTTTTCGATATAGGTATCCGTCGATGCGATGTATGCCTCTGGCTGATAATAGTCATAGTACGAGACAAAAAATTCGACGGCATTATTCGGAAAAAATTCGCGCAGCTCAGAACACAGCTGTGCCGCCAGTGTCTTGTTGTGCGCCAATACCAGCGTCGGCTTCTGTACCTCTTGAATGATATTCGCCATGGTAAACGTCTTGCCGGAACCGGTGACACCGAGCAGCGTCTGTTCTTCAAACCCCAGCTTGATGCCCTGCGCCAGCTTTTGAATGGCTTCCGGCTGGTCTCCCGCCGGTTTGTATTCCGATACTAATTCAAAATGATCCATCATATTCTCCCGCAGTTTGGTCTGTTTTTTTGGTCTGTTTACCCGTACAGTATATCATACACAATAAAAAAAGTACAGAACAAGCCGAACATTTGTTCTGTACTTATCTATTTACTGCGATGCCAAAGAAATCCACCGTTCTTCTGCAATAATAATATGGTCAACCAGACGGACATCAATGTTTTTTAGCATCTCCCGTATGGTCGATGTCTGCACAATGTCCGCCCGTGACGGGCTGCACATGCCGCGCGGATGATTGTGCGCCAAAACAACGTCTGCGGCATTGTATTGCAGCACGCATTGCAGCAGCTTGCGCATATTAATTTTCACTGCGGTCGCACTGCCTTCCGCAATGTCACAAATGCGAATCAGGCGGCATTGATTATCCAGCAAAACCGCGGACAGCTGCTCTCGCGGCCGTCCAATGTAATATTTGACCAGATATTCTGCGACTTTGTCCGTTGAGTCATATATCGTTCCCTGTATCTTCGATGTCTGATAGCGCCGAAACATCGGCGGAAGCAAATGTAAAAATGCCGCTGTTTTTTCGCCCATTCCCTCTACCCGACACAAATCCGGTGTTTCCGCTTCCAATACATTTGCCAGCGAGCCGAACTCATCGAGCAGCCTGTGCGCAAGCGGATTGACGTCTCCGCGCGGCACGGCATAAAACAGAAGCAACTCCAAAACTTCATGATCTGCAAAATTGTCCAATCCATGTTCCAGAAATCGCGTCCTCATGCGTTCGCGGTGCTTTGCATGCTCTCCTCCCGCCATATGCCTTCCCCCTTGTTAAATCCATACACTCCTGAGCCGAGCAACAGCCGGCTCAATATCTTTCTCTGTAATACCGGCGCTGGAGAGATAAAAATCTGTTTTTTCTTTCTCACTGCCGGTAAACTGATACGATGTCATCGGTGTAATATCAACGCCGACAGTTCGCGCCAATCCACACATCGTTTCCGCATCGCCGCAGCCGGTAATCGAGACAACCACATGCAGTCCCGTGTCATTGGGGCGGACGGATGCACGAGAGCCAAAATGTTCTTCAAACGCCTGCATCATGCGTGCGTTTTTGTGCGCATACAGACGGCGCAGCCGGCGAATCTGTTTTTCCAATCGCCCTTCTTCCATAAACCGTGCCATAGTCAGCTGTTCCATTGTGCTGGATGTCTGATTGTACCGTCCGGCAATCGCCTGATATGTGGGCAAAAGCCGCGGCGGGAGAACCGCATAGCTAATGCGGATAGACGGCGGCAGCAATTTGGAAAACGTGCCAAGATAAATCACATGTTCGCCGGAGTCCATCGCGGACAGCGTTGCCAGCGGCTTGCCGGTATATCGAAGCTCGCCATCGTAGTCATCTTCCCAAACAACAGCATCGTTTCGATTCGCCCATGCCAAAAGCTGTGTCCGTTTTTGATGCGTCAGACTTCTTCCGGACGGAAACGAATGCGACGGCGAAATATACAACATATTGGCCTGCGACTGCTCCAGCTTATCCAAATCAATGCCGGATGCACTGCTCGGAATGGAAACCGTATCATACCCGTGGTCTGTAAAAATGCGCCAGCCTTTGCGAAATCCGGGATTTTCAAATGCAATATGCTGCTGCGTCTTATCAAACATCTCACACAGCACGCCGAGCAAGCTTTGAATGCCCGCACTGATCACCACATGCTGCGCTGTGGTATATACACCGCGGCCGGCGGATAAATACTTAGCGATCTGCTCCCGAAGCACCAGTTCCCCTTGATTTTCTCCATAACCAAGAAACGGCGCACTGTCCATCATCACAGAGCGGGACAACTTGCGCCAAATGTCAAAATCAAACAACGCCGGATCCATGCGGTGTCCGGTAAAGTCAAATTCACATGTATGCACAGTTTGTGCGGGAGCAGCGGCCGGTTTAATGGGCTGGCGGTGCGGGACCTCATTGACATAATATCCGCTCTGCGGCACACAGGTAACCATCCCATCCGCACACAAATGCTCATACGCCGTTTCCACCGTCGTGCGGCTCACGGAGCACTCCTGGGTCATCTGCCGAATGGACGGGAGGCGTGTGCCAACCGCCAACCGGCCGGATTCTATTTCCGCCCGCAGCTGATGATACAGCTGTAAATACAATGGTTCACGCATGATATTCCTTTCCTGCGCGCGGCTCGTGCACAAGCTGCGCTGCCTGCTCCAATACCTGCCGACAGTACGCGTCATCTTTGACGTCAGGGTAACGCAGCGTCGGCTTTGGCTCTCCCTCATGGTGACGCAGAGACTTTCCCATCCAAATGACATCCCGCCATTTGCCGAATTTATACATGCTGTTGTGATATGCACCCATGCGTTCAAACCCCATGGACATATGAAATGCCATGCTGCGTGGATTCGGGCATGTCACGCCGACATAAATGCTATAATATCCCTGATACGCCAGCAAATCAAACAATGCCGAATAGAGCGCTGTTGCGATGCCGCGCCGATGAAATCCCATTTTGGTATAGATAGACGTCTCGCACGACCACTGATACGCAGCGCGTGTGCGGTGCGGAGACGCATAGCCGTATCCGACAATCTGTCCGTCTACCACACAGCACAGCCACGGCGTCTTTGCCGTATATGTCCGGATTCTGCCGACAAATTCCTCTAAGCTCGGCGGATCGTATTCGCTGGTAACGGTTGTATGCAATACATACGGCGCATACAACGCCAGCATTTCTTGTGCATCTGCTTGTGTCGCAGGTCGAATCATGACATTTTTCATGACAGAAACATCCTTACCTGAAAATCTGATATATTTTATTATAGCATCAAATGCCCTGCCAGAAAAGGTTTTTATGGAAGGACTTTTTTTCTTTAAAATAAATTGAACACATCCCCCAAACGTTGTATAATAGAAAAAAGGAGGCGTTGTTATGAATAACCAACTGATTGTTACAATCAGCCGACAATTTGGCAGCAGCGGTCACCAGATCGCAGAGATTCTCGCAAAAGAGCTGCACATGCCGCTGTTTGACAAGGATGACATTGCACAGGCAGCCAAAGATTACGGCATGTACACCAAGGTGATGAGCGAAAATGGTTCTTCGCTGACCAACAGCCTTTTGTTCTCTCTCGCCGCAAATATGTATACATTGGGACAAAACGGTCTGTCCTTTGAACAACAAATCTCGATGGCGGAAGAGGAAACCATGCGCAACCTTGCCAAGGAAGGTCCCTGCATCTTTATCGGACGCGCCGCCGATGCTGTTTTTTCAGATTTTCCGAACCGCGTCAGCTTCTTTGTTCACGCGCCGCTGGATTGGCGTGTGCAGCGCATTATGAAGCAGTACGATTTGACGGAATCCAAAGCCAAGTCTATGATTAAGCAGATGGATCGCAAGCGCGCCTCGTACTACTCTGAACGCACGGATAACACATGGGGCGATGCCAAGAGCTATCATATGTCTATTGACAGCAGTGTGCTGGGGCCAAACGGCACCGCACAGCAAATACTCTCATTCCTCCGCGCCCGCACAAGCAAGTAATCCATAAAACCGCAATATACAGACAAACTCCCATGTTCGGATAAAATCGGAACATGGGAGTTGTTTTGTATCAAGACTGTTTTTCCTTGACCCACGCCTGAATCGCAGGCTGCGCGTCGTCTACATGGCTGCCGTGTACGGCCAGCCCCTTCGTCACTGCGGCGCCGGAGCAAATCTGTGCAATGCTGCGTTCGGTATCACACAATCCGCTGCCTTCATGCGTGCAGAATGGATGAATGGTCTTTCCTTCCCACGAAAACGCCTCCAAAAACGTATACACTGCCATTGGCATATCACCGCAGTAGTTTGGATATCCCAGATAAATTTCGTCATAGGCATCCAAATTCTCCGGCAAGTCTTTTACCGCCGGACGCGCCTTGGTTTGGAAATCCTCTCGCGCCTGTGCCACACAGGTTCGATACTCCGCCGCATACGGCTGTACCTGCTGTATGTGGAACAGGTCTGCGCCGATCTCCTTCGCAATTTCTCGCGCTGCGCGCTCGGTATTTCCCACTTCAATGGACCGATATGCGCCGCCAAAGTAATTCTCATCCGCACGCGAATAAAATGCAACCAATGCTTTCATGTATGATACACTCCTTCTGTTATTCTTCCGCCATATCTCGGTACAGGAACGTGACGATTTGTCCGCGCGTGCACGTCATATTCGGAGAGAATGCCGTTTTGCTGGTACCCGCTGTAATGCCCTGTTCCTGTGCCCAAAGGCTGGCTTTATAGAAATAATCGCTGTTTTTGATGTCCGTAAATGGACTTTTTGTGCTGTTAGGCTCCGGCGAACCGTGCATTCTCCAGAGGAATGTCACAACTTGTCCGCGCGTGCACGTTGTGTCCGGCGAAAACGTCGTCTTGGTGGTTCCCGCTGTAATGCCCTGCTCATACGCCCAGCAAACCGCTTTTTCGAACCAGCTTCCCGCCGGAACATCCGTAAACGGAAGCTTTGTGTCCTTCGGTTCCGGACACCCTGCCGCACGCCACAAGAACGCTGCATTTTGCGCACGGGTACAACCGTTGGCAGGAGAGAACGTAGACATCGTTGTGCCTGCTGTGATGTTGTTCTGTACCGCCCAAATAACCGGTTGATAGAAATAATCCTCTGTTTTGATGTCTGTGAAATACATCGCTGTGATGTTAGCGGCCGGATTGGTCTGCCAGTCCGATGGAGAAACCGCCATCGCCTGTTTGGTTGAAACGGTATCCGGCTTCCAAACCAACGTATCATCTGTTTGCGTTTGATACGCCGCAATGGCACCGTCTACGCCTACATCCGTTCCTGTCACTGCGAACACACCGGATTTGAGAGAAATCGCAGCATCCTCTGCATATATCGCATCCGACACACCTTGTATTTTTGAGCTGTCTACGTGCAGCGCAGAGGAAAAGCACTGCACACCGGCGTCCTGCTCTGCTTGTATCGTCACGTTGTTCAGAATAACCGATGTATTTGTCGATGTGTTTTGGTCAGCAATCTCCAATCCGGCGGCATCTTCTCCTGTCGCGCGAATGGTGCCATTTTGAATGGTAATCTCACGGGCGCCTGCCTGCTCTCCCGTTTGAATCAGCAGTCCAACCTGTGCTTCCGCATCGGATGAAATCGTATGTCCGTGCAAATCCAACGTAAAAGACAAATCGGTACTGTCATTTGAGATATACGCCGCGCCTGTATGAACGCCAACCGGATGAGTTTCATTCTTTCCCAGCACATCCGATTGCAGCACAATCGTCTGACCTGATTTTACAACGCACAATGCTGCATTGAGAGAATCATATGTAACCGAACCAATGCTTGCCGCCGGCTCGATGGCACATACGGCTGCCGAAGCGCCGCAGACGATACAGCTCGCGATAGCGGCCGCGGCAGTTTTCTTGATGAATTGTTTCATTGTTTCCTCCTGTCAGCTGACCAATCGAACACCATATTCGTCGTACTCAATCGGAATCAGTTGGTTCATCTCACTATCGTATAGATAGTAAATATCTTTTTGCGCGTTGTATGCGATGGTGCAAAATGTCGTACCGTCTTTGTCTGCAATCGCAGCAAAGAGATATGCCGTACCATCTACGAGTTTTTCGCTCAATTCTGCATGATCCGCCTGATAGTCCGGATACAAACAGCGCGCATATTCCAGCATGGCGTTGCACTGCGCTTCATCCGCATCCACTTGTGCGGTTTCTTCACGCGGCGCAGCGTCTGCGCGGATGGTCTCCGCGTCAGAAGCTGCCTCATTCGTGAAATACTTCTGCTGATATGCCTTTCCGGACGCATCGGTTTCCGCGGAGTCCGTGTCATTCTCTGTGTTCTCTTTCTGCACCTGCGCGGTCTCGCCTGAGCCTTCCGATGCAGACGGCTTAGGCTCTCTGTCCGGCTGCTGCGCTTCCGGAAGCGAAATGGTCTGCTTGCCGCAGCCGCACAGCAGCAACAGCATCAATCCCAGCATTGCCCACCGTTTCATGCCGCATCCCTCCTCAATGATTGGTAATCATGCTCCAAATCGCATTGACAAATTTCGTATGATATCCCTTGTTTACCATGACACTGTGCGAAGTGACATTGCGCGGGAACTCAAACAGGCAAGCGCTATAGCCTTTTTCCTTCGCGTAACGCGTGACATAGCCTCCGCCAAGGCCGCCCGCCGAATTGTTCGGAAAATATTGATGCATCGTTGCATATACAAAACCGGAACCGCTGGTGTTGGTTAAAATCTGCTGTGTCCAACCGTGAACGTCCATATATACGTTGGTCGACGAGCCCTTTTTGTTGTCAATCAGAGATTTCAATGCGCGCGCTTCCTTCGCCATGAGCGGATTTGGACCGGTATAATTGCGCGCACTGGTGTACTGCTTAAATCCGGTCGGGAAACAGCGGTTCATATCCACGCCGCCCTTGACGAGAGAATCCGACGTATTATAGCGGTAGGTGCTGCATCGGCCTGGACCATTGTTTGTCGTGCCGCTGACAATGCCGTCCGGATTGACATATGGAACCACAGTCACAGACCATCCGCGATTGGTAACCGTCGAAGCATTGGCGGACAGCTTTTCCAGCAGCTGCACGGAAACCCGTACCAATTCATAGCCGTCTCGATTCCAATTATCTTCCCAGCCATGGATGGCAAAGTTCAGAACCATATGCTTTGCGCCCGTGCCGACGGTATACGCATTGAGTGCCCGTCCTTCTGCACTTGTTCCGAAGGTCTCTTTGCGCACGTTTGGCAGAGCGATATTGTCCGGCAGAGTTCCGGAGTTTATCGCCGCCTGATAGCTGTAATACACACCGCGCAGGCCATTTGTATTGTACAATCCAGCTTCTCCCGAAGCCATCTTTGCCGCCGCGGTATAGACATACGCGCCGCCGTCCTTGAGGCTGCCGCTGTCCTCATAGGATGTCACGCCAGAACCAACCGTTGCAATCTGACTCCAGCTGCCGCCATCCGCTTTGCGATAAATAATATAGCCATTGGCTTCGGACACGGTATTCCACTGGAACACCAGTCCCTTTTTGCCCATAGCTACGCTTTTCAGGCTCGGCGCCGCCAGTTTGGGAACCACGCTGACCGCTGCACTGAGGTCTCCGATGTACTGAGAACCATCCGGCAGCGTACAATAGGCCGCAACCGCGTAATAGTATCGCTTGCCCGCCGTCAAACCGGAGTCCTGATAGCCGGTATTGTTCTCCCCGACGGAATTGACATATGTCCACGTGCCATTGGCATCTGTCTTTCGATAAATATGATAGCCATTTGCGCCGGACACCTTTGTCCATGACAAAGAAACGCTGGTAGAGGAATTGCTGGATGCCGTGAGCGTCGGTGCCTCCGGAACAGCTCGCCCAACAATGCCCTGCGGATCATATGTGCCATAGAGGCGGTTTCCGTTTTTCTCGCAGCATGCGCGCACCGTGTATGAGTACGCCTTTCCGCACACCACAGAATGATCTACATAACTGGTCGCATACAGACCGGATGTTTCCGCCATACGGCTCCAGTCCTGCTCTCCTTCCGCCTTGCGAAATACCTCATAGCCGGTTGCGCCGCCCACGGCATTCCAAGAAATCGTCAGACTGTTTGGATCGTTGGATGTGGCTGCCCGCATAACCGGTGTTCCAAGTACAGCGACCGTTGTCGCTGTCACTTCTTGGCTGGCAGCTCCCAGTTTTATCGTCCCGTTTGTCTGTGTATACGCGCGAAGCATATACGTGTATTCCGTCTGCATGACCGTTGTTTTGTCGATGTAGCTGGTTTTTTCTGCCTTTTTGACAATGTGCAGCAGCTCCCATGCATCCTGATTTCGACGATAAATGCGATAACCGCTTGCATCCGGCACAGCGTCCCATGTCAGCTGCACTCCGCCGGTCTCCAATGCGGCTGCCTGCACCTGTGCCGGCGCCTGTATCTGTACATCCTGCTGAGCGATGCTCTCCTGTGCCGGTTCTGTCGCATACACAGGCACAGAACCGCACAGGACGGACAGAGACAGTGCGATGCACGCCGTCCATGTTCTCTTTGTTTTCATTGCAATTCCTCCCTTCTGTTTCCTCTAGTATAACATGGTTCCCCGCACTTGGAAACCCAAAATCCCCCTCTCCGGATATCCAAAAAGATATCCGGAGAGGGGGATAAAAAATCTATTTTTATTCCAGTTCAAACGCGCCGGTGTACAGCTGATAATACACGCCCTTTTGCTCGATGAGCTGGTCATGGGTGCCACGCTCAATGATGCGGCCGTGATCCAGTACCATAATCGCTTCACTGTTGCGGACGGTAGACAACCGATGTGCAATGACGAATACCGTTCTGCCCTTCATCAGATTATCCATACCCGCCTGTACCAGAGCCTCGGTTCGCGTGTCGATGGACGAAGTCGCCTCATCCAGAATCATAACCGGAGGGTCCGCCACAGCGGCACGCGCAATGGAAATCAGCTGGCGCTGTCCCTGCGACAACTGCGCGCCGTTGCCGGTCAGCATTGTCTGATAGCCGTCCGGCAGACGCGTGATAAAGCTGTCCGCATTTGCCAGCTTGGCGGCAGCGATACACTCCTCATCTGTTGCGTCCAATCTGCCGTAACGAATGTTGTCCATCACGGTTCCGGTAAACAAATTGACGTCCTGCAGCACTACGCCGAGCGAACGGCGTAAATCCGGCTTGCAAATCTTTTCGATGTTGATGCCGTCATAGCGAATCTTACCGTCCTGAATGTCATAGAACCGGTTAATCAGGTTGGTAATGGTTGTCTTACCTGCGCCGGTCGCGCCGACAAATGCAATCTTCTGTCCCGGCTTTGCATACAGCGTGACATCATGCAGGACGGTCTTATCCGGCGTGTAGCCAAAATTGACATGTTCCAGACGCACATCGCCCGTCAGCTCTCGATACGAAACCGTTCCGTCCGCACTGTGCGGGTGTTTCCACGCCCACATGCCGGTCGGCTTCTCGCACTCGATGATATTGCCGTCTGCATCCTTCTTTGCGTTGACCAGATGCACATAGCCGTGATCTTCTTCTGCCTTTTGATCAATGAGCTCAAACACACGGCCTGCACCTGCCAAGCCCATGGCAACCATAGACACCTGCATGGATGCCTGACCAATGGTCTGCGACAGCTGACGAGTCATGCTGAGGAATGAAATGATAATGCCCAGTGTCATGGTATCTACACCGGTCAAGCTGATGTTCGGCGCATGCAGAATCACCAGCGTGCCGCCGAGCACGGCGAGCAGTACGTACATCAAATTGCCCAGATTGTTCAAAATCGGCATGAGCACATTGCCGTACTGGTTTGCCTTTTCGCCGTCATGAAACAGCTTTTCATTGAGCTTGACAAAGTCCCGCTTGCTCTCTTCCTCATGGCAGAACACCTGTACAACCTTCTGACCGCTCATAATTTCCTCGACAAAGCCCTCCTCTGTCGCCAGAGAACGCTGCTGTGCCATCATATATTTGGCGCTGGCACCGCCGAACTTTTTGGAAATTGTCAGCATGACACCGATAAATACCAAAACGAGAATGGTCATCCACACACTGAAGTACAGCATCATGCCAAGCATGGCGAGAACCGACAGCACCGACTGCGTGAGCATCGGCAGGCTCTGGCCGATCAGCATACGAATCGCATCGGTATCATTGGTGTAGGTACTCATGATGTCACCGTGCGGATGCGTGTCAAAATACGGAATTGGCAGTGTTTCCATGCCATGAAACATGTCATCGCGAAGATGCTTGAGCGTGCCCTGTGTGACCGTCGCCATGATGCGGTTATATGTAAATGCCGCAAGCACGCCGAGCACATAAAATACAGCCATCGTGAGCAGAATATGGACAAGCAGATTTTGTACCGCTCCCATGCCCGAAGAAATACCCGGTACAATGCATTCATCAATCAATCGCTGTAAAAAAACCGTTGCAATGACAGAAGCCACGGCACTGACGATAATGCACAGCATGACGACAATCAACCGCATCCCATAGTGATCAAACAGGTACCGGAACAGTCTGCCAAACGTTCCCTTTTTTGCAGCAGGTCGTTTGTTTTTCTTTGCATGGTTTGCCATGGTTATGCCTCCTCTCTGCTCTTGGTCTGGGAATCGTACACTTCACGGTAAATGCCGCCGCGTGCCACCAGTTCATCATGCGTGCCCCGCTCGACAATGCAGCCGTCCTCCATTACGAAAATCTGGTCTGCGTCCTCTACCGACGAGATGCGCTGTGCAATGATAATCTTGGTAGTGTCCGGAATTTCCTGCCGGAACGCCTGCCGAATCAGCGCATCGGTCTTGGTATCGACAGCGGAAGTCGAGTCATCCAGAATCAAAATCTTTGGCTTTTTGAGCAGCGCACGGGCAATGCACAGCCGCTGTTTCTGACCGCCGGAAACGTTGCTGCCACCGCGTTCAATATACGTGTCATATTTCTGCGGGAACTGCTGAATAAATTCATCCGCCTGTGCCAAGCGGCATACGCGTTCCAGCTCTGCATCGCTGGCGTTTTTATCGCCCCAGCGCAGGTTTTCTTTGATGGTGCCGGAAAACAGGATATTTTTCTGCAGCACCACAGCAACTTCACTGCGCAGCGACTCCAAATCGTATTCGCGCACATCCGCGCCGCCGACGCGGACGCTGCCCTCCGTGGTGTCATACAAACGGGAAATCAGCTGAATCAGCGATGTCTTGGACGAGCCGGTGCCGCCGATAATACCGATGGTTGCACCGGATGGAATATCAAATGTAATATCGGACAGTGCATATTTTTTGCTTTTGTCCGAATAGCGGAAGGACACGTGATCGAAGGAAATGCTGCCGTCGCGCAGGGTCTTTTTGCCGTTTTCCGGATTTTCCAATACACTTTCATGTTTGAGCACTTCGGTGATACGCTGAACCGGTTCTGCCGCCATCATGCACATGACAAATACCATCGAGAACATCATCATGGATGCCAGAATCTGAACGCCATAGTTGATGAGCGAGGAGAGTTCGCCGGTTGTCAGTGCGCTGCCGTGCGAGGAAATAATGATATTGGCGCCAACCAAGCTGACGAGCAGCATGCAAACATAAATACCAAACATCATAATCGGCGCGTTGAGTGCCAGAATCTTTTCTACGTGTGTAAAATCACGGCGCACGGATTCCGACTGTGCATAAAATTTTTCTCGTGCGTAATCCTCTCGAACAAAGGATTTTACCACACGAATGCCCGCGATATTTTCCTGTACCGACTCATTCATGCGGTCATATTTCTTAAAAATCCGTTTGAAAATCGGAAACACATGCCATGCGATGCCGAGCAGTGCGCCGCCGATAATCGGAATCATCGCCAGAAAAATCAGCGAGATGCGCACACTGATGGACATGCCCATGATGACCGAGAAAATCAGCATAAGCGGCGTTCTGACTGCCACACGGATAATCATTTGATAGGCATTTTGTACATTGGTGACGTCCGTGGTCATACGCGTCACCAAGGAAGACGTGGAAAATGTATCAATATCCGCGAAGGAAAAATCTTGAATTTTGAAAAACAAATCCTGCCGCAAATTTTTTGCAAAGCCGCACGACGCGGTTGCCGCATATTTGCCGGCTAATGCACCGCACAGCAGCGACAGCATTGCCATGCATGCCAGTGCAATGCCATACTTGATGATCGGCGCCATGCTGTTGCCTGTCATATTGTCAATCATGCTTGCCATAACGAGCGGAAGCAGACATTCCAGAACCACTTCCAGCGCGACAAACAGCGGAGACAGCAAGGATTCCCGTTTATACTGCCGGATGCTGCCCATTAACATTTTTATCATGAATGCAATCTCCTTTCTATACCGTTCTTTTGGTTACAAAATTTGACTCAGTCGGCTGAGCAAATGCATGAGCTGTTCACGCTCTTGCTGTCCCAGCGCTTGTTCCAGACGCCGTTCTGTTTTTTGGCGCTCTATTTCCAAACTTTCGCGCGTCTGCTGAGCTTTTTTCGTCACGCAAACAATTTTGTTTCTCCGATTGTTCTCATCCACATGCGAAGTCACAAATCCGGATTTTTCCAGGCGCGATACCAAGCCGACGATTGTCGGGTGAGACACATCCAAGTAGATTTCAATTTCTTTCTGCGTCGCACTGCCGCCGCATGCCTGCACAAAGCTCAGCACGTGCACTTGCGAATAGGTCAGCCCATGTTTGCGAAACACGGCGTCTGCGTTCGCCCGCATCTTGTCACTGATCTGCTTGATGAGATAGCCCAAATCATCCGCGTGCAAACCGCAATCGTTCATTACTTCGCCTCCTAACTGTAGTATGCTACACATTTTAGCACAGTAAATTTTTATTGTCAATAGATGTTTTGCATGAGTATGAAAATCCCGCTGTGCTCCAGCGGGATTTTCCATCAAATGAGTTCCGGCAAAATCGAAGTGCCAATTGTATTTTCCGGCATAGTAAGGTCAAAATTGTCCAAAACAGATGCGCCGATTACGGCGAACGTGGGCTTTTCTTTCAGCCTTCTCCCCTCCTGCATGGATGGAGAATGTGCGAGAAATGGCACGCGCTCCCGCGTATGATCCGTACCGGTGTGCGTCGGGTCATTTCCATGATCCGCAGTCAAAATCAGCAAATCTTCCTTGCGCAGCAATGGCAGCAGCTCGCCCAATTTCTTGTCAAACCGTTCTATTTCCTGCGCATAGCCAACGGGATTTCTCCGATGTCCCCACAGTGCGTCAAAATCTACAAGATTGACAAAGCACAAACCTGTGAAGTCGCGCTGCGTCATCGCAATGGTTTGCTCCATACCGTGCACGGAGCTTTTAGACTTCTGCGCTTCGGTGATGCCTTCTCCAACGAAAATATCGTTGATTTTTCCAATGGAAATTACATCAAATCCGGCATCCTTCAGGACATTGAGCGCTGTGCGTCCGGTGGGTTTGACGGCATAATCGTGCCGATTGCTTGTGCGCACAAATTCGCCGCGCTTTTTGCCGACATACGGACGCGCAATGACACGTCCAACTTTCCACTCGTCACGCATCGTAATTTTTCGCGCAATCTCACAGCAGCGATACAGCTCCTGCAAATCAAAGGTCTCCTCATTGCCGCAGATTTGCAGCACAGAATCCGCAGAGGTATACACAATCATATGCCCTGTGGCAATTTCTTCCTCGCCCAGCTCGTCCAAAATAACCGTGCCGCTTGCGCTCTTATTGCCAATGCACTTATGCCCTGTCTGTCTTTCCAATTCTGCAATCAGCTCCGGCGGAAAACCGGTGTCCGTAAATGTTTTAAACGGAACCGTCGTGCGCAAGCCCATCATTTCCCAATGTCCCGTCATCGTGTCCTTGGCACAGCTCGCTTCCCGCAGGGTCGTATACCGCGCGAGCGGATGCTCGACCGGCGCAACCTGCTTGAGCGGATGCAGATTCGCAAGACCCAGTTTTTGCAAATTTGGAATGGTAAATCGCTCAACGGATGCCGAAATATGTCCCAAAGTGTCTGTTCCGGCATCACCATACTGCGCAGCGTCATCCATCGCTCCCGCTCCGAGCGAATCCAATACAACGACAAAAATGCGACGATATTTTTTCATATCATCGTCTCCTTTCTTATTATCGTGTATTCTTATTGATTCTATTATACGCTGTTTGGAACAATTTCTCCAGAGTTATTTGCCTTGTGCCCGAACTTCCCGATAGTCTCCGAGTGTCATAATCGGAATCGTGATAAGAATCAGCGCAAAGCCTGCAAAATCCTGCACAACAAAGCTCGTATGCAGCAAAAACGCGGAGATAATCACGGATGCCACCGGTTCTACGGAGGACAGCACGCCGCCCACCATACTGCCGACAATGCTGCAGCCGGTCTGATACAAATTAAATGCGAGGATTGTGCCGAATACAATCACAACCGCCATGAGCACAAACAGTTTTACATTGTACTGTACCCCCTGCCTTGTCCATGGGCGGAAAATCAGCAGCATCATACCGCCGCCAATCGTCATACCCCAGCCGACAATACTCATGACGTCAAATTTCTGCATTAGGCGGCGCGGACACAGCGTATAAAATGCAAAGCAGACCGCGCTGATGAGTCCCCACGCCAGACCAATCGGCGGCACGGCCAGCGCCGACAAATCGCCGTGCGTCGCACACAGTGTTGCACCGACAGCGACCAAAATCACGCTGGTCAATTCATACAGCTTGGGCAGTCTCCGACTGTGCACAAGCACGAAAAGCAAAATCACAATCGGACTCATGTACGTCATGACCGTTGCAAACGCGACATTGGTGTACTGAATCGCCGCGTAATAGCTGTATTGGCACATTGCCGTGCCAATCAATGCAAATACCAGCAGCGGAAAAATAGAAGCCTTATCCCGCCAAACCGCACCGATTGGCTTGCCGCACAGCTTGGCAATCGCCAGCACCATAAGGCCCGCCAAAAACATGCGAATCGGCACAAGCCAATCCGCATCAACACCGCAGTCGCGGAATAAAATCTGTCCGCAGGCACCTCCTATCGCCCAGCCCAGTCCGCCGCAAATTGTAATGATATACCCCTTTATCAAGTGCGAATGTGTTGCTTTATCCATTTCTTTACCACCTGCTTTTTGTTTTCGAGCCTCATTATAGCACATCAAGCGGCAATGTTCCATGGCATTTTTATCACCACCCCAAACACCTGAATCTTTGCACACCGATGTCTTATCGCGCTGCACTTATTGAACAAAATGTTATTTTTGTTGAATAACAAGCGTACAAAGATAAAACTTGCATATTGTGTAACAATGTTGTATACTATGTATAGTTTAACCCGCATGTTATGAGATAAAATGTGCAATTATTCCAGAAGATGGTTTTGTGTATCAGAAAAGGAGGAGCCTATGAGTTCATTTGAATCCAGAATTGTGAAGTTTCCATCCAAAAAATATGGATCGGTTGTTCCGATGAAAGCAATCCCGGGGCATTTCGTCACCAATCACTCGCACATCAACTACTACATTGATCTGACAACCATGAAATCACGTCTGAGCGAGGTGAAGCAGTGCGCACATGTACTTGCCCAGCAGTACGCACACATACCGGTTCCGATTGACACCATTGTTTGTCTGGACGGCACGGAAATCATCGGCGCATTCATGGCATCCGAGCTGGAAAGCGCCGGCCACACCATCCATAACGCCCATCAATCCATCTACGTCATCACGCCGGAGCGCACAGCAAACAGTCAGCTGTTCTTCCGCGAAAATGTCGAACCGATGGTACGCGGCAAAAACGTGATTCTGCTTCTGGCATCGGTAACAACCGGTATCAGCATCCGCCGCGGCATCGAGTGCATGGGATACTATGGCGGTCTTATCCGCGGCGTTGCCACCCTGTTCAGCGCTGTCGGTCAGATGGACGGCATTGCTGTCAATACCATTTTCACCAAGGAGGATATTCACGGATACGCTTCGTATGACCGCACTACCTGCCCGTTCTGTCAGAAAAACGTTCCGGTTGAAGCCATTGTCAATTCGTTTGGCTACTCAAAGTTATAAGAAAATTCCAAGCAAAAAGACGTCCATTCGGACGTCTTTTTGCTTGGAATTCGCCATGGCATACAGCACTTATTGTTCCCACAAATCCGAGACAAAGTACAGCAGAGCCGCCCACGTATAGACAGAATAAAACATGCCATGCGCGTCGCGTCCCTGTCGCAGAATTTCTTGTGCTTCCGCCTTGCTCAACAGCACAAATCCGTCAAAACACTCGGAGCCAACCGCACCCGCCTGCGTCAGATGCGATAAATCCTCCGGATGCAGCACAGCGCACACCAGCGCGTTGCTCTCGTCCGTCATGCCCGTCGAGCTGAACAGACACGGATTTACAACATGCATGCTGTCATGTTCCTCTATCGTCAATCCGGTCTCCTCCTGAATCTCCCGCGCGGCCGTCTCCAAAAGAGGCTGTTCGGTCTGCTTGTCCTGCGGGTCTATCAGACCTGCGGGCGGACTGAGCAAAAATTGACCGGTCGGATAACGAAATTCGTATGTCAGCAGCAGCTTCGCCTCTTTGTCCGCCTCTTGCAGCACGACAATGCAGGTCACAGCGTCCGGCAGCATGGTCTTGCACAGTTCTTCCGACTGCAGAGCAACCAGATTTTCTTTGCTGCGGCGCGTCGCGTCAAAGTAGTGTTTTCCCGGCGCATATTGCAAGTCAAACACCTTCAAAAACTTGGTTTCCAGCAATGTCTCCGTGGTCTCTTTTGTAATATTCGGTTTTTCCATACACAATACCTCCTGCCTGAATTTCTGTTTTTATTATAGCAGGAATCGCGCTGCCTGTACACGGACAAGTGCAAAAAGCTGCATCCCGCGCGGAACACAGCTTTTTGCATTGTTAAGTGAAATGAGAATAGGAATAGGTATATAAATTATATAGAAATTAGCAGCAATTCATTGTCATCAGCAGTTCACCGGCTTTGACACTGCTGCCCTCTTGGATGAATACTTCTTCGATGTGACCGCTCATGCGCGCAACGACCGAGGTTTCCATCTTCATCGCTTCGACAACGGCGATTACTTGATTTTCTTCTACCATATCGCCCGCCTTGACGTGCACTTTGGTCACCATACCCGGAATAGATGCGCCAATTTGGCCTCTGTCCTTCGGATCTGCCATAATCACGGCATTGGCGGTGGACTCTGCATTTTTGTCTGGCACAGTGACTTCGCGCCGACTGCCGTTCAGCTCAAAAATTACCTGTCTTGTGCCGTCATCGTTGCGGTCTCCAAGCCCCAGATACTTGATAACCAGCGTTTTACCATCTTCAATGTTAATCTGTGTCGTTTCACCGACCTGCATGCCGTAGAAGAATACATGCGAACCCATGCGCATGAGATATCCATATTCGCGGTCATAGTGCCAAAAATCCTCCAGAACCTTCGGATACAGGCAATATGAGATTACATCACGCATATCCGGGTTGGGATGAAATGCCTCAATCTCCTTACGCACCTGTTCAAAGTCAACCGGTTCCAACAGCTCTCCCGGGCGGCAGGTAATCGGCGTTTCCCCCTTCAACACAACGTTTTGAATATCCTCCGGGAATCCGCATGGCGGCTGACCCATCATCCCCTTAAAGTATGAGACCACGGAATCCGGAAACGTCAGTGATTCACCGCGCGCAACGATATTTTCCGGTGTGAGATCGTTCTGTACCATAAAAATAGCCAAATCTCCGACCATCTTGGAGGACGGTGTGACTTTAATCAAATCGCCCAGCATGTCATTGACGGTCTTGTACATCTCTTTGACCTCTTGGAATCGGCTTCCCAATCCCAGAGAAACAACCTGTGGCTCCAAATTCGTGTACTGACCGCCGGGAATCTCATATCGGTAAATATCCGTCACCGGTGTTTTGAGTCCGCGGTCAAAGTTCTTGTATCGCAGGCGCACATCCGCCCAATAATCCGTCAGCTTTTGCAGCTCATTGAGCTTCAGCCCTGTTTCCCGCGGATTTCCCTGCAAAGCAGCAACAACCGCGTTCATAGACGGCTGAGAGGTCAGGCTGGACATGGACGCAATCGCCGTATCAACAATGTCAACACCGGCTTCCGCCGCCATGAGCAGCGTTGCCACCTGATTGCTCGTCGTATCGTGCGTGTGCAAATGAATCGGCAGGGCAATTTCCTGCTTGAGCGCATGAACCAGCTCTTTTGCCGCATAGGGCTTGAGCAAGCCGGACATGTCTTTGATGGCTATTGCGTGTACGCCGCGCTTTTCCAGTTCCTTTGCCATCTTGACGTAGTAATCCAAAGTGTAGTGATTTCTCGTCTTATCCAGAATATCTCCGGTATAACAAATGGTACCTTCGCAGAATTTATTTTGATTTAATACTTCGTCAATGGCCACGGACATCCCCGGCAGCCAGTTCAGCGAGTCAAACACGCGGAAAATGTCAATGCCGCTCTTTGCACTCTGTTTGATAAATTCCCGCACAACATTATCCGGATAATTTGCGTACCCCACAGCGTTGGAGCCGCGCAGCAGCATCTGGAACGGAATATTCGGAATCTTCTCACGCAGCAAATCCAACCGTTCCCACGGCGATTCATGCAGGAAACGAAATGCCACGTCAAACGTTGCACCGCCCCACATCTCCAACGAAAAACAATCCGCCAAAATATCCGCCGTACCGTCTGCGCCCTTTACCATATCACGGGTTCGCATGCGCGTGGACAGCAACGACTGGTGGGCATCTCGCATGGTCGTATCCGTGATAAGCAGTTTTTTCTGTTCCAACACCCAATTGCTGAGTGCGCGCGGCCCCTGTGCATCTAACAATTGTTTCAAGCCCGGCTTTGGATTGCCGCTTCCTTCGGGGAATCGCGGCGTTTCATACAGCTTTGGGTCTTTGTCCGGCCGGTTCACTTCAATACAGCCAATATATTTCAAAACACGCGTCGCGCGGTCACGGGAACCGACAATATCAAACAGTTCCGGCGTGTCGTCAATGAATTTGGTATGGCATTTGCCCGCCAGAAAGGTCGGATGACTCAAAATATTTGTGACAAACGGAATGTTGGTTTTGACGCCGCGCACACGTACTTCGTTGATGGCACGCAGTGCCTTTCGGCACACGCCGCGGAATGTATTGTCATGACACGTTACTTTGACGAGCAGCGAGTCATAGTACGGAGAAATAACCGTTCCCGTTGTCGCATTGCCGCCATCCAGACGAACACCAAAGCCGCCGCCCGTGCGGTATGCGGTAATTTTTCCGTTGTCCGGTGCAAAGTTATTTGCCGGATCTTCGGTTGTGACGCGGCACTGTACAGCATATCCGTTGATTTTCACATCATCCTGTGTGCGCAGTCCAATCTCCGGATGCGACAGCGGATGTCCTTCTGCAATTAAAATTTGCGCGCGCACCAGATCAATGCCGCTGACCATTTCTGTCACGGTGTGCTCTACCTGAATGCGCGGATTCATCTCGATAAAATAATAGTCGCCGTTTTTATCTACCAGGAATTCCAATGTGCCGGCATTGACATAACCGACGGATTTCGCAATTTTAACGGCATCCTCCCGAATCTGTTTCCGCACGGATTCCTCTACCGCGAATGCCGGCGCGAACTCCACAACCTTCTGATAGCGCCGCTGCAAAGAACAGTCTCGCTCACCGATGTGATAACAATTGCCGTAGTTGTCCGCCAAAATCTGTACTTCGATGTGCTTCGGCTCTACAAGGAACTTTTCGATAAAGATGTCATCGTTGCCGAATGCCTTCAGAGCCTCATTTTTCACCAGTTCAAAAGCCGGTTCGACTTCTTCTGGTGTATTGCAGCGCCGCATGCCGCGGCCACCGCCGCCCGCAGCTGCTTTTAAGATGACCGGAAAGCCGAACGACACCGCTTTCTCCAGCGCATCTTGTGCGTTTTGCAGCGGCTCGGTACATCCCGGAATAATCGGAACGCCCGCCTTGATGGCGATTTCCTTCGCGCTGAGTTTATCACCCACCATGGCGAGGATCTTGCTCGGCGGTCCAATAAATTGAATGCCCGCTTCTTCACACGCCTGTGCAAACGCAGCGTTTTCTGACAAAAAACCATATCCCGGATGAATTGCGTCTACACCGCGTTTTTTCGCAAGTCTGATGATGCCGGAAATGTCCAGATACGCTCCTACCGGACTTTTGTTGACGCCAATTTCATATGCCTCATCTGCATGCGTGCGGAACTGGCTGTTCATATCCTCATGAGAATACATTGCCACCGTGCGCAAGCCAAGATCGTAGCAAGCACGGAAAATACGGATCGCGATTTCACCGCGATTTGCCGCAAGCACCTTCTTGAACGGCTTCTGTGTCACAAGATCACCTCATCTTCATAATTTGTAATTGCTTTTCAGTATACGTTTTTTACAGAAACAATGATCTTCTGTGTCTCGGTTAAATTTTGCAGCAACTCAGACAAACAAAAATCAGATATTCATGCGAAAAATGGAACATTTCACCCATAAAACGGCAAATCGCGCCATGAAAAAAAGCGTATACTAAAAGACAAGAAACGGACAACGGCGGCAACGCCAAACAGAAAGAGGGCTTTATCATGGAAAAGCTGCACACCAGAATGGTTCAGTTCAGCTCCAATAAATTTGGCAACATTGTACCGATTCAAGCCATTCCCGGTCATTTCGTCACGAGTCATTCTCATGTCAATTACTTTATTGATTTGACCATGCTGAAATCCAGCCAAGAGGATGCACAAAAATGTGCACACGCGCTGGCAAACCAGTACAAGGATATAGATTCCATTGATACCATCATTTGTCTGGACGGAACCGGTATTATTGGTGCGTTTCTCTCTGTTGAATTGCAAAAAAAGACACCCGCTTCCGAGCACAAAAAGATTTACGTCATCTGTCCGGAATGTGCAAACAATGGGCAAATGTTCTTTCGAGAAAATGTCGAACCCATGGTGTGCGAGAAAAACGTCATACTCCTCATGGCTACCGTGACGACCGGCATCAGCATTCGCCGCGGCATGGAATGCATTGAGTATTACGGCGGCAATCTCAAAAGCGTATGCACCATATTTAGTGCCGTTGCGGACGTGGACGGTATTGCCGTCCATAATATCTTCACCGCAGACGACATTCCGGGCTACGCATCGTATCAGCGCCGCGACTGTCCGTTTTGCAAAAACAACACGCCGATTGAAGCCTTGGTGAATTCCTACGGATATTCCCAGCTTTGATTTTATACATGTGCTTATACCATCTCCAATTCACACTCTTTCCTATTCTCATGCAGTGCATCTCTTCAGCCAAGCGATGCAGGCACAAGCAAAAACACGCAGGAAGCTTCTCTCCTCCTGCGTGTTTTTGCTGTTTTTATATGCTGATATTATTGCAAATTTTAAATATTTCACCACGTCTCCGTCTGATTCAAATTTTCCTGCAGCTGATGAAAAAACAGACTGCTATGGTATCCATCTGCCGCGGCATGAGAAATCGTGAGCGATGCCGGCAGGGTACATACACCATTGTGTTCGGTATACTTGCCGAACGCGAGAATCGGGAACAATGCCGGATCTGCCTCTCCCGCCGTATACGTGAAATAGCCGGTATAATCCAGCCACGGCACGCAGCTGATGCAGAAAAAATTTATCGGCTGGTTTTCCCGCGCTTTCATTCCATGCCGATTGCCATACTTGCGCATCACATCCAAATATTCCTGATAAAACGCCGAAAAGTCCGGCTGATACTGCATCCAAACATCACTGAATGTCTTGTCGTCCTCGTGAAATATCGTAAAGTTCGGATGAGAGACCTTCCAAATCCCCACACCGCCCTCCGGTGTCAGCATCATTTTCATCTCATCCATCTGATTGACGGTTCGCGAGGCGGCATACAAAAAGCACGGAAAGAAATGCAAGTGTTGTGTTTTTGCAAATGCCGCCAATTTCGTCACATCCATGCGCACCGTCAGCGAGTAGCCGCAGCGAATCTGACGCCGATAATACGCAAAGTGTTCTCGCCTAGGCCACGTGTCCATACGGATTGCCCGATAAGCCGGATAGTTTTGTTCCATGCTGCGTCACCTCTTTGAGTTTTCTTTTATTATATCACATATAAATAGCTATGGCATAGAAGCAAAACGAGTGGTACAATAGAAACCGAAAACAGGAGGAGCATCATGGAACAACTGCTTTTTGAACAAACTGCCCGCGGTGCGGTGCTCAAAAAATATATCGGTCACGCTGCGCACGTCACCGTCCCTGCGCAGGCACATGGAAAGCCAGTCGTGGAGATTGCGGACTACGCGTTTGCAAACCACGAACAATTACAGCGCGTGTCGCTGCCCGCGTGTGTTGAGGACATCGGAAATCACGTTTTTTACAACTGTCACGCGCTGGAACAGCTGCATCTGGCGCACGGCTTACGCTCTGTCGGAGACGGTGCATTTAAAAATTGCCGAAATCTGCACGCGATTTCCGTAAACGGTCTGACTTGGCTCAAAAGTCTCGTGACCGATTTCACCAACGAAATCACTTTGACCATTCACGAGCGTGGTGAAACCATCACCTTACTGTTTCCGGCGTATGACTACGCCTTTCAGGAAATCATTCCGCCGAGAGAATTTCGCTCGGTAACCTATGGCTCCGGTTCGTTTTACCGCATGTGTGTCACACGCAAAGGCATTGATTTTCGTGAATATGACAAGACCTTTTCGCGTGCCGTGCGCGAAGATGCACCGGAAACCGCACAGGACATTGCGTTTTATCGGCTGTTATATCCATATCGCCTGCTGCCAGACGCGCGCGAACAATATATCTCCTACCTGACCAAGCAGGCAGATGCAGTGATATCTCGCCTGCTGGAACAGCGAAATCTGCCGCGCCTGCAGCTCATGCTGGATGAAGAATTGCTGTCCGAATCCGTCGTGTCCTATGCCATCGGCAAGGCTTCCGAACTGGATGAGCCGGAGGCGGTCAGCCTGATGATGGATTATCGGCTCAAGCACTTTGGAAAAAAGAAAAATCGGTTTGCACTATAAAGGAGGCTCGCCCATGAATCCGCTGCACGAACAACTCATACAAATCGGCACGCGCATTCTGTCTCTGTGCCGCAGTGAGCTCTATCTCTCCATGCGGTATCTGGACTTGGCGCTCTCCGCGCTCAGCTATGATTTGAATTTACAGACCCGCACAATTGCGACGGACGGGGTACATCTGTTTTACAATCCGAACTACCTCATTCACAACTACGAGGATGACCCCATCGCGGTCAACCGGATGTATTTACATATCATTCTGCATTGTATTTTCCGCCATATGACGCAGGCGGAACAGCGTGATCCGGAGGACTGGAATCTCGCCTGTGACATCGCAGTGGAATCCATCATAGACTCGCTGGATTACCCCTGTATCCAGCGGCTTATCACCGACCGCAGACAGGAATATTATGACTCGCTGCAGGTGTCTGTTTTGAACGCCGAGCAGGTCTATGACGTACTGACAAAAATGACATACAGTCAAAAAATCGGCATGCGGCGGGAATTTTCCGTGGATGACCATCGCTTTTGGGAGCAATTGCAAGACGATAAACAGCAGCAACAGCCGAGCGGTGACAACCCCGCAGATTCTCCATCCCCTCCCCCGCCGAGCAAAGACGAGGTGGAGCAGACCTGGCAAGACATCAGCCAAAAGACGCAGACATCCATAGAAACCATCCAGCGCGAAGTCAGTCTGATGGCTGGCAATTTGCGGCAGCATCTGCAAATTGAAAACCGCCAGCGATACGACTACCGCGCATTTTTGCGAAAATTTGCCGTGACGCGGGAAGAAGTCCGTGTGGATCCAGACAGCTTTGACTATGGCTTTTACAACTACAGCTTACAGCTGTATCCCAACATGCCGATGCTGGAAGAATTGGAATATCGCGAATGCAAAAAGATTCATGATTTTGTCATCGCGATTGACACCTCCGGCTCCTGCAGCGGCGAATTGGTCAAGAAATTTTTGGAAGAAACCGTCACGATTTTATTGGACGGCAACAGCTTTTTCCGCACGGTCAACGTGCATATCATACAGTGCGACGCAGGCATCCAATCGGATACCAAAATCACCGACCCGCAGCATCTCAATGACATGCTGCAGAACTTTGATGTCAGCGGCAACGGCGATACGGATTTTCGTCCCGTATTTGATTACATCGAACAGCTGCAGCAGCGCGGCGAACTCCTGCAGCTGCAAGGCCTGCTGTTTTTCACGGACGGCGTCGGTGTATACCCGAAAAAGCGCCCGCCGTATGACGCTGCATTTATATTTTTCGACAATTCTTATGCAGAGCATCTTGTCCCGCCATGGGCAATGAAGCTCGTACTAAGTGAATCTGATTTGACAAGAGGCTAATATATTATGAATATTTTGCGTGCAAAACAGGAAATTATCCGAACCGTCCAAGCATATCTGGCAAAGGATGAGGACGGACAATATTTGATTCCGTCCGTGCATCAGCGCCCGATTCTGCTCATGGGCCCTCCGGGCATCGGCAAAACCGCTATCATGGAGCAGGCTGCCAGCGCATGCGGCATCAGCTTGGTTTCGTATACCATCACGCATCACACCCGCCAGAGTGCCATCGGTCTCCCCTATCTGACCAAGCGCCAGTACGGCGGAAAAGAAATGACAATCACCGAGTACACCATGAGCGAGATTATCGCATCTGTACACGATAAAATCGAAGAAACCGGCCTGCAAGAGGGCATTTTGTTTATTGATGAAATCAACTGCGTTTCGGAAACGCTCGCGCCGACTATGCTGCAATTTTTGCAGCGCAAATCTTTTGGCAGTCATCACGTGCCCGCCGGATGGGTCATTGTCGCGGCAGGCAATCCGCCGGAGTATAACAAATCCGTCCGCGATTTCGATGTTGTGACACTTGACCGACTCAAACGCATTGATGTGCGGGAAGATTACGATGTCTGGAAAAAATACGCGTACCGCAGACAAATACATGCGGCTATTCTGTCATATCTAGACATCAAAAAGCAGCACTTCTACACGTTTGAGACGACGGTGGACGGACAAGCATTCGTCACCGCGCGCGGCTGGGAAGATCTCTCCCAGTTTTTGCTGGCGTGTGAAAAGCTGAATTTGCCGATAGATGAATCGGTCATTCTCGAATACATTCAGCATCCGAAAATTGCACGGGATTTTGCCGCATATTATGATTTATTCCAAAAATATCAATCGGATTATCATGTAGAGGAAATTCTCGCGGGAAACCTTCCTGCTTCTGCTATAGAGCGATTACAAGGCGCACCGTTTGATGAGCGCTTGAGCGTGATAGGCATGCTCATTGGCAGACTGACCGTAACATTTTCCGCGTCCTATTATCTGGACATGCAGATTACGACGCTGTTCGAGAGCTTGAAATCCGTCAAGCGCCGGATGGAACAAGATACACTGCCGACCCTGCTGACGCAGGAAGCTGCCCGCGTCAGAGAAAAACTCTCGGCTCGTCAAAAAGCATCCGCGGTCGACCGCCGAGAAGCCGCAGCTATCTTGAAATCCGCACAGGCACTTGAAGCAGACGCGCATATGCTCAGCGCCGAAGCCATTCGTTCCAACGAGGATGGTTTTGCCAAAATTTCCGAACGATTCCAACAGGACGTTGCAGATATGGACGCACAGACAGAACAGGCCTCTGCGATGCTGGAGCACGCCTTTGATTTCTTGACCAAAACATTTGGCAAGAGCCAAGAAATGGTCGTCTTTGTGACCGAGCTCAACACCAATTTCTTCTGCACCTGGTTTATTGGTCAAAACGGCAGCGAAGCATATACGCGCTGCAACAAGGAGCTGATGATCGGCAAGCAAAAGCAAGAGCTGATGGGTGACATCAAAAAAATACACAGTTTTTTGACGGTGTTAGAATAAACCATTTGTCGACAATCTGATGACAGGTTTATTTTATGAACAAGTAAGCAAAACGGACAGCCGTGGCTGTCCGTTCTTTGCTTTACGGAAGAAAATGACAGATCATGATTGCGACAACGATGCCGACCAAAACACCGGCGATAATTTCCGGCAGAGTATGCCCGATTTTTTCTTCCAATTCCTGTTCCATAACCGGCTGCTTGTGTTCCTGCAGGTCTCTGCGGCGCAGCCGATTGAGTGCCTTTGCTTCGCGTCCCGTCTCCAGCCGCACGCCAACAGCATCATACATCACAATAATGGCGAAGAACAATGCCATTGGAAATTCAAACCCATCGGTGCCATAGACAATTGCCGTCGCCGTTGTCAGTCCGACGACGGTTGCCGAATGCGCACTCGGCATGCCTCCGCCACCGGACAGCCGCTTGAACGTAAAAGTTCCCTTCATCACGTCAAGAATGATCTTTGAACCCTGCGCGACAAACCATGCCGCGACAGCGGAAAGCAACACCTTGTTTGTCACCAATCCCATCACGTATTCCATGCAATCCCTCGTATCCTTTGTTATATTTTGTTCACCGGAGAGTATATCACATATCCCCATGATTTTCCATAAAAACCAACAAAATCAACTTTTTCTTAACGCATTGCAGGTTTGTCAAATATATTGGACGGCAAACTCCAAAAAGAATCTCTCCAGAACTCCTTGCTTTTCCCCGCATTCTGTGGTATAAATAAATAGAATATTGATTCTACGGAAAAGCAACGAACGGGAAAAGTACGCAAAGCCCTGCAGCATCAGAGATTGGCAGTCATTGGCTGGAAGCTGCCTGCTGAAATGGATTGCTGAAGTTCGCCCGGGAGCTCCGGTGACCAAAATCACCGGCGGGAGACCCCGTTATCAGTCACAAAGAGCCGGTTTGTACCGGAATTTGGGTGGTACCGCGGAGGTTCCCTGACCTTTCGTCCCTGTTTTTGATAGGGGTGCGAAAGGTTTTTTTAGTGTTATTAAATCTTTCAAGGAGTTGTTTTAACAAATGAAGGAAAAATTAAAGTCCATTCGCGAGCTCGCCGAGCAGGCTATGCAGACCTGTAAGGATTCTCGCGAGCTTGACGCCATTCGCGTCAAATACCTGGGTAAAAAGGGTGAAGTAACTGCGCTGATGAAAAACATGCGCAGCCTGACTCCGGAAGAGCGTCCGGCTTTTGGTCAGATGGTCAACGATCTGCGCGCTGCAATCGAAACCGGTCTGTCCGAGAACAAGGCACGTCTGGAAGAAGCTGCTCTGGCTGCCAAGCTCAAGAGCGAGACCATTGACGTTACCATGCCGGGCGAAGCATTTACCCTTGGCAAGAAGCATCCGCTGAACATCGTTCTCGATGAAGTAAAGGATATCTTTATCGGCATGGGCTTCAACATTGCCGATGGTCCGGAAGTTGAGACCGATTGGTACAACTTTGAAGCGCTGAATATCCCGAAGGATCATCCGGCGCGCGATACACAGGATACCTTCTATATCTCTGACAATATCATTCTGCGCACGCAGACCTCTCCGATGCAGATTCGTGCGATGGAGCACAAAAAGCCGCCGATTCGCATCCTTGCACCGGGCCGCGTATTCCGTTCCGACGCAGTAGACGCAACCCATTCTCCGATGTTCCATCAGATCGAGGGTCTGGTCGTTGACAAGAACATCCGCATGTCCGATCTGAAGGGCATTCTGGAGCAGTTCGCAAAGAAGCTGTACGGCGAAGATACCGTTGTTCGTTTCCGCCCGCACCACTTCCCGTTCACGGAGCCGTCCGCTGAGATGGATATGCAGTGCTTCAAGTGCCATGGTGCCGGCTGCCCGCTGTGCAAAAACGAAGGCTGGATTGAGATTCTCGGCTGTGGCATGGTTCATCCGAAGGTTCTGGAGGTTTGCGGCATTGACCCGAACGAGTACTCCGGCTATGCATTCGGCATCGGTCTGGAGCGTATCGTTATGAGCCGCTATAAGATTACCGATATCCGCATGTTCTATGAAAATGACGTGCGCTTCCTGCACCAGTTTTAATTGATTGCTGGAATATATTTGACTTTTGGAGGAATGAAATCATGAAGCTGCCAATGAGCTGGCTTGCCGAATTTGTAGATATGACCGGAATTTCCAACAAGGAATATGCGGACAAGATGACCATGTCCGGTTCCAAGGTGGAAGAAGTCGTTTATCTCGGCGATGAAATTAAAAATGTAGTTACAGGCAAAATTCTGTCCAACGTACCGCATCCGGACTCTGACCATCTGGTTATCTGTCAGGTAGACGTGGGCAAGGATGAGCCGATTCAGATTGTCACCGGTGCTCCGAACGCAGAGGTCGGCCGTGTTGTTCCGGTTGCTCTGCACAAGTCTTACCTGCCGGGCGGCGTAAAGATTACCAAGGGCAAGCTGCGCGGCGTACCGTCCAACGGTATGATGTGCTCACACGAGGAGCTGGGTCTGACCCTGAATGAAATCCCGTACGGCAATCCGGATGGCCTGCTGCTCATGCCGGAAGGCACACCGGTCGGTGTGGACATCAAGACTCTGGTTGGTCTGGATGAATACGTGACCGACTTCGAAATCACTTCCAACCGTCCGGACTGCCTCAGCGTAATCGGTCTGGCACGCGAGACCGCTGCTACCTTTGAGCGCGAGCTCAAGCTGCACGAGCCGGTTGTCAAGGGCATCGGCGGCAGTATCAACGATGAGCTGTCCGTGGAAGTGGAAGCAACCGATCTGTGCCCGCGCTACACCGCACGTCTGGTGAAGAACATCAAGATTGAGCCTTCGCCGGCTTGGATGCGCGAGCGTCTGCACGCTGCCGGTGTTCGTCCGATCAACAACATTGTTGATATCACAAACTATGTTATGCTGGAATACGGCCAGCCGATGCATGCATTTGACTACTCCTGCCTGAAGGACGGCAAGATTGTCGTTCGCCGCCCGAAAGATGGCGAATGCATCCAGACACTGGACGGTGAAAACCATTCTCTCGACAAGGATATGCTGTGCATCGCAGACGGCACCACTGCTACCGCTGTTGCAGGCGTCATGGGCGGCTATGAGAGTGAAATCACCGAAAAGACCCAGACCGTTGTCTTTGAGTCTGCAAACTTCCACGGCGCAACCGTCCGTATCACAGCACAGAAGCTGGGCATGCGCACCGAAGCTTCCGGCCGTTTTGAGAAGGGTCTGGATCCGCGCATGACCTTGGACGCTGTCAACCGCGCTTGTGAACTGATTGAGATGCTGGGTGCCGGCGAAGTCGTCGACGGTGTGATTGATGTTGATGCAACCAGCGACGAGCACAAGCGTCTGCCGCTGGAGTGCGCAAAGATGAACGCGCTGCTCGGCATTGACCTGAGCCGCGAGGAAATCATCGGATACCTGAATCGTCTGGGCTTTGTCATCGAAGGCGATGAAGTCATCGTTCCGTTCTACCGCACGGATATCGCCCGCATGTGCGATCTGGCGGAGGAAGTTGCCCGCATGTACGGCTATGACAACATTCCGACGACGCAGTTTGGCGGCACCGCTGCCGGCGGTCTGTCCCCGAAGCAGTCCTTTGAGAAGAACATCGGCGTATATGCACGCGCTTGCGGCTTTGACGAGGCACAAAACTTCTCATTCGGCAGCCCAAAGATGTATGACAGCATCGGTCTGCCGGAGGACAGCGAGAAGCGTCTGTCCGTCACCATTCTCAACCCGCTGGGTGAGGATTTCAGCATCATGCGTACCACTTCCCTGCCGTCTATGCTGGAGTGCCTGATGCACAACCTGAACCACAGAAACCCGACTGCAAGCCTGTACGAGGTTGCTACGGTATATCTGCCGGAAATCAAGGATGGCAAGGTAAACGCTGACGTGCTGCCGCAGGAGCCGCATATCCTGACCATGGGCACATACGGCCGCCTGTCCTTCTTCCAGTTCAAGGGCATGCTTGAAAAGATTCTGAGCGAGAGCGGCGTGTCTGACGTCAGCTTCGAGCCGGTAACCGACAACCCGTCTTATCATCCGGGACGCTGCGCAAAGATCCTGACCGGCGAGACCGAGCTGGGCATCTTTGGCACCATTCATCCGGTCATTTCTAAGAATTACGGCGCCGGCAAGAGCGAACTTCTGGCAGCAGAAATCAATCTGGATGTGATGTTCGCACATGCCAACACCGACAAGCTGTATCAGCCGCTGCCGAAGTATCCGGCATCCACCCGCGACATCGCCGTTCTGTGCGATGATTCCATTCCGGTTGCACACATGGAAAAGGCGATCGCAAAGACTGTCGGCGGCATTCTGGAGGCCGTTTCCCTGTTTGACGTATACAAGGGCGATCAGGTTCCGGAAGGCAAAAAGAGCGTGGCTTATTCGATGCGCCTGCGCGGCAGTGACCGCACGCTGACCGATGAAGAGTGCGACAACGCAATGAAGAAGGCAATCGCTGCCCTCGAAAAGCAGTTCGATGCAAAACTTCGTCAGTAAAATATCCTTTACAATCCTTTACAATTTTGATTTTTTGTATTATCATGATAGATAGTTGAAAGGAGGGCTCTGAAATGCTTGATGGAACAAGAAAGTTCAGCATGAAAGAAGAAAGTAATAAGGAAATGAAGCGCGTGCTTCAGACAGTATATGATGCTCTGAAGGAAAATGGCTATAATCCGATCAACCAGATTGTGGGTTATCTGCTCTCCGAGGATCCAACATATATTACGAACTACAACAATGCACGCAGCTTAATTCGCAAGATTGATCGCGATGAGCTGATGCAGGAACTGATTTCCAATTATCTGGATCTGTAATGCAAAACATAAACGCAGGACGGCTTTCCGTCCTGCGTTTTCTGTTTTCACCGCGTTAATTTGTTCGTAATCTTATCCAAAATCATTCGCGATTTTCTTTGTTTTGTGCTGCATATTCAACAAATCATACGGTAATGTGTATAAAAAGTGCAGCATTTTCCGTGCTGTTACACGAGAAGAAAACATTGACAGCACGCGACGTGTGTGCTATACTATAGCCAATGTAACCGAATTGTAATGTGTTAGAGAGTTGATTGTAACCTAGGAAATGCAATTGTAACTTTCTGTTCGCGCCAATGCGGTTGTATGCAAGTCTTTCGTTTGACAGAGATTCTTCAGCGTGTTATACTGGATATATTCTTGCGAATTTTTAATCAAAGGAGAAATACGATATGTCAGCTACCGCTAAGAAAAGTGCAGATGAACAGATTCTGACCTACAAAGGTCATCCACTTATGAGACATAACAACATTATTTATTATGGCAGCATGAGCGACCGTTACATCATCATGATGCAGATCCTTGAAACCAAGAAGGTTAAGGATATGGAAGTAGCAACGAAGGTTGCCGTTCAGCTGCAGCAGACATCCCCAAGCGTGCGTCCGAAGGATCGCATCGTAAAGAAGACCGAAAAGAATGGTCTGTATACAGCTCTGGATATCGCCGTTGTATGGCTGAACCGAGCACTGTCTGCGAAGTAACTATTATTTCGTTAATTTTCAGGAGGATATTTCCATGATACATTCAAAGAAGATGAAGTTTGCAGTAACCACCGCAGCAGCAACTGCAATCGTATGCACTGGTGCGCTGGCCGCAAATGTAACTTCTACCACCGATGTAAACGTTCGTTCCGGCGCAGGTAATTCTTACTCTGTTCTGACGGTTATGAAGTCCGGCACCACCACTGCAAGTCTCGGTAATTCCGGCAAGTGGACCAAGGTAAATGTAAACGGCAAGACCGGTTATGTATACAGCAAGTATCTGACTTCCGGCGGCAATACCTCTTCTACCCCGTCCAACAACGGTTCCCAGAACGTTTCTAAGACCGTTTACATCTCTGCATCTTCTTTGAATGTTCGTTCCGGTGCAGGCACCTCTTACAGTGTCATTGGCAACCTGAAGAAGGGCAACAGCGCTTCTGTTGTAGGCTCCACCAACGGCTGGTACAAGATTAAGTACGGCAGCGGTTACGGCTACATCAGCAGCAAGTACACCACATCCTCCACCCCGACGACGACCACTACCAACATTGCTCCGACAACTTCTACTAACAAGACGGTATACACCACTTGCTCTCTGAATGTTCGTTCCGGCGCAAGCACCTCTTACAGCGTAGTCGGCGTTCTTGGCTCCGGCAAGGCAGCTTCTGTTGTAGGCACCTCCGGCAGCTGGTACAAGATTAAGTACGGCAGCGGTTACGGCTACATCAGCAGCAAGTACACCACGTCCTCTGCTCCGTCCAACGGCGGCGGAAACAACGGCGGTACGGTTACCCCGTCCAACGGCTCCGGTTCTTCCATCGTATCGTATGCTAAGAGCTTCTTGGGCTGCTCTTACGTATATGGCGCTACCGGCCCGCGCAGCTTCGACTGCTCCGGCTTTACCCAGTATGTATACGCACACTTTGGCAAGTCCATCCCGCGTAACTCCGCTGCTCAGTACTCCAGCTCCAAGAAGATTTCCAAGTCCCAGCTGCAGGCAGGCGATTTGATCTTCTTCTCCAACTCCTCTGCAGGCAAGGTTGGTCACGTAGCAATCTACATTGGCGGCGGTCAGATGATTCACGCAGCAAACTCCAAGACCGGTGTATGCATTGACAGCATCAACAGCTCTTACTACACCAACCACTACATTGGCTGCGGTCGTTACTAATACATAATATTTGCATAGAAAGCTGACTGATTGTAATCAGTCAGCTTTTTTTGTATACAGATTTTGTGAATGCTGTACGATGCATTCACTCCCATGTATCGTTTATAATAAATACAAATAGATATCGAAGGTATGCTCTCACCTGCTTTGTGCAGGACACGGAATCGGGTGCAAGTCCCGACGAGTCGGTCACTGTGAAGCCGCCATTGTGCGGATAAGTCAGATACGTGGAGTGCATACGGTACGCCTGCCGAAACCGGGATGTACGGAAAGAAACGGGAGACAGCTTTGCTGATCCCCCGCTATTTTGCGTGCCCTGTTTTGGTCAGGGTGCGCATTTTCTTTTAGGAGGTTGTCTTTGTGTCCCATCACTATTCGTATTTTACACACAAAAAATGTGAATACTTCCCCTGCCATCCAAGTGCAGATCCCGATAATTTCAACTGTCTTTTCTGCTATTGCCCGCTGTATCCGCTGGGCAAGGACTGCGGCGGCACATTTGATTATCTGCCGAACGGTTATAAAGACTGCAGCCGCTGTCTCTACCCGCATAAGCGCGAAAACTATGATGCCATCGTGCAGCGGTATCAGGAAATTTTGGCGGTGATGCACACAGAATCGGAAGACGAAGAAATGGATGAAGCAATATGACTTTACAGCAGCTCAAATACGTCGTGACGACTGCCGACACCGGAACGGTCAGTGAGGCCGCCAAACGGCTATACATCGCTCAGCCGTCTCTCACAGCCTCTATCAAGGAGTTGGAGCACGAGCTTGGCATTACCATCTTCCATCGAACAAACAAAGGCGTGATTGTCTCGGCGGACGGCGAAGAATTTCTCGGCTATGCCCGTCAAATCATGGAACAGACTGCTCTGATGGAAGAACGTTATTTTGGCGCCGCACCGGTCAAGCACCGCTTCTGTGTCTCGACACAGCACTATTCCTTCGCCGTAGAAGCGTTTGTTGCTCTGCTCAGGCAATACGGCGGTGATACCTATGACTTTCGCATTCGAGAGACCAAAACACATGAAATCATCGAGGATGTCTGCCACCTAAAAAGTGAGGTCGGCGTGCTGTATCGCAACCCATTTAACGCAATCGTCATCAACAAGACGCTCAAGGACAATGGTTTGCTTTTCCATACACTCTTTACAGCAAAGGCACACGTCTTTGTCGGCGCAGACAATCCGCTGGCACAACAAACCTCTGCGACATTGGCAGATCTGGCGCCATATCCTCGTTTGTCCTATGAACAGGGCGAGCACAATTCGTTTTATTTTTCCGAGGAAATTCTCAGTACGCTGGACTGTGACAAGGATATTCTGGTTTCTGACCGCGCAACGCTGTTTAACCTGCTCATCGGCTTAAACGGCTACACGATTTGCAGCGGCGTCATCAACGAACAGCTCAACGGCAAAAACATCGTTGCGGTTCCGCTGGATGTCGATGAATATATGGAAATCGGTTACATCACGCACAAGCGCACAACACTCAGCCCCTTCGGCAGGCATTACATCGAGCTTCTCAGGCACTATACCGCGCCGTATGAATCCCAGATATAGGCTGATTCTATAGCAAACCGCTCCCGTTTGATATTTTACAGCAGGCGAGAAATATCGTATACTGCAACCATAGAAAATCAAGCAAAGGAGCATATAATCATGAGCAAGAAATCTATTCCGTTTATTTATGATATGGTCGGCAGCTTTCTGCGTCCGGCAGCCCTCAAGCAGGCACGCGAGGACTTCAAGGCCGGAAAAATCACCCGCGAAGCACTGACACAGGTAGAAAATGAGGAAATCACAAAGCTAGTCGCCAAGGAAAAAGCCGCCGGTTATCACGCCATCACAGACGGCGAATTTCGCCGCAGCTATTGGCATCTGGACTTTATGTGGGGACTCAACGGCATCAAGGAAATCGAGCTGGATCACGGTTACTTCTTTCACGGCGAGGAAACCACACCGGGTTCTATCGAAGTGACCGGCAAAATCAGCGGCGAAAATCATCCGTTTGTCGAGCATTTTAAATTCATGAAGCAGTTCGAAGATGAAAATACCATCGTCAAGCAGACGATGCCTGCACCGGCGCAGCTGCTCGCCGAATTGGATCGCGAAGACAACAGCATCAAGACATCTGCGATTTATCCGAACATGGAGGAGCTGATGCAGGATGTTGCCGCCGCTTACCGCACCGTCATTCAGGAACTGTACGAAGCAGGCTGCCGCAACATTCAGTTTGACGACTGCACCTGGGGTATGTTCTGCGACACCAATTATTGGAACGCCCGCCAGCATGACAATGTATCACTGGAAAGCGAAGCAGAAAAGTATCTGCGCGTCAACAATCTCGCGATGGAAGGCAAACCGGCAGATTTGACCATTGCAACCCATGTATGCCGCGGCAATTATCATTCCACGTATGCTTGCTCCGGTGCATACGATGCTGTCGCACCGTACCTGTTTGCAAACGAAAAGGCAGACGTCTTTTATCTGGAGTTCGATGACGAACGCTCCGGCAGTTTCGAGCCGCTCCGGTACGTGGCACAGGACAAACAGATTGTCCTCGGTCTGATTACCACCAAATCTCCGGTTTTGGAGAACAAAGAGCACATCATTGCCCGCATTCATGAAGCGGCAAAATACATTCCGCTTGACCGGCTGTCCCTCAGCCCGCAGTGCGGCTTTGCCTCCTGCGAAATCGGCAACAAGCTGGTCGATGCCGATCAGTGGAGCAAGCTGGCACTCATCAAGGAAATCGCCGAGGAAGTTTGGGGCTAATAAAAAAACAGCAAAAGAGCGCACAGCAGAGATTTCTCTACTGTGCGCTCTCGCATATTTATTCGGAGTATTCAATTCAGCAAAAGCCGAAGATTATGCCTGCCACTTCCAGTCGCGGACTTCCGGCATATCCAGACCGTACTCGTTGATATACTGCTTGTGCTCAACCAGCTTGTCGCTCATCTTCTGGTACAGATAAGCGCCGCGGTTGCCGAGCTGCGGCAGACGGAGCAGAACGTCCTGAACCAGGTGGAAACGGTCAATGTCGTTCTGTACACGCATATCAAACGGCGTGGTGATGGTGCCCTCTTCCTTGTAGCCGCGAACGTGCAGCTGGCGGTTATGACGGCGATAGGTCAGCTCGTGAATCAGAGTCGGATAACCATGGAATGCGAAGATAATCGGCTTGTCCTTGGTGAACAGCATGTCGTACTCTGCGTCGGACAGGCCGTGCGGATGCTCAGCCTTCGGCTGCAGCTTCATCAGGTCAACAACGTTGATGACGCGAACCTTCAGTTCCGGCAGCTCCTTGCGCAGGATAGATACAGCAGCCAGCGTCTCCAGTGTCGGAGTCTCGCCGCAGCAAGCCATAACAACGTCCGGCTCCTGACCGGCATCGTTGGAAGCCCACTCCCAAACGCCGATACCCTGTGTGCAGTGCTTGACAGCCTGCTCCATGGTCAGCCACTGCGGACGCGGATGCTTGGATGCAACAATAACATTGACATAGTTGCGGCTGCGGATACAATGATCGAAGCAGGACAGCAGGCAGTTTGCATCCGGCGGCAGATACAGGCGAACCACGTCTGCCTTCTTGTTTGCAATGTGGTCAAGGAAGCCCGGATCCTGATGGGTAAAGCCGTTGTGATCCTGCTGCCATACGTTGGAAGCCAGAATCAGGTTCAGGGATGCAATCTTCTGACGCCACGGCAGCTGGTTGCAAACCTTCAGCCACTTTGCGTGCTGTGCTGCCATCGAGTCGATGATGCGGATGAATGCTTCATAGCTTGCGAAGAAGCCATGACGACCGGTCAGCAGGTAGCCTTCCAGCCAGCCCTCGCACATATGCTCGGACAGCATGGAATCCATGATGCGGCCGTCCTTTGCGAGGAACTCATCGGTCGGCAGAGTCTCTGCATTCCAATCGCGGTTGGTTGCTTCAAACGCAGCATTCAGACGGTTGGAAGCGGTCTCATCCGGACCAAATACGCGGAAGTTGCGGCTGTCCTCGTTGAGCTTCAGGATATCACGGACAAACTTGCCCATCTCGATCATGTCCTGACCCTCGGTAGCGCCCGGCTGACCAACTGGGAATGCGTAGTCGCGGAAGTCCGGCAGACGCAGGTCACGCAGCAGCAGACCGCCGTTTGCATGCGGGTTTGCACCGATTCTGTGGTCGCCCTTCGGTGCCAGCTCACGCAGTTCCGGAATCAGACGGCCGTTCTCATCGAACAGCTCCTCTGCATGATAGCTCTCCAGCCAATTCTTCAGAATTTCCAGATGCTCCGGCTTGTCCATCATGATCGGAACCTGATGTGCACGGAAGCTGTTTTCGATCATGTTGCCGTCTACTTCCTTCGGACCGGTCCAGCCCTTCGGGGTGCGCAGAACGATCATCGGCCAGATCGGACGGGTTGCATCGCCGGTCTCGCGTGCATGCTTCTGGATGCCCTTGATCTCCTCAATAACGGTATCCAGAGTCTCTGCCATCTTGCGATGCATAGTCATCGGATCGTCGCCCTCTACGAAGTACGGCTTCCAGCCGCAGCCCTCGAAGTACTTCTGCAGCTCTTCATGAGAGATTCTGGAGAAGATGGTCGGGTTTGCGATCTTGTAGCCGTTCAGGTGCAGAATCGGAAGAACTGCGCCGTCGGTAATCGGATTCAGGAACTTGTTGGACTGCCAAGAGGTTGCCAGCGGGCCGGTCTCTGCCTCGCCGTCGCCTACGGTGACAGCGGCAATCAAATCCGGATTGTCATATACTGCGCCAAATGCGTGCGCGATGGAGTAACCCAGCTCGCCGCCCTCATTGATGGAACCCGGGGTCTCCGGAGCAACATGGCTTGCGATGCCGCCCGGGAAGGAAAACTGCTTGAATAGGTGCTTCATGCCCTCCAAGTCCTCGCTTACGTTCGGGTAAACTTCGCTGTAGGTGCCTTCCAGATAGGTGTTTGCAACAAAGAAGTTGCCGCCATGTCCCGGACCGGACAGCAGAATCATGTCCAGATCATACCGCTTGATTACGCGGTTCAGGTGTACATATACAAAGTTCTGGCCAGGTACAGTACCCCAGTGGCCTACAATCTTCTTCTTAATCTGCTCCATTGTCAGCGGCTCGCGCAGCAACGGGTTGTCCAGCAGGTACAGCTGGCCGGCAGCCAGATAGTTGGTTGCACGCCAGTACGCATTCATCTTGCGCAGCAGTTCGTCTGTCAGCGGTCCTTTTTCTTCGCAGACCGGCTTCATGTTTTCGCTCATGAGTCAGACTCCTTTCGTTTTGTATAAATTAATCTATAAGACTTTCCCTATCCGACATTGTACGACATCAGAGGAAATGAAGGCAAGTTTTGAAAGTTAAAAAAGTAACGAAAAAGGTAATCTTATTTTTACCCGTTTTGTCGACAATTAACCATTTGTTACTTGCAGGTTCAAAAATACAAAAAAGCGTGCAAGTTTTCACATGAAATTGAGCACATTTCCAATATATAACAGAAAAAAGTATGTATATTCCTGCTCTATTCTGTGTATGCAGTCTGTTAAAAAATGTACAATGTGTAACAACTCGCATGCAAAGACCCCGCCATGCAGCTGGATGGCGGGGTTGGAAATGCTATACTATGTTTTTACTTCGCGTAAAATTCATCGACAGCGTTAAAGAACGCATCAATATTGTCCCAGCTGGACATCGGCGGGATATCGCAGCCGGAAGAAATCACAAAGTTCGGATACTTGCAGCACTTCTCCATGACGGACAGCGTTGCTTCACGAACAGATTCCGGTGTGCCGTTGCGGAACTGACCGGCAGGGTCAACGTTGCCCATGCAGATGACATCGGACGGAACCTTGGACATGATTTCCTCCATGTCAACCGCATTGCCGAAGTGATAGGCGTTGGCATTGGCACTCAGAATAGAATCCAGCGTGACATTTGCCGTGTTGCCGCAGTTGTGGTAGATAACAGCGAAATTCTCATCGCGTACTGCTTCGATAATGCGCTTGCAGTAATCGCCGGAGAATTCAACAGCCAGCGACGGGGACAGCAGACCTGCGAGCGGCTCTGCGATAACCACGCCGTTTGCGCCGATTGCCTTGTATGCCTTGATGTACTTGATGATAAACTCGGTGGACTTTTCCAGCACAACATGCGCCATATCCGGCTCATCGTAGCAATAAATCAGCGAAGAAGTAACGTCCATCAGGCGGCCAGCCAGAGAGAACGGACCGATGACGCCTGCAAAGACCGGGCGGTCGGTAATCAGCTCCATCGCCTTCTCAATGGCATCAATGTAAATCTGCGTGCGGCCTGCACCGATTTCCGGTACTTCCAAAGCTTCTGCCGCTTCCATGCGCTCATCTTCGTCAATTTCCGTGTCGAGAACCGGACCAACTACCGTCGGAACTTCGTCGTCAGCGACGCGAATTGGCGCACCAAAGCATTCTGCTTCCACAGACAAATCCATCAGAGATACCGCGCCGCCGGCATTCGGTGTGCAGTCGGCAACAGCCTTCATACCCTTTGCCTGCAAATCGCTGTCGTTAATCAATTCTTTTACCGTAATACCCATCAACTGGATGGACGGGAAAGACAGTACCGGCAGTGCCTTTTTTACCGGAGCTTCCAACAGCTCCTTGGTCCACTGATCCATATTCATTTTCATAATCATATTTCTCCTTCGCTCTAGGTCTTGTTGTATTTTGTGGTATCTTTTCTCTCTGGTATAAGAATACCATATTCCAAATTTTCAGTATTGTACTCCATTTCCCTATCCGGGGCTATTTTTGTATAATATTACTCAAACGCGCACTGGCGCCTGTTTAAAAATTGTAAACAGCCATGCCCGCACCAATTTGGCGCGAGCATGGCTGCTGTTTCAGCGACTGGATTCTGCTTTTTTTATTTCATCTGCTGTTCATACGCTTCAATCATCTGCTTGACCATCTGACCGCCGATAGAACCCGCCTGACGCGCTGTCAGATCTCCATTGTATCCATCCTTCAGGTCGATGCCAACCTCGCGGGCTGCTTCCATCTTGAAACGATCCATTGCGGCCTTTGCTTCCGGTACATTCAGCTTGTTCGAATTGCGGTTCATATCATTCTCTCCTTTGTTTGTCCGATCTCTGTGCTAACAGTATATGAAATCTCGCACATTCTATGCAGCAAACGACACGGTTTGCAATAGCAGTTTATGCCTGATTCGTCAAATGTCGCCCCATTATCCAGATTCCTTCCTGTTTTTTTATGAACTATGCTGGTATTCGCCAAATTTGTACAGTTTTCTTTGAATCATGCGGCAATGTCCGCTATAATAAAGAGAGATGTTATGAACATCGCTTGATTTTAAATTTTCATCGGGAGGCTGTACGAACTATGTCTTGTGTATCCGTACCAAAGATCTTGATGCCAAAGGACGGCATCGACTTGAAGAAATGGGCTGTTGTCGCTTGTGACCAGTATACTTCTCAGAAAGAGTATTGGGCTGAGACCGACCACATCGTCGGTGATGCACCGTCCACCCTGCGCCTGACGCTTCCGGAAGTTTATCTGGAGGACGCCGATGTAGCAGACCGTATTGCAAACATCAACGAAACCATGAAGCAGTATCTGTCTGACGGCACGCTGACCGAGCTGCCTGCCGGTTTTATTCTGACCGAGCGCTATTCCGGCGGTACATCTCCGCGCCGCGGTCTGGTCGCTGCCATTGATCTGGAGTGCTATGAATACACAGCCGGCTCCCGTTCTCTCGTTCGCCCGACCGAGAAAACCGTTGTTGAGCGCATTCCGCCGCGTCTTGCTGTCCGCAAAAACGCTTCTATCGAAGTTCCGCACATCATGCTGCTCATTGACGACCCGAACCGCACCGTCATCGAGCCGATGTTCGAAAAGACCGATGCCCTGCAGAAGGTCTATGACACAGATCTGATGCAGAACGGCGGCCATATCAACGGTTGGTTTATTCCGGAAGGCGAGCTGACCGATCACCTGATTGCAGAGATGGAGAAACTCAACGACCGGAAAACATTCAATGAGAAATACCGCCTGACCAAGGATCTGCCGCTGCTGCCGTTTGCTGTCGGCGACGGCAACCATTCGATGGCAACGGCAAAGGCATACTGGGAGGACGTCAAAAAGACGCTGACGCCGGAGGAACGGGAAAATCATCCGGCACGCTATGCACTGTGCGAAATCGTCAACATCCATGACGAGAGCCTGCTCATCGAGCCGATTCACCGCGTGATGTTCCATGTCGATCCGGAGGATCTGCTGCACGCCGCTGTAAACTTCTATTCGAAGAACGGCAGCCAGTGTATTTTCTCGGATGAGAAGGCCGCTGCCGATCCGGAAAATCATACGGTTCGCTACTGCTTCGGCGGCAAAACCGGTACCATGACCGTCATCCGACCGAAGTGGGGTATTCCGCTCGGCACTCTGCAGGCATTTCTGGATGATTATCTGGAACAGCACAGCGAGGCAAAAATCGACTACATTCACGGCGAAGATGTCGTATCCAAGCTGGGCAATGAAGCGGGCAACATGGGCTTCTTTCTGCCGGACATCGAAAAGAACGATCTGTTCCGCGGCGTCATCATTGACGGCGTTTTGCCGCGCAAGACCTTCTCGATGGGTGAAGCACATGAAAAGCGCTATTATATGGAATCCAAGATGATTGTCAAGTAACTGCGTCATTTTCTTTCGGGACTGTCCACACAGGGCAGTCCCGTTTTTTGTCCCAAATCAGCATCGCTTTCCCGTTTTCAACACGGCAAAACGAAAAGATGCCGGAAAATATAAATTTTTTCTGCGGCGAAAAACAGCAGGATACTATCATGTACGCCGCATCATCCTGTATCTCTATCTCTGACTCACGCAGCACACAGCGAAAACAGGCATCGTGACTGAAAAATACTCGCTTTTGGGGCGGCTGCGTGTCCGCGACATATTGCTCTGGCAGCGCGGGCCAGTATCCCAGCGAGGATAAATACTGCTTGCTCATCGTGCGGTCAATCGTCAACCCATCCCCGTCCGGCTGTGCAACGCCAATGAGCAGCGGCTGTGCGTCATCTCGCATTCCCCACACGCGCAGCACTTCCCCGTATTTCGGCAGCGCACCGGCCGCGCAAAAGCGAACGGTTGTCTCTGTCTGTGAAAGCTGCATTTCTCCCCAATGCGCTTGCTGTCGACTGATTTCCATATGCTAAAAAAATCCCCCTGCACAGCATATGCTGCACAGGGGGAAAATCATACATGCGGTCAATGTTTTATGTAAGCATTGACCTTTTTCTCAGTCTTTTGCGTTGAGACCAAAACTCACGGCTAATGCGCGATCTACTTCATCCATATGCGAGGCGTCCAGCGTTCCCATTTTTTCCCGCAGTCTGCGTTTGTCCAGCGTGCGAATCTGTTCGGTTAAAATCACAGAATCTCGCGTCAGGCCAAACGTGCGGGCACCGAGAGAAATATGTGTCGGCATTTTCGCTTTGTTGACCTGCGAGGTAATCGCCGCCGCGATAACGGTCGGACTGTATCGGTTTCCGACGTTGTTCTGTATAATCAAAACCGGCCGCATACCGCCCTGTTCACTGCCGACTACCGGCGACAAATCCGCATAATAAATATCGCCGCGTTTGACATGATGCTCCAAAACAATCACACTCCGTAGGAAAGATTTCAGGCGTTTTTCCTGATACTGTTACTTTCCCCAGCAATCCGGTTATTTAATCATGCACCGTAAGAATATTTTCTCTTTGTCTCATTGTATGCGTTATGCGCCGAGATAGATACGCGGCACGCGCTTGCTGATATCGCAGGTGACCTCATAGGAAATCGTACCCGCTGCCGCCGCAAGTGTATCCGCCGTAATCGGACAATCGCCAAATACGGTCACTTCATCGCCGCGTTTCACATCCATTCCCGTGACATCCGCCCACGCCATATCCATACAGATGCGTCCGACGGTCGGCACGACCTTGTCCTGTATGACAACCGAAATGTGATTGCTTGCCACGCGCGGATAGCCATCCGCGTAACCAATGGTAAATACAGCCACACGCATCGGCTTGTCCGCCGTGAATGTGCGACCGTAGCCAATAGAATCCCCCGCCGGAATATCGCGCACCTGTGCCACACGAGCCTTCACGGTCATAACCGGCTTGAGCGGAACGGTTTTCTTGGTATCTGCGTCCGGATAATAGCCATATAAAATAATGCCGGCACGCACCATATTAAACGCGCCTTCCCGATACAAATCCGTTGTAAAGGTCTGTGTGTGCTGCAAAATAGCGGCGCTGTTGGAACAATGGCGGTACATGAGATTGATACCGTGCTTTTCCAGCTCCAGACACATATCTACGAACCGGCGGTACTGCAGTTCGGTAAATTCTTCGCCGCCGTTGACATCGGCAACTGCAAAGTGCGTAAATGCACCTTCCGCTTCCAATCCCGGCAGAGAAATCGCCTGCAAAATCTCCTGTACATTTTCCTTTGTAGAACGCGTTTCAAAGCCAATGCGCGTCATGCCAGTGTTCAGCGCAATATGTACCCGAATCGGCTTTCCAGCCGCCTGTGCTGCCGCAGAAAACGCCTTCGCCGTGTCGGTATCGCACAGCGCTGCCGCGATGTCATATTCCGCCAGCAGTGCGGCATCCGCATCCCCCACATAGCCCAGTACCAAAATCGGAAGCGTAAAGCCCGCCTCGCGCAGCTCTACGCCCTCTCCAATCGTTGCCACGGCAAAAAAATCCGCGCCCGCATCGCGGAGCACCGTTGCCGCCTGTACGGCGCCGTGTCCGTAAGCATCCGCCTTCACGACGCCGAGTACCTTTGCCTCCGGCATAATTGCCTTTACGTGGTCACGAATCTGTGTAAAGTTGTATCTCAAATTATCTAAGTTGATTTCTGCCCAGCATCTGCCGGTTTCGTTTGTTGTTGCCATGATTGCCTTTCCCACTTTCCTTCACGGCTGCAAGGCACAGTGCTGTACCGTACAGTCCATGATTTGTTTTCCATTCGTATATATATGAGCCTCCGTCAGCGCAAAGCTGTCCGGCTGCAAATATACTTCTTTGACGGCGGTTCCCTCTTCGCCTGTATCTTCATAGCGAAGAGCAATGCGTCCGTTTTCCTGCCACACCTGCTTGGGCACACCCGTCTGCAGGTCATGCAGCAAATATGTTGTGACATCCGCCGGTGTCAGTCCCTTTTTGTCCGGCATCGCGGTCTCCAGCTCGGCATCGTCATAGCAAAAGACATAGTCTTCTCCCGCAATGACCGCTCGGATGCCCGCTACAGATTCCGGCTTTTGAATTTCCAACTCGGCTGTATTCGTGTCTTTGTGATACGTGTATTGGATTTGATACTCCATCGCGTATTCATCCAAATTCGATGTGATGTTTGAGATCAATTCGATGGTCTGCGCACCACGATATGCCTCCTGCACAGCCGCTGCCAATTGGGTCGGGTCGCTGACGGCACAACAGCCGCACAGCAGCGACACAACAAGCAGGCTGCTCCAAATCCGTTTCAAGCGGTGTTACCACTCCCTGGAGTTGAGCGGTTTGAGTACCCGTGGAATATACCGCAGCATATCCGTCGGCGTCATGCCAAATTCTCCGATGTCGTTGGCGCACAAATCGCCCGCCCGACTGTGAATATATGCGCCGCAGGCAGCCGCCGCGAGCGGGTCCAGCCCCTGTCCCAACAGAGACAGAATGATGCCGGACAGGACATCTCCGCTCCCGCCCTTTGCCATGCCCGGATTGCCGTGCACGTTTTGATACAGCGCACCGTGCGGGTCTGCAATAATCGTCCGATGTCCCTTGAGCAGCAGCACACAGCGGTGCTTTCCGGCAAAGGCGGATGCCATTGCCTCCCGATGTTCCGTCGACGGAACATCACAGATGCGCGCAAATTCATGCGAATGCGGAGTCAAAATCACAGGGTACTTTGCTTTCTCCACTACATCTATATGTCCTGCCAGTGCATTTATGCCATCTGCGTCAAGAACCAGCGGGCATTCTGCCTGTTCGATGATGGTTTGTACCGCCTGTGTCACACCCTCGCTGATACCGAGACCCGGTCCTGCCAAAATCGCCGCACGGCGCTGCAGCGGCGGCAGACAATCCGCTGTAATCTTTCCATCTGCATCGGTTTTCAGCGGTATAAACGTCGGCTCATTGAGCTTTGCCGCCAAAATCGGATAAATACAGGACGGCAGTGCCAGCGTGACGATGCCGGAGCCGGTGCGCACAGCTGCCTGCGCCGCAAAAAACGGAGCGCCGATGTAATCCCGACAGCCGCAAACGGCAAGCACACGGCCATAGGTATTCTTATCGCTCTCCGGCTCGCGCGGGTGCATATGCTGCGCGAGATATTCCCAATCAATCGTTTTCATGTGTTGTCTCCTGTGCATCGCCCAGTAAAATTGCCGTTGCCGTGGCATATTCCCGACAGTGCGAGATGCTGAGCAGGAAATTCCCCTGCGGCTTGTGCACCTGCGGCGCACCCAATGCATCGTGTGTAATCTCGATGTCTTTCAAGTTCAGTCCACGCTGAAACCCTGTGCCAAGTGCCTTGGCAACCGCTTCTTTGGCGCAAAACAGACCGGCAGCGGATTCCGCTTTGTTTTTCGCTTTGGTCTCCAACCACGCTTGCTCCTGCGGTGTAAACGTGTGACTGACAAATCGTTCGCGCTGAATGGCGCGCCGAATGCGTTCGATTTCGATGATGTCGGTTCCCAATCCTATCACGGTTTCCCCTCCAATCCTTTCTTATTTTATCACCTTTTATTTAGTTTGTCTGCATCACCCTGAGAGAGATTTCAAATTTTTTCAAATAAATTTAAAAAAATTGAAAAATTATTGTTGACACAACGCAAATTCCCTGCTATAATAACAAACGTTGCAGCGAAGAGATGCAGCGAAAAAATCGAGGTGTGGCTCAGTTTGGTAGAGCGCTGCGTTCGGGACGCAGAGGCCGTGGGTTCAAGTCCCGCCACCTCGACCATCTTTTTCTTTCAATTACATATCGAGGTGTGGCTCAGTTTGGTAGAGCGCTGCGTTCGGGACGCAGAGGCCGTGGGTTCAAGTCCCGCCACCTCGACCATCTTTTTCTTTCAATTACATATCGAGGTGTGGCTCAGTTTGGTAGAGCGCTGCGTTCGGGACGCAGAGGCCGTGGGTTCAAGTCCCGCCACCTCGACCATCTTTTTCTTTCAATTACATATCGAGGTGTGGCTCAGTTTGGTAGAGCGCTGCGTTCGGGACGCAGAGGCCGTGGGTTCAAGTCCCGCCACCTCGACCATCTTTTACAGAGCAGGATTTCTGCTCTGTTTTTTTGTTGCCGTCAGCCGCCCGTTTCATTCTTCCCCGCCGCTATTGAAAATTCTCCGGATATATGATATGATTCCAAAAGATATCATTTGGAAAGGAATCTCTCATTTATGACTGATAAGAACTTTAGCATCACTTTGGGCGAGTACAAAGGCATCAAGCGTGCACCGATTACCGCCGATGTAACGAACGATGAAGTACAGGCTGCCATCAAGCAGGAACAGGAGCAGCGCGCCAAGATGCATGACGTAGAGCGTCCGGCACAGCTGGGCGATACCGCCGTTATCGACTTTGCAGGCTTCCTCGGTGACGAGCAGTTCGAGGGCGGCACGTCTGAGAACTATTCTCTGGCTCTCGGCTCCAACACCTTTATTCCGGGCTTTGAGGAGCAGCTGGTAGGCACCAGCGCCGGTGACGAAGTAGACGTCAACGTAACGTTTCCGGAAAACTATCCGGCAGGCAATCTGGCCGGTCAGCCGGTTGTGTTCAAGTGCAAGGTACACAAGGTACAGGAGCGCAAGCTGCCGGAGCTGAACGACCTGTTCGGCAAGATGTACGGCTTTGCAAACTACAAGGAATTTGAGCAGAACGTACACGATGCGCTGGTACAGCAGAAGGAGCAGGCAGCTCGTTCGCAGGTACAGAATGCTCTGCTGGAGCAGATTGTTGCAAACTCCGAAATCGACCTGTCCGACGAATTTGTAAACGCATTTATTGAGCAGATGCTCGCAACGGTTACGCAGGATCTGGCGCGTCAGGGCGCTTCTATGGAGCAGTATCTGGCATACCGCAACATCACTGACGAGCAGCTGCGCGCAGAGATGCGCCCGCAGGCTGAGGCTACCGGTAAGGCATCCGCCGTTCTTGCTTCGATTGCTCAGCAGGAAGGCATTGTCATCACCGACGAGGACGTTGACAACGACGTTCGCCGCATGGCTATGATGTACCAGATGGACTATGACAAGCTCGCCGGCACCATGGACGAGGCTGCACGCGAGAGCGTTCGCAACAGTCTGGAAATTTCCAAGGCTCTGCAGCTGGTTTTTGATGCTTCCATCGAAGAGTAATTACAGATACGCTGTAAGAGGACGTCTGTCACGGCGTCCTCTTTTCTCTGCACACAACGGGAGGTTGTTTTTATGCTGCGTATGATCGCATTGGATTTGGACGGCACGCTGCTGCGCTCGGACAAGACACTCTCTGCACGCACCAGACAGGTTTTAGAGTCCTATATTGCAAAGGGCACGCATGTCGTCGTGGCGAGCGGCCGTTCCTATGATTCGCTGCCGCAAGAGGTACTCTCCGTCTCCGGCATAGATTACGCCATCACATCCAATGGTGTGGTGATCTGCCACCGTCCGACCGGCGAAAAACTGTTTTATTCCCCGCTCAAGCCCGCGTGTACACAGCAGCTGCTCTCCCTCATTCAAACGCATCATGCCGAGTTTGAAGTGTTTTTAGACGGCGTGCCGTATGCGGATGCAGCGTTCGTGGCGCACCCCACCGCATACGGCTTGCCGGACGCTGCGACACAGTACATTCAGTCGACACGCAAGCCGATTAAAAACCTGCTCTCATTTACACAGGAGCACATACAGGAATTAGACTGCTTGGATTTTATCACCATTGACCAGCAAAAGCGAAAACTTTTGTCGCAGCAGCTCGAGCAAATTTCGGGGATTTACGTGACATCCTCCGTCCCGCACCTGCTGGAAATTTCCGATGCATCCGCCGGAAAAGGTCCTGCGCTGCGGCGTTTAGCCCAGTATCTAAACATTCCGCGCGAACAAATCGCCGCATTCGGCAACGAAGAAAATGATTTGGATATGATCGAGTTTGCCGGTGTCGGCGTTGCCGTCGCCAACAGTCCGGCACATGTGCGTGATTGCGCAAATTTTGTCACGGGAAGCAATGATGAGGACGGCGTTGCAGATTTTTTAGAACGGTATTTGACACAGCAGTAAAAAAAAAAGTCTCGTTTGGTTTTCACCAAAACGAGACTTTTTTTTATAATTTTTCTTACGCTTCAAACGCCTGCTTGATGCTGTTGTAATGCAGGAACTTATCCTGCTCAGCCAGCTTTTTGATTGTGTCCAAATCGGCAAACTGGAAGCCCATGGCCTCCGCCGTCTGAATATGCACATCTTCTTCCTTGACGTCCATCTCGAAGCGATAGATGTCTACAAAATAGTTGTCGCCCTCGTCCGGATTGATGCGCTGATATGAGAACAAATAACCGCCGTCTGCGCCTGTGACATCTAAACCGGTCTCTTCCCAGATTTCGCGCTGAATTGCCTGTGCGGAGGTCTCTCCTGCCATTACGCCGCCGCCGGAAACTTCCCATGCGCCCGGCGCCCATGCCTTGGTCATCACACGCTGGGTAATCAAAAACTTGCCGTCCGGCCGGCGAATGACGCCGAGCACCGTCAAATGAAATTCTCCCGGCTTCATGTGCCAGTCGTTCTTTTTCATTGTTCGTCCGGTCGGCTGTTTATTTTCATCATAAATGTCCCATAATTCCATAATTTGGCACTCCTGTTCTGTTTTTCCCGTAAAGATACCTTTTTATTATACGTCTGTTCAGGAAAATCAGCAAGTATAATTCGCAAAAAATCCCAAAAAACGCGAAGGGTACGCTTATCCTGTATACTTTGCATAATTTTAGCATATGATCATCGGAATTTCCTTGACATTTTGACAAAACAGAAGTATAATAAACACAAGTCAAAAGGTTACTGGATATGACATATCCGGCAGCCAAATCAGGAGGTGTTCCTATGTATCCTATCATCACTATCAGCCGTGAGTTCGGCAGCGGCGGTCATTCCATTGGTCAGGCTGTTGCAAAAGAGCTTGGCATTCCGTTTTATGACAGTGTTATCGTTGAGGAAGCTGCAAAAAAGAGCGGCTACTCTACGGATACCGTCGTAGAAGATGGAGAATACACAACGCTCTCTCAGACATGGTTCAGCTCTAACGCAGCATACAATGTCAATTACCTGTCTCCGCAGGATAAAATATTTGAGGCTCAGCGCAATGTGATTCTCGACTTGGCAGAAAAGGGTCCGTGCGTTATCGTCGGACGCTGTGCCGATTACATTCTCGACACCGCCAATATTCCGGCTCTCAACGTGTTCATTCACGCGAACATGGAATACCGCAAGGCGCATGTATTGGAGCGCTACGGCAAGACCAACGTGCCGATTGAAAAGCGTCTGCGCAAGAAGGACAAAGGCCGCAAGACCTACTATCGGTACTATACCGACCGCGAATGGGGTCAGTCCAACTATTATCACATCAGCCTTGACGCCAGCTATCTGGGCGAGCTGACCTGTGTGGACATCATCACCTCTGCCGCTCGCAGAAAGAATGAAAACAAGTAACTGCATACACAGCAGTGGCATCTGTCTTTTGAGACAGATGCCACTTTTTTATCTTTTTTTACCCGGATTGCAAATTTGCATTGCTCCAACGGACATGAAGGCAAACGATGGAAAAATCGCTGTCACGGCATATGATGCCAAGACGCTGGAAAGCTATCAGATTAAGGGCACAACCGAGTACATCACGGAAGGTGCAATTGTAGATACCTTTAAGAACTGTAATTCACTTTGCATTTGTTCCACTTTTTCCTATACTAAAACAGAGACTCCCTCTGGATGCTATGTATCCGGAGGGAGTCTCTGTTTTATGGGAATATTTTGAAAAAGCAAACCGATTATTTATCTGGCATTTTGCACGATTGGATATGTATTGGACGTAATGTCCACATTTTTGTTATAACGCGTGGTATAAATCTGCCGCCGCCCCAGATAAATCTGCTTTTTTCGAATGGCCTGCGGAATAATCAAGCTTTGACCGTCCAGCGGTTCATACACTTTTTCGTTCTTTTCTCCGATGACATCGCTCGGCACGACCTCATCCATTTGAATACAGGCGTTGTTCAAAAAATTGATGCGCGTCTCCTCATCGCACATGACCACCGCATCACTGACCTGCTCCAGCGCATGCTCGAACATATCGCACTGTGCATCGCGCGTCGCCGTCCGAAAGACAACCAGCCGGCAGTTTGCCGGCAAATCCTCCGCGGATGGCGCAGGACACCGATTTTCTCTATCAGTGACTATCATTCACTGACTTTCAGTCATTATACCTCTTTTTTCTTCGAATTGCAATATTTTTTTGCAGCCTACGATTTTTGCAGGCTGCGAAGCGCTGTGCGGCTGACAACGACATACGCCGTCAGCACCATGGTTCCGGTTAAAACCCATGAAATCGGATAAACGCTGAACAGAATCGGTAAAACATGATGCGCAGGCACAACGGTATTGACCCAAATCACACGGAAAACACAGGTGCCGAACACCGTGAGCAGCGCCGGCGTCAGCGAGTGCCCGTATCCGCGCAGAACCGAGCCGCTGATCTCATATGAGCATGCCAGACATTGCAGCAGCAAGACAGTCTGCATGCGCTGCGCCGCAGAGGCTGCCGCTGCGGCATCCGTTGTGAACAGTCCAATCCACAAATCCCGCCCCAGATAAAAGAATACATCCAGTGCCAGACAGATGAATACGCCGCACAGCATGCAGATGCGGAACACACGCTTGCATCGTTCCGCCTTTCCCGCACCATAGTTCTGGCTTGTAAACGTGACAGCGGCGGAATTAAATCCCATAAATGCAAAGCAGGTGATGTATTCAAAGTTCATCGAAATAGCAGAGCCTGCGACAACGGCAGAACCAAATGTATTGACCGCAGCCTGAATACACACGTTGGAAAAAGAAAAGACCATGCCCTGCACGCCCGCCGGAATGCCGATGCGCAAAATTGTCCGCAGCACGCTCCCATGCACGGCAAGTTTTTTCGGATGAAATCGAATCTCCTCCGCTTCATGCATGAGAAAGTACAGTACCATCATGCAGCTGACGACATTGGCAAGTACGGTTGCCAGTGCAACGCCTGCCACGCTGAGATGGAAGCCAACGACAAACACAACATTGAGTCCGGCATTGATACAGCCGGAGACAATCAGGCAATACAGCGGGCGTTTGGTGTCTCCTTTGCTCCGCAAAATGGCGGCGGCAAAATTATATGTCATGATAAACGGCATGCCAAAACAATACACACGCAGATAGATAACCGCCAAGTCCAGCACATTTTCCGGTGTAGAAAGCAGCTGCAGCAGCGGCCGCGCAATGGCAATGCCGCACACCATCAGCAGCAAACCGCTGCATATCGCCAGCAGCATCGTTGTGTGCACAACGTCCGGTATGCGTTCGCGCTTGCCCTTTCCGATGTAATTTGCTATGACAACATTGCTGCCGACGGAAATGCCGACAAACAAATTGATAAACAGGGATACCACAGAGGTGTTGGCGCCTACCGCCGCCAAGGCTTCGCTGCTGGCAAATCGTCCCACCACAGCTGCATCCACCGAATTAAACAACTGCTGCAGCATACTTCCCGCCGCAAGTGGCAGGGCAAACAGCAAAATTTTATCCCACATCGAGCCGGATATCATGTCGATGCCGGTTTGTTTTTTAGATTTCATGTTAATAGATAAGCTTCTTTCTCATTTTATTCTGTTCCAGTATAGCATACACGTGTTCTTTTGACCAGACAAAAGAAAAGCAGCCGCTGTCTATACGACAGCAGCTGCTTTCCAAAGATATTGGTGATTTTTATTATGCACGTAATTTAAGAAAGCTGCTGCATGACCCAATCCAAATCATTGGTTGTCTTGAGCTTTTCCAGAACTTCTTCATCTTCCAGCATATTGCAAATCTTTGCCAGAAGATCCATGTGTTCATTGCCGATACCAGCGATACCGAATACCAGCTGCGCTTTTTCCTTTCCGAAATCGACGCCGTCCGGATACTGCAGGAATACAATGCCGGTTTTCTTTACGGTGCCCTTCGCCTGACTGGTACCGTGCGGAATGGCAACGCCCATGCCCATATATGTTGTGATAAGTTTTTCACGCTCCTGCATCGCCGGAATATAGCTCTCATCAACATAGCCGAGCTGAACGAGCAATTCACCTGCTGCCTGAATGGCTTCCTCTTTGGATACCGATGTCTGATTCAGGCGCACGCCTTCCCGACAGATGACTTGTTTTCCCGTAATCGGAGATGGTGTCTGTTGTTCTTCCCGCTGCGGTGCAGCAGCGTCTACCTTCTGCAGCATTTCATACAGCGCATCCAGTGCCGGATCTGCCAAGAAATTTTCAATCGTGACCAGCTTTGCCTGCGGCGCACACTTCTGTGCGCGCTCTGCCAGCGTTGCCTGTACAACAGCAATGTTGCAGTCTGCCGGAATATTGTCAACAGAGGTATTGCTTACTTTGATATCCGGACGAACGCCCTTTAAGCGATTTCTAAACTTGGTTGCGCCCATAGCAGAAGAGCCCATGCCTGCATCACAGGCGAAGATAATCTTCTGTACATCGGCTGCGCTACCGATTTCCGCCGGAGCAGCCTGCCCCTTGGATTCCGCCTTCATTGCAGCCATCTGATTCTGCGCATCTTCCAGATTCTTTCCGCCCGCCATTCTGACGATCGGAGAAGCGATTGCAAACGAAATACCGGCTGCCAGCAATACGCCAATGATAACCTTCCACAGATCGCTGGTCGGCGTCATCATCAGGAATGCAATAATAGAACCAGGAGATGCCGGACCTACCAGACCGCAGTTTGTCATGCTGAACCAGAAAATCGCTGCCATGTTGCCAACAATCGGCGCGATGATAACCAGCGGGTTCATCAGGATGTACGGGAAGTAAATCTCATGAATGCCGCCGAGCAGATGAATGATGACGGCGCCCGGTGCGGACTGCTTGGTTTTTGCGTCCTTGCAGAAAAACATGTATGCGAGCAGAATGCCAAGTCCGGGACCCGGATTTGCTTCCAGCATGTACATGATAGACTTTCCGGTCTCCGCTGCGTCAGCTGTTGCCAGCGGAGTGAAAATGCCATGATTGATGGCGTTGTTGAGGAACAGTACCTTTGCCGGCTCAATAAAAATTGCAACCAGCGGCAAAACACTGTGAGAAACCAGAATGTGTACACCGGCTGCGAGCACAGTCAAAATAACGCTCATGACCGGACCGACAACTGCATATCCCAAGATGGCGAGAATCATGCCGATAATGCCAGCCGAGAAGTTGTTAATCAACATCTCGAAGCCTGCCGGTATGCCGGTATATGTCCTTCCATCTTTTCGTCAAACTTCTTGATGCAGAAGCCGCCGAGCGGGCCCATCACCATGGCTGCCATCAGCATCGTAATGGACGTATCACTCATAATTGCGCCGATGACGGCAATGGCACCAACAACGCGGCCTCTGTCGCCGCCGACCATCTTGCCGCCAGTCGATGCAATCAGAATAGGAATCAAATACGTCAGCATAGGGGAAACCATGCTGTTGAGCTGCTTGTTTGGAATCCAGCCTGTATCAATAAACAGTGCTGCGAGGAAACCGAACGCAATCAGCGCTCCAATATTCGGCATAACCATGCCGGATAGAAATTTACCAAATTTTTGTACCCTATTTTTCATGTCAGACCTCTCTTATCCTGTACAGCGGGACAATAAACGGTACAATTGTAGGTTATAAAACAGGAATCCGATGCCGTTCACATTCCGCCAGAACGTCCTGCGGAAGATGCCCATCGGAAATCACCAGATCGACATCCGCCATCGAGCAAATGGAATAGCTCCTCTTCACGCCTACCTTGGAGGAATCCATCAAAACGATGACCTGATCCGCCTGCTTCATCGCCGTGCGCTTGAGCAGGGCTTCTTCGATGCTGCCGCAGGTAAAGCCCGCCTGCAGCGTATATCCTGTGATGCCTAAAAATGTCTGGTGAAAATTAACGTGCTCCAGCTCTTGAATCGCCATCGTACCATACGTGCTGATACTATACCGATTGAGCCGGCCGCCCGGCAGCATGATGACTGGTTTTTCCAAGCCTGCCAACTCGGTGGCACAGCTGAGTCCGGTCGTATAGATGAGGTTGGATTGATCCGGAAACAGCCGTGCCAGCTCGGTTGTTGTGCTGCCGGAGTCCAGAAAAATTGCGGTATCCGGCTGAATCAGCCGCAATGCCTTTTGGGCAATTTCCTGTTTCTCCTGAATATTACGAATGGCTCTCCGATTAAAAAAGTCATCCGTATTGATAACCAATTGTACAGATTTTGCTCCGCCATGGATTCTTACTATCTGCTTTGCTTCGTCCAATGCTTTCAAATCGGTGCGAAGCGTCATTTCCGAAACGTTCGGGAAATGCTCTTTGATTGTAGAAAAGCTCACAGTGCCCTTTTGGTTGATGAGCGCCGCGATCGCATTTCTGCGTCTTTCCATTGTATCCATATGTATTCTCCTTTCAGCCTGCATTCACCGAAAGAAGAATTTCAGCAGAGTTTATTCTTCCTCGATGAAGTTTGCCAGCAGGTATTCCTCTGCCTCCGGGCACCACAGACCCTTGTGCGCATCCACAATGTCAGCCAGTGCGGTATAGCGCGCATCGCCAAGCTCCTCGCCTCTCTTGCGCAGATCCTCCAGCGCGATCAGCGGCATGGTCAGATGCGTATAAATCAGCTTCTTGCCGCCCGGGATTTTCGGCAGGTTCAGTGTTGTCTCTGCCGCAGCGTTCAGACCGCCAATATGTGTTACCATAACCGCCGGATTGATGCGCTTGGCAGCGGTCAGCTCCAGCGATTCAATCATATCTGCGGTATTGCCGCCAGTCGTGCCCATGACATGGGTAGAGTTGTAGTGTACATCGTAAAAATTCATGGTTGCGCTGAACTTCTTGTCGGTCGGGCCGGCAAAGAAATTCAAGCAGCCGTCTCTGCCCAGAATGTCGCTGCACTGCTGTACAACGGCTGCAACCGGCGCGTAGCAGAATACATCGTCATAGCCTGCGCCGTCCGTGATGTCACGCAGCACTGCAACCGGATCGTCATACTTTCCAGTGTTGACGAAGTGCAAATCAATGCCCATTTTCTTATACTCCGCCACCGGAAACAGCTCTTCCGCGCGATCCAGACGCTCCTGATTGACGTCAGCCACAACAACACGGGACGGGCGGACATCACGATGCAGTGCATAGGTCAGAGCGCCCAGACCCATTGGGCCGGCACCTGCCATGATTGCCAGATTGCCGCCTTCTTTGATGCCCATTTCGTGCTTGTACACGCCCATATGCGTGTGATATGCCGCATGAAAGGCACCAATGCTGCAGGACATCGGCTCTGCCAGCGATGCTTCATAGTATGCGCGTCCCTTGTACTCCAGCAGGCATCCCAGCTCCATGACCTCAGCCGGAATGACACAGTACGTCGTATCGCCGCCAAAGAACTCATACGAGTATCCCGGGCTCCACATGGTTCCCTTGTAGTTCAGCGCCGGCTGAAGCGTGAACTTCATGCCCGGCTTAAACTTGTCTTGATGGTTCTTGCCAACCTGAACAATGTCACCCGCAAACTCATGTCCCATGATTGCCGGATGCTCTGCGACATCCTCATGTACACGCTTGTGGTCTGTACCCAGTATAGCACACTTATACGTAGACATACAGATGCTGTCGGATACTACTTTGACGAGAATCTCGTCATCGGTAATCTCCGGAAGCTCAAATTCCTCCAGTCGCAGGTCGTTTGCCGCATGCAGTCTTACGCCTCTTGCTTTCATAGCAAAAACTCCTTTCGTTATTGTTTCAAAACCGAGTGTTTGTATTTCAATAGTTTATGCTTCTATAATATTCGCATTTCGCCCAAATGTCAATGCGTTTTTCACCGAAAATCTGCACAATTTTTCGATTAAATTTTTGGTATAAAAGCTAGTTACTTTTGAAACAACAGTTTTTGTGCAAAGCAAAGGCATCCATGCGCAAACCTTTTTTACACATGGATGCCTTTTTTTCGATGGACTTGTCAGTCGATTAAACTTCTACCATCTTTTCATTCCAAGCCATATCCCAGAACATGTATTCATACTGGCTGCACACATAAACAATGTGCTCCAAATTCTGAATCTGCTGTTCGGTATAGCCCTCGGTCAGACGGTCCACCATATCAATCATCAGCTGGTTGGAGGAACGGTATCCATCCGAAATGTACATATTCACCCATTCTCCGTAGAATTCCTGCTCCGTAGCGCCCGGGAACTTCTCCATAAAGTCACCGATGAGCTTATAGCTCCAAGAGCAGGACAGCACTGCCGCCATCAGCTCGCCGAGTCCCTCCTTTTCTGCAATCGCGATCATATAGTTGGTATACGAATCAGTCACAATGCTCGGCTTTGCCTGTGCAATCATTTCCTGCGAAATGTTCAGGCGGCGCAGATAGTCCTGATGCAGCGCATTTTCCGTGTCCAGCGTTGCGGCAATCAGACCGGAGAACAGACGCATATCGCTCTCATTTTTTGCTTTGAGAACGCCCAGCGCAAAAACCTTTGCGTACTGCATCAGGTACAGATGATCCTGAATCATAAAGAACTGGAATTTTTCCAGCGGCAGCGTGCCGTCTGCAAGACCCTTTACAAACGGATGCTCATTGTACTTATCCCACAAATCAATAATGCTGTTATACAAACGTTCCGATACTTTCATATGATAACTCCTTTTCCTTGTTTACAAACATATCATGCCTGCCGCCATGAGTCCAATGCAAAGCACGGCAAAGCAAATATCTCCTGCACGAACCCGCGTTGTGATGGCAAACGTGCGGCTTCCATCGCCGTCAAATCCTTTGGATTCCATTGCCATCGCAACGTTTTCTGACCAGCGAATGCCGTTGACCAATGTATTAAACAGCGGGCCAATCGGCAGCAAGCCGGTGCGTTTCTTTCTTGCGCGATACGCAAGATTTACCTCATCCCATTCGCGGCGCAGCGTCGGGATAAGATTGACTGCCGCCAGCACGCCATATGCAAACTTCGGCTTGACGTGCGCCTGATGCATGAGCGACATAATAAATTCTTTTTGGTCTGTAGAAAGCGCGAACACCATACCCATACCGACATAGGCGAGAATGCGCGTGCTGAGCAGCAGCGCAGAGTCCATCGAAGCCACGTCATAAATAGACGCCGACTGTGCCGCACTCTTGCCATAGGACATGCCGGAGACAAATACGGCGCCAGCCAACAGAATAACCGGCACAAACGTCTTGACAAGCGAGGACAATTTGCAGTCGGACAACAGCAGCAATGCCAGCAGAGCCGCAATCAACACCGCCAAATTCAGCTTCCACGAGCTGGTCAGCGCCATCAAAATGCCGCACACCAAAATTGTGACAACCTTGATAAACGGATTGATTTTTTCCAAAACGGTCGGTCTCATTTGCTTCCGTCCTCCCGTATCAGTTTTTTTCCGCACATCTGGTAGCGAACGTCTGCATACGCCTCTGCCAGTCCGCGGTCATGCGTCGTCATAATGACAGTCAAACCGTCTTCCTTGACGCGCGCACAAACCTGATCCATCAGCGCGCGTGCCGAACGATAATCCTGTCCATATGTCGGTTCATCAAGCAGCAGCAGTTTTTGTCCGCCCGCCAGCACAGACAGCACAGCCAGTCTGCGCTGCTGTCCCTGACTGAGCATATACGGAGAAAACTTTTGATACTTGCGCAGCCCGCAGGTATCCAGCATGTCCAGTGCCCGCTGCTTGATTTGTTCCGGTGTTTCGCCGGCGTATCGGCGGCTCAGTCCATCCGCCACTTCTTCCGTCACGTTTTGCGTGATAAACTGATTGGATGGGTTCTGAAACGCGATGCCGACCTCATCGAAACACCCTTTTTGGTCAATAGAGCGCAGTTCGCGCACATATCCGTTTTCTACAATGACAATATCTCCCAGATAGTCGCGCTGCTTCAAAAACGTCATCATCAATGATGTTTTTCCGCAGCCGCTCGGTCCCAAAATTGCCGTAATGCAGCCATCCGGAAATATCGCATCCCCTTCGAACAGCAAACTATCCTGTTCCGCGACATTTCCTCTCAGACGGCGGCGTTTTTTCGGCTTTTGCGGAATTTCCGGCATGGTCACACGACTGAGACGCAGACCGTCCTCCGTTGATTTGACAACAAGCGGCGCTTTGCGCGTTTCCTGCCAAATGCCCGGATAGGCGACTCCCTGTTCCCGAAACAGTGGGCGCGCCTGCTCCAGTTCTTCCGCTGTCTGCGCTTCACAAAGTACTCGTCCGCCTTCGCCGAGCAGCAGAAAGCGATCCGCCGTATCCATCCAGTGATCCGCCATGTGGTCAATTGCTACGATTGTTTTGCCCTGTTCCCGACACATCCTGCGCAGCAATTTCATCATTTCCTGTACCGCATCCGGATCCAAATTAGCGAATGGTTCATCCAGCAAAATACACGACGCATCGAGCAGATGAATGCACGTCAGAACAGCACGCTGTTTTTCTCCGCCGGACAGGCTGAACAGCTTCCGATCCAGCAAATGCTCTGTTCCCATCACGCGTGCAGACAACTGTGCGCGCTCGCGCATGCGTTCCGCCGGCACACGGATATTTTCCATGCAAAAATATAGTTCCTCGCGCAGCGTTGCCATGCAGAACTGCAGATCCGGATTTTGGAACATCATAGAAATTTTCTCGGCGCGGTCACTCGGATTCAGCTCTTTCAGTGGTGTGCCGAACAGCTCAATCGAGCCTTTCGTCAAAAAGCCGCCGTTTTCCGGCAGCAATCCGCACAGAACTGCCGCCAGTGTGCTCTTTCCGCAGCCGCTGCTTCCCATCAGGACAGTGACTTCTCCCGCCGGAATGGTCAGCGATACGTTGTCAATCACCGGTTTGGATTTTTCAAAATAGCGAAACGTCAGGTTTTCACATACAATCGCAGCCTGTTTCATGAATTATTCCACTTCCTCCGGAAGATTCTGTTTCATGCCCAGTGCATAGCCGCGCAATACACCAGCCTTTGCCAGACCGTCGCCAATCAGCTTGGATACGACACCGGTAAAGAGTATCGAGCTGACAACGCGAATTGCCAGTGCTGCAATCAGAATCGGCAGTGCATATGCGCTGTAACCGTATGCGAAATATTCCGGAACGATAAACGTAAATACCGCACAAATAATCGAGCTGAGAATCATCGAAGACCAGCCGAACTTCTTATAACGGAAGATCGCAAAGCCGATCTCGCAACCCAGACCCTGACAAAAACCGGTAACCAGCGTCATCGGACCAAACATGCCGCCCATCATAACTTCAATGACTGCTGCCAGCATTTCTGCGATGATACCGACGCCGCGCTTCTGAATCACGTAGGTTGCAAAGGTTGCAGCCATAAACCAGATGCCATAAATAAACTGGTAGCCAAGTGCGCCCAGACCCATCGGCGTCAACGCCGCCGTCAGAGCGGCGCCCACGTAATCAGCACCCAAAAACAGGAACGAGAACAGGACGCCCACGATGGCAACCATCAAAATGTCTTTTAACTTCCACTTCATATCCATAATATATCTTGCTTACTCCCTGAATAAAATGATTTAATATGTGCCTTCCACTGCAAACGCGTGATTCATCGGACCACTGCCCTTGCCGAGATCCAGCATCGCCGCCAATGCGCCAGAAATATATCTCTTCGCGCAATCCACGGCGTCATCTAAATTCATGCCCTTTGCGAGATTGGATGCAATCGCGCTGGAAAGCGTGCAGCCAGTGCCGTGGGTGTTCGGGTTGTCGATGCGCTTTCCCTTGAACCACTGATAGCCGCCGTCTCGATACAGCAGATCGTTGGCGTCATTCATATTGTGTCCGCCCTTGCACAGTACCGCGCAGTGATAGGTCTCGCTAATCCATTTTGCCGCTGCAATCATATCCTCGGCGCTGGTGATCTTCTTGCCGAACAGCACTTCCGTCTCCGGAATATTCGGCGTGATGACAGTCGCCTTCGGAATCAGCTGCGTTTTCAACGTCTCAATGGCCTCATCGCTGATGAGCTTTGCGCCGCTTGTCGCAACCATAACCGGATCGACAACGACATTTTTGAGCTGATAGGTTTCAATGGTATCCGCGATGACTTGAATGAGTCCGCTGGAGGAAACCATGCCGATTTTTACGGCATCCGGCCAAATGTCCTCAATCACATCGGTCAGCTGTTCCCGCAAAAAGTCCGGAGTTACCTCCATGATACCTGTTACGCCGGTGGTATTCTGTGCAGTCAATGCGGTGATGGCGCTCATGGCATATACGCCATTGGCGGTCATCGTTTTAATGTCTGCTTGAATTCCAGCGCCTCCGCAGGAATCACTTCCTGCGATTGTCAATGCTGTTTTCATTGTGAACTTGTCTCCTTTCACAGTCATTGATTTTGTATAGCGGCGGAAGGTGGTGCCCCCAATCGACCGCTTAAAAACGAAACGACAAGATTTTTTCAAAAAAAAACGCATTCGGTAACCCGATGCGCAAGTCAAAAAAACATCTTCCTACGTTGGCATTATCCAAATCAGGTTAAGGGTCAAGGCTTTCGCCTACTCTCAGCCTGCTCGCACAAGCTCCCCCGTTTCGTTCAATTTATTATATTCTCTTTGTCTCTTTCCGTCAAGAAAAAACTGTTGCCCGAAGGCAACAGTTTTTTTGTTCCCGCTATTCCGGCAAATGCTGCCGCACAATATTGGCATAGCATTGCAGCAAATCGCGCTCCAGACGCTGTGCAAACGCCGATTTTTCTCCACGCTGCATGTCCTGCAAATATTCTCTGCCGCGCAGCAATGCCGCACACGCTCTGTGCATCAGATACGCCGCCGCGCCCGTTGCATCCTTCTCCGGCACGAGCAGCACAAGACAGCCTTCGACAGCATCCTGCCCGTTCCACGCATACGGCATGTTTACCTGTAAGTATCCCATGCAGCAGTGTTTGACATATTCCGACTGACAGCAGAGAAACAACCTTCGATACGGCTGCAAATAGCTGTCCGCCTGATGCACCTGATGCACAAGCTGCTGCTCCAGCTGATTTGCCGCAATATCGTCCGAAATCATCATGCGCGCAGCATAATACGCCAACTCCTCCACATGCTGGATGCTTGGAATTTGATGCCACGGAATTTCTTCCGTCAGGCGCAGCATTTCATCACTGAATCGTGCAATAAATGCCGCATCTTTCCGCTGCGCCATGGGATGCTGCGCCGCCCGTATCTCCTGCTTTCGCTGAATCGCCATCGTCAGCGCCGCATCAATGCGGGTAAAATCCCGCCGATTGAGCAGCGTACTGACACGCACCACCGGATACGAAAGTGACAAATCAATGGTGGAAACAATCAAGTCAATGCCTTCACGCCGCAGCTGCCGTGTGTCAATGTCGATCGCGCTGACGATACGGTGCACAGCAATCCGAGGAAATCGGCGCGTAATTTCTGCCGCCAAGTGACTGGCGCCGCTCATGCCGACCGGACACACGACCACGGCGGAGATATTTTGCGATTTCTCCTGCATCCGCTCCATGGCCGCGCCCAAATGCATCGCAATATACGCACATTCTTCCGGCGGAACGCTGTCTATCTCTAAAATTTCCTTCAATACCGCGCAAGCATTGTCTGCCGCTGCATATAAAGTAGGATACAGCTCTATCATTTCCTGCGTCAGCGGGTTTTCAATCGGACTTCCCAGCCGCAGACGGCTGCATGTCGCTTGCAAATGGCTGTAAAGTCCTTCTAACAGCTGTTCATCCGCCTCAAAATGCAGCTGCAATTCGCGCTGTGCCGCACCGATGATGCGCTGCGCCAAATACAGCCGGTGCAGCTCTCCCGTCGCTGATGCAGCGAGATTTTGTTTCGGCATGGTGTCGCTGTTTGCAAAATACATGGCCAAAAATCCGATTTCCGCGGCATCCGGTGCAATCTCACTGTGTTCCCGCAGCATATCCGTCACATGCTCCGCCATAGCATATTCCGGAAGCCGTTGCAGTCGTTCCAGTTCTTCCCGCTCCAACTGCAGCGGATACCCCTGACGAATGCGCCGAAGCATCAGCCCCGCACACAGATATACGCGCAGAAAGCCTTCGTCTGTCAGGCAAATCTCCTGATAGCTTTGCGCCCGTCGCAAAATAGACAGCAGGCTGAGCTGTTCTTCCCGCGAAAGAACACGAAACAGCATCGGCGGCTCATTGCGCTCCGGCGCAGAGAAATAGATCATCACTGCATCTGCATGAAACGCCGCAATGTGTTCGATGCGCGCGCGCCGCCAATTTTTCTCTGTGCTTTCAATATATAAGCCTACACCGGTTTGTACATGCAGCGTGATTTGATACCGTGCCAGCCAATTCCGCACCCATGGCAGCTGCTTCTCCACGGCATCTCTGGAACAAAACAGCCGCTCGCTGATCTGTTCGATGGACAACACCCGTTTTGCATCGAGCAGCAGCTCCAACAGTTCCGCTTGCTGCGACAGGCTTTCCTGTCCGTGCACATTTCCCTGCAGTTCCAACAACAGATCGCGCTTGGCCTTCTCACTCGATTCCAGAAAAATACCGCTGCCCGCGCGGGACTGCATGAGACAATTCCGCGCTTTCATCCAGTCGCGCACTTCCGGAAGCGCTCGCTGGATGGTTCGCTTGCTCAAATGCATTTGTTCGGACAATTCCGCCAATGTGAGCGGGCATCCTGCCGGCTGTTCCAGCAGCAGAATGCTCAATTGTTTCGCTCGCTGTGACAGCTCCATGTTCTTCCCACCTTTCTTCCCGCCACCCTGTTTGTTAAATTATTGACAAATCCTGATGGCTTCGTGATTATTTGCAAGAAAGATACCACATTTTCTCAATTTTGTCCAGAATTGACGGAAATTTTTCTTTTGTTATTTTTTTAACAAATCATCTCATTTTTCTCCCGTGTGCTGTGTATATTCTACATGTACCACTTGCTTTACGCCGCTATTTCTCGATATTTTGCACATGTTTTTGCCGTGTCCACATGCATGACGCCAAATTTCCGCCAGAAATCCACTTGTTTCACCCCTGTTTTGACGTCATACTTGTAGTCACAAAAGATAAATCAACAAAAACAAACTACCAAAGAAAGAGGTGCCAATCCAAATGATTACCATTGAACATACAGTGTCCGAGTCGGTATTCGTTCATGCACAGGTTGCTGCGGAGCTGACACAGAAAATTAAGCCGTTATCTTCTACCGTTCGTCTGGTAAAGGACAACGCATCCGTTGACGCCAACAGCATCTTGTCCATCATCGGCATGGCCATCAAGGGCGGAGATCATATTTCCTTCGTCCTCTCCGGCGACAGCGAAAAGCAGGACGCAAAAACGCTCTCTGCATATCTCAGCGAAAAGCTGTAAATTTAGCCTAACCATTTCACTATATCATCATACTCACTCACACGAATGCTGCGGCGAATAGCCGCAGCACCGATTCCCCAAAGGAGGAACCATCATGCCAGAGAACAAAACGAGAGTTGCTGTTCTGGTGCAGAACGAATTGAATCTCGATCTCAACGAGGTTTTTCATGACGCCGTCGCACAGGGCGCAGAAATTGTCAATACGCCGCTGTATCACACGCAGGACGTGCAGGAAGTAATCGCCGCAGCCAAGGGCTTTGATTATGTCGTAGCGGGACGCGAACCGTGGAACGCGGAAGTGCTCTCCGCCTGTGCCGACCATTTGAAGGGCATCGCTCGTTTTGGCGCTGGCTTCGAGACCGTCGATCTGGAAAAAGCCACTGAACTTGGCATCGCCGTGTGCAACGCACCAGGCGTCAATTCCAAGGCGGTCGCAGAACAGGCACTCGCCCTGACACTTGCGATTCTGCGCAAGATTACTATTTATGACCGCAGCCTGCGCGCGGATGGCGTCACGGCAAAGATGTCTCAGACGCTGGAAGGCACGGTTGCACTGCTCGGCTTCGGCAATATCGGCTGTGAATTTGCCAAGCTGCTCAGCGTATTCCCGGTCAAGGTCATTGCGTATGACCCGTATCCGAATTATCAGGCTGCCAACGCGCTGGGTGTAGAAATCGTCGATTTGGAAACCGCCGTGCGCACCGCTGATATTATCAGTCTGCATCTGCCCGCAGTCAAGACCATGAAGGACTTTATCTGCAAGGACGTCATTGATTTGATGAAGGACGGCGTGTATATTATCAACACGAGCCGCGGCTACGTCGTCAACGAACATGATTTGGCAGACGCGCTGCGCTCCGGCAAAATCGCCGGTGCTGCGCTGGACGCTTTCAAGGTAGAGCCGTTTGATCCGGATTCCGAGCTGAAAACGCTGCCAAATGTCGTTCTGACACCGCATTCCGCCGCTGTTTCTACGCAGGCTGTGCGCATGGTATTCAACCACTGTGCCGGTGTCATCGCATCATACATGCGCGGCGATCAGCCTCGCAGCCTGCTCAATCCGGAGTACGCAAAACATCGTTAACATTCACACAAGATTTATACCAGCATAAAAAGGAGAATACATGATGAACAAGGTAAAAGTTGGCGTCGTAGGTTACGGTACCATTGGTCAGCGTCTGGCTGACGGTGTTGTCCGCATGGGAGATATGGAACTCGTCGGTGTTGCAAACCGCACACCAAATCTGGGCGTGCGTGCCCTCAAGGAAAAGGGCATGCCGTATGACCTGTATATGTCTGACCCGAAGTACGCAGATGCTTATGCAGAAGCCGGCATTCCGGTATGCGGCACCATGGAGGATCTCGCAGAAAAGTGTGACATTCTGCTCGATGCAACTCCGGCGGGCGTTGGCGCAGAAAACAAGAAGCTGTTTGAGCGCATGGGCAAGCCGTGCATCTTCCAGGGCGGCGAAAAGAACGACGTCGCTGACGTATTCTTCCACGGTTATGCAAACTACGAAAAGGGTCTGGATAAGCAGTTCCTCAAGCTGACTTCCTGCAATACCACCGGTTTGATTCGTGCCGTTGACTGCCTTGACCGCAACTGCGGCGGTATCGAGCGCGTAGCTATCACCATCATTCGCCGTGTTGCCGATCCGGGTGACTATCATCGCGGACTGACCAATGCACTGAAGATTGACAAGGCTCCTTCGCATCAGGCTGTGGATCTGATGACCATTATGCCGCACGTAGAAGCAACCGGCATTCTGGTTCACACGCCGGTAACACACGGTCACATCATTACCATTACCGCACAGGGCAAACAGAAAATCACCAAGGAACAGGCACTTGAGGCATTCAAGACCCATGACCGCATCCGCGTTGTTCGTATCGCAGACGGTTTCCTCGGCAATGCATCCATGTTCAAGTATGCACGTGACCTCGGCAACCCGCGCGGCGACATGTATGAAATCGGCCTGTGGGAAGAATCTATCGTAGAATACGGCGATCAGATTATGTTCGCGATCTATATCCCGCAGGAAGCTGTCACCATTCCGGAAACACTGGACGGTGTACGCGCCGCGCTGCACATGCAGGATACCATGGAAGAAGCAACCGCTAAGACGAATGAATATCTGGGGATGGCAAAATGGAAATAAAAATGAACGCCCTGCGCGGGCTTGATATTGTAGGCAAGAAAATCCTATTCCGTCCGGACATCAATTCTCCGATTGATCCGGTCACCAAGAAGATTGTCAACGAAAACCGTTTGAAGAAAAATGCCGTCACGCTGAAATATATGCTGGAAAACGGCGCCGCTGTCGCCCTGATTGCACATCAGGGTGACACGCAGGACTATCAAAACTTGATTCCGCTTGAAGAACACGCAGAAAAGCTGTCCGATCTGACCGGCTATCCGGTGCATTACATTGACGATGTCTGCGGTCCTGCCGCGATTGAAGCAGTCAAGAATCTGCCGGCCGGCGAGGCAATCATCCTCGGAAATTTGCGTTATCTCGGTGAAGAACTGTCTACATTCTCTAACTTTGTCAAGCTGAAGCCGGAAGAAATGGGAAATGTATGGCATATCCGCAAACTCTCTCCGCTGTTCGATTTATATGTCAACGACGCATTCTCTGCCGCGCACCGCGACGCTCCGTCTATGGTTGGATTCCCGCACTTCTTACCGGCAGCTGCTGGTTTCCAGTTCTTTGATGAATATGCCGCACTGGCATCCGTCAAGGACGGCGCACAGCATCCGTGTATGTTTGTGCTCGGCGGCGCAAAGATTTCCGATGCCTTTGGCATGATGGAATCTGTGCTCAAGAACGGTACAGCGGATAAAATCCTGACCACCGGTGTCACCGGTATCATCATGCACATCGCAAACGGTGTGACGTTTGGCGAACCGCAGATGAAGTTCCTGCGTGACCGAGACATGCTGAGTTTTGTAGACGCCGCAAAAAAATATCTGACCGAATATCCGGATCGCTTTGAACTGCCGCGTGATCTCGCATATAATAAGGACGGCGCGCGCGTGGAATGCACTATTGACAATCTGCCGCAGGATGCGCAGTTTATCGACATCGGTGCCCAGACAATCGCAGATTATCAGGCTCTGCTGGCATCCGCAAAGACCATTTTCGCCAATGGCCCTGCCGGCATCTATGAGCAGGACGGGTTCGACGTCGGTACACGCGGAATCTGGGGCGGCATTGCTGACAGCGACGCTTATTCCGTCATTGGCGGCGGTGACACCGTATCCAGCGCAACCAAGTTTATTGATCTGACAAAGATCAGCTACGTCTGCACCGCAGGCGGTGCCATGGTTCGTTTTATGAGCGGCAAGAAGCTTCCGCTGATTGCAGCCATGGAACAGGCTTACGAGCGACAGAAACTGTAAGCCGTACAAATTTTCGCCTATTCTCTATTCTTACTCTATTCCACATCTCCACAGTGCCTGCATCGGGCACTGTGGATAACATCAAGCAAAACGGCTATTCTCTCCACACCTCATGTACGAAGACACACTTTCTAATATTTACTTTCTCACATGCCGTTTTCTTTTCCCTGTGTTCTGCGATTTATAGGACACAGGGATTTTTTCTTCTTGACAGGAAAGCCATCGCCGTATACACTGTGAATATAGCCATCGCTGATGTTTGCTGCGGCTGCGGACGCCGTCCGTACCTGTAGCATCAATGCAGTAATCTTGGGCATTGTGTCCCTTGCGTACTGCAACAGAGCGATGGCTTTTTCTTTGTCCCAATAGAAAATGCAGTAGAGCGACTACCCCTTGCACAGAAATCATAAACATTCCAAATTGTAAAAACAGGAACAAAGATTCCGACAAGGATGAGAATGATTTTTTTGACATAGAATTCAGCAAGTGATATACTGTATTAAGAAGGAGGGGCTTTCGTTCCTTCCGGGTCGCTTGATTACTTGTCCTGTGGTGGGAAGAGTTCATCAGCGACCTTTTTAATTGTTTCGATAATCCCCTCAGCAATTACTGCTTTGAATTTCAATCCACGCACCCCATGCGGGGTGCGACTCAAATAAATCATATCGTTCCCCCAAAACAGGTATAAGAAAACCACGGTGCATGTGCATCGTGGTTTTGGTTAAAACTCCCGAAATTCAATAGAGATCGCGCCATTATTTATTTTCCATATTGCAAACAAAAACTTTACATGTGGAAATTTACTTTCCAGTTTTTCATTATTGATTGATGACTTCTTCCAAAACTTTTCAAACGCTGTTGCATTATCAAGAGGAACAAGCCAACCACTAAAATCTTCGCCTTCCATTTCAGTAGTTTCAAAATCTCGCCCTTCTCCTGCAAACCCAAAAAATACACAGCCGCTTCTACCAGCAGTATCTTGAACCAGTTGCCAGAAACGATTAAATTTTTGACTTTCTTGCGTTTTTAACCCGAGCATTTGTTACTCCTCCTTTCAGAATAGTTACAAATTCGCCAGAGGAACTTTCAACGACAATGTCATCTCCCTTTACATATTTCAATCCACGCACCCCATGCGGGGTGCGACTCACATACTTTGTCACAGCACTTTTCATTCAAAATTTCAATCCACGCACCCCGTGAAGGGTGCGGCAAACCAGTTTGGCATTCTATCTTTCCCTCACTTTTATTTTTATTATATCACACTCGCCTCCAATCCACTTTATTTTTTCATTTTATCCGTTATAATAAAAAGGAACAGAACTTTTTTAGAAAGAAAGGATGGATTCTCATGCAACCAACAGTTCAGGAATTGCTGTCATCCGCACAGGAAATCAAACAGGAAATTCTTGCAGACCGCCGAACCATTCATCAAAACCCGGAAGTCGGCACACATCTTCCTGCAACCAAGGCTTATGTGATGAAACGGCTTATCGAGTTGGGCTATGAACCGCAGGAACTATGTGAGAGCGGCATTGTCGCGACCATCACCGGAAAAGACACCGGACGCTGTATGCTTCTCCGTGCAGATATGGATGCTTTGCGCATACAGGAACAGACCGGCTTGCCTTTTCAATCCGAAAACGGTTCTATGCACGCCTGCGGACACGATATGCACACAGCGATGCTGTTGGGCGCAGCCAAGCTGCTTCGCAACTATCAAAAGCAGATAAATGGCACTGTCAAGCTGGTCTTTCAGCCGGATGAAGAAGGATTCACCGGTGCCAAATCCATGCTGCAGGCAGGTGTGTTAAACAATCCTAAGCCGCAAATCGGTTTGGCGCTGCATGTCAATTCCGGCACACCATCCGGTCTGATTCTGTGCGGACGCGGCACATTTATGGCAGGCTGTACGCTGTTTTGCATTGCCGTTCACGGCGTTGGCTGTCACGGTGCCATGCCGGAAACCGGCGTGGACCCGCTTAATATCGCCGCTCACATTTACCTGTCTCTGCAAGAGCTGATTAGCCGAGAAATTTCGGCAAAACAGCCTGCTGTCGTAACCATCGGACACATGCAGGGCGGACAGGCTCCCAATATCATCCCGCAGAGCGCCATCTTAGAAGGCACGATTCGCACCTTTGACCGAGACCTTACCGCGCGCATCATGCAGCGCATAGAGGCCATCGCCAAGTGCACCGCGCAAGCATTTCGCGGCAGTGCAGAGGTAACTGAACTTGCGTCCGCTCCCCCGCTTGTAAATGATCCGGATTTGGTCAACCAGATGGCAGATTTCGCCCAACAGCTTGTCGGCGAACAGGCCGTATATCGTTTGGATGAAGGCGGCATGGGCTCGGAAGATTTTGCCTCGTACACATACGAACTGCCGTGTGCGTATCTGCTCTTGGGCGCCGGTACACCAAATGAAAATCCGCTGTACGGCAAGCCCATGCACAATGAAAAAGTTGTGTTCAATGAGGATGTTCTCCCGCTGGGCGCAGCCCTGCACACATGGTGCGCGCTGAACTGGCTATCTCAGTAAATACAAAAAATCCGGCATTTCTGCCGGATTTTTTCGCATATCAAACGCTGAAACGTCTATCGCTGTTGTATGATTGCTTTATTCATACAGCGCATGATACAGTTTCAAAAACTTCTCATCGCGCTCCTTGGTTGCCTGCTGCGCTTTATCGCCAGAATAATCATAAAATCCCGCACCGCTTTTCACGCCGTATTCTCCGGCATCATAATGCTGCTTCATCAGCTCCGGCACGTCTCCGGAATTGCACAAATCCTTCATCAAATAGCTGCTGATGTGATAAAATGTGTCTAATCCACCAAAATCAGAAACTTCCAGCGGTCCCAAGCAGGCATATCGGAATCCAAGCCCGTATTTCATGACATCGTCAATGCCCTCCTTTGAAATCACACCACTCTGCACCAGATCCAGTGCTTCGCGCAAAACAGCAAACTGTAAGCGGTTCGCCACGAATCCCGGCACATCCCGATGAACGACAACCGGTTTCTTGTTGATTTTCAAGCTCAAATCATAAATCGTCTGTGCGGTATTATCGTCTGTCGCGTCACCTTTGATAATTTCAATGAGTGGAATCAGATGCGGCGGATTAAACCAGTGCATACCGATAAACCGATGCGCACCGCGCACAGACTGCGCCAAGATGTTAATGGACAGTCCTGAGGTATTGGTGGCAATGATCGTAGACGGTTTTACCACTTGTGAGATTTTTTCATAAAACGCCTGTTTGATCGGCAGGTTTTCCGCCAAATTTTCTACCACCAAGTCACAGGACGAAAAACAGTCCCACTCCGTTGTATACGAGAGTGCCCCGAGCAAGCGCTGTGCCTGTGTCTGCGTCATCGTCCCCACCTGCACCAAAGTCTGCACATTGTCCTGTATCCGCTGTTTCGCCTTGTTCAGCGTCACTTCTCGATGATTATATATCACAACGTTGTCGTAGTATCCCGCAAAAATCTGCGCCATAGAAGAACCCATCGTGCCGGCACCCGCCACAACAATTGATTGTATATTCATATCGTATTCCTCACTTTCTATGTGTATCGTATCACAAAATATCGGCACGCACAAGAAAAAAGCCTGCCTGCTCCCGAAGGAACAGGCAGGCTTTTTTAGGGAAAGGATTCACTTAATAGGAAAAGAATCATGTATTTCTAACAGATACCAGTATCTGTTAGAAGCTATCGTTAGGATGCCAGATTGTTCAGCATCACTGCAGTCTGTGCGCGTGTTGTGTTGCCGCGCGGGTTGAGCAGAAGCGTTCCGTCCGACTGCTTATCGCCGGAAATCACGTGATTCTGTACTGTCCAAGTGACAGCCGGTGTTGCCCAGCCGGAAACGGTATTGGCATCGACAAAGTCCAGTGTGCCGGATGCTGCCGGTGTGCCTGCTTCTGCATATAGGAACTGTGCCAGCTGCTCACGGGTAACTGCTTCGTTCGGTGCAAACTTCTTGTTGCCCATGCCGCTTGCTACGCCGTTTTCGGCAGCCCACTGAACAGCATCATAAAACCATGCGTCCTTGTCTACATCGGCAAATGCCTGTGTGTCGCTGTGTGCCGGTCTGCCTGCGCGGTTGTACAGAATCTGTGCAACCTGTGCGCGGGAAAGCTGTGCGTCCGGTGCAAAAATCTTATCCGACATGCCAAGCATCGTGCCTGCTTCCCGTGCTGCATATACAGCATCCGTGTACCAAGTATCAGCCGGCACGTCCGTGTAGTCACCGTCAAATACAGAACCGGTCAGGGTAACGCCTTCGGTTGCTCCGAATACGCTGCGCTGGGTCTTAGAACCGGTAAAATCACAGTTCTTAAAGGTCAGGTTCTTGCACTTAGACAGGCTGTCTGCTGCGGTGCTGCCGGTCATGCTGACATTTTCCATGGTCAGACCGTCAACATTGGTCATCTGGAAATTCTGTTCACTGCCGACAAAGCTGGAATTGCGAATGGTGAAATCGGAAATGTAGCAATCCGGTGTGCCCGGCTCTACGGTGCAGGAGCTTGCAATGCTGCTGACGTCAAAGCCATTGAGCTGCAGTGCGTACTTGCCGCCCTTGCCTGCTTCATCGGCTGCGTTGACGGATACATTTTCAAACAGCACATTCTTGAACTGCGGGATGTATGCCTTATAGTTGACGCCGAAAGCTTCCATGCGCTTGACTTCGTTCTTGATGTCATAGTTGAGATCAACCAGAATAACCGGCTTGGTGCTCTTTACCATCTTGACATGGTCGTTGCGATAGTACACATTTTCAATCGTGCCGCCGCGGATGTAGTTGGTCTTAAAGCGGTATGCTGCTTCCAGATCGTCACTGTTCATCTCGTTGCTCTCGGAGAAAATGTTCTTGACGCCAGCGGTAATTTCCGAACCGATGGTTACGCCGCCGTGGCCGTCAACAAATGTGTTGTTCTCCAGCACGATGTTAAAGCTCGGGCGGTTGATGCGCAGACCATCGCCGTTTCTGCCGGACTTGATTGCCATGCAGTCATCACCAACATCAATCGAGTTGTTGCGGATAACCATATTACTGGTGCATTCCGGATCACAGCCGTCGTTGTTGTGCAGATGGCTGTTGATAGAAACGCCGTCTACCAAAACGGTATCACACAGAACCGGATTGATTTCCCACATCGGAGAATTCTTAATAGAAACGCCTTCAATCAGGACATTCTGGCAGTTGTACGGCTGAATGAAGTTCGGACGAAGGAAGCCGTCATCTGCACCGCTCCACTCTTCGTGCTCGGACTCACCGTACTGGCGCTCAGCAACCGGAACATCGGTCTGACCCTGACCATACAGCTTGTTGACTGCCGCATTCTGTGCCTCGACGGTCGTGCCGTTTGCATAGGTGCGCTTTTTCTTCCACTGCTGCCATACCATGGTCTCCGGATGCTCGCCGTCGCCAACACTTGCCTGACCGTCCAACGTGCCTTCACCGGTCAGCGCGATGTTCTTCTTGCCGTATGCGTAAATCAGCGGAGAATAGTTCATCAGCTCTACGCTCTCAAAACGGGTCAGAGTCAAGCCCTGCTCGTCTACCGTGTCGCCATAAACTTCCTTCATCAGATCGCCGCAGTACAGGCTGGTATCCGTGGTGAACTTCAGCGTCGCATTCTTTTCAATGCACAGATTGACATTGTCTTCCAGATGAATCGGTGCGGTATAGAATACCTGACCGTCTGCCGCCGGAACGACAACTGTGCCGCCGCCGGCTTCGCTGACTGCCTTGATTGCTGCATAAATCGCCTTGGTGTTGGTCTTTGCCAGCTCCGCTTCTGCCTTTGCGTCTGCGTCAGACTTTTTGTATGTGCCTTCCACAATGTCAAAAACAGCGTGCGGCTGTGCGCCATAGTCCACGATGCTCACCTTGCGCTGTGCAAAGATGGCACGCATAGCTGCAACCGACGTGTCAACATGACTGCTGATTTTGTCTGCATACTGCCACGCTGTCGCAGAATCGGCAAATGCCGTTGTGTCATTCAGATTCAATCCGTCTGCCACCTGATAGGTCAGCAGAGAATCACTCTGGGTGTTGTCCGCAGCGAGTGCCGGAACTGCCATGCTGCCGGCCATAACCGCCATGCTCAGCACGCCTGCGATACACTTTCGAACGCTCGATGTGATATTCTTTTTCATAATTTTCTCTCCATCTCTGTCTCTTTTTACGGGCGGCAGACTCCTACCCCGCCGCCCGCCGGAAAAAAGAAGATAAATTGGGTTATCTTTGTACTCTGCCGGAGCCGTCACCGCCTGCCAGCTTTTCGACTTCTGCCACGGTCACACGGTTGTAGTCGCCTTCTACAGAATGCTTGAGTGCAGAAGCTGCAACAGCAAACTCTACAGCAGCCTGTGTGGACTTTCCGTTCATCAGCGCATAAATCAGACCGCCGCCAAAGCTGTCGCCGCCGCCAACGCGGTCGGTAATGCGCAGATGGTATTCCTTCGAGAAGCAATAGTTCTCTCCGTCATACAGCATTGCTGCCCAGTCGTTGTCGCTCGCCGAAATGGATGTGCGCAGCGTGATGGCAACCTTTTCAAAGCCAAACTTGTCAGCCAGCTGCTTTGCTACAGACTTATAGCCTTCCTTGTTGAGCTTGCCGCCGTAAATATCCGTGTTTTCTGCCTCAATGCCGAATACGTCCTTTGCATCCTCCTCGTTGGAGATGCAAACATCAACGTACTGGCACAGATCGGTCATTGCTGCACGTGCTTCGTCACGGGTCCACAGCTTACCGCGATAGTTCAGGTCGCAGGAAATCTTGACGCCGCGCTCCTTGGCTGCCTTGCACGCATCACGGCAGATTTCCACAACATTTGCACCCAGTGCCGGTGTGATGCCGGTAAAATGGAACCACTCTGCGCCGTCGAAGATTTCATCCCAGTTGAAATCAGAAGCAGATGCCTCCTGAATCGAAGAATGTGCGCGGTCATAAATGCATACAGAGCCGCGCTGCGAAGCACCTTTCTCCAAGAAATAGATGCCAACGCGGTCGCCGCCGCGGACAATCTTAGAGGTGTCTACGCCAAAGTAACGCAGGCTGTTTACAGCTGCCTGACCGATTGCATGCTCCGGCAGCTTGGTGACAAACGATACATCCATGCCGTAGTTTGCCAGCGATACAGCGACATTTGCTTCACCGCCGCCGAAGGTTGCCTGCATCTGATCATTCTGAAAAAAACGATAATATCCGTTTGGAGCAAGGCGAAGCATCAGTTCACCGAAAGTTACTACCTTAGCCATTATGCACGTGCCTCCTTTACAATTTCGCGGGACTGCTTGCACAGATCTGTGATTTCATCCCACTTCTGGTTGTCGATAAGCGTTGCAGATACCATGTAAGAACCGCCGCATGCCGCGATGATCGGGCTGCTCAGATATTCCTTCAGGTTCTTCAGGGACACGCCGCCGGTCGGCATAACCTTGAACTGCGGGAACGGAGCACTCATTGCCTTGATCTTTGCCAGACCGCCGGACTGCTCAGCCGGGAAGAATTTCAGCACTTCCAGACCATACTTCAGTGCGGTGTGGTAATCGGACGGTGTCGTGCAGCCCGGATAAATTGCAATCTTCTTTTCCTGCGCGTACTTCACCAGATCTTCATCCATACCCGGCGTTACAATGAACTGTGCGCCGGCTTCGATGGCTTCATCAATCTGTGCCGCGGTGGTTACCGTGCCTGCGCCGACAATCATGTCCGGACAGGTTTCCTTCATCACCTTGATGGCGAGCGGTGCACCTGCTGCGCGGAACGTCACTTCTGCTACCGGTACGCCGCCTGCGCACAGTGCCTTTGCCAGCGGCGCCGCATCGCGCTCCGGATTATTCAGCTTGATAACAGGTACAACACCAATCTCGGAAATTGCTTGATTCATTGTATTCATTTGATATAACCTCCAAATCATCATACACGTGAACCTCCGTGAAATCGAGAAAAAATCGTTTTCTCCACACCGGCCGTCCCACTCATAGCCGGTGCGGTTGGACTTTTACTCACTTGGTCTCTAACGGAAATTCAAAGTAATTTACAGCATTGTTATACGAAATACCCTTGACGATTGCGCCAAGCTTGTTCATGTTCTTCGGATACTCACCGTTTTCTACCCAGCTGCCCAAAAGCTCGCACAGAATGCGGCGGAAGTACTCATGTCTCGGATAAGACAGGAAGCTTCTCGAATCGGTCAGCATACCGATAAAGTTGCCCAGCAGACCCAGATTTGCAAGAGAAGTCATCTGCTTCATCATGCCGGTCTTGTTGTCATTGAACCACCAAGCACTGCCCTGCTGAATCTTGCCAACGGCATCTGAATTCTGGAAGCAGCCCAGGATCGTGCCGATTGCCTCATCATCGTTCGGGTTCAAGCTGTAAATAATGGTCTTTGGCAGCTTGCCTGTCTCATTCAGTGCATTCAGGAAATCTGCGGTCTGGCTGGACGGTGCATAGTTGTTGATGCAGTCATAGCCGGTATCCGGACCCAGCTTGTTGTACATGCCGGTGTTGTTGTCGCGCTTACAGCCGTAATGCAGCTGCATTGCCCAGCCGAGGCGCGCGTACTCTGCGCCGACTGCCAGCATAAACGCCGTCTTGAACTTCAGCTCGTCCTCACGGGTGATGGTCTCGCCCGCCAGACGCTTGGAGAAGATCGCTTCAATTTCCTCCTCGCTTGCCGGAACATACATGACATATTCCAATGCATGATCGGATGCACGGCAGCCCATGGAATCAAAGAATGCCATGCGCTTGCACAGTGCTTCCTTTAGATCCGCAAACGAAGCAATCTTCATTTCGGCAGCTTCACCCAGCGTTGCCAGATAATCGAGATATTCCGGCTTTTCCAGATTCATTGCCTTGTCCGGACGCCATGCCGGCAGAACCTTTACATCAAAGCTGTCATCTGCCGCGATGACCTTGTGCCACTTGAGATCATCCGCCGGATCGTCCGTCGTACAAATCAGCGTAACGCCGGACTGACGAATCAGATTGCGCACACTCATTTCCGGCTGCTTCAGCTTCTCATTGCACAGATTCCAAACTTCTTCTGCCGTATCTGCGCCGAGCACACCGTGATAGCCAAAGTAACGCTGCAGCTCCAGATGACTCCAATGGAACAGCGGGTTGCCGATTGCCTTGTCCAGAGTTTCTGCCCATTTCTGGAACTTTTCTCTGTCAGAAGCGCCGCCGGTGATGTAGTATTCGTCTACGCCGTTGGAACGCATCTGACGCCACTTGTAGTGGTCACCACCCAGCCAAACCTGGGTGATGTTTTCAAACTGTCTGTCCTCCGCAATTTCCTGCGGGTTGATATGGCAGTGATAGTCTAAAATCGGTGTTTTCTCTGCATAAGTATGAAACAGTTCCTGCGCCGTTTCCGTGCTCAGCAGAAATTCAGAATCCATAAATGCTTTCATTGTTTATAATCGTCCTTTCTTTTATACGTAACCCATCAAGCTCGGCAGCCACAGAGACAGCTGCGGGATGTAGGTAACAAGCAGAAGTACAATGAAGATTGCTGCGAAATAAACCAGCAGCTGACGGATGACCGTCTCGATTTTGACGCCGCCGACCTTTACGCCAACGAACAGCGTCGTGCCAACCGGCGGGGTGATGGTGCCAATGCAAAGGTTGAAGATCATCATGATGCCGAAATGGATCATGTTCATGCCCAGTGCTTCGCAGATCGGCAGGAAGATCGGGGTGAAAATCAGAACTGCCGGAGTCATGTCCATAAAGGTACCAACAACCAACAGAATGATGTTGATGAGCAGGAGGATGACAATTTTGCTGCTGCTGATTGCCAGCATGCCAGCGGAAACTGCTTCCGGAATGTTGGTGAACGCCATAACCCAAGACATGATGCCAGATACACCAATCAGGAAGATGATGATGCCGGTCATTTCTGCACTCTCGATGAAAATCTTCGGCAGATCCTTGAGCTTAATCGACTTGTAGAATACCAGAGAGAGAATCAGGCTGTATACCACAGCAACGACAGAACCTTCGGTTGCGGTGAATACGCCGGCGATGATGCCGCCAATTACAATGATAATCAGCAGCAGGCACGGGAGCGCCTGAAGGAAAATCTTAAATGCCTCAGCAGCCGTGTACTTTGCGGTGCTGCGATAGCCGCGCTTCTTTGCCATGAAGTATACCACTGCCATACAAGCGAGACCCCACAGAATGCCCGGGATGTAGCCTGCCATGAACAGTGCTGCAACCGATGCGCCGCCGGATACCAGAGAGAAGGTAATCATAACGTTGCTCGGCGGAATCAGCAGACCCGTCGGAGCGGTTGCTACGTTTACTGCTGCGGAGAAGCTCGGGTCGTAGCCCTCTTCCTTCTCGATCGGGCCGATGATTGAGCCCATTGCGGATGCTGCGGCGGTACCGGAACCGGAAATTGCGCCGAACAGCATGTTTGCCAGAACATTGGTCTGTGCCAAAGCGCCCGGCGTGCGGCCGGTGATAACCTTAGCGAGATTGATAATACGGATGGCGATGCCGCCCTTGTTCATAATGTTGCCCGCTAGAATAAAGAATGGAATCGCAAGCAGGCTAAAGACGGAAATGCCGGAAAAGATTCGCTGTGCACCGGTCAAAACTGCAACATCAAAGTCCATGATAGGCAGGATGGCACATACGGAGGAAACGCCAAGTGCAACGGCGATCGGTACGCCGGCAATCAGCATGATAATCAGCGTGATTAAAATAATCAAGCCGCATAAAATAGCAGTACTCATTGTTTATTTCTCCTTTCTATGTGTCACTCTTTGACTTCGCGGGTTTCCCGCTCCGTGCCGTGCCACAGGTCAATGATATTCAGAATACCATAGACGAAAATCAGGACGCCGGAAATCGGCAGAATCGCATAAACGATGCCCATCGGGATGCCCAGAGAAGCCGTGCTCTGGGTCATTGTCAGCTTCATGATGGATACACCGCCGAAAATCATGATACAGCCTACCATTGCCATAACAAGCAGTTCAATGACGATTTCCAGTACTTTTCTCGGTGTTCCCTCAATCTTGTCTGCGAGGAAGCCCATGCGCATGTGGTCGCGCTTGCCGAATACATAAGCAGCCGCAAGCAGTGCCATCCAGGTAAAACTGTATGTCAGCAGCTCTTCGGAAACGGTACTCGGGCTGTTGAAAAAGTAGCGTGTTACGATCTGATACGTGCCAACGCATACCATGAAGGCGAAAACAATACCACACGCATAGCTCAGGACGGTGTCAATGCCCTTTCGAATTGATGTAAGCGCTTTCATTTAATCGTCACCTTTCCCCTCATATTTTGCGTTGAACGTCTGGATGTGCTCATACAGATCCTTGATGTCCGGATTGTCTGCCAGCATTTCCTTCTGTACGTCCTTGACAGCTTCCTTGAACGGCTGTACATCAACGTCTACAAAGGTAACGCCCATATCTTCCTGTGCAATCTTCTTTGCCTGCTCTACCTGCTTGCTCCACTCTTCACGCTCTACCTCGGTGGACAGTGCAGCAGCTTCCTTAAATACCTTCATCTCGTCGTCGGACAGAGAATTCAGGAACTTCAGGTTGCCAACCAACACGTCCGGCACCATCTGATGACGGTTGTAGGAGTAGTACTTGGCTACTTCGCCGTGCTTGTTGTTGGTCAGTGCCAGCTCGTTGTTCTCTGCGCCGTCGATAACGCCCTGCTGAATGGCGGTGTATACTTCGCCGAAGCTCATCGGAGAAGCAGCTGCGCCGAAGGCATTCGCCATCTTGATGCTTGCCGGGCTTTCTTGTACGCGGATCTTCAGACCCTTCAGGTCTGCCGGTGTCTCGATCTTCTTCTTTGCGTAGAAGCTGCGGGAACCAACATCGTACCAAGTCAGGACACGGAAGCCGGCTTCATCGGTGGATTCATATATCTTGTCCATATAATCGGTATCCATCATCGCTGCATGATACGCTTCCTCGGAAGTGAACAGATACGGCATGCTGAATACTTCATATACATCAGCGAAATTTTCAAGGTTTGGGGTGCCAACCAGTGTAAAGTCAATGGCACCGGTCTGTGTCAGCTCGATTGCTTTTTTCTGCGAACCGAGCAGTTCGTTCGGATAAATCTGAACCTCATATTTATCTCCGAGGTTCTCTTCTACATACTCTTTAAACTTCAGAAGTCCCAGATGCTCCGGATGTGTTTCTGACTGAGAGTGTGCAATTCGAATAATCTTTTTCCCATCTCCCACGGAGCTGCAGCCTGTGAGTGCAAGACAGCTTACGCTGAACATGCACAGGCACAGCACGAGGGCAATCCATTTTTTCATACGTCTCATTTGGCGGATTTCTCCTTCCCATTTTTACAAAAGCTTAAAAATCTGTGGTTTCCCTTCGAACCAGAAAACCATTGGCGTATACTTTGCTGCGTATCTCTCGATTTTTTAAGCGAAGCATCATAGAATCAATGATAATCTTGCAAAGGCGTTCGCCACGGCTGTCGACAGTGGATAATTCCGGGTCACAGCAGACAGAGAGCTCAGAATTGTTGTATCCAATGATACTGATGTCGCGCGGTACGGACAAGTTGCGCTTTTTTGCGTACTTGAGCGCGCCGATTGCCAGACCGTCTTCTGTTGCAAAGACTGCGTCAAACATCAAATCATTTCGCGAAAGAAGCAAATCACGGACGCGATCAATCCGGTTTTCTGCATATACGCACAACTTTTCGTTTACCGGCATGCCGGCATCACGAAGTGCCTGTTGATATCCTTTCAGCTTTTGATTGGCACTGTACGAATGCGAATCACTCAGAAACAGAATGTCTTCTTTTCCTGTTTGAATCAGCTCCGTCACTGCCATGTGTGCCGCTTGGAAATCATTGCACAAGGCGCAATAAATATTTTCTCCGCGGATACAGCCATTCATCATAAAGACCGGCACCTGCTTTGCCGCTTCCCGAATGTACTCTACCTTCTCGGAATCCTCATCATCCTCTGCATAGCTGGAACCGATGAGCACCAGTGCGTCAATTCTCTTCTGAAGAATGGAATTGACGGCGACCCGCCGCTCTTCGTCATCATAGCCGCTGCAGTACAGGATGCAGTCATAACCGTACTCCTTGAGGTTTTGCTCCAAATAAGCGACCGCCCTCGCCATATAGGCATCTGCCACGTTCGGGCACATGAGTCCGACCGTTTTCATAGAGTCCAAACCCAAGCCCCGCGCGAATACATTCGGTGTGTAGTTGTTTTCCTCCATCACCTTGCGTACACGCCGCTTGGTCTTTTCACTGACCATTGGACTGTCGTTTACCACTCTTGATACAGTAGCAATGGAAACGCCTGCGAGTTCTGCGATATCGTAAATATTCATTGTCAAAACCTCCGGAAATCGTTATGTAAGCTCTTACAACATCAAGTTTACACGGTTTGGTCACACATGGCAATGCACGTTTTTGCCAATAACATTCGGATTTTTTTGTATGCATTTCACAAAAACCATATTCCAAAAGAGAAATTTCAAAAAACGGGTTGACATTTTCCGGCAGCAAGCGTATCTTGAATGTAAGCTCTTACAAAACCGGAATTCGCAGACACACAACCCACATTTCGAAGAAACCGTAACTTTTCTAAAACGTTTATATCCCATACATATTATATACTGTTTTTGCAGTCTACGGCTTTCTCAGCAAAGAGGAGAGATACTCATCTTGAAAACATATTTAAAAATCCATCCGGATGACCTCGTTGCCGTCGCGCTGGCTCCGCTTTCTGCCGGAACCGTTGTCGAGATTCAAGACCAGACGGTAACATTAAAAGAGGACATCCCGCAGGGACACAAATTCGCACTTGCCGATATCCGTGCCGGAAAGCCTGTTATCAAGTATGGTTCTCCAATCGGAGTTGCAAAAGAGGACATCCCATGCGGTGCATGGGTACACACACACAATATAAAGACAGGTCTGGGGGATCTTCTTACGTACACCTACGAGTCAAACGGCATGCCGGTGACCCCGACGAATGAACTGTATTTTCAGGGCTATCGTCGCGCGGACGGCAAGGTTGGTGTTCGCAACGAGATCTGGATTATTCCGACGGTCGGCTGCGTGAACAATGTTGCCGGCGCCATTGAGCGCCGCGCACAGGCACTGAAGACCGACAACATCGACAGCATCGCCGCCTTCCCGCATCCGTATGGCTGCTCTCAGATGGGCGACGATCAGGAAAACACCAGAAAGATTCTCGCAGATTTGATTCAGCATCCGAACGCCGGCGGCGTACTTGTCTTGGGTCTCGGCTGTGAAAACAGCAACATCGACGTACTCAAGCCGTACATCGGCGACTATGATGAAAAGCGCGTCAAGTTCCTCGTCTGTCAGGAGTCTGAGGACGAAGTGGAAGATGCACTCAAGCTCATCGAGGAGCTGGTTCAGTATGCAGACGGCTTCACGCGTGAACCGATCAGCTGCAGCGAACTGGTGATCGGCATGAAGTGCGGCGGTTCGGACGGTCTGTCCGGCATCACTGCCAATCCGACTGTCGGCGGCTTTTCCGACCTGCTCATCTCCAAGGGCGGCACCACCATCCTGACCGAAGTGCCGGAAATGTTCGGCGCAGAGACCATTCTGATGAATCGCTGTGAAAATGAAAAGATTTTTTCCGAAACCGTCGATCTCATCAACGATTTCAAGAACTATTTCAAGCGTCACGACCAGACAATCTACGAGAATCCATCTCCCGGCAATAAAAAGGGCGGCATCTCCACACTGGAGGACAAGTCCTTGGGCTGCACACAGAAGTCTGGCAGTGCACCGGTTGTAGACGTTCTGCCGTATGGCGAGCGGGTAAAGACGCACGGTCTCAATCTGCTCAGCGCACCAGGCAACGACTTGGTTGCTTCTACTGCACTGGCTGCTGCCGGCGCGCACATCGTATTGTTCACTACAGGCCGCGGCACCCCATTCGCCTCCCCTGTTCCGACTATGAAAATCTCCAGTAACTCCGCGCTGGCATCCAAGAAAAACAACTGGATTGACTTTAACTGCGGCGTGCTGACAGAGGACACAACGTTGGAGCAGCTCAGTGAACAGCTGTTTGACTATGTATTGGAAGTTGCTTCCGGCAGTCCGGTAAAATCCGAACAGGCTGGATTCCACGACATGGCAATCTTTAAGCAGGGCGTTACTCTGTAAAAAAGTAGTAAGAAAAATAGAAAGAGAGGAAATTATTATGAACCATCTGTCTTATGAGACTTTAAAGCAATCTGGATATGACGGATATGTGCTGAAAGATGCACCGGAACGCATTTTGCAGTTCGGCGAAGGCAATTTCATGCGTGCATTCGTAGATTACTTCATTGATATGATGAACGAACACGCAGGCTTCAACTCCAAAGTTGTTCTGGTGCAGCCGATTGCCACCCCACCGGGAGCATTTGATCTGGCAAAGGTCATCAACGATCAGGACGGTCTGTACACGCTGTATCTCCGCGGCTTTGAGAACGGCGAAGAAATTAACCAGAAGCGCGTCATTTCCTGCGTGAGCCGCTGCCTGAACAGCTATGCGGATTATGAGGCTGTTATGGCATGTGCGGATAATCCGGAGCTGCGTTTCATCACCTGCAACACCACCGAGGCCGGTATCGCTTATGATGAATCCTGCCAGTTCACCGAAACGCCTCCGTCCACCTATCCGGCCAAGCTGACGCAGTTCCTGTATCGCCGCTTCCAGAAGTTCGGCACGCAGCCGGGCAAGGGATTTATCATCCTCGCCTGCGAGCTGATTGACGATAACGGCAAGGAACTGGAAAAGTGCGTTCTGCGCTACGCTCGTCAGTGGAATCTGGGCGACGATTTCATCGCATGGATTGAAAAGGAAAACACCTTCTGCTCCACGCTGGTAGACCGCATCGTAACTGGTTATCCGCGTGCAGAAGCTGACAAGATTAACGAAGAAAACGGCTATATCGATCAGGTTCTGGACACCGGCGAAATCTTTGGCTTCTGGGTCATCGAGGGTCCGCAGTCCATTCATGACGAAATCCCGTTTGCAAAAGCTGGTCTGCCGGTTCTGATTACCGACAACCACAAGCCATACAAGCAGCGCAAGGTTCGCATCCTCAACGGTGCACATACTTCCATGGTACTCGGTGCGTACTTGGCTGGTCAGGACATTGTCCGCGACTGCATGCACGATGATGTCATCTGTGGTTTTATGAACAAGACCATCTATGACGAAATCATTCCGACACTGACTCTGCCGGAAGATGAATTGAAGGACTTTGCACACGCTGTTACCGAGCGTTTCAAGAACCCGTTTATTGACCATGCTCTGCTGGCAATCTCGCTGAATTCCACATCCAAGTGGAAGGCTCGCGTCATGCCGTCCTTCCTCGGTTATGTAAAGAACACAGGCACCCTGCCGAAGTGCATCACCGCTTCGTTTGCCTTCTACATTGCTTTCTATCATGGTTCCCGCCTGGAAAACGAGGGTCTGATCGGCAAGCGTGCCAAGGGCAATGAGTATACCATCAAGGATGACCAGAGCATTCTGGAATTCTATGAGGCACACAAGGATGACAACAACGCAGCACTGGCACACGCTGTCATGACCAACACCGATTTCTGGGGTCAGGATCTGACAGAAGTTCCAGGCTTCGAGCAGGCTGTTGTTGCTTACCTTGACGAGATTGATGCCAAGGGAACCTACGAAGTGATGAAGGAACTGCTGTAATCATCCGTTCTCTGACCGTCACACTTCTCACAATTTCACTCAATTTTACTAATACCTACCTTATTTTTTAACTTTCCTCATTGAGCCCCATGCGGTCGATTTTCTTTCCTCCGGCCGCATGGGGAACACACCAAACCGGTATTATTCATATCTTACAGATACCATCTATTTTTCATTTTCCTTATTGTATTTCTACCGTGCGAGCGGATTCCTTTCCCCGTTCGCACGGCGGAAATACCACAAGGTATGCATCCAATTTTCACTATACCTACCTTATTTTTTAACTCTCCTTATTGAGCCCCATGCGGCTGACTTCCTTTCTCCGGCCGCATGGGGGAACACACATCAAATTGCTAACATCCATATCTAATTCTCTTATTCAAAAGTCCGCAGCCATATTCTCCTTTGGCTGCGGACTTTGTTATATGCTATTTTATTGTTCTTCCGGATCAAGCAAATCTGCTTCCCACTCCGTGCGAATGCGCTGATACAAACTGTTCCAGCTCTGGGACTCGCGGATATTGGATATTTTAATTTTATCCTGTTTATCGGTAATCGTCCATGCACGGAATACTTTTGGCGGTTTGAGGTACAAGGCGGTTTCTTTGGTGCGTTTTGATGTAATCGGCAGCGTTTTCACGGAAGTCTTGTGCGCATATGGATAAAACACAATGCCATCCGCTTGATATTGTCCTGACTCTATGCCGCAAAAGGCGACCGCATGCGGTTCCAATGCAGCTTTATTTTCTTCCACACACAGATCAACCGCCTGCATCAACGCGTTCTCTTGCTGCCGTGCTCCGCGTAAAATCTCCTGCGTCTGCTCTCCCTCCAAATTCCAAGAAAAGGATTTTTCCGAGGCGAAATAAGCTGCATAATCCGAAGTCTGGAACATCTTGACAAGCACTGCAATCAGCTCCGGCAGATAATACCAAATGTGTCGCTGTGCGGCGTCAAATGCCATGCCCAGAAAATGCAGTTTTTTTGTCTTTTCATCCCGTTCCACGCGCGCCAAGATGTTTTTTTCTTTCAAACACAGAAAAAATATATCGTTTTCTCCGCCGTGGCAATCGGCTCGCGTCAGCAGCTCGCGCAGTCCTGCACGCTCTTTATCCTGCATCCAAATAATTTCAGATTTGGAATCAAAGCGGAAGAAGCTTCCTTCTGCTTGCTTGGTCATGGTGCTTCCCTCCATCCCTGTTCTTCCATATAATCGCGCAGCGTCTGCGCAGCCTGCTGCATTTTTTTGACCGGATATCCGTTTTGCGTCATCGCAATGTATTCACTGCGCACCATGCTCTGCTTTCCATGCTTGCAGTCTACTGCTTCCATCCACGCCTGTCTTTCCGTCTTTTCGATATGACAGATAATCTTATACTCCTGCTGCCTCTGTGCCGGCTGCCAGACCGTTCTCCCGTGATATGTCAGCGGCTGTGCGAGCTGGATGCCGTTTTGTCCGATTGTAAAGCAGCAAATGGTATCTGATTTTGCAATCATATCGCGCGGCGATACGATTCCGGACAAGGTATCCGGCACAAAATCCATGACAGACTGTATCGCTTGTTCCGGTGTCAGCATGGCAACGTGTTCATCCTGTATAACCTGTGTGTACCAGCTGTCCGGCTTATTCCACAGTCCTGTCGCAAGCGTGATTACAGTTTCCCATTCTCTGCGCATGTCGGCACACGAACCGTACAAGCCCTCTGCGCACCGAATATCTCTGCCGTACTGATCCTGCTGTCCTGTCAGCAAAATGCGGAACAGCAGCACATCCTTTGCCGTCACGACAGCATAGACGGTTGGATTGATGCTGCCATTTTGTGCTTCCAATCGCTTTTGACGAAAGCACTGCATGGCCTGCTCTGACATCTGCGGAAGCGGCGCCATGTTTCGGTAGTCCGAAAACTTTGTTCGGCTGTTAAACACCGTATACCATTTCATAGATTCGCGTCCCTTCTCTCACAAGTGAAACCATGATTTGACCTTGGATTTGACATCACGCATCGTGGTAATCAAATCGTCTTGATTGCGCAACTCCGGCGCGTTTTCATATGAACGCTCAAAAAACGGATTGGAGCGTTCGTGCAGAATATAGCTGCCATTGGGTGCATTGAGCAGGTGTTCAAGATGATCCTGCAAATACTGCGCGGTTTCCCGATACAGCTTCCATTTGGCTTCCTGTTCCTTGCGGCTGATTTTGTCCACAGCGGCGCGCTGTTCCCGATTGAGCTCCTCTGTTCTGTGTGTTTCTGCGCTGTCATCTATTTTATTCGTCGCGCGGTACTGTAATTCAGACATTAAGCCGTACAAAAACGCCAAATCAAATCCATACGGCTGCATGCCGCAATTGGGATCAAGTGAGGACTCATATCTGCCAAAATCCTCCCGCCGCGTATAGGAATTTCCATTGCCGCAGGCAGACGTCGGCACAATGGCGAACGGCCAATTGTTTTGCTCACACACGCGCACAATGGGGCTAAATACCGTTGCGGCACGCGCCATCAATCCTTGGAAATCATCTGCCGCAAGTTGTTCCGGTATCAAATTGGAATCACATTTTGTCAGCATCAGAATGACCGTGCGCTGCCGCCGCGTAAATTCGCTGTCTTCGGTTTCCACATAGCTCATGAAAATATCGTCAATATCTCTGGCAAGCGCTTCCTCAATCTTGTCCAACGAGCCATTCGGCCCAGCCTGTTCGGAAAGAATGTTGGCATCTGCCAGCAGCATCAAAACATCCGAGCTTAAAATTGCGTTCATGAGATTTTCTGCATTCATTCTGCGCTCATAGTCGACATCATCGCGCATACCGCTCGCGATGGTCTTTACAATGCCGCCCGCATAGTCGCGGATTGGCGCGTTCAAAATCGGCCATGTCGGCAGTCCCTGCCGATAGCCGACACACAGCGCAAGCGGCAGCTCCCACACGCCTTCTGTGCCGGAGCAGGTAAACTGATCCCGCGTTTCCGGCGCATAATTGCGAATGAAATGTGTATTTTGCAGCTTTTCCTGTACGGTTTTTCCGGTTGCTGTCAAGTAGACCTTGTGATCGGATTTATCTCGCTCCATCATATAAAAAAGCGATTTGCATGCGTGCGTCTTACCTGTACCGGACAGACCCAGCATCGTAAATGTAATACTGCTCATTGTTTATCCCCTTTGCGTTGTCACGTTCTATGCTGTGCGAGAAAATTCACGTTATATTTCTCCACATCAGAAAAGTTTGCCTGTGCCTCCGCTGTAGTCGATACAGTAGGATGATACCAGCTTTTTTGCAGGAAATATTCCTGTATTGAAGGATTGGAGGCAAAATCATAGCCATTTTTCGCATAAATTTCGTTGATTGCCAGCTGAATGGTTTCTTGATCCATTCCCGCAACATCTTTTTCTGTCAGCCTGCGGACGCCGGACGCAGGCAAAACATACCGTTTGCTTCCCAATTGCAAGCTGGGCAGTTCCGGCAAATCAGGCAAATCCGGCATCAGCTCCTTCCAGTAGGCTTGTACGCCGGGCAGTCCGTCGGATACATCGTATCCATAGGCAAGCTGTGCTGCGCCGAGTTTCTGATTCCAATTGCTGATGCGCGGCACAGCCTGTAATCCAATCGACAGCGCAACCGCCGCGATGACGCACAACAGAACATGCAGATTGCGCCGATTTTTCTGTTTGCGCAGCGGCACATCATATGTTGTGACAATCAAATCGCCGCTAACAAGATTGCGATAGGTTCTAACCTTTTTCTCTCGGTCATCCCGCATCAGCATGACATTTTCCGTATCATCCAGCAGCATCTGCGAAAAATTTTCCGGCGCAATGGCAAAGCGTTCCCACAAAATATCTTTGCGTTTCCAGCTTCCAAAATTCTGATATGCCTTGTACAGCATCAGATACAGCAGGATAACAAACAGCCACGAACCATACGTTTGCACCAGAGCATAAATCCAGTGATATTTGATTCCCAGCCAAGCAATGCCGTCAAAGCAAAGCGCCGCAATTCCCAAAGAGGCACAGAGGCGCACCACATGCGCCAGCAGTTTTCTTATATATGTTGACCCCACGGAATACCAAATTCTCCTTTCTGCTTCTTTTACCCCGAGTTTTATGTGAGAATTGTCGTTTTTATTGTATCACGGCACTATAATATTGTCTATGGTTCTAATTCTGAAAAAAGCGTGAACTTTCTGTCATCAAATCGTAATATGCAACGACTTCTGTTTCCATCGTGTGCATTTTTTAATCTTTTCGGTTTTTCCGCTGCGCATATATCTATTGCGCGGATTGTGTGCTATAATAAACGAATGTTCGATTTGATTGTACGAAAGGAGCGCCGTTTTATGAAAGAGCGTCAACGATTGTTCGGCCGCATCAACGGCATTTTTGTCATGCTGTGTGTCCCGCTCAGCATCGCGCTTGCTGTATATTATTTATTTACTGTCAATCTACCGCACTGTCTGCTGTCTCTGCTGACTGTATTTTGGCTGACAGTTCCCTATTTGATTGGGCGCATCCATCCGTTTCGCCCGAGTCATTTGATGCTGTTCGCGTATTACGTTCTCATTCTGACTGCTTATATTTTGGGTCAGGTATTGTCCTGCAACATCCGTTATCCAATTTACAACCTTCTTGTGCACGGCTACGGCGGCTTGTTTTTCTGTCTGCTGGCGACTGCTATTTTCTGTTTTCACACCCAGACACGATACGGCGCAGTCAAGTATTTCTTTTGTTTGACGTTTTGCATCTGCTTTTCTCTTGCGGTCTTTGTTCTCTTGGAGCTTGGACAAATTTTCTGCTTTGCATATATCGCGCACACGCAGTATGTTTTGCAGACCTTTTTGCTGCATGTCTTATTTTGGCTTCTCGGCATTGCCGGATTCGTTATCCTGACGGCATGCAAGCGATTCAAACAAATTCATACCTATCCATTGTATACATACGAAGATTTTTGCGTGCTCAACATCAAATCCTCCGTTGAAATTGTTTCGCGGCGCTGACAGCACAAAGCCCAACCATTGACAGAAAATGGTTGGGCTTTTTTGTTTACCACTGTTCCTTTGGATATTGCAGCTTCCAATCCTTTCGCAGTTTGGTCATGATGTCCATGACGTCCTTGGAATACGGCAGCTGCATCGCGGAAGCATCTGCGTTTTGCACGGCGTCCTCCATATCCGTCATTTCATAATAGAGTGCCTGTCTGCTTTCTCCGCAGGTGATTTCCGTTCGCTTGCCGGTCTCTGCATCAACAAATACCGCCCGATCCGCTCTTGGAAATTCCATGATTTCAATATAGCCTGTTTCACAGCTAATCATGGCGCGTTTGGGCTGCTTGGAATGCATCGACAATGCAACGGCTGCCATTTGACCGGATGGATTTTGCAGCAAAATCGCTGCCTGTTCGTCAGAGCCGGTCGGGGATGATTTCCACTGACTGATGATTTGATTTGGCTGTTCGTCCATAAAGCTGCGCACGACAGACAGCGCATACACGCCGATATCCAGCATCGCACCGCCAGCCAGATTCAAATTGAAAAAGCGATTTTCCATGTTGTATTCTTTGAAGCTGCCAAAGTTTACTGTAATCATTTGGACTTTTCCAAATTCTCCGCCGCGAACCATATCCCACAGCTTTTTGTACAGCGGCATATGCCAAATTGTCATCGCTTCTGCCAAAATCAAATGATTTTGCTCGGCAAGCTGTATCATTTCATCCAGTTCTCGGCTGTTCAGCGTGATAGACTTTTCCACAAGCAGATGCTTGCCATGTTCCAGTGCCTGTTTCATAAACGCATAATGTGTGTTGTGCGGGCTGGTGATATAAATAATATCTACCTGTTCATCCGTGAACATGTCATCTATGCAGTCGTAAACCTTGTGGACACCGTATGTTTCAGCGAATTTCACGGCTTTTTCATGCGTGCGATTGCCGACGGCATACAGGGATTTTCCCATTTTTTGCAATGCTTGCGCCATCTCATTGGCAATGACGCCTATTCCGAGAACAGCCCAATTGAGAGAGTGATTCATAAACAGTTCTCCTTTTGATGATCTATTTCTGCAAGTTTGCGGCGAACAGTGCGGCGCCGATAGCACCGGCATATCGATTGAGCGGGGAAGTATAAACCGTTCGTTTTAATTTTTCTCCCAGTGCTCGTTGAATGTATTCGCACTCACACAGACCGCCAGTTAGGCAGACCATATTGGTTCCAAGTTCTAATTTGGCGCATTGTCCGGCGACTTTATCAACAATAGAATCGACAATGCCATATGCGATATTTTCCTTCGATTCACCTTTTCCAATCAAGCTAATCACTTCGGATTCTGCAAATACTGTACACATAGAACTAATTGTTATACCGCTTCCGCGTTCTGCGAGTGCACATAAATCGTTAGGGCGAAGGGAGAGAGAATTTGCCATAACCTCTAAAAATCGCCCTGTGCCAGCGGAACATTTATCATTCATAATAAAATGCTCGACTCTGCCATCTTGTGTGAGAATTACTTTTGTGTCTTGCCCGCCAATATCAATGACGACTAGATTATCATTGTGATGCAGCCAGACCGCACCTTTGGCATGACAGCTGATTTCTGTCACCGTCTTATCTGCATACGAAACAGAATTTCGTCCATATCCTGTGGCAACCCAAGGACTTGTTTTTCCATCAAAGCCTTGCGCCTGTACAAGATCGAGCATTTCTTGTGCGATTTCTATGCTGCTCCAACCGGTTGGTTTGACAGCATGATATACTAATTCTTGATTGGTATCTAATACAGCGACCTTGGCACTGGTAGAACCAATATCAATTCCGATAGAATACTGCATCTCTTTCTCCTAGCAAAAACGATTTCTTTTTGGATTGATTTGATTTTCCAAAGGAACAATGGCGTGATACGCAGCATGATTTTTTTCTATGCATTGCTTGGCGCGTTCTAAATCTTCCGGTTTTAATAAGATAGACATGCCGCAGCCCAATTCTCCTTGTATGCATCTGGGAGCAGGCGAGATGCGAGACGGGATATTTTCTGCCCGCAGATAGCTTTGCAGCTCCATACCTTGCGTGTAGTTTTCAAACAGAATATAATAATTAATCTGTTTTTGTTTTTCCATAATCATTCGTTCCTTATAGATGGGATTGACCTGCCATTTCTGACAGGTCAATAGAGATGGATTTATCCGAGCATTTCCACAAATGCTTCAATTCTTGTGCGCAGCTGTTCTGCATCGGCATCATCATAGTCCGTCTCGATGCCAAGAACCGGAATACCAGCTTCCTTGAGTGCTGCCTCTACCGTATATCCTTCCGTGTCATACAGACAACAGAACTTCAGATTGACGTCAATGACGCCGTCTACATGATATTCCTTTGCCAGACGGAGAATATCATCAATTCTGCCGGTGTTCGGCGTGAAGCAAGCACAGTTGATGCCCATATAGCGTTCAGCCAAAGCCCGATACTGTTCTTCCAAAGTTTCTTTGCTTTCGTCGACCAGCCGTTCAAAATATCGCGTGCCTGTGCAGGTCTCTTCACATACGACAGCGGCACCGCTGGTTTCGATAATATGATGTAGCTTCCAGTTTGGAATGGCCATCGGTGTTCCGGTTACCATAATACGCTTGGTTCCGGCAGGGAAGACGGAAACACCGTCTGCAATGCGCTGTTCCAATTCATCTGCCAGACGATTTGCCATCTGTGCACAGCGAACCGGATCATCAAAAAAGGCAATCTGCATCATGAGCAGAGCATCCTTGCCGCTGATGGGAAGTTTTTCTGCTTTTCGTGCTTCATATACACGAGCGAGTGCCTTGCGCTTTTCATTGACGATATGAATCGCATGGTTGAGATTTTCCGGCTCAATAGTGTTGCCGGTCATCTTTTCTACAACGGCAGCAAAATCTGCAATTTCTTCTGCCCATTTTTTGATGTCCTTTTCGCGCTTCATCTGCGGCATGTCCATGACATGCATCGGAACATCTTTGCCGAGAATTTCCCATGCTTTTTTCTTGCCATCGCAAGTGGTCTCACCAACATACATATCTGCAATGCGGAAGAAGGGGCAAGTGCGATCCAGTCGAGCACCGACAGATGCCTTAATCAGCGGACATGTGCTCTTTGGAAGCACCTTTTCACCGCCGGATACCCAGAACTGCGAACCGCCGCACAGACCGGTAACAATACCGTTTGCCGCGAGAACAACCTCATCCGGCACATATACACAGAACGTACCAAATACCTTCTGTCCCTTTTTCTGTGCTTCAATCAGCTCCGCAGGACGAATGCCGTGAATATCTGCCACAACCATATCCCAGAAATCCATCGCTGCCGGACGGTTTTCCTGAGACAGATATACATCTCCGAAGGCCGTTGGCAGCACCTGACATAGTGCGTCATGATTTTCCAAATCCATACCGAGTTCTTTCCACATTTCAACGTAATTTGCCATGCTTATCTCTCCTTTGAAACAAAGAGAACCCGCATTCCCAAAGAATACGAGTTCTCAAGTAGTCACTTCTTCGTTCTTATCATAACATAGGGAATGAAAGATGTCAATTCTTGTCAGATGGTTTTGATGCTTTTATTATACCGGAAAAAAGGGAAGTTCTTTCACTTCCTCACCATCAACAGGCACAGGAAAATTGAACACGATCTTCTTTATCCAGCTTCCGTCTTTCCTTTTCTCCGGGAACATCTCAATTCGCTCGATAAAGGCTTTCATAAACTCTTTCTGTTCCGCTTCTGTTGTGGAATGGTAGACTTCATCAAATGCCAGCAACAAGCGATAGACATTATTTTTGCAGTAGTAATAATACCGTTCATAGAAACCTCCTAGTTGTTATTACAATGCTTTTTTTGGACAGGCTTTGACGCATTCCATGCAGAGAATGCATTCTGTTCCGTTTTTTCGTTTTCTTGTATTGTCTGTGACGTCTACATCCATCGGACAGACCTGTCTGCATTTTCCGCAGGATACGCATTTTTCTTTGTCGCATGTCACGCGAATCAACGAAAAATAACTCATCGGTTTGAGAAACACGGTAATCGGACAAATATATTTGCAAAACGCCCGATTATCGTGCAATGCAAACGCCAGCGCAATGCCGACAGCATAATATGCGATATTTCCGGCGATAAACAGCCAAAACATGATGCGTTCGAGATTTCCGACATGACAGAGAAACAGACCCGCGACCAAAAGCAGCGAGGCGATAAACGTCAGATAGCGAACAAACCCGAGCTTTTTTCGCGGTGCGTGCGGCTGCCGAAACGGCAAAAAATCCAGCACCATCGCTGTCCAGCAGGCATAGCCGCACCAGCCTCTGCCGAAAAGCAACGGTCCGAAAATTTTGGCAACGGCATAGTGGATGGTTGCGGCTTCAAAGACACCGGTAAACAAATAATACCAGAAGCCTTCTATTTGCATGTTTTCCTGACAAATCAGCCCCAGATATACCAGCATATACGTGCCAATGAGCAGCTGCGAAACGCGCCGCGCGTGGGGATGCCGCCGCGCAAATAAAAGCAGGGCAATCGCCAGCGATGTGCCGATGTAGCTGAAATTCAAAAGATAAAATAAATTGTCCTTGGCTTGCCAGAGCACCACCGCAACGGTCTCAAAGATGAGCCAAAGTAAAATAGGAAAAACTGTCTTTTTCATGAAAAAACCTCAGATGCAGCATCACATATGTTCCCGCACGGGAAAACCGGACTTTCCGCAAGGCTTTCCTGATGATAGCAGCCTCGCAAAAAGTCCGGAAATCCGCCGCTTTTTGGCATTTATTTTTTTGACAGCAGACAGACCGCCTCCGCGCGGGTCAGGGAGCTGTCAGTCGTTACTTCTGCGTCACCTTGCCATTCTCATACAGCCACTTGGTGACATTGCCCTTGGAATCCGTCACACGGATATAGAACTTGGTAATTTCCGTGTCGCTGGTAAAGCTCGTGCCGGTGAGATAATGTTTTCCATCGTCGGAATACTCCACCTTATCAATATCCACGCCGGTACCGGTTGCGGTGATGCGTGCCTCCCACGTTGTGGTCGTCGGGCGGTTCCACCACCACCAGCCGCCACCGCCGGAGGTGCGCTTGGTTACGGTCGCGCTGACCGAAACGCTGGCATTGTCCGGATCCAGTGCGCCGCAAACCGTGCACGCACCGTTTTCATAGGTGCAGTCGCCGGTCTCGGTCGCGCCGCAGATCGTGCAGGTTCTTGTGTGCTTGCCATCTTCCGCAGGCGTCCACTTGCCGAAGCTGTGCTCCGTGGATTCCATTGCGTCATACAGCTTCACATCCGCGTTCGTGTCCGACTTGGAAATCGACAGGTCTGTTCCGTCACCGACGAGATACCAGTTGGTCACCTTGGTGCTCGGACGGCCCCACCAGCCCCAGCCGGAGCTTGTCTTTTCTTCCGTCTTCGTGTAGAACTTCGCGTCATACTTCCAAACATACGCCGTGTCACGCAGAACCAGCTTGCCGTTGTCAAAGGACAGGTACTTGCCGTCGGCATTCTGAATCGACCAGCCCGCCTTGTCATCTACCCACGCGAAGGTAAACGTGCCGTAGCTCTTGCCGTGGATGCGCATTTCGTGCGCGCCGTTGGAAATCTTCACTTCCTTGCCGCCCTTGCAGATCTTCGGCTTTTCCTTGCAGATGACATTTGCGTTCAGCAGCGGGGTATTTTCCTCGCCAATGTTCTTCTTCAGCGCATCCCAATCCTCCTGTGTGCCGCCGTAATATACGGTTGCCAGAGCTTCACAATCATAAAAAGCACGATCTCCAATGCTCGTCACACTCTTTGGAATGGTTACTTCCGTCAGGTTGTTGCAACCCTGAAAAGCACCCACTCCAATGCTCGTCACACCTTCCGGAATCGTCACTTCCGTCAGGCTGCTGCAATACGCAAAAGCAAATTCTCTAATGCTCGTCACACCTTCCGAAATCGTTGCTTCCGTCAGGCTGCTGCAACTATCAAAAGCACCATCTCCAATGCTCGTCACACTCTTTGGAATCGTCACTTCCGTCAGGCTTCTGTAATACGCAAAAGCATTATCTCCAATCTCCGTTACCGGCTTCCCGCCCAGCTCGGCGGGAATGTCCACCTTGCTGTCCGAGCCGAAGTAACGAACAAGGGTCGCCGCGTCATCCGAAGCTTGATAAACCATATCGCCGGACAGATTGCATTCGTATAGCCTAAAACAAGCCTCTCTTGGGTTTAACTCCTCATTACCTTTTTGGATAGCAATATTCGCCCATTCGTTCTCTGTGCCTTCATAACATATAAATCGAATCAAGTTCGAAGTTGCATTCTGGAAAGCATCCTCTCCAATTGCCTTGATGGTTTTCGGGATATAGATATTAACTATATTTTTATATCCTTCAAACGCCTTCTCGCCAATTGCCGTGACCGGCTTGCCGCCCAGCTCCGACGGGATGACAATGTTCTTCGCCGAACCGGTGTAGCCGGTAATCGTCGCTTCGTCACCCGTTACGGTGTACTCGAAGCCGTTGGACTCCTGAATGGCGCAGATGACATTTGCGCTCAGCAGCGGGTCATTATCACTGCCTATGTTCTTCTTCAGCGCATCCCAATCCTTCTGTGTGCCGCCGTAATATACGGTTGCCAAAGCTTCACACTCGGAAAAAGCAAAGGATTCAATGCTCGTCACACTCTTTGGAATCGTTACTTCCGTCAGGCTGCCGCAACTCTGAAAAGCACTCTCTCCAATGCTCGTCACACCTTCCGGAATGATTGCTTTTGTCAGGCTGCCGCAACTCCGAAAAGCAAACGCTCTAATGCTCGTCACACTCTTTGGAATCGTCACTTCCGGCAGGCTGCTGTAATACGCAAAAGCCCATTCTCCAATCTCCGTTACCGGCTTCCCGCCCAGCTCGGCGGGAATGTCCACCTTGCTGTCCGAGCCGAAGTAACGAACAAGGGTCGCCGCGTCATCCGAAGCCTGATAAACCATATCGCCGGACAGATTGCATTCGTATAGCCTAAACCAAGCCACATCGTCAAACTCTCTTGGGTTTAACTCCTCATTACCTTTTTGGATAGCAATATTCGCCCATTCGTTCTCTGTGCCTTCATAACATATAAATCGAATCAAGTTCGAAGTTGCATTCTGGAAAGCATCCTCTCCAATTGCCTTGATGGTTTTCGGGATATAGATATTAACCATATTTTTATATCCTTCAAACGCCTTATCCGCAATTGCCGTGACCGGCTTGCCGCCCAGCTCCGACGGGATGACAATGTTCTTCGCCGAACCAGTGTAGCCGGTAATCGTCGCTTCGTCACCCGTTACGGTGTATGCAAAGCCGTTGGACTCCTGAATGGCGCAGATGATATTTGCGTTCAGCAGCGGGGTATTTTCCTCGCCAATGTTCTTCTCCAGCGCATCCCAATCCTCCTGTGTGCCGCCGTAATATACGGTTGCCAAAGCTCCACAATCATAAAAAGCCATCTCTCCAATGCTCGTCACACTCTTTGGAATGGTTACTTCCGTCAGGCTGCTGCAAAAACCAAAAGCACCAACTCCAATCTCCGTTACCGGTTTACCGCCCAGCTCGGCGGGAATGTCCACCTTGCTGTCCGCGCCGAAGTAACGAACAAGAGTCGCCGCGTTATCCGAAGCCTGATAAACCATATCGCCGGACAGATTGCATTCGTATGGCCTAGCCGAAGGAGGATCACCCTCCAAATACTTTGGGTCTAACTGCTCATTACCTTTTTGGATAGCGATATTCGCCCATTCGTTCTTTGTGCCTTCATAACATATAAATCGAAACTCATCCGAAATAACTGTTCCCCAGAAAGCATCCTCTCCAATTTTCTTGATGGTTTTCGGGATATAGATATTCGGCGTTTTATATCCGTAAAACGCCTTATCCGCAATTGCCGTGACCGGCTTGCCGCCCAGCTCCGACGGGATGACAAGGTTCTTTGCCGAACCGGTGTAGCCGGTAATCGTCGCTTCGTCGCCCGTTACGGTGTATGCAAAGCCGTTGGACTCCTGAATGGCGCAGATAATTTCTGCCTTCAGCAGCGGGTCATTATCACTGCCAATCGAAATCTTACCCCAGTCTGTCTGCGAGCCGCCGTAATATACGGTTTTCAGAGCATCACAGTTGTAAAAAGCAGAATCTCCAATGCTCGTCACACTCTTTGGAATCGTCACTTTCGTCAGACTGCTGCAATTCCGAAAAGCACTATCTCCAATGCTCGTCACACCTTCCGGAATCGTTACTTCCGTCAGGCTGTCGCAATGTGCAAAAGCAAATCTCCCAATCTCCGTTACCGGCTTGCCACCCAGCTCCGACGGGATGACAAGGCTCTTCGCCGAACCGGTGTAGCCGGTAATCGTCGCTTCGTCGCCCGTTACGGTGTATTCAAAGCCGTTTTCCGCGTTGGCTGTCTGCTGTTCGTTGTTCGTGTCGTCCTGTGCGTTGACCTGTGCGCAGTCCGTCAGCGGTGCTCCCTCTGCGCCGCACACGGCACAATCCATGTTGCGGGTTTCCTCCGTACACGCCGCGGTGCAGGTACACGCGGCAGACTGCACGTTGGTCTCTGTCTCTGCCGCCAGCGCCGGTGTCACCGTGCCCAGCGTCATGGTCAGCGCAAGTAAACTACTGCATACTTGTTTTTTCATAACCTTCCTCCCAATTGTTTTGTCGTGGATAGCGGCTGTACGTCACCGCCACCTGTGTCCCCTGGCTGCTTTTGGCTGTGTCAATCACCTCCTGCTGATTTGAAAATCATAACCTGAAACATCTGCCGCTCTGGCGTCCTTGCGCAAAGGGAGCTTCGGGCGGGATTGTACGCTTGCGTCAACAATTTACATGATTCAATTATACATTATTTTGGTCGGAATGTACAGAAAATATTTCCTCGGCGCGCAATTTTTTAACACTATATATAACCAGCGCAAATTAGAATTTCTATTTCTGCTGCCATATCATTTCAAATCTCCATTCATACTATTCCGGAAAGCACGAAGCACCCGCCGTGATTGGCAGGTGCTTCGCTCCTTTTTTTCCTGATTCGTGCATTTATCCGTTATTCTTCTTGCATCAAGCATTACCGCAGTCTGCCAGATAAGCATGTTACAATTCAGATATTCCTTTTACTTGCTATCCCTGATACCGGATTCTTTCAACCAGCGTTTCCTTTTTCAGATTACTGCTTAAAACGAGGGAAAGCACAATTTGTAGAACACCAACCAGAAGAATCATAACAAGAATCGGGATAAGAGGAACGTGATAAACGTTCATTCCAAAAATTCCATTATGCTTCGCATAGGAAAACAGTGCATAGCCAAGTGGCAGACCAACGATAAGTGCTACACATATGGTGCCAACCGTAAAAATCAGTCCCTGTAACTGCAGGCATAAATTTAATTGTTTATTTGTCATACCCACAGCCTGTAATACACCGTATTCCTGCTTCTTCGTGGTGATATTGATGATCATGGTGTTTGCCAGATTCATAAACCCAATGAGACCGACAATTGCCATGAACAGATAGCAGCCAAGCTTCATCATACGGCTTGCGTATTCTGCGGTTTGCAATTCTGCGTGATAGGTGTTCAGCTTGATATGAGAAGTATCGGAGAGCAGGTCATTCAGGCTTTGCTCTACAGATGCCACATCTTTTTTATCACAGTCCACCCACAGATAGCCATAGGCTGTTCCCCTCGGATTCATGGAACGGTATACTTCTTCCGGAATGACCAGATAAGTGTCCGCGCTTACAAAGGAGCCTGCGATTTTTCCATGATAGGTATAGGTTCCGCTTCCGTTATCAAAGTTGAATGTAATCGGTGCACCCGCAGAATACCCGTCAGCTTCCATCCACATGGACCAGCCAAAGAAAACATCCCCGTTTTTGACAGCCTGTGCATAGTCCATGGAACCGATATCGCCATCCTCGCGCATCATTTCAAAATCCTCTTGATTTACGATTGCAACCGGAAATTTTGTTCCGTTCAGATCTGCAGAGACGATTTCTCTCGTCAGTACATCCGTTACACCGGGGATGGATTTGATTTCTTTAATCAAAGAATCATTCAGTGGGTTGTTCTGTAGGATTGTGTCCAGATTATTCTCCGAATAGGCTTCATCATAATTCTGGGAATAATCCAGCTGCAGTTCAAATTGTCCATGATTAACGGAAAGACGCGCCTCGTGCTCCGTGTCAATATTTCCTACATAATTAGAGATAATTACAAACAATACACAGGAAAGCCCCATGGTAAGAATCGTAGCAATGGTTCTTTTCGGATTGCCTGTCACATTTGCCATTGCCATGGAGAAAACGGTGACATCTTTTCTGCCTTTTCGTCTGCCCTGTTTTTGCGTTTTGGAGCCGCCAAAATACCGTGTCGCTTCGATGGGTGAAATCCGGGAAACAATTTTCATGGGTTTGCGCAGAGCCAAAACGACCGTAAGAAACGATACCAAAATGCAGATGAGCATAATTGTCAGTGAAAACAGAGGCACCTGATGGTTCTTGATTCCGGACGATACCAGATTTCCCTGCTCCACCAGCCAGTTGAAGCTGACTTTTGCAATCAGGAAACCAAACAGCAGCCCCAGCGGTATCGAAGGAACCGCCAGAAGAATGCCCTCACGAAAGATCAACTGCTTCATCTGCTTTCTGGTTGCACCCAGCGCCTTGATTTTTCCGTACTCCTGAACCTTCTGGGCGATCCCGACCTGGAAGATATTATAAATGACCACAACGGAAAACAGCACGATTCCGAGGATCAGGGTTCCACAAACCACAATCATTTCATAGCTCGGCTGCAAGACCCATTGCAGGTAGAGGTCATTGATAATCACGTTTTTCTGGTCAATGCCGCAGGAATCCGCGATTTCTTTTATAACAGGCGCAACATTATTCATAGATACATTTGCAGAATCGCTCAAGGTAAAATAGATATTATATTGCCTGTCACCCTCCGCAACACGCTCATTATAAAAATCCTGCGAACCGAATACAACATAGGAAGCCTCGATGGTATATTCATCCCGATCATATAGGATTCCGCTGACAACAAATTCTTCCGGCTTATATTCTGACTGCATCCCTGCGCGGTAATCCAGTGTAACCGTATCTCCGATCTTTACATCACCATACCCCATTGCACGAAAAAATGCTCTTCCTGCGGCAATTTCCTGCATTTTTTCCGGATACTTTCCTTCCTTCAACTCATATTCTTTATTATAAGGAAGCATTTTTCTTGCAGTCTCATCCATGCAGACAAACCCGCCTTTTTCATTGCCTTTTATGATACCTTCGGTGCACATAGTGCCTGTAGCATCTATTTCCGCACGGCGGTTTACTTCTTTTAACTGCGATCCGTCTGCGGCGATAAACAGGCCGTAGTTGCTTCCGTATGAGCTTGCAGCCTGATCCTTCTGTAAGAGGATCAGTCCATTTCCAATTGTACTGATAATGACCAGAAGCATGGTAGTCAGGCAAATCGCCGTCATAATGAGGACACTTCTTGTCCGATTTCTTTTGTCGTTGCTGAATGCAATTTTGCTGATCGTCCTCAATTGAAATCCACCACCTGTCCATCCTCGATGACTAAAATACGGTCAGCAACCTGCGCGATCTCATCATCATGGGTAATCATTACAATCGTCTGTCCATATTTTTTTGCGCTCATTTTCAGCAGCGCGATCACCTCGTCACTTGTCTTGGAATCAAGATTTCCGGTTGGCTCGTCCGCAAACAAAATCTCCGGTCTGTTTACCAAGGCTCTTGCAATCGCAACGCGCTGCTGCTGTCCTCCGGAGAGGGTATTCGGAAGATTATGAATCCGGTGTTTAAGACCCAGTGTGGTGATAATATCATTGACATAAGCTTTATCCACTTTTTTTCCGTCAAGCCCCAACGGAAGAACGATATTTTCCCACACATTGATGGAGGATACCAGATTGAATGCCTGAAATACAAATCCGATCTTTCTTCTCCGGAAAACGGCAAGCTGATCCTCCTTCATGGAATACAGGTCCTTGTCAGACAAGATCACGCTGCCGCTGGTTGGTGTATCCAGCCCGCCCAGCATATGCAGCAGGGTACTTTTTCCGGAGCCGGATTTTCCGACAATGGCGACAAATTCTCCCTGTTGAATCTGGATATTCACATGATTGACGGCTTTGACCTGATTTTCCCCCGTCCCATAAAATTTGCAAAGCTGATTCGTTTCTAATATCACGCCCACTCCAATGGCCTCCTTTTCTTATTTACCAGCATTGTATCAAAGGAACCTTTCATTTCACTTTCAAAAAGAGAGCAGAAGTCTTACAGATTTGAAAGACTTCTGCTCATCATCTCTACGAAAGTCCATTTTCCGGCAGCTGAATCAAAAAGGTACTTCCTTTTCTGACTTTGCCGGAGGCTACCGTGATTGTCCCACCATGCTGCTCAATAATCTGTCTGGACAGATACAGACCGATGCCAGTTCCGCTCTTTTCGCGGACTTCCGGCGCAGTCCCTCTGTAAAACCGCTGGAATATTTTATGGTATTCACTCTGCGGGATTCCGATTCCCTGATCCTCGATCTCAATTCTCACAAAGCCAGTTCTTTTTTGTAGACGGATCGTGATTTTTGAATGTTCTGGGCTGTATTTGATGGCATTGTCCAAAACATTAATGATTGCTTCTCCAAGCCAACGTTTATCCTGCATGAGTGCACAATGCTCCAGTGATTCGTTGCAGTCGAAAATAAGTTCTATCCCTTTCTCCGCTGCCTTTGGATACGTTCGGTTTACTGCGGAGATGATCGTATCCATAATGGGAAGTGTTTTCTGATCAAGCTGAATCAAACCTGTCTCCAGTTTGGATATTTCCAGCAGAGACTGCAGCAATGTTTCCAATCCGTCCAATGCACTCCGGCAGCGGATGCGAAATTCCTGTTGCTCCGTCTCACTCAGATTGTTCCGCAGCAATATGCTAAAGCAGGTATCCAAGGCTGCAACCGGGGTTTTCAGCTGATGGGAAATGTCGGATACCATTTCCTTTGTGCTTTCCTTCTCCGCTCTGGCTTCCTCTTGCAGCAGCTGGATATGATGTCCGATTGCTTCAAGCTGAAATTTCAGTCTTCCCTGCCCGACATGATCTTCTGTGTCCGGCACTACCTCAAAGTGATTTTCCCGAAATGCAATCAGGATTTGCTCTAGCTGCTCCAATCGTTTCCGACTTTCTTTCGCCTCAGCTTTCTTCCGGTAAAACAGGAACGTTAGCAAAGACAGACATAGCACTGCACTTGTACAGCCGGTTATCATGATATTCTGCCGGAAGTGCACATAAAACGAAGTCCCTTTGTTTTCCCAGTACCCGTATTGCTCTAATAATTGCTTACCTTGTTCATTGGCTTGATGGTCGTTTCCTTTCAGCCATCCTGCGGCAACATCCATGCCGGTGGTCTCTGCGCCCGCCGCAACTTCTGTCAGGATATCCATTTTACATTGATAATCCTGATAATATAAATAGGCGGTAAAGCAGTTCAATACCGCAAAAAAGAGTAGAACCGGCAGCACCAGTGACAAGGCATCAACCCACTTTTTACGATGTCGTTTCGTCACTGACTTACCTCCTGATTCCATATATACCCAAGCCCGCGGATGTTTTTAATATAGACCGGTGCAGCCGGATTGTCTTCGATTTTCTCACGGAGTCTTCTGATATTGACAGCGATTGTATTTTCATCCACAAAATTCCCTTCCAGATCAAACACATTTTCCAATATTTGTGTTTTTGAAAGAATCTGTTTCGGGTTTTGAAGAAAAAAGGACAGCATTTTCAACTCCGTTTTTGTCAAACTGATTTCACGACTTTTTATCAGGACTTTCATTTCTCCTGCGATAAATACGATATCTCCCGAAATCATCTTTCCGGCTTCCGTTTTCTCCTGTCTGCGGCGGAAATGTGCTTCTATTTTCAAAAGAAGTACCGAAAGACTAAACGGCTTTGTAATATAATCATCTGCCCCTGCTTCATATCCCATGACCTGATCTGTCTCCTGATCTAACGCGGTAAGACAGATAATATATACATTTTGACAATTCCGCATCCATCTGACAAGCTCTAATCCGTTTCCATCCGGAAGATTCACATCACAAATGGCAACATCCACATTATTATCACTTGCAATTCTTTTCGCTTTTTTCACTGATTCTGCTGAAAAAACCTCATATCCGGATTTTTTCAGTGAAAAAGTGATTCCACGATTCAAGTTTTCATCGTCCTCAACCACAAGGATATTTGGCATAGCATATGCACCTCTCTTTATTAACTATTCATCTTAAAATGCTTCAATGCCTCCACAATTGCACTCTCTTTATCTTCTGGACACTGCGGTTGCCTGCTATCTTCATTTTTAGGTAAATTATAATTCTTTCCAACCTCAATTCCGCATTTTCTCTTTACCTATGAGATATACAGATTGGAAACCTTCATGTTTTCTTCATAAGCCTTGACCATATCCACTTGAAAGCAGGTCATTATCCTGCTTGAAAACTGTTGACAGGCTAACAGCTTACTTTTAAGCGTAAACTTTTCAAGTACTTTTAAGAATTCCAAACTGCTATGAACTAAGTTTTCTTCCATAGACAATACTGCCTCCACTTCCATAACATCTATTCCACTGCCAACTCTGTCTCTTAATATCGAGTAGCCTAAACTGCGGTCAGCTCTGACAACAATTTCAGTGCCACAACCTATGACATCTAATCCACAGCCTAAACCCTACTGCATTTTTCCGACCATCCACTTTTTCTTCGGTCAGACTAAAAAGTAGATATGTTTCCCTACAAGAAAACCGAGCTTTCCGCAAGGCTTCTCTGATGATACTAACCTCGCAAAAAGCCCGGAAATACGCCACTTTTCAGCACTTATTTATCTTTCTTTGACAGCAAACAGACCGTCTCATCTGTTGTTTTTAAAGGTGGGAAAATTTCTTTTGTCAGATGCTCATGATAATATACAGGAAAATGAAAATGAATGGATTTGACCCATCGACCATCTTTCTGTTTTTCAGAAAATAGTTCAATTCTACTAATAAAAGATTTCATAAACGTTTTCTTTTCAAAGTCAGTCATAAGATCATAGACTTTGCGAAACTGCAGAAGATATTCATATACAGAATCTCGTGACAACTGCCGCTGTTGAACATGGTTTATACGTGTTTGAACTTCTTGTATACGAAGATTAGCTCCATCGATACGTATAAATACATTTTCTAGTCTGCGATTTAAACTTTCATAGCGAAGATTATAATGTGTATCTTCCACGTCGAGGGAGTCCAATTGATTTTCAAGTTGATATTGTGTTTGCTTAGCTTGTCGAAGTTCTTTTTCAGCAGCTGTTAAAGCAACTTGAAGCTCATCTGAATCAACAGAAGTACCGATTAAATCTTTTAAAACTTGAGCAAATTGAGCATTATCCACTAAAGATATAATAGTATCTTGAACAGAAGAATCAATAGTTTTAGCATTTATTTGGTGATGCTTCCAAGTACATGTGTAACCGGATTGGCGAGTTTGATTGCGACATGTATAGCCATATGAAGGGGGATAGTAGGTTCCATCGGGTTTTCTTTTTTGAGAGTGAATACCGTACATGGACGCACCACAGCCGGGACACTTTAAGAGACCAGATAGAATGTATTCATGTTCTTTTACCTTTTTTTCTGGACGATGAGCGTGCTCTAAACGTTTTTCATGCGCCTTTTCCCAAAGTTCAGGAGTTACAATAGCTTCATGTATTCCGTCATATACAGGATAGTCTTTTTTCTTAACAACGTGATATTCGTTATGTTTACCTGAAATTTTTTCGGTTTTATGTCGTCCGTATGCGATTTTACCTGCATAAACAGGATTATCGATAATTTGAGCTACATAACGAGTTCCAAATTTCGTTAAATGCCCGTTCTGCCTAGGTCTTTTTTTAATTCCATGTTCATTAAGCCACTTGGCAACGCCGTCAACACCTAATGTCGTATGTACATACTTATCGAAAATGATTCGAATAGCGTTGGCCTCTTCTTCATTAATTTCAAGAAAACCATTGTTGAGGTCATAACCATATGGAGCAAAACCACCATTCCATTTTCCTTCTCTAGCCTTTTGAAGGCGACCAGCCATAGTTTGAGCACGAATATTTTCACGCTCAATTTCAGCAACTGATGATAAAATGGAAATCATCAGTTTTCCAGCACTTTGGGAACTATCAAGACCATCTTCAACACAAATAAGATTTACATCACAATCTTGCATAAATTGCAAATAGTATAGAATATCAGCAGCATTGCGACCAAAACGCGATAGCTTAAATACAAGAACATATTTAACATGATCTGTATTTTTTTGAATATCCGACATCATTTGCATAAACTGAGGACGATTTTGTGTGTTCTTTCCAGAGAAACCTTGATCGGAATACTCGCGTACAATAGTATAATCTTTATAGTCTGCGTATTTGCGGAGACTATTCAACTGAGCATCCAAGCTATAGCCATCTATCTGCATTATAGTAGACACACGAGTATATGTATAGACATTAATTTTTTTATTTGCAGACTGCATGTATTTCCCCACCTTGATTACAAACGATTTACTATTGAAATCATTATAACATGATATTGAAGAGAAAAAAAGAACAATGTTGAAGTGATGTTTAACTATAACAAACAATATACGCCAGAATTCAAAGAAATGGCAGTACCAGTGTATGCCCCCGGACGAAAGATATTCGGTAAAGTATGAGTCGCAAGGCAAAGTCAAAGGGCCTACCGCCTGTAATTCACAGACAGCAAGCCCTTTCGGTTGCTTGAATAATTTTTTCTGAAATATTATTTAACTTTTTGGGTCACTTCACTTGCAATACTCTCTACTTTCTTGTCATTTAATTGGACCAAAAAGTTTTTCATACTCTTCAACGCTAAGATGCTCAGCGACCCACGCTCTCGCATCTTCTTCCGTTACCGGAACAATGTCTCCATCATTCCTATACATCGATGGATCAGGTCCTACAGTAGAGTACAGAAAGAACGTTCCATCAATTTTCTCATATAGAATCTCATATGCATAGTAGATGCCTTCAATGCCACCAGTCTTTATATAAGCCAATGTCATTGCTTGATCTGTATCGTACAGTTTTTTATCAATAATTTTTCTCATGCTTACTCTCCTTCCAACCATACAATAACTTCATATACCACGGAGAATTCAATCTTGTTCTTAACTGTCCAATAATGCGTTCGTACCCCATGCGCTGTCGTTCTAACTCAGTGTTGTAATACGCTGTAATTTTTTCCATCGTTTTTTCCCACTGTTTGCTATCCTCCGCCTGTTGAACAGCCAATTCCATAGCATACTCTAACCTAGCCGCCTCAACTCGTTCGTCCACAGTGCGTGCTTTTTGTTCAGCGATCATCATGACTTGTTCGCTCTGCTTCAAAGCTTTTTTCAACTCCATGTTCTCGGCTTCTAGCTTGGTCGGTTCTTGATGTTCCAGTGCTCTGTTTTGTTTCTCCACTAAGCCGATCTGTTCTTGCAGTGAGTCGGCTAACCTCTGCTGCTCTGAGGAGAGGTTTGAAATCGTCTGTTCTTGTTCGCGTATAGTTTCTTGCAGACCTTCGTTCTCTCTGATCAGCTGTTCTAATGTGTTCATATTTTTCTCGTCCAATAATGTCATCTGCTTTCCTTAATAATACGTCTTGAATTTCACCGATGATTTTCACTAATTGAAGTTTAAGCGCATTCCGCCTTCTCACAACACGATTCTGCTCACATCGCTCAGAAATACTGCCCTTTTGCTCTATTTGTCTTGCAACAAATCCCTCATGAATTGTCGGTATAATTTCCTTTTTCTGACGCGCATAGCTCCTATGATCAACTGCCTGGCATCCAAGAAATTGATTACACTGTTTTGCCCATGCCGCTCGCCAAATCTCTGCATTTTCTCTGCTATTCCATTGATTAACCTGCACGGTTTCACGTTGCCATAGCTTGCGACCACGTGCCCCAATCTTCTGCTTTCCTGTCTTAGAATCGATAATGGGAATTCTATCTCCATTTGAATCCAGTTTATAAATTTTTCGCTCTTTTGTACTCCATGCCCCATCAGAGTTTATGCCACGAACTGTAAGAAGAATATGAACGTGTGGATTTCCGTCCTGTCGATCATGTAGTGCCCAGTCGGCGCACATACCCTTGGATATAAACTGCGCTTTTATGTAGCTTCTAACTAGCTCAATCTGCTTTTCTCTGCTTAGTTCCTTGGGTAACGCCATCTCCACCTCTCGTGCAAGCTGTGAATTGCTTTTACATTCAACCTTTGATACAGAATCCCATAACGTTTGTCGGCTACTATAGCTTTCTGGTGCATGAGATGGTAACAATATTTCTGAGTAGATAACACCGCCTTTCCTCGTAAAATCATGTACTTTCCCTGTGTCATGATCGACTAGCCTTGCTCCTGCTCTGTACGCTGCACACGCTACAACGCTTCTTCCTTGGCTGCGACTAACAACCTTAATCGAATAATGAAAAATTGCGACTTCCACCTTCCTCCCATTTTAGGAATTTAATTCCCAAAATTACTGCCATCGCTTTCATCATAAATATGCGAGAATTACCAATTTAAAACGAAAAAATTTTGCTCTCCGCAGGAGTCCTCGAAGAGTGCACTTACAGACATACACATGTGTGTCTATAAGTGCGCCTTTGGTGCCTTTGACATAGTAAAAGTTTCATATTTTTAATAAGAAGGAGGTGAATGTCATGGCGAGTTCCTATGAAGATCGTATTTCCAAGTTGCAAAAACGCCGTGCTGAACTGCTTGCCCAAGAAAAAAAGCTAACGGCACAACAAAAAGCTGCTGATCGCAAAGCGCGAACCCGTCGCTTAATTGCCATCGGTGCCGGTGTAGAAAGTGTTTTACAACGTCAAGTGCATGAAGGTGATGAGTTAAATAGTTTTTTAGATCTATTACGCATTTATGATATTGGAAAAGAATTTTAAAAAGTGCGGATAACAAAACAAGAGGTCTCTCGACCTCTTGTTTTCGTTACCGCACTTGTGCTTTATATAGAAACTTTTCCGTTGTTACATCGTTTCATTATGATAGATAAGTGTCACGATCTGAGCACGAGTACAATTGTCATCCGGGGAGAACGTAGTCTCGGAAGTACCAGATGTGATACCATTCTCAGCCGCCCAAGCAACGGCGTTTGCATACCAAGCATCTTCCGGCACATCCGTAAATGCAGTCTTTACATTCTTCGGTTCCGGATTGCCAGCACGATTCCAAAGGAACTGTGCTACCTGAGCGCGAGTGCAACCTTCATTCGGGGAGAACGTAGTCTCAGAAGTGCCATCTGTAACCTGGTTTTCATACGCCCACTTTACAGCATCAGCATACCAAGCATCATCCTCAATATCATGGAACGGAATTGTCTCTGCGATCAAAGCTTCCGTATTTCTTGCATCTAAATTGTACAAGAACTGAACGATCTGCGCGCGGGTACAATTGTCATCCGGAGAGAATGTGGTCTCAGAAGTGCCGTCCGTAATCTTATGCTTCAGCGCATAGTCTACCGCATCATAGTAATATGCATCGTCTGCCACATCTACGAAGCGTTTATCTGCCTTCTGATCAGTATAGGTCTTGCCATTCGCAGTAACCGTTGCGGTATATGTTACCTTCATGCCAGAGCCAGATTTTTCAATCTTAGCATTTACATCGTTGGTCTTACCGCACTTCGCGCAAGTAAAGGTTGCAACACAGGACTGTGTACCATTCCAATTGAACTCCGGTTCGCCATAGGTGTGGCCGGTTGCCGGAATTGCAGTCTCCTTAACATCCGTATAAGTCTTGCCATTAAAGGTAATGGTTGCTGTATGCTTCGTAGTACCTGCAGTCTCGCAAGTAGCCTCTGTAGTCTTATGCGTTACCGCACAATCCTGCTTCAGATCCGATCCACCAGTTGTGCAAACGAAAGTAGCTACGCAAGAGGTATAATCGCTAGACCACGCGAATGTCGGTTCCTTATACTCAGCACTGAGCTTTGGAATTGCTTCGGTCTTAGTCTTACCACAAACCGTGCAGGTATAAGTCTTTACGCCCTCACGAGTATCGGTCGGCGGGGTCGTAACCTTACCCTCATCCCAAGAATGATTTTCAGTCTTAGCGATTTTCTCGGTCTTGGTGTCTGTGTAATCCTTACCGTTCAGAGTAACCGTTGCAGTATAGGTGCGAACGCCTTCCTTAGCACAAGTTGCTTCTGTTGTTACCTTGCTGCTAACCTTGCAGTTGGCAGTCTGAGTGTCATCGCCAGCCTTACACGATACGCTTGCAGTGCAGGAAGTCTTATCATTAGACCACTTAAACTTCGGTTCACCGTAAGTGTGACCGGTTGCCGGAATGTCTTTTGTCTTAACATCCGTATAAGTCTTACCGTTTACTTCCACAGTAGCGGTATATGTTTCCACGCCAGTCTTAGTGCAAGTCGGGTTCTTTGTAGTTTTGTGTGTTACAGCACAATCCTTCTTCAGATCTGCCCCACCGGTCGTACAAACAGCAGTAGCTACGCAAGAGGAGTAATCTTCAGACCACGCAAACGTCGGTTCCTTATACTTAGCATTGAGCTTCGGAATTGCTTCGGTCTTGGTCTTACCGCAAACGGTACAGGTGTAGGTCTTTACTCCCTCACGAGTATCGGTCGGCGGGGTTGTAATCTTTCCTTCATTCCAAGAATGGTTTTCAGTCTTAGCGATTTTCTCGGTCTTGGTGTCTGTGTAATCCTTACCGTTCAGAGTAACCGTTGCAGTATAGGTGCGAACGCCTTCCTTAGCACAAGTTGCTTCTGTTGTTACCTTGCTGCTAACCTTGCAGTTGGCAGTCTGAGTGTCGTCGCCAGCCTTGCAAGATACGCTTGCAGTGCAGGAAGTCTTATCATTAGACCACTTAAACTTCGGTTCGCCGTAAGTGTGACCGGTTGCCGGAATGTCTTTTGTCTTAACATCCGTATAAGTCTTACCGTTTACTTCCACAGTAGCGGTATATGTTTCCACGCCAGTCTTGGTGCAAGTTGGATTCTTTGTAGTCTTGTGTGTTACGGCACAATCCTTCTTCAGATCGGCCCCACCGGTCGTACAAACAGCAGTAGCTACGCAAGAGGAGTAATCTTCAGACCACGCAAACGTCGGTTTCTTATACTCAGCATTGAGCTTCGGAATTGCTTCGGTCTTGGTCTTACCGCAAACGGTACAGGTGTAGGTCTTTACTCCCTCACGAGTATCGGTCGGCGGGGTTGTAATCTTTCCTTCATCCCAAGAATGGTTTTCAGTCTTAGCGATTTTCTCGGTCTTGGTGTCTGTGTAATCCTTACCGTTCAGAGTAACCGTTGCAGTATAGGTGCGAACGCCTTCCTTAGCACAAGTTGCTTCTGTCGTCACCTTGCTGCTAACCTTGCAGTTGGCAGTCTGAGTGTCATCGCCAGCCTTGCAAGATACGCTTGCAGTGCAGGAAGTCTTATCATTAGACCACTTAAACTTCGGTTCACCGTAAGTGTGACCGGTTGCCGGAACCGATTCAGTCTTAGTTGCTCTGCATTCAGTACAAGTGTAGGTCTTTACACCATTCTTTGTACAAGTCGGCTGAGTCGTAATCTCGCCCTCATTCCAAGAATGGGTTTCGGTCTTTGGAGTCTCTACAGTCTTTGTATCTGTATATGTCTTTCCTCCGACAGTAATTGAAGCAGTATAAACTGTTTCACCAGTATGAGAACAAGTAGCTGGCTTCGTTACCTTACTGGTAACATCGCAGTCTTGATTATAATAATCCCAACTGGATGAGCCATTTCCTGCATATGCATAATCTGCTACACAAGAAGTTCCGTTCCATGTAAAATTCGGAACAATTTCAACATCAAAGGTAACATAAGCGCCGTTCGGACTGGTAGCAGTGATAGTTGTCGTTCCAAGATTGTATGCTCGAATTTCACCGCTAGATGCTGCCGTAGCTACACTCTTATCACTCGACTTCCATGTAATATCTCCATCTGGCGTAACAGTAACACTCGGATACGCAGTGCCATTATGCCGCATTACAAACTTTGCATTCGTATCACTCGTAGAAGTATAATCTACGCTCTCCTCACTGTAGTCGCCAAATTCGTTATATTTATTATACTTAACCGTCAGCTTACTCTGATCGACTGTAATTTCCTCATAGTGTCCGATTTCCTCATGATGTTCGGTCTTGTAAATCGGGTCTTTGCCACCGGAATAACCAACAGATGCACCAGCACAAGATGAATATCTCAAATGGTCAGCGGCAGCGTGTGCAGCAGCATTCTCCCCAGGAGTAAGATCATTATCAGAAGCAGGATATTCATCGAAGTAAAATTTTGTCTGACAATTGTTACAAATATAGTAATGTCGATATCCAACTACAACCTGAACATCCTCTTCCTTCTGATCAACGACCCAAACCTTGTTTGTTGAATCTGAATCTGTTGTAGTCTGAGATGATATGGTAGATGTGGATGATTTGGTTGTTGTATTTTCATTGTTAATTGCAAATGCCGGTGTCACTACATTGACAGCCAAAACGCCGGACATAATGACCGATGCGAGCTTAGATTTGTTAAATTTCATAAGGTTTTATCTCCTAAATAGATCAAATGCAGTATTTTTTTCAAAATACTATCCTAAGTATAGCTCTTTTACACAAAAATTGCAATGTAGATCATTCATCTTTTCATGATGGAAATAATCAGGCTAAAAATGCATAATTAATTTTGCCGGAATTAAATTCCTTCAATTTTAATTATGCATTTTGAATATTCTCTCATATTTCTGTTAAACACAGAAAGTGAGACCGAATAATGGATCAAAATTACTTGAATGATGCAGATGAAAATCTAAAGTTTATCCGTTGCGCCAAATTTATGTTTGATATGATGCAGAAATATAGTGATGCATATACAAATGATTCTTGTTCTACATCTGACTCTTCTCCTGATAGTGATAAAGCCGCTGTTCAAAAGTGAAGTGACCCCAAAAGTTAAACAATATTTCAGAAAAAATTTATTCAAGCAACCGAAAGGGCTTGCTGTCTGTGAATTACAGGCGGCGGGTCCTTTAACTTTGCCTTGATTTCGCGGTTGGTTATTGTAGTAGTCCAGATACTCCATGAGTTCCTATTTGAAGTATTCCATGGATTGAAATTCTTGCGGATAAAACAGTTCACTCTTGAGTAATCCAAAGAACTTTTCAATCACAGCATTGTCCAGGCAGTTTTCCTTGCGACTAAATAGATGTGCCCTCCCCAATCGTTAACCTGCGTTGCACTCCTTACTTCAAATCGTCTCGCCGCCTCGCAATAACGCCTATCATGGTTTCTACCACCATTTTGTTAGACATCATATCATACTGTCTAACAAATGAGGTGCAGTTCAAAGTCACTCTCTACGTTTTCGTATGGAGATTGCAATATCGACGCAGATTAAATCTGATAAAAAGTTCGATATTTGTGACATAGAATGAAAAAGGCAGTGTAAATTGAGTTATTTTGAGTAAGAAAGCAACAGATATTTTCAAAGGGTATAAGTTGAAATGTCCTTGTATAATCATAGCAGAACTTTGAGCTAAACATCTTTTCGTGAAAAAAACGCACATATTTCTAGCAGATAGAAAATTATTTTTATTTACTAGGAGATACGACATGAGCAAGGTTGGAATTGACGCAGTTGAATTATCATTAACAGTAAAGGCGCTTGAATGGAGACTGTTAGAGTGCAATGATAGAGTGGATCTGCATCATGGTCGGAATGATTTAAAAGCAATCTGGAATAGTGTTTCAAGAGATCAGCCAAGCTGTAATTGCATTGATCGGATTATCATCAAAGACAGTGAAAAATTTTATCGATGTACGATAGGAATTATTTGCCCTACAGATAGTAGACCCATTTTATACTGCAACCTACATTTAACAGTACACCATGCAAGGGGAAATAATTTTTTTAATATGACATGGAGCGAATATGATCGTTATATTAGAACAGTGGCAGATTACCTTACGGAACGTTATGGCGTAGAAATTGATGTTGAGCAGGCAACCGTTAGTTATATAGAGTTAAATTGTAACATCTCATTAACACAGGAATATAGTAGCTATGGCCGAGTACTGAAGTTGCTAATGGCCAGCTTGAATAAGAAATTTAAGGCTCTTCAATACTATGAGCGGGAAGGAGCAGTTCCCATATACGATTCACTTTTACGGGAAAACAAGTCTATATCCGTCCTCATGTATAATAAAATAAATGAAATGGGTCTAAGTGGCGATGAAAAGGTTTTGAGGATAGAATTTGCTTTAAAGACACCTAACAAGATAAGAAGAGTTTTCAACACTAGAAAATGGAATGCTCTGACTGATACGGCAATTTGTGAATGCTACCATAAATTATTTAAGAGTTTGATTGTTTGTTCATTTAAGCGTTGGAAAAATCTTTCTCAGAAGATGCTTGTACAAGAGCTGCGACAACTACAAGGGAAAAATGGCTGGCCACGGAAATGGGCACAACTTTTTATGAATCGGATTCGAGATAAAGACTTACAATCATCAAAGCCACTCATACTTGATATCGAGCAGGTATATGATGCGATGAGATGCTTGCCAGATCCTTCGAGAAATATTAGCAAGAAAATCTTACTTTTACAGCGAAATGAGCAGGCTATCTGCGACAGTACATACCTACATAAGGATTTATTAAAGGTTGATGAAATCTTTCAAAAAGAACAATGTGCATATAAAAATTTCTCGTCTGAATAATCGGACGAGAAATTTTTAGGAATTAAATTCCGATTTTTTTACAGAGATTATACCAAGTACCACGTGATATAGAAAGTTTCTGGCAGCACTCAAGAATAGTTAGTTTACCAGCTTTGTTTTGAGCTCTTAAGGATAGAAACAATGCTTCATCTATGCGACAAGGAGGACGTCCAATAGATCTTCCAGTGCGACTAGAGACACGATGGTCATTTACAATAGGCATGGCGTCAATGCCTTCTTGACGACGCTTGTTAATGACTTCACGTTCTTGCTGGGCGATACAACTAAGGACTTCAATCAGAATGTTACATACCATATCTCCGATCCACTGTTGCTCTGCTGGAAACTCAATCATAGTGGTGGGAATATCGATAATGCGTACTATTACACCGTGAGAACGAAACCAAGCTAACTCATTCTGAATGCCATCCCGATCTCTACCCAATCGGTCAATTGATTTGATTATAAGTTCATCTTCGGTACAGATGATGGCTTTAAGTTTTTGATACTCTGGACGATCAAAACTTTTACCAGAGGATTTATCTGCAAAAATCTGATCTGGTTTGTATTTTTCAGCAGCTTTCAATTGCCTAGCAAGATTTTGGTCGGCTGTGCTTACACGAGCATAGAAAAACTTCATTTGCTATCCAGTTCCCAACACAGCTGTTTACTCATAGAGTCACGGACAACAATTTCATATCCCATGGCATTTAGTAGAGTTAACAGCGTATCGATGCGCATACCGTGTTGACGTTGCAGAAAATTACAGACTGCGCTCTGGCTGCTGAGACCACAAGCTTCAGCAAGACGAGATTGTGTCATACCACGTTCGTGCATAGCAGTACGCAGCAGTTTACTAGTGTTCATAATTTTCACCTCATTGTAAATATGTGTTTTTTTACACAAGATTGTCTAAAAAACTAGAGTTTTTTGAACACTCTTGTCTCATCACGAAATCATAATATTATTTAGCAGAGCAAAAGGAAAAATAGATGTAAAATATCACGAATTAATAATGGTAGATTTTTATAACATCAATTCGTAATAAATGAAATATCCGAGTCATTTATGATAACTCGGATATTTTTACTAAAAAATTGTGGTGCTATTTTCAAAAAACTCATTATTGATGCGGTGTTGCTTAATACGTCTGCTAATAGTTGAAGCGTTAACCTTGCTATGAGACTCATGGTGGAAAAGATTTGTAGCAATAAATTGATTTGATTGCTTTTGAGCTTTCATCTTAAAAATATCAGCACAAGTGATGATGTTCCCAGACGAATCAACAAGAGGTTTGCGCTTTGCTCCCGCATGACGGATATTGTTCTTTTCTTCAATGATTAAATAAAGATTTCCCTCGTGCTGTACAACGCGCATGAGCAATCCGACTTTGGATAGGCGATGACGTAGATCATAAATGAGGTTATTGGGATTATTGGAGGCAATATGAACAATCTGACTAATCATTTGCATAAATATTATAGCCTTTCTTAAAAAGGTTCGTTATTACCAGCGCGCAATTTGGAATTAGGAGTATCCGGTTTATTTTCACGCAACCGGCGACGTGCACTAGAATATGAAATAGAATCAAAGTGTCTACTTATTTCGCTTGATAAGCAATCTATAGAAGGCTTATAAGATAAAGATTGTATAAATTGGTAGATAGAATCCCAAGTGATAACATTTCCAACACAATCTCTAAAAATTTTATGTGGACGACCAGCATTGCGGGCGTTAACAACAGTCTGAGTTTCATCCCACGAAAGAGATAATGTGCTGTCGTTATATTTTTGCACTCTAATTCCTGCTGCGTGCAATTTTTGAATTATTTTTTTTGATTCTTCATCCGAGGATAGCGTATAAGGGCGAATTAAAAGTTTAAACATTTTGCTCAAGAATACCAAAGTGATAAAAAATTTCTTCAATAAGTTTGCGTTTTTCAGGAGTTACCTGAGGCTGTTTTTGATCTGATTTTTTAGAAATATTAAAGTTTTTTCGTAACTCAAGACCGTTAGCTCTCTTTACTTGTGCAATTTCAAGACTACTGAGCTTTACACCATAATGATGTAAAGCAAAATCCTTAATTTCGCTGTATGTAACAGATAAACCTGCATTATTTTTTAGAGATGAGAGATCAAGATCTACATCAATATAATCATCTGGTTTTTTCCCACCTAACAGAGCAACCGTCTCCACATGGCTCGATAGGTCCGGATTGATGTCGATCATCGGGAATCTATCTAAACCAATATGGTTTGTACCAAAATATCTCCGTTTGTTCGTGGAAACATATCTACAAATTCTGTAGCAAAAATATCTTGATACATTTCGCTATCCATATCTCAGCCTGAACCTTGTTTGTCCACGAAAAAAGTTCAACTTTTTTATTCGTTTCTACTATTATTTCTACTATTATAGTGATTCCAACATAAAAGTCAAATTTTGCGAGGAACCGCCATCGCCTCAACCTTGTCCGTTCTTCCTACAAAGAACAGGTCAACGGCTATTTTTCGTCCTAACTGATGTTCATTTTTCCATGCACTCGACCTTATTATGTCTGAAAATCCAGCATTGAAAGGGAGAACCGAACCTATTACTTCTTCGCATTCTCTTCCAGTTCCAGCATGTACTTATCAAAGTCGGACATAAAAAGTCTGTCCTGAATGACACGATACTTTTCAAATTCAGTCTCGGCTTTAGCCTTGGCAATCTCTGCCGTGATCTTTCCTGCATCCTGAAGGACCTCTCTGTCATCAGCCATCAGGAATAAATCCAGACGCTTTGCCCAGTCCTCCATTGTCATCGGAATATGACGCTCTGCGCGATCCTCTGCCAGATCCAGATATGCCGAAACGATACGCTCTAATGAACGCATTTCCTTTTCTGAAAGATAATTCTTTGCAACGCTCACATCACTTTTTACAATCTTGCCTTCCGGCGCTGCTGCCCATGTGGTTAGCCCCATATGTGGCTTATCAGCATCTGCTCGCTCATAAATCAACTCTGCTGCCGTATGTCCGTGAACTGCATAATGCATCTTGTTCTGCACCTTAGCAAAGAACTGTTTTGTCGTTTTTGCTGTGCGGTCGTAATCAAGAGCTGTAGCATAGATGTCTGTTATCTTCTGATAGAATCTACGCTCAGACAAACGGATCTCACGAATCTGTTCAAGCAAACGATCAAAGTATTCTGTTGTGAGCACTGATCCACCATTTTTTAGACGTTCGTCATCCATAACCCAGCCTTTGATGGTGTAGTCCTTGGCAATTTGATTGACCCATTTACGGAACTGCACCGCACGCTCAGAATTGACCTTGAATCCAACAGCAATGATCATCTCCAAGGAATAGTGATTTGTGCTGTAGCTTTTTCCGTCAGCGGCAGTTATTCGAAATTTTCGAATAACTGAATCCTCCTGTAGTTCGCTATCCTCGAATATTTTCTTAATATGATAATTTATTGTGTTAGTACCCACGTCATATAATGTGGCCATCATCTTCTGCGTTAGCCATATATTCTCATCCTCATAGCGCATCTCGATACTGTCCTGCTGATCACCGACAGAGGCAACATACGTCAGGTATTCTGCAGCACTGGAACGGATGGTTATTTCATCTTTTTTCTTTTTCAAATAGGATGCCTCCTTTAATGTTTCCAAATCATTATTCTGCCTGTGCATCATAGGATTGCTTCACAATTTCCATGATTTGATCTAATTCATCCTGATGCTCCATAAACAATTCTACATCACCATTTCCCCAACGACCTAAACCTGTGATATCCTTGCAGATACCGTTAGGATCATTAATCTCTGAAAACTTCATATTAATCGAAATACGCAATCTTTGTTTCTGGAAGACAATATCAACAAAATTAGTATCCAGCTTATAAGCAACATACAACTTTTTATATTCCTTCTTCACCGCTGGAGATAAGTTCATAATACGCTTATCCAAAGACTCAAACAGCATTCTTGTAAAAGCATTAACATCATATGATTCTAAGGAATACTTCTGCACTGTTTTTTCTTCTGCTTGATATGGTGCTAGTTCTGCAGCTGTTAAAGTTGGATATGGCCAAATAGTTTCTGCTTTCTTTGCTAATTCATTTGCTCTCTCTTGGATGTGTTTCTCATTCCATTCATTCTGCAAAACCACATATTTATTAAGCCTAAGTGCACTTTCCTTAAATCCACCCGGCATATCCATCTTATCCAAGAAAGGCCTGTCACTCATCTCGGAATTATATGCAGTCAAAGTAAGATTGCCAATTGTATGTAAATATTTCTTCTGTACCTCCTGCCACTCAGGGCCAAGATCAGTTTGCCACTCCAAAGAAAGATTTTTGTTTTGCGGCATAATATGCTCAATGGTGTAATTTTCTATAGTAATTGGAGCTTTGTTTTCAAAATTTTCCAAGCGACTTAGAATATAATTTCTAGCACGCATATTATAAATATCACGATTTACGAATGCACCTTCAAACTTATCGTTATCCGGGAATTCTTTATAAGTATCCTGCATTACAAAGAATGCCTTAACAGAATTCAGGTAATCATCTGGTTTAATATAATTCTTCAACGTTGCAAAGGTCTTGTTCATCGAATTAGTCGGAATTTCGCAAATTGCACGTCTCAGGACATAGCTAATACAAAGCTTCAGAATTTCCTTCAACTCATCTGATGTTATCAGTTCTTCGGTACAGTCATGATGAATCTTCAGTAAGAATGGATAAGATACTTCCATTCTCAAATCGATAATATCTTCATATAACTTCTTTAAATCCGTGTCAGAGTTTCGCTTAAATACGATGTTAGTGTAATATTTTGCGTAGTCCAGCAAATCTTGACACAGTTCTCTAATACTTCCAAATTCGCAGTTCAAGTGATACAACTTGAACTCTTCATATACACGTCCTTGCTTTGGAATACGAGAAAGCTTCATGGTTAAGTAATGGCGGAAAAAAGCATCCATTACAGATCCTTGCGTTTCATAAATAAACAGTTGTTCCATAGGCCGCCAGAGATGCTCATATACATAGGTTTGCTCTGATGGCTCTAATCCCATCAAAACATAGTTACGAATCAAATCAGATTCTGAAAGTTCCTTACCGGTAGAGTTCAAGCTTTCAAAAATTGCCTGTGCATCGTCTACAGTACGGTCTAACGTGATATTAACAATCTGTAATTTTCCAATTGACTCGTATACCTCTGCAGGCTGAATTTCTTTATCGGCCAGCTTGTTAGCGAAAAAGTTGTAATTTTCAATCAGCCTTGATCGAGTACCTTCTGCAATTGGCTTTTCCTCAACAAGGCTTATAAGAATGTCCCTATCTGTTTCGGTTAACAGTAACTTATACCGTTCATCACCATTTTCGTACTCATTTTTTAGAAGCATATTATCTATACGACGAGCATTAATTGTTGTGTCACCAGGATTCTTTATTGCATAATCGCGCAAAGCCAGGAGAAGAAGAGTTAACGTAGTCATTCGCTGCTGCCCATCAATAATCATATATTTCTGAACACCTGTTGGCATTGCCTGCTCAGCAATATTAACAATAGATCCAACAAAATGGCCAGCTTTACCTTTTCTCTGCATCTCTACAATATCGTTCCAAAGTCGTTTACACTGATCAATGTCCCAGCTGTAAAATCGCTGATAAACTGGAATCAAAAACTGTTTATTTCCATTTAATATCTCATAGATATTGCCTTTACGTGCATCCATACCGCACCTCCATTACTTCTTTTCTCCGTAAGAAACCGTATCTTCTGCCACCTTGCTTAGTTCTATTTCAGACACATATTTATATAGCTTTTCCTCTTTTCGTGGTTCCACATTATCTGTCCAAAGCTCACACTGACTAATTACTGTACTTATTGCAAAATCGTAATCTTCCGGAGGATACTTATATTTCTTAAGGAGTCGCTTAACCATCTTTCGCATTTGTGCTCTAGCGGTTTCTTTTTTCTGCCAATCGATAGTGCGATTTTTACGAAGCATTTCTGTAAGTTCTCTTGTCAGAGCAATCAATTCATCATTCTTGTAAAAATCCTTGATATGCTCTGGTTTTGTAAGTGCATCATAAAATGCCAGCTCTTCTTGCGAAAGTCCCAACTCTTGACCATTCTTATAGAGATTTGCAATTTCCTCCGCAGTTTTAAGCAATTCTTTAATAACTTCTTCATTGGTGATTAATCCGTTATAATAGGAGTTCATCAGTTGCGCTATCTTTTCTGAGAATTTTTGTGACTGCACCACATTTGTTCTCTTATATAGGGCCACCTGCTCAGCCATAAGTTTTTTCAAAATCTCAACAGCTATATTCTTTTCCTTCATTCTAGAGATTTCATCCAAGACAGCCGGATCAAACAAGCTGAAATTTTCACCGCCACTTTTGCTGCTGTCAAATAAGCTGATGACACCTTCGCTCTGTACTGCCGCTTTCAAAAGTTCATTGATTTGATCGTTAATCTCAGTAAGCGACAGGCTCTTTCCACCAGTACCACCGTAAGTGATTTTAATAACCGTAGAGCGCAAAGCTTCCATATAAGCTGCTTCATGCCTTTCCTGTTCTGTTGTCATACTGGAACAAAGCGAATGAGACTGTTTCAAAAGCATAGCTTCCTTCAAGAACAAATCTTTTCTTTCTGGTACACTTGCATCGAGAATAAAGTTTACACCACCCGTAATAAGCTTAGCCATTGTAAGCGGAGAGCCACCTACAAAGCCGCTAAAATCAAAGCCATGCAGTAAATCCTTGCAGACCTGCAGCTTTTCTTGAAACTTCGGATAGGCCATCTTTGCAATATTCATGTCACCATATTTAGACTGATCGCGCTTCGTATATTCTTTCATCGCCGCCTTTAGAGCTGACGCAATTCCAACATAGTCAACGATCAATCCGCCTTCTTTATCCTTGAATACACGGTTAACACGAGCTATTGCCTGCATCAAGTTATAGCCATGCATTGGCTTGTACACATACATGGTAGCCAAAGAAGGTACATCAAATCCGGTAAGCCACATATCTACAACAATGGCTATTTTCATCGGATCGTTATTATCTTTAAATTTCCTCGCGAGTTCTTCCTTGTGCGCTTTGGTTCCGATAATCTCTTTCCAATCTTCTGGATCATTGTTACCGCCAGTCATGACCACACCCACTTTATCTGTCCATGTAGGTCTAATTTTTAAGATACGGCGGTAAATTTTCATTGCAATCGGACGAGAATACGCCACAATCATAGCTTTACCTGTCAGAAGATTTGCTCTGTATTTTTCATAATGTTCAACGATATCATCACAAAGAGATTCAATCGTAGAATCTGCTCCCAGTACGCTTTCCATCTGGCCAAGCATCTTTTTGCTCTTCTCAATCGTTTGCGCGTCGGATTGTTGCTCCAAGACATCATAAGTGGAATCAATTAACGCCAGCGTATTCTCATCTAACTTTAGATGAACCACACGACTTTCATAATAAACCGGACGAGTAGCGCCATCTTCCACTGCCTGTGTCATATCATAAACATCGATATAGTCACCAAAAACCTCACGAGTATTTCTGTCTTTAGCTGAGATCGGTGTACCAGTAAAGCCAATAAATGTAGCATTCGGCAATGCGTCATGAATAACACGGGCATTACCAATTACCGTATGCGCTTCCTTTTCACCGTTTTCATTCTCTGACATAACGATTTTCTCATCAAAACCATACTGCCCACGATGTGCTTCGTCTGCCATAACAACAATGTTTCTACGTTCCGATAAAGCTTTCTCTCCACGCTCAAACTTAAACATCGTAGTAAATATGATTCCATTCGCACTTCTGCCATCAAGAAGTGACTTCAAATGTTCCTTACTCTCTGCTTGTACCGGTGTCTGACGCAAAAAATCTGCGCATTGTGAGAACTGTGCATAAAGCTGATCATCCAAATCAATACGGTCTGTCATAACTACGATTGTTGGACTGTCTAATGCATCCTGCAATAAATGTGCATAGAAAACCATAGATAATGACTTACCAGAGCCCTGTGTATGCCAGAACACGCCACCCTTGCCGTCGGTCTTAGTTGCTACCTTTGCTTTTTCGATTGCTTTGCGGACTGCGAAATATTGATGATATCCGGCTAATACTTTGAAACGACTATTGCTAATGCCTGAGAAAAGAATAAAATTCTTCAAAATATCAAGTAAACGTTCCTTTTTGAACATACCCTCATAGAAAGTTTCAAAGGACGCATACGCAGTATCTTCGTAATTACCGTCTTTTGTTTTCCATTCCATAAAGCGATCTAATCCGGAAGTGATCGTTCCTGCTTTATTCGTAGACAAATCACTAATTACACAGATTGCGTTGTAATAAAAGATAGATGGAATATCCTGCATATAGTTGCGAATCTGATGGTATGCATTCTCTGCTCCCACTTCATCTTTTGCTGGACTCTTTAATTCCATCAAAACAAGCGGCAATCCATTTATGAATAGAATAATATCCGGACGACGGTTATTTCCATTTTCAAGAAATGTAAACTGATTTACCACATAAAAAGAGTTATTCTTTATATTTTGATAATCAATCAAACGTACAATCGACGATTGCTCCTCGCCCTTCACAAAGAACTTAACCGTGACGCCATTTTGCAGATAATCCATGAATATCATATTCTTCTGCAGCAGGCTTCCGGTATCAAAATTCTTTAATTTGGCCAGTGCCTCATCAATAGCTTCTACAGGCAGACCACGGTTGATACGCACCAAACTATCTCTCAGAATAGAATCCAGAATCGGACTGGTATAATCTCTATCAAAATCCGGAGCGTAGAGGTGGTCATAGCCCATGTTTTCAAACAATTCAATGATTGCCTGTTCATATGTATCCTCTGTAAATAAATTTGGCATGTTCAACCTCCTGTATTTTTCGTTATATTTCTATGATAAACAAGAATTTAGTGGCTTAAAGGTCGATGTCGGAAACATCAAGCTCGCCGGACATCAACTTAGGCAGTAGCGCATCTCGCATAGCTGCAAGTTTGTGCGATTCACGAGTACGATTTTGCATTTCCAAAAACATAGGATATACGATAGCATCAAAGCGATGAAGTGTTTCCTTATCAGGCAATATTGTTGGATAATTTTTCAGAATATCCGTTTTTAGATTATTAAAAACACTTCCATTACTGAGATTAACCAAATGCTGGCGAATGTACTTAAAATATAAATATAGATATTCCCGTGAAAATTTTGATTTTGGGAAGTAAAGCCATCCGTCATGAATGCAGCTATCAACATCAAGGATTTTAGGTATGCCTGGAGTTGCACTATTAGAAAGTATGAGCGATCCTTCTTTAAGAAAGACGGTCTTTTTTAGTCCATCTTCAATTATGTGATCCTTGATGTCGATAACAAATGGCGTTTGAAGGCTTGTTACATCTGAAATTTTAAGCCATCGTAAACCTGAATCAGATAAGTACTTTTGAATTGGTCTGGGTGAACCACCACGCTTAATATCCGCGAAATCACCCAGTTTTCCATCAATCCAAGAATCAGGCACACTACCGTTCCATGGAATATAATCAAGGAACCATGCTTTGAAAAGAGCTTCTGCTTGCTGCTCTAAATTCTTGTTTATCTTACCATTCACTTTTATTTTTTCATCTATATTCAACAGAAAGCGAGCGATGCGCTCTTGAGTTTCTTTTTCTTCTGGAAAAGAAATCACAATTTCTTCCTGCAATCTTTTTCGATTTATTTCAGTCTGACCGGTTGAGCCTTCCGCAAGCGTTTCAATTTTAGGTTGAAACGCTTTAACCGCATACCCATAATAAATAGAATCAATTTCCTCGGTTGGACGAAGAAGTATCATATGTCCATCTATTGTTGTTGGTGTTGGCACATCATACAATTGAGCAACACGACCAGCAGTTCCAGTACCAGTAGAGTTAATCAGCACATCTCCTGGTTGAAGCATTTTATCAGCTGGTACTTTCTTTTTTGAACAGTCATGTAATCTTGATTCCTCATAATTGATTTCAAAATTTCGATTACATTTCTGATTTAACACACGAACTGTATTCTCATTTTCTCTTTCTACATATTTAGGTGGAATGCCTTTAGACATAAATGATGTGATTTCGCCTAAACATCTTTTCCTCCACTCTGTCATATCGTCACCTTCCTTAACCTATGTATTTCTTGTGAGCCAATTTAACATTGCTCTGTTTGACCATTGCGTACTGCAAGGTCGTATCTATTCGTTTATGCCCCAAGAGCTGCTGTAACTGCTCAATCGGCATTCCTTTATCAATCGCCATCGTAGCAAGTGTTCTTCGGAACTTATGCGGATGGACTTTTTGTATATCTAACTGCTTGCCCATTTCACGCAGGCGAGATTCGATACCGCCTATCTTGATTCTCTCATGTGGAGCACGCAAAGTAACAAAAAGTGCCGGGTTTTCATCTGTTCGACTGTCGATATAGTTTTGCAGATGAATCTTTGTCCGAGCATCAAAGTAGACAATGCGTTCCTTATCACCCTTACCGAAAACCACACATTCACGCTCATTGAAATTGATGTCCGCTTTGTTCAGCAAAACCATTTCACCGATACGCATTCCGGTAGAAGCCAGCATATCAATCATCGCCAAGTCCCGAAGTTCTGTACAGCTGTCACGCATTTTCTCCAAGTCCTCATCTGTATAGGTTTCCTTGATGTTGGTTGCTGTTTTCACCTTATGGATACGGCGAACAGGACTTTTCAAAATATAATCCTCGTCCTCCAGCCAAGAGAAAAAGCTGGACAAAATCCTGCGGATATTATCTATCGTCACACGACTGGACTGGTTCTTGCTCTGATAATCTGTCAGATAAGAACGCAAATCCTCAGTCTGAATGTGACGGATACCTTTGTCTATCGAAGCTACCATCGTTTCAATGGTTGTGCGGTAATATTTCAGCGTTTTCTCTGAACAACCTTCAATCCGCTTTGCCGAAACAAAAGAATCTATCAGCTTTGGGTTATCGTCTGTTTCGTTCTTCTCTGACTGCGCCGTGATCTCACAGCCAAACAGTGCATTTTCAAGCACTTTTTGCAGCTGCTGCATTTGTGCATTGTCGAGGTGTGGCAGCATTTGCTGCACCACCTCTGAAATAATTTGCTGTTTCATAGGTCATTCTCCTTCAAATTTATTTTCCAGAGAACGACTCAACGGCAGTTCCGTTGGCTTTAGCTCCCGCCGTTGGTGGGAGTATTTAGGTTAAACAAGAATTTAGAGCAGCAAGCAGAAGCGATTTTTCAATCAATCCTTAGCAACGCTGTCACGACCGTTAATCTCGGCGAAATTGCAGATGTGAAAGGTGGAAAGCGATTACCTAAAGGTGTCAATCTTATAGATATACAAAACACACATCCATATATTAGAGTACGAGACTTAAATAATGTCCTATTTGCCTCTCTTACTCCTGATTACGCCTATGTTGACGAAGAGACACAAAAAAGTATTTCCCGTTACATAGTTTCTACGGGAGATGTTCTGATCTCGATTGTTGGAACAATCGGTCTAACAGCTATTGTAGATTCAACCTTGGATAAAGCCAATCTGACCGAGAATTGCGTCAAAGTAACAAACTTAAAGCATATAACACCAGAATATCTATTGCTGTATCTTCGATCTCAATTAGGAAGAGAAGCTATTACTAAAGGTACAGTAGGTGCTGTACAACAGAAGTTGCCGATTAAAAATATACAAGCTATTCCTATTCCGCTATTAAGCGAAAAGGATAAAAATACTCTGCTCTGCACCCTTGATTCTATTTTTGCCGAAATATCAATTAATGTTATTCAATCCGCAAAGCTTTCTTCTTTGCGTGATACTCTGTTGCCAAGATTGATGTCCGGCGAGCTTGATGTCTCTGACATCGACCTCTAAACCGTTAAATTCTTGTTTATCTTATCATTGAGTGCGATTTTATCATCAAACGACTTCAAAAATGAGCCGATTTTTTCTTGATCAACTAATGGAGGCACATCAATTTCAAGATTCCTTACAACATCAGTCTGCACACGCTGTCGTCCAGATGAACCGACCATAGATTTTATTGACGGTTCTCTTATTTCCGGGCTACAAACAAGGTAGTACAAGTAATCCTTATCAGTAATTCCTTCTTTTGCTCGGAACACAATATATTCCGTTGAGCCAAACCCGACCTCTCCATCATTTAAGATTGAGACCTGCGCTGTTTTCCCATTTTCTAAGCACGGCGTAATTCGTGCCATAATCGTATCTCCATTACGGAATTTTGTGCCACCAGAAAAACATTCTTCAACATAATATGGAATATCTCGATAAAATGGGCGGAGTACATCCATAGGGATTTTCTTAGCTATAGCACCTTTTTTTATTGTTTCTCTGGGATTGAAATCTGCAATATCAGAGAGCTTCTTTTTTATCCATTCAGATTTCATGTCCAATCGCCTCCAGTTTTTCACGAATTACAAATTCGTTTATTCTTTCTTGTCCTGTATTCATAAGCTAACTCTCACTTTCAGTTTCGTCTTCATCCGTTCTATACGCATCTTCAACCGAATAAGTACCATCATCCAGCATCTTAACATTTATGCCTACGTTGATTGTGTCCTGTGTTTTTCCTCCATCTTTCAATTCATATATAAACTGCAATACTGCTTCAATATAATATTCAATTGCATTCTCGTCCGAATTCAAGGATTCAATATTATCAATACTAATCAAATGAGCTGTAGTTGAAGTAATCAACCGTCCTTTTTCAACAAGTCCAAAATTTCGATCGATTATCTGCACGAGAAAATCTCCAGAGTTTAACCAATCAATAATTTCCTGGTTTTCATCAAACTCTTCAATTGGTTGATAGGAATATTTGTCAATTTCCTTTGCCCACGCTTCTAACTGTACCTTAACTTCACTTTCATTTTTGCATATGAACAGTGATGAATCTGATACATTTTCTGCAAACTCATTTAGCAGAAATCCTCCAAAAGCATTGTCTTTGGAATAATATATAATTTTCGAGTTGCGATGCGTTAATGAAAATTCCAAAATACTTTCCCATAATAGCGCATCCTTAAATCCTTTATCAGACTTTTTGTCTTTTCCCTCAAAAGGAGGTAATTTACTAAATGCTCGATTTATTATACTTTCAAACCTATTATTAGAAGCAATCGGAAGCTCTATAATTTTATTCAATCCTACTGAAATCTCTTTTTTGTATTCCACAATCTTATTTTTTATGTATTCCGGATAGTTTATGTCCGGATTTTCTTGAATAGAATATTCAGGAAATCGTTTCTTTGATATCGTACTTTTATAAGTTGAAAGCAATTCATCATGCTTTTCTATAATCTGCTTCTCCATTTCATTCCATACAACAGATGGAATTGCTACGGTTACCTGATTATATATGTCAAGTTGATTAATCATATCAATTACATTTTCAAATGTTGAATTAAAGCTAAACGTTGTGAAATCTGCTTTCTTTTCATATGCTTGAAACAGAGCATTCGTATCAAAAATCAAACAATACGTTATTTCATTGCTTGAGCTCATATCCGATCGCCCCCAGCTTCTTCCTGATCTCTCCCTCCAGCTCATGCGACTTTGCAAACATTTCCGCAAGTTCAGATGTTAACCGATCCATCTTTTCTTCAAATGGCTCATCGTCTTCTTCCTGCTCTTCAATACCTACATATCTGCCCGGAGTAAGGATAAAGTCTTGCTTTTCAATTTCCTGCAAATCAGCAACGGCACAGAAGCCTTTAACATCTTCAAGTGTTCCGTCTACAAAAGCTTCATAGGTATCTACAATCTTCTTGATATCACCATCTGTCAACTCTCGAAGCTTACGGCTCACCATCGTTCCCATCTTGCGGGCGTCAATAAATAAAGTCTTTCCCGGTTGTTTCTTCTGTTTATTGATAAACCAGAGCGAAACAGGAATCTGCGTTGTATAGAATAGCTGAGTAGGCATTGCAACAATGCACTCAACTAAATCGGCATTGATAATGTTCTTACGAATATCACCCTCTCCACCTGACTGAGAAGAAAGTGAACCATTCGCTAATACCATACCAATACGACCTGCTGGTGCAAGATGAAAAATCATGTGTTGAAGCCATGCAAAGTTGGCGTTTCCTGCTGGTGGTGTTCCATATTTCCATCTCTGATCTTCTTTTAGTTTATCCAATCCCCAATCAGAAAGGTTAAACGGAGGATTAGCCATAATATAATCTGCTCGCAATGTTGGATGGCGATCATCTAGAAACGTATCTGCAGCATAGGCTCCAAGATCTGGTTCAATTCCACGAATAGCAAGGTTCATCTGTGCCATCTTCCATGTAGTAGGGTTTGAGTCCTGGCCGTAGATAGAAATGTTACTGATGTTACCGCTGTGGTTCTCAACAAATTTTGCAGACTGAACAAACATACCGCCTGAGCCACAGCAAGGATCATATACTCTTCCCTTGAAAGGTTTCAATACTTCTACCAAGGTGCGTACTACGCAAGATGGTGTGAAGAATTCGCCGCCACGTTTTCCTTCTTGTTCCGCAAACATAGAAAGACAATACTCATAGGTACGACCCAAGATATCCTTTTCGCTACCGTGTTCGATCATCTGAATATTGGTAAATAAATCTACCACATCTCCCAATCTTCGTTTGTCCAATTCTGGACGTGCGAAATTCTTAGGGAGAATGTCTTTCAATCGTTTATTTTCTTTTTCAATTGCACGCATAGCCTCATCAATAACTGTACCAATCTCTGGCGTATGTGCTTTTGCTGCAATCTCACTCCAACGTGCACCTGCTGGTACAAAGAAGATACCTTCAGAAGTATATTCATCAATATCTTCCTCGAATCCGTCGCCTTCTTCAACAAGTTCCTGATATTTATCGTCAAATCTATCTGAGATATATTTCAAGAAAATCAACCCCAGGACAACGTTCTTATATTCTGATGCATCCATATTGCCACGAAGTACGCAGGCCGCATCCCATATTTGTTTTTCAAATCCAATATCGGCTGTATTTTTATCTGCCATTTTAGTTTTCCTCCTCTGATGATTCATCTTCTACCGAAAAATTAAGTTTCTTTTTCTTCCAGTTTTTCATCAGGTATTACCTGCATAATATCTGCAAAATCACAATCAAGTCCTTTACATATTCTCAGCAAAACATCTGTTGTAATATTGTCGCCTTTCGTGAGTTTTGCAACCGATGCCGAACTAATACTGCATCGTTCCATCAAATCTTTTTTCTTCAAATTTTTATCTATCAAAAGTTTCCATAATCTGTTGTAACTGATACGCATTTTCTACCTCCGTCGTTACAGCTATAAATCAAAAACAGTATCAATATACATCATGAAGGAATCCATATCGTCCTTCATTAAGTTTCTTTGTAAATGTGATGACATTGGCTCCGAGAGCCTCAAAATCAATATTACTCGGAACGTGATCTGTATTTTCCACAATAATCAACTGTCCCGTCAAATGATGAACAAAATACTTAAACAGACCATCCTTCATGCTATCGGGTAATTCAGTATCATTTTCATCAAATCCATGCAATGGAGTATCTATAATCAAGAAATCTGCATTGTACTTTGCGTGATCATGAAAATAGTTTCTAAAGGCAAGAGCTACAACTGTATTCAAGTAAGAGTGATATCCCTTACCGTGAGAAGCCTTTGTCTCACCATTTACTTCTATATCAAAACTGCTTAAATTAAATCGAGCACCAGTCAAATTCAAGTACTGACATTCTCTTAATATCGAATCCATATCCTCGCTTACAGTCGTCTGGAATTCAGTATCAAAATATTCTTTTGGATGATATTCGATTGCCTTCTCTTCTTCATTTTCTGCAATGTCATATCTAGTCAAATCCTGTTCCCAGCCTTTTGCATATTGAACAATAAGATCGACCTCATTTGATAACTGAATATAACCTCTGTATGTCTCTATAGTCTTTTCTATTTCTGATGCCTGTGGCTTCAGTTCTTGTTGTATGAGCTTCTCAATGTCAGCTCTCTGTTCCTTGAGTTCTCTCAATTTTTCTTCGACAGCAGCTTTTTCCACCTGAACATCTTTTTCTGATGCTACCAACCCATCCATTTGAGAAACTATTCGAGACAATTCACCACGAGATGCCTCAATGTATGATTTCTTTGCACGAGGAGTAATCTTTCCATCGCAGAACGGACAAGTTGAAACCTTCGGTGCTGTGCTCATATTTTGCTCGCCATCAACAATGAAAGTCAAGCGTTGAATATCTGCTTTATATTGACTACGCAGATGTCCATATCTTGAAAGAAGCACTTCGCATTCTGTTACTTTTGCTTCTTGTTCCATAATATCCGCAAGCAGTTTCTGGCTGGTTTCGATTGCAGCAGAAATAGATGATTCGGTTTTCTGTAAAGATTCCACCATCTCACGTAGTTGTTCTTCTATATTAGCATCGTCCAGATTTTCTATTTGAACTGCCAGTTCTTTCTGACGCTGATTTGCTTCTCGAATCTTCTGATTCACATAGTCGTGAACTGCTTCTTTACGAGCCTTCTTTATCTCTTTTTTGGTCTGAGCATCATGTTCACTAAAATCTCTACCAGTAAGCAAGAATAATAGTGAAGAAAGAAATAATGTTTTTTCGTAAGTCGCAACTGGCTCAAACAGTGGATCTGGTTTGTCAATTCTTTCTTCCTTAATGTAATACAGGCGAAGAAGGTTTTCCCAAGTCATACGTTTCTTCTCAAAGCGCATATTACCAGGCACTTCGGGTTCTCCATCGATGCCTAACAGCTTCATCATCACTAAATTAAGAACCGGCTTCGGCTTTTTTACATTCTTGCCTGGTTTTTTTATAACATATATCCCGTTCTCAATTTCTTCAGAATCCGCAACCACCTCTACTTGTCCAGAGCCAACTTTACGTGAAAGGATCACGTCACCATATTGTTCTGTGCCAATAATAACGGACGCTGAATCATACCCTGACGATTCTTTGAATGGATTTTTTAGTTTATCGTAATTTCCACCGAACACGAACTCCATACACTTCAGGACGCAGGACTTTCCTGTATCCGAACGTCCCTGTATTATATTCAAACCGGAAGTAAAATCGACAATGGCATCTTCTTTCAAATCACTCCTGGCGATTATTCTTTTTATATAAAAACCAGCCATATCGTTACCTCCTCAAAAATTCTGCCGATACATTACTTATCGTTTTCATAATTTTCTGCTCGCTTTGTCCTTTGAAATGCTCCACCGTCTTCCGAGCCAACATCTTATAATTACTTGCATATTCCGATTCCATTTTTCCTGCCACAGTTTTTCCAACTGCTGAAATAGAATATTGAAATCCATTCTGTCTGCGTTTTACAGATACCAGACCATCTAGCACCAACGACTTCATCGTGCTTTGCATCATTCCTCTTCGTGCAGCAAATTCACTAAGACCAAACTCATTCTCTCCATGCAGTGCCATATTGCTGATGCCAAAGTACTTACTGTAAATTGTAATGAAATCATAATCCGCTATTCTATCCAGCGTCATCTGTTCATCTTCCGAAACATATAAAAGCAATAGTATCCTAAGGCTTGATTCAAATGTGGTGTTAAATATTTTATTCATCAATATCCACCCACGAATTTATCGTTCCGTCATTCACCAGAATGTGGCAAATGCCTTTCTTGTGTACATTCTTCATAAGGCTTTTTATCCTATCAATCGAAGAAGCGTCTAATGTCGTATTGGTGATTTTATCAAGGACCGCTTGCAATCGCTGGTATCCATTATCGTAATCCTGAAGATATGTACTTTCTATACCGTCGTAAGCATCCTTTTTTAGAGCTTCAAATTTTTCTTCTCCACCATCAAATACATTCCTTACAGAATGATGCAGCCATTCTGCCTCATAATAAGATGTCCTTTGTGAAGTGAAGTCCCTACGGTATCTCCCCGGCAACGTTCCAATAATATCTGGAGTGACGGCTTGGGCGAGCGCATCTGCGTACGCTGCACAAAGAGCATTAACATACGGCATTTCTTCCGGTTTAATATCTTTTTCAGGTGCAAGTACTGTCGGTAGCTCTAAAACCTCATCTCCAACATGTAGCTTTCCGTCTTTTACATAAACTGTGCTTACTTCAACCGTTACATATCTATTTCCATAGGAATCAATATGAACCGGAAGCGTCGTATCAATGTAGCCTTTATTAGACGCCATAGCATCAATAAAGCGATAGAAAAGCTCTGCACACACTTCATCGATATTATCAACTTCAAGGTTTCCTTGTATTCCAAATTTCTTTAGCTTGCCGATCAATTCTTCTCTGGCTTCATAGTCCACTGTTTGGAAAGCATCAACAAACTTACTTTTGCTAAATCGGCTCTGAATAGTGCGTGCGTCATCCTGCTTTATTTTTCTATTCTGAGCACCAGAATATATCTTTGATAGAGTTGAAACGTCTTTACTCGATAGTGGGTTAAAGTCATCATTTTCATCTAACTTTTCTTCATCATCCGTCATCGGGTCACGAATAACGAGATTCGTCAGATACAGCACATACTCCTGCTGTGTCACACTACAACCGATATATCGATGCATCAATTGTACGAAATCACTAAATCTCATCGTTTACCTCCAACTTCAGATTTTTCTTTGGACAGTTCACTGTCCAACACTGTCCGCTGGCGTCCGGCCGGTGGACTTTTATTTTGTTAAGATGTGATTGTAATCGAAAGAGAGCTAGATACACTCCTACCGATTTTACACTTATTAATTATAGCAGAAGCGTATAAGAAAAACAATAACTTTGCGATGACAAAATTATGAACAGCGATGCGAAAAGGAATTTTTCTTGTTTGTTTGCTATAACTACATCACTTCAGCAGTTTGCGCAGACAGCTTTCCAGTGCTGAGGTGACCACACAACAGAATATATCGCTCCCGGCAACTGGAAAGGCTGGTGGCACACATGAGATGGAGATTTCTCCTGACCGTGGTACCACTATACCCTTTTGCCGGTAGCAGCAAGGAACCTCCATCTCGGATTGACAAGATGGAGGTTTTTATATGTCAAAAAACGCAAATCAGAGTAAACAATATCGTATCTACATCAAGAATTCAAAAAGCTGGGTGGATGTTAACAAGGAGTTCTACACGAACTACTATCGTGACATCAATTCCTATCGCAAGCGTCAGCAGGAGCATGGCCGTTGTGTCTGCCCTGCAAGCAAACGCTATTTATGCGACATGGACTGTATGACCTGTCCGTATGTCAAGGCTGGCGACCAGCTTTCTCTCGATAATACCGTAAGCGACGGTGAAGGAAATGAAAAGAGCTGGCTTGATGACATGCCGGATGAATCCGCAGCTATCGCTGAATTAATGGAGGATGCAGAACTTCTCCGTGCCCTCTATGCAAAGCTGAATGAGCTGGACCCGGAAGGCCGTCTTATCTGCCAGCTTATTATGGAAGGAAAATCTGAGCGTGACTGTGGCAAGGAAATGGGGCTCTCCCGTAATACCTTTGTATACCGCAGGGACAAGCTACTCCAGAAGCTTCGCTCAGATCTGAAAGATTACATCTAATTTGAACGGTCGTCCTCTGATATTTCAGGGGACGATTTTTCTTTTCAAAAAACTTTTTATAATTTTTCGGCCAAACGGCCATCTCACCTCCATTGAGTAGTGTAAGGCGAAACAAAGCGACCTACAGAAAGCGAGGTGAACACAGTGAAACAGACCTTTCACAACAGAAGCGGCACTGACGCAGAAGTAATTGCTACTCTCACAGCAATCAGTCAGGTATCCGCAAGAATGGCGAAGAATCTTAGACTCATCGCCGCACAGAGGCAATCCGAGGAAGGAGGAACAACAAATGGCAAAAATGAACGATATGGCTATGGCCATCGAAGAACTGAGAAATGCTGCCGCTGCTATTAACGATGCAGCAAACTGGCTTGCACAGCAGTTTACATCCGATGTTCAGCAGCAAATAGAAAATATTGCTGCTAATACAGAGGAGAAAGCAAAACCTGCACTGACCCTTGAAGAGGTTCGAGCTGTTCTGGCTGACAAATCTCGTGCTGGACATACGGCTGAGATCCGAGAGCTTCTTAAAAAGTATGGTGCAAGCAAGCTGTCACTCGTAGACCCAAAACATTATGAAGCCCTGCTCAGGGAAGCGGAGGTGCTCTAATATGCCACCAAAAGGACATGCACTCCTCTCCGCATCCTCTTCTGACCGATGGCTTCACTGTCCACCGTCGGCAAGGCTCTGTGAAACCTATGAGGATAAAGGTAGTGATTATGCTGCAGAAGGTACCGACGCACACGCTCTTTGTGAATACAAGCTCCGTAAAGCTCTCGGCATGAAAGCTACTGATCCAACCAAAAGTCTCGACTGGTACAACGCCGAAATGGAAGATTGTGCCACCGGATACGCCAGCTTTATTATGGAGCTTTTGGAAGACGCCAAGCAAACCTGCTCCGATCCAGTTGTCATGATTGAACAGCGAGTGGACTTCTCCCGTTGGGTGGAACAAGGCTTCGGAACCGCAGACTGTATTATTATTGCAGATGGAACACTTAGAATATGCGACTACAAAAATGGAGTCGGTTGTCTTGTTTCTGCTAATAAGAATCCCCAACTTTCCTGCTACGCTCTTGGCGCTCTGGAACTTTTCGATGATATTTATGACATCGATACGGTCAGCATGACCATCTACCAGCCTAGACGTCAGAACGTTTCTACCTATGAAGTCAGTAAGGATAACCTGTATCAGTGGGCCGATGAAGTTCTGAAACCTACCGCTGACCTCGCCTTCGCCGGTGATGGAAATTTTCTGTGCGGTGAATGGTGCGGATTCTGTAAGGCAAAGCATGAATGCCGGGCCAGAGCTGAAGCCAATCTTCTACTCGCACAGCACGATTTCAAACTACCACCTCTGCTGGAAGATTCGGAAATCGAAGTTATCCTTTCCCGTGTCGATGAACTGGTCTCTTGGGTCAACGACATCAAGGAGTATGCACTTCAGCAGGCAATCAGCGGTAAAGAATGGACAGGCTGGAAACTGGTCGAGGATCGCTCCAACCGCAGATATACCAACGAAGACGCTGTATCGAAGGCCGTCAAAGCTGCTGGCTTTGACCCTTATGAAAAGAAGCTACTTGGTATCACTGCTATGCAGAAGCTGCTCGGCAAATCTCGTTTTGAAGATCTCCTTGCAGACTATATTGAAAAGCCACAAGGCAAACCTACTCTTGTGCCGGAAAGCGATAAACGTCCGGCAATGAACACAGCAAAAAATGATTTTATGGAGGAATATGACAATGAGTAAAAATGTAAAAATGACAAATCCCATGAAGGTTATCACTGGTCCTAACACACGCTGGAGCTATGCCAACGTCTGGGAACCTAAGTCCATCAACGGTGGCACTCCGAAATATAGTGTCAGCCTGATTATCCCGAAATCCGACACAAAGACTGTTGGAAAGATTGAAGCTGCTATCGAGGCTGCATACCGTGAAGGTGAAGCAAAGCTCAAGGGCAATGGTAAGTCCGTACCTGCTCTTTCCGTACTTAAAACGCCACTTCGTGATGGAGATCTTGAAAGACCGGATGATCCTGCATACGCTGGCAGCTACTTTGTGAATGCAAATGCAACCTCTGCACCTGGTATCGTAGATGCAGACCGCAATCCTATTCTCACCCGTTCTGAGGTTTACTCTGGAGTCTACGGTCGTGCCAGCATCAGTTTTTACGCTTTCAACAGCTCTGGCAATAAAGGTATCGCCTGCGGCCTTAACAATCTGCAGAAGATTCGTGATGGCGAGCCTCTTGGCGGTAAGGCATCTGCTGAATCTGACTTTGCAACTGATGACGACGATGATTTTCTTGACTAATGGAGGTAGCAAACTATGGAGACAATCATGATTAGCACAATTCTTGTAAACATCTGTATCGGCTGCTTCGCTTCCGTCGGTCTTACTACTGCAATCTCTATGATTCAGAGTATCATCAACGACCATAAACGCGAAAAGCGTGAGCAGGAAAAAGACAAGCGCGACCTCGAATACCACGAAAAGCGCATGAAAGACTTTAAGTAATCTATCAACCTGCTGGCGGTAGGCTCATTGCCGCCAGCACATTTTCTGACAAAAGGAGACAACCTATGAATGAATTTGCAGAAATATTAAATCTATTTATTGCTAATGTCATCGCCTATACCTTTTTTGCGGCGGTATATGGCTTCATCATCTACAACGTAGGAAAAATCATTTTTTACCTTGTTCGTTATGCGGTATACCACATTCGTCGTGACATCAATAAATATAAATCCAATAAAGATAAACAGTAACAAGGCAGGCGGCAGGGATTTCTCTGCTGCCTGTTTTATAGAAAGGACAATCTCATGAAAACGCTTAGTATCGATATTGAAACCTACAGTGATGTGCCGCTTCAGAAAACTGGAGTATATCGCTATGTAGAATCACCTGATTTTGAAATCTTACTCTTTGCCTACAGTATAGATAGCCAGCCTGTTCAAGTCATCGATCTTGCCTGCGGAGAACAGATTCCAAAAGAAATCCTTCTTGCTCTAGAGGATGAATGTGTCATCAAGTGGGCCTTCAACGCTTCCTTTGAACGCATCTGTCTTTCTCGTTTCTTAGGTTACCCGACCGGAGAATATCTGAACCCGGAAAGCTGGCGTTGCTCTATGATATGGTCCGCCACGATGGGGCTTCCTCTCTCTTTGGAGGGTGTCGGCGCTGTTCTGGGACTTGAAAAGCAAAAACTCTCAGAAGGTAAAGATCTCATCAAATACTTCTGCCAGCCTTGTGCTCCTACCAAAGCCAATGGTCAACGCACACGTAACCGCCCTTTCCACGCTCCGGACAAGTGGGCCCTGTTCAAGAAATATAACATCCGTGATGTAGAAACGGAAATGGGCATCCAGCAGAGGCTCACAAAGTTCCCGGTTTCAGCTCAGATCTGGGAGGAATATCATCTGGATCAAGAAATCAACGACCGTGGAGTCCGCTTGGATATGGATCTTGTTGTTGCCGCCATTGATATGGATACTCGCTCTAGGAATGAACTAACAAATACCATGAAAGAAATCACGGAGCTAGAAAATCCAAACTCCGTCCAGCAGATGAAGGCATGGCTTTCCGATAATGGACTGAAAACAGATACTCTTGGTAAGAAAGCTGTCACAGATCTCTTAAAGACCGCTCCACCAAAGCTTGCACAAGTTCTCACCCTAAGGCAGCAGCTAGCCAAATCCTCCGTCCGCAAATATCAGGCAATGGAAAAGACCGTTTGTGCCGATGGTCGTGCCCGTGGCATGTTCCAATTTTATGGAGCCAACCGCACTGGAAGATTTTCCGGTCGTAATATTCAGCTGCAAAATTTACCACAAAACCACCTGGCAGATCTTGCAGAAGCACGCTCACTGGTACGCTCTGGCGACTTTGAAGCCGTTAAACTCCTCTACGAAGATGTGCCGGATACACTCTCACAGCTTATCCGCACCGCTTTCATCCCCAGAGAAGGTACACAATTCCTGGTGGCTGACTTTTCTGCTATTGAAGCTCGTGTCATCGCATGGTTTGCCGGTGAAAAATGGCGACAGGATGTCTTTGCCAAAGGTGGTGACATCTACTGTGCCTCTGCAAGTCAAATGTTTAAGGTTCCCGTTGAGAAGCACGGTATCAATGGTCATCTCAGACAAAAAGGTAAAATTGCAGAACTTGCCCTTGGATACGGTGGTTCTGTGGGTGCACTAAAAGCAATGGGTGCTCTGGATATGGGGCTTACCGAAGATGAACTTCCCCCGCTGGTGGATGCATGGCGACAGTCCAATCCGAACATCATAAAATTCTGGTGGGATGTGGACCGTGCCGTCATGGAAGCTGTAAAGTTCAAACATACTACCTCACAATACGGTCTTACCTTCTCCTGCAGAAGCGGTATGCTTTTTATCACTCTCCCATCGGGAAGAAAACTGGCATATGTGAAACCGAAGATTGGGACAAATAAATTCGGTGGTCAGTGTATTACTTATGAAGGCATCGGAAGCACCAAAAAGTGGGACCGTCTTGATTCCTACGGTCCGAAATTTGTCGAAAACATCGTACAAGCCACTGCCCGTGATATTCTCTGCTATGCTATGCAGACACTTCGCTGCTGTTCTATCGTCATGCATATTCACGATGAAGTTGTCATCGAAGCTGATCCCAGCATGTCATTGGATGCAGTTTGTGAGCAAATGGGCCGTACACCACCTTGGGCCAAAGGTCTGCTGCTAAGGGCCGATGGCTATTCGACACCATTTTATAAAAAAGATTAGATTTTTTCGGCCAAACGGTAAACTCATCTCCATTTAGTAGTGGAGATAAAAATTTCATTTCTGTTTACATCAAAATGAGGCGTTCATCTCCAATGGATATTAGAGATGGACGTCCTTTCTTCATGTCCATCCAGAAAGGAGGAACCTGACATGTCGATCAGCAAATATAACAGCGAAGGCTACCCTGATCCTACTGCTTTTGGCGCACTTTCTTCTATCGAGAATGAAGCCCGTGCACTACGTGCTTTCAGGCCAATCGTATATATATGCTCTCCCTTTGCCGGAGACATTGAAAAGAATGTAGTTGCTGCCAGAACGTACAGCCGCTTTGCTGTGGAACAAGGATACATTCCTATCGCACCACACCTGCTGTTTCCACAGTTTTTAAATGATACCGACCCCAAAGAACGTGAACTTGGTCTCTTCTTCGGAAATGCCATCATGAGCAAATGCTCTGAGATCTGGGTCTTTGGAAGTCATATTTCTTCCGGCATGGAAGCAGAAATCAAACGAGCAAAGTGGAAAAATTACCGTTTGCGCTATTTCACAGAGAATCTTGAGGAGGTTTAACACATGTACGAAGTAAAAGAAAATTCAAGAATATTAAAAGACGGAACTGAAATCACAACCTATAGCAGAGATGTGGTCAGCTGCAACATCTTAGAGGTCGAGGCAGGAACTACCGGTTATTGCGGTGGCGATACCAGTCATGGCGGTCGCACCTATTTCCGTATTCAGGATGCAGCTTGCACAGATATGGAAATCCATAACTATACCACTCGCTGCGGCAGTAATGGTTTTGAGGTTTGTCTCGGTGGTGATTGCGAGTTAGAGACCATGATTCGAGCTTTGAAATTTATCACCAAGGTTCTCGAAGAAGAATCCAAGGAGGTGTATGACTGATGTTTACCATTTATTCTGCAGATGTTACCGGCAATCCCAGTAACTGTTCCTATCCACACAAGCATGTCATCTTAGACGAGGACAGCCTGAAAACTGCTATCTGCCACGACTATGTCTGTGCCGAATATAAAAACAGCTACCGCAACGGCGACAACTTCATCGGCAGCGACTGCCTTCCTGTGGACTGCGATAATGATCACTCTGAAAATCCGAATGACTGGGTCACTCCTGATGATATTATGCAGGCTTTTCCGGGTGTCAGCTTTGCTATCCATTATAGCCGCTACAATAACCGTGAGAAAAATGGCAAAGCCGCACGACCGAAGTTTCATGTGCTGTTTCCAATCGAATATGTATCGGATGCTTCACTCTACAGCGATATGAAAAAGCTGGTCAATTCCATCTTTCCGTATTTTGATACACAGGCACTAGATGCAGCTCGTTTCTTCTTTGGAACAACTACTGCGGATGTTGCAATCTATCCGGGGCGCATAAATCTGACTGAGTTTTTGGATGAGGACCTGTTCGATGAGAATCTGCCGGAAGGTCAATACGATGGTTTTGCCATTCCGGAAGGAAGTCGTAATGCAACTATGTCTCGTTTTGCCGGTCGTGTAATCAAAAAATACGGTGACTGTGACAAGGCATATCAAGCATTTATGGAAGAATCAACAAAGTGTACACCTCCGCTGGAAGCATCTGAGCTTGCAACTATCTGGCACAGTGCACAGCGTTTTTATGCACGACTCTCCCAGCAGGATGGCTACATTGCACCAGAAGTATATAATGACCCTTCCTGTTACAAGCCCGGAGACTATTCTGACGTAGGACAAGCTGAGGTGTTGGCAAAATACTTCTCTGGCGAGCTTCGATATTCTCCGGCTACCCACTTTATTCGATATTCTGATCATTACTGGCAGGAATCCGAACCGGGTGCACAAGCCGTGGCTCATGAGCTTACCAGAAGGCAACTGAAGGAATCTGGCAACGATATGCTCGAAGCTCTCGACAAATTGAAAAACTCCGGTGCACAGTCCCTGCTTGATTCCATGTCTAAGTCCAAGGCAGAACAGCTGATGAATGAGGATCAGATGGAAGCCTATCAGGAATTTCTGGCCGCAAAAGCATATCAACAGTTCGCTGTAAAGCGCAGGGATTCCAAGAATATTACTTCCACGCTAAAAGAGTCCCGTCCAATGCTGGAGATCTCACCTCGTGACCTTGATGCTGATTGCTTTGCTCTGTGTACACCAGAAGCAACCTATGACTTGCGTAAAGGAATGGCTGGTGCACGAGAACATCTGCCGGAAGATTTCATTACCAAAATTACATCGGTATCTCCGAATTATAAGGGCCAGCAAATTTGGCTGGACTGCCTTGATCTCATCTTTCGGGGTAATCAGGAACTCATCGATTATGTTCAGATGATTTGTGGTCTGGCTGCCATCGGCAAGGTTTATGTGGAAGCCCTCATCATTGCCTACGGTGATGGCCGCAATGGTAAGTCAACCTTCTGGAATGCTATTTCCAGAGTGCTTGGTCTTTACTCTGGCAACATCTCTGCTGACACACTCACTGTTGGCTGTCGCAGAAACATAAAACCGGAAATGGCCGAGGTCAAAGGTAAGAGACTTCTCATTGCCGCCGAGATGCAGGAAGGCGCTCGTCTGAATGATTCCACCGTCAAACAGCTCTGCTCTACAGATGATGTCTTTGCTGAGAAAAAGTACAAGGACCCGTTCTCGTTCAAACCGTGTCACACACTTGTACTCTACACCAACCATCTGCCTCGTGTCTCTGCATCCGATGATGGTATTTGGAGACGACTTATTGTCATCCCATTCAATGCCAAAATTACAGGAAGCAACGACATCAAGAACTATAGCGAGTATCTTTATGACAACGCTGGCGGTAGCATTTTGGCGTGGGTCATCGAAGGTTCCAAAAAAGTCATCGAGTCTGATTACCAGATTCCCGTGCCGGAGTGTGTACAGAATGCCATCGATGAATATCGTAGCCAGAACGATTGGTTTGGTCACTTTCTTTCTGACAAATGTGAAATTGACCCGTCCTATAAAGAAAGCTCTTCTTCTCTTTATCAGGCCTACCGCAACTATTCTCTGGATTGCAACGAGTATGTACGCAGTACCGCTGACTTCTACTTTGCATTGGAGAAAGCTGGCTTTGAGCGAGTTACCATGAGCAGAAAGCGTTACTTTAAGGGTCTGCGCTTACGTAAGGATACCGGTGCAGACGAGGATTTTATGAATTAGGGCCACTTATGACAAGGTGTATCAAGGTGTTTTATAAAACTTTTCTTAGGCCTACAAAAATATGAATAAGAAAAAGTATGGAAAATACCATTGATACACCTTGCACATCTTCAAATTAACGGCCTGATGGAGGACAAGTATGTTAGAAAAAACGATAGAAAAGAAATTGACAAATGCAGTAAAAAAGGCTGGTGGTATCGCGCCGAAGTTCGTGTCTCCTTCTTTCGCAGGGATGCCCGACCGTCTGATCTTATTACCTGATGGGAAGTTTGCCTTCGCAGAATTAAAGGCACCTGGAGAATCCCCACGCCCACTGCAAAAGGCACGGCACAGACTCCTTCGCTCTCTGGGCTTTCGAGTCTATGTGATTGATAGCATCGAACAGATTGGAGGAATGATTGATGAACTTCGCACCTCATGATTACCAGGCCTATGCCATTAACTATATTGAGACACATTCTGTAGCCGCCGTCTTGCTCGATATGGGTCTTGGAAAAACAGTTATTTCCTTGACTGCCATCTCTGATCTGTTATTCGATAGCTTTGAAGCCCACCGCATTCTTGTGATTGCCCCACTTCGAGTAGCCAGAGACACATGGCCCGCTGAAATCAAGAAATGGCAGCATCTGAAGCACCTGACTTTTGCTATCTGCGTCGGAACACCGAAAGAACGAAAAGCCGCTTTGATGGCCAGAGCCGATATAACAATCATCAACAGAGAAAATCTTCAATGGCTTATCGAGTCCAGTGGATTTCCCTTCGACTACGATATGGTGGTCATCGACGAGCTTTCTTCCTTCAAAAATCACAATTCAAAGAGGTTCAAATCTCTGCTGAAGGTAAGACCCAGCGTCAAGCGCATCATTGGCCTGACCGGAACACCAAGTAGTAATGGTCTCATGGATTTGTGGGCCGAGTTTCGATTACTGGATTTAGGAAAACGCCTCGGCCGCTTCATTACCGAGTACCGAAACAACTACTTTGTACCGGACAAAAGGAATGGTCAGATCATCTATTCCTATAAGCCACAGCCCTACGCGGAGGAACGTATCTATAGTCAAATTTCTGATATCACCATTTCCATGAAATCGACAGACCATCTGCAGATGCCAGAACTCATCTCTTCCGAGTATGAGGTTCATTTATCCGAAGATGAAATAAACAGATACGAGGATTTAAAACAGGAACTGGTGTTGGATCTCCCTGATGGAGAAATCACCGCAGCAAATGCCGCTTCTCTCACCGGAAAACTATCACAGCTTGCCAACGGTGCCATTTATTCTGATACCGGTGAAATCATCGAGTTCCATGACAGAAAGCTGGATGCTCTGGAGGATATCATCGAATCCGCAAATGGCAAATCCGTCCTTGTAGCCTACTGGTTCAAACATGACCTCTCACGAATCAAAAAGCGCTTTGATGTGAGAGAGATAAAATCCAGCAAGGACATCACCGACTGGAATGCTGGAAAAATTCCGGTTGCAGTCATTCATCCTGCATCTGCCGGTCATGGACTCAATCTACAGGCTGGTGGCTCCACCCTTATCTGGTTTGGGCTGACATGGTCACTGGAATTATATCAGCAGACCAACGCCCGACTGTGGAGACAGGGTCAAACCTCCGGAACCGTGGTGATAGAGCATATCATCACTAAAGGAACCATTGATGAGTGTATTTTGAAGGCTCTCTCCAAGAAGGAGCTGACACAGAATGCCCTTATCGATGCGGTAAAAGCAAATCTATGACAGTCTTTGACAAAACACGACAATCCGTGCAAATCCGAGGGAAATAAAACAATCCGGAGGTAAAGCATGAACGCAAAAGAATATTTATTACAGGCTCGCTATCTTGATGAACGCATCACATCAAAGACTCAACAGATTGCATCCTTAAATGATCTTGCTACCAAATGTACTTCTACCATTTCAGATATGCCGAGAAACCCAAATCACGGTGGTTCCAGAATGGAAGATGCCATTTTGAAAATCATTGATTTGGAGGATGGCCTGAAGAAAGACATCGAAAAGCTGGTGGATTTAAAGAAAGAAATCATTGGTGTTATCCATGCTGTTCCCAACGTAGAATATCAGATGCTACTGGAAAAACGCTATCTCTGCTTCATCACTTGGGAACAGATAGCAGTGGATCTGAACTACTCTATGCAACACATACATCGTATGCATAGCGCAGCATTAAAAGAAATCGTGGTTCCACAGATGGATGAGAGTTAATGTGATAGAATGAGAGTCCTTTCTTATGATAATATTACAATAGCGAAAGTGATAATCGCAGAAAGCCTTGTGGGAGTCAATCCTACAGGGCTTTTCTTATGCCAAAACGGAAGGAGGAATTCGATGCCAAGAAAACCAAAACGTCCCTGCTCCTATCCCGGATGCCCTAATCTGACAGACGGACGCTTCTGTCCAGTGCATGAAAAGACGGAAGCCAAACGATACGAGAAGTACGACCGAGATCCGAATACCAAGCGTCGCTATGGACGTGCATGGAAACGTATCCGTGACAGCTATGCTGCTGCCCATCCCCTTTGTGAGAGGTGCCTTGAGAATGGTGTCTACACACCAACCGAGCAGATACACCATGTAAAACCTCTTTCACAAGGTGGAACGCATGATAGAGAAAACTTGATGGCTCTTTGCAAATCCTGCCATGCCAAGATTCATGCGGAACATGGCGACCGTTGGCACAACCGGTAGGGGCGGTCTACTTCTCTACGGTGAAGTCACCGGGGAACGGGCGTGGGGTCTCACGCACAAAGTCGCAATTTCAAACGGGGTATATAGGCCCCTGAACTGGAGGTGTAAAAATGGCTAAGGACGGTACAAACCGTGGCGGCGCTCGTATCGGCGCTGGAGCCAAGAAAAAGCCCTTAGCTGACAGAATTGCTGAGGGAAATCCGGGCAAACGTGAGTTGACTGTCATCGACTTTACAGACAGCACTGTCGATTTAGAAGGTCAGCCGATGCCCAAACCATCCAAGATGTTATCTGCAAAGCAAAAGAACGGTAAAAAGCTAGTTGCTGCAGAAGTTTATAAGAAAACATGGAATTGGCTGCACGAACGTGGCTGCGCTGCTCTTGTCTCTCCGGAGCTTCTGGAGCGCTACGCCATGAGTGTTGCTCGTTGGATTCAATGCGAGGAAGCAATCACAGAGTTTGGCTTTCTTGCAAAACATCCGACTACCGGCAATGCTATTCAATCTCCTTATGTGGCCATGAGCCAGAACTTTATGAGTCAGACCAATCGTCTCTGGATGGAGATCTATCAAATCGTAAAAGAAAATTGTGCCACTGAATATAACGGAGCCACACCACAGGATGATGTGATGGAAAGACTCTTGCTGGCACGGAAAGGAAATTGATATGGATTTATCTGAATTTATGAGGTTACTAAAGAAGTATCGCAGGCATTTAACCTTCCAGCAGTTTAGCACGCTCAAAGGGCAGGCTAAAGCTGGTGACATAGATGCCGCTTTCAAGGGATTAAAAAAGTTATTGCACAGGAGGGCTACATCATGCTGATTGAAAAGAAAAATGTCGCAGATCTTCTTCCTGCTGATTACAATCCCCGAAAAGATTTGAAGCCCGGCGATAAAGAATATGAAAAATTAAAACGCTCCATTGAGCAGTTTGGCTATGTAGAACCAGTCATCTGGAATGCCACCACCTCTCGTGTCGTTGGCGGCCACCAGAGACTAAAGGTCCTCATTGATATGGGCATCACGGAAGTAGAATGCGTCATTGTTGAAATGGATGAGGATAAAGAGAAAGCACTGAATGTTGCTCTTAACAAAATCAGTGGTGAATGGGATAACGACAAGTTGGCCCTTCTTATCTCTGACCTGCAAGGCGCTGACTTTGACGTCTCCCTCACCGGATTTGAGCCAGAAGAACTTGAAGATCTGTTTCGTGAAGATACGAAAAAAGGTGTACAGGATGACAATTTTGATGTGGATGCTGAGCTTGTAAAACCGACCTTCTCCAAGACCGGTGACCTGTGGCTCCTTGGTGATCATCGTCTTGTCTGTGGTGACTCCACGAAGCCTGAAACCTGCGAACTTCTGATGAACGGAAAGAAGGCAAATCTGGTTGTGACCGACCCTCCGTACAATGTCAATTATGAAGGTAGCGCTGGCAAGATTAAGAACGACAATATTGAAAACGATGCCTTCTATCAATTCCTACTTGATGCCTACACTCGCATGTATGAAGCGATGGCAGATGATGCTTCTATCTACGTTTTCCACGCAGACACCGAAGGGTTCAACTTCCGTAGAGCCTTTGCCGATGCTGGTTTTTATCTCTCTGGCTGCTGCATCTGGAAAAAGCAGTCCCTTGTCCTTGGACGCAGCCCTTACCAGTGGATGCATGAGCCTTGCCTCTTCGGTTGGAAGAAATCCGGTAAGCATCAATGGTATACCGGACGAAAAGAAACGACCATCTGGGAATTTGATAAGCCTAAAAAGAATGGTGATCATCCTACAATGAAGCCTATTCCTCTTCTGGCCTATCCGATTATGAATTCCAGCATGACTAATTCTCTGGTCCTTGATCCATTTGGTGGTTCCGGCAGTACACTCATCGCATGCGAACAGACCGGTCGTATCTGCTACACCATTGAACTGGATGAAAAGTTCTGTGATGTCATCGTCAAACGCTACATCGAACAGGTCGGTTCCTCTGAGAAGGTTTCCGTCATCCGTGATGGATTAACCTATTCCTACGATGAAATTACTCCGGAGGCTGAGGATGCCACTCTTTTGTAAGTCGGTAATGTACACAATCCAGAAGGCACATATTTGTCGATGTTTTTCTCCGATATCGCTTGCTATTATGTGCCTTTAGAGTGATATATGTACTACCAAAACAAAGGAGGACACCACATGAAGATCATTTTAAACGAAACCGAAAGAAAGCCGCTGGCAGCCCTGCTTGGCGAGTACACAAACACAAAACCGCAATACCTGAGAGCTCCTTCCTACGCCTATCAGATTGGGGACCTTCTCCTGACACGCGAAGGAAACATTGAGGGTCCGGACACTGTGAGCCAAGCTGAATACGACGAATTGCTTGCTCTCTTGGACGCAAGTGGCTACTGCCCGAAAGAAACAGATTTTCATCCGGCTCAGGGACCAGAAGTTGAAGCAACTTCTACAGACGAAACAGGACTTACCATTACCATTCCACTTGAGGATGTTAATGTTGGGAACCTCACCAACCTTCTGGATGCCAAAGGATTCCTCATCAAGCATGCCCTGCACATTGATGACCTTCGCTTTGAACTGAGTGAAGACAATATTTCCTTCCCTTGGTTCTCAGCACTTCCTGCACCGGATGAAACCCACGCCTACAGCACACTGATTGCAGCCCTTTGTAAAATGAGCAAGGATCAGAAACGAATCAGCGCCACAGAAAAACCGGTAGACAACGAACGCTACGCTTTCCGTTGCTTTCTCCTTCGCCTCGGCTTCATCGGGGACGAGTACAAAACGGACCGCAAAATCCTGATGAGATATCTTCCGGGTAACAGCGCATTCAAAGGAGGTGAAGGCCATGCAATTTCCAAGTAAGGAACAGGTGGCCCGCCAGCGCCGCCTTTATCCAGCTGGCACTCGTATAGAGTTAGTCCAGATGGACGACGCACAGGCCCCTCCAGTGGGCACACGTGGCACCGTCATCGGTGTAGACGATACCGGAAGCATCATGGTGGATTGGGACAACGGATCTGGACTCAACATAATCTACGGTGTAGATCGCTGCCGGAAGGTTCCGACCAACGACTAAAATACACAGTTTTCTCCACGAATATTTGTGTACTATATGGCTCGAATTGACTTGCTATTATGTGCTTTTAGAGCGATATATAGTACTACCAAAAGAAAATACACATTTTTAGGAGGAACCTACCATGAAAGAAATCAGAACATTTGAAGCAGCCATTAAGCAGAATGCAAAGAGTCTTGAGGAACTCGGAATCAACGCAACCTTATTCTGGGCATACAGGACCAGCAAGGAAACCGGAAACGAGCTCATCGACTTCAATGAGGTCATTTGGGATTACGACATTGAAGAAATTGCTCAGACCTTAAGAGCCAACGGCATCACCGAATTTACCATCAGCTCCACCTTTTCAAGCCTCATCGAAACCCTTGCAGCTTTCGAGAAGCAAGACATCAGCATGACGGGCCTTACCACAGTAAAAGCTCGCTACACCGATTGGAAGACTGGCGAGCATGCCCTCATCCCTGCAATCAAAATGACGGTAAAGGAGGCATAAACCATGTGGAAAGAAGGAACGATCGGAATTCCAAAGAAAGACGGCGGATACAAAAGCGTAAAATACTGGGTCAAGCATTTTGATGAGCCAAACGAAGATTACGGTATCAACGGAGGTAAGATTTCAAAACTCAGCCTGAAGATGGATGGTAATTGGATTGCCAACTACGACAGAGGCTGGGACATCGAACCAACCTGCGAAGAAGCAAATCTTGCGCTTAGCATCCTGCTGAACGAATTAAATTGAACCACCTAAAAAAAATATCAGGCAGGACGGTCCCGGATGGGGCTGTTCCTCGTTATAGACGTCGCCACCTGGTGACTATTTTTATTTCTGCGAAAGGAGGCGCATACATTTGCGTAAACTTGAAAACTACACACCGACACGCTTTATGACTGCGGACTCCAGCTACAATAAACAGATGGCGGATTACGCAGTCAATTTTATTGAATGTCTCTGCCACACCAAAGGCACATGGGCCGGTAAGCCATTTGAGCTCATCGACTGGCAGGAACAGATTATAAGAGATATCTTTGGCACTTTGAAACCGAACGGCTATCGACAGTTTAACACTGCCTATGTGGAAATTCCTAAGAAAATGGGTAAGTCAGAGCTTGCTGCTGCCGTTGCCCTACTCCTTACCTGCGGTGATGGCGAAGAACGTGCTGAGGTGTATGGCTGTGCAGCTGACCGCCAGCAGGCAACCATTGTATTTGATGTGGCTGCCGATATGGTGCGTATGTGTCCTGCACTGAATCGGCGAGTAAAAATTCTTGCTTCCCAGAAGCGTATCGTCTACCAACCGACTAATAGCTTCTATCAGGTACTGTCCGCTGAGGCTTACTCAAAGCATGGTTTCAACATTCATGGCGTCGTATTCGATGAGCTACATACTCAGCCCAACAGAAAGCTCTTTGATGTTATGACTAAGGGCTCCGGAGACGCCAGGATGCAGCCGCTTTACTTCCTTATCACAACCGCCGGAACAGATACCAACAGCATTTGCTATGAAACGCACCAGAAGGCCAAGGACATCTTGGAAGGAAGGAAAATAGATCCAACCTTTTATCCTGTCATCTATGGTGCTGATGAAACCGATGACTGGACAGATCCGGAGGTCTGGAAGAAAGCAAATCCTTCTCTTGGTATCACGGTCGGCATTGATAAAGTTGAGGCTGCCTGTGAATCTGCAAAACAGAATCCCGGCGAGGAGAATTCCTTCAGACAGCTAAGACTTAACCAGTGGGTCAAGCAGGCAGTTCGTTGGATGCCAATGGAAAAATGGGATGCCTGCTCGTTCAAGGTTGATGAAGAATCCTTAGATGGTCGCGTCTGTTACGGTGGTCTGGATCTTTCCTCCACCACAGATATTACAGCATTCGTGCTGGTATTTCCTCCGCTGGATGAGGATGACAAGTTCTGTATCTTACCATATTTCTGGATACCGGAAGATACGCTTGATCTTCGAGTAAGGCGAGACCATGTTCCTTACGACGTCTGGGAACGTCAAGGCTTTCTGAAGACAACCGAAGGAAATGTTGTTCATTACGGCTACATCGAGAAATTCATCGAGCACCTTGGAGAACGATTCAACATTAGAGAAATTGCCTTTGACCGCTGGGGAGCTGTTCAGATGGTACAGAACCTTGAAGGTATGGGCTTTACTGTTGTTCCATTTGGTCAGGGATTTAAGGATATGTCTCCACCAACAAAAGAACTCATGAAGCTGACGCTGGAGCAAAAACTGGCTCACGGTGGTCATCCGGTGCTTCGATGGATGATGGATAACATTTATATCCGCACTGATCCGGCAGGAAATATAAAGGCAGACAAAGAAAAATCCACAGAGAAAATCGACGGAGCTGTTGCCACCATCATGGGGCTTGACCGTGCGATCCGCTGTGGAAACAATACCGGTGCTTCTGTCTACGATGAAAGAGGCATTTTATTCATATAAAAATGGAGCCCTTGTTTTCACACAAAAACTCCATTCCTAGTTACTTATTTGAATTTATAATTCCTTCGATGTCACGACCACCGTAAAATATTCGTGCTACTGTAACTGCCCTTTCCTCGTCATCAACCAGATAATACACGATAAAGTTGTCAACCGGAAGCTGATGCATTTTCATCGAATGCCAAGGCTCCCAATCAACTAACGCATAACGAGCTGGCATGAAATCCAATGAACGAACCTCTTTTCGGATGCGGCCCAGCTGAGCGGTAGCAGTTTCTGGAACAAGGAGTTCATTCGCAATGTACGAATAGATCTCACGTAAGTCGTCAAGCGCATCTACAGAATAGCCGACTTTATAGCTATCTGTCATATGCCAAACTCCTTTGCAAGTGCCGCATCGACTTCATCTGCAGAATATACCTTTCCTGCTTTGATGGAATCAACACCCTTCTGAAGTTCTGCATCAAGCTGTTCTCTGGTCATTGCACCAACAGCTAATGGCTTAGAAGAAGGAAGTTTCAGTTCAAATGGCATACCCTTCTTCAGTACGATCTGGCTATAAAGCATCTGAATTGCACTGGATGGAGAAATGCCAAGCTGAGAAAGAATGCTCTCAGCATTATCCTTGAGATTGGTATCTATTCTTGCATAAACAGCGGATGTATTTGCCATAGTATCGCCTCCTTTTTCTTTATTATATTCGCTTTTGCTTGCGATTGCAAGCATTTGCATAGATTATTTTATGACAAAACTTTGAATTTTATACGCCCTTTACGGCAGAAAGGAATATTTATGGGATTCTTATCAGGACTGTTTCACTCAAGAGACAAGCCCACCAACAGCACCAATGGTAGTGCCTACCGCTTTCTCTTTGGTGTAAGCAACTCCGGCAAAGCCGTCAATGAACGAAGTGCCATGCAGATGACTGCAGTCTATGCTTGCGTCAGAATTCTTTCGGAGTCCATCGCTGGGCTTCCGGTTCATGTCTATAAATACACAGACTCTGGCAGCAAAGAAAAAGCCATCAAACATCCACTATACCGATTGATACATGATGAGCCAAATCCGGAAATGACATCCTTTGTCTTCCGGGAAACTTTGATGACGCATCTGCTTCTTTATGGAAATGCCTATGCGCAAATTATCCGAAATGGCAAAGGCGAAGTCATCGCACTCTATCCGCTAATGGCCAATCGAATGAGTGTGGATCGTGACGATAAAGGGCGTCTTTACTACCAATATCAAATGCAAGATTCCGATGCACCAACTATGAAAAACGGAACAGTCATCCTAAAGCCATCGGATGTACTCCACATTCCAGGCCTTGGCTTTGACGGTCTGGTCGGTTACTCTCCTATTGCTATGGCTAAAAACGCTATCGGTCTTGCAATTGCGACCGAGGAATATGGTGCTAAGTTCTTTGCAAATGGTGCTACTCCAGGAGGCATACTGGAATATCCCGGCACCGTAAAAAATCCTGAAGCTGTCAGAGAAAGCTGGACCAAAGGCTTCTCTGGAAACAACTCTCATAAGGTAGCTGTTTTGGAAGAAGGCATGAAATACACGCCTATCTCCATTTCACCAAATGAAGCACAATTTCTGGAAACAAGAAAATTTCAGATTGATGAAATAGCTCGAATCTTCAGGGTGCCACCTCATATGGTCGGTGATCTGGAAAAGTCGAGCTTTTCTAATATTGAGCAGCAATCTCTCGAATTTGTGAAGTACACCTTGGAGCCTTGGATTGTCCGTTGGGAGCAGTCCATTAACCGAGCCCTTCTATCTGAATCAGAGAAGACTGCTTATTTTGTAAAGTTCAATGTCGACGGTCTCTTGCGAGGTGATTATCAGAGCCGAATGAACGGTTACGCCACTGCAAGACAGAATGGCTGGATGTCTGCAAACGATATCCGTGAACTTGAAAACCTAGACCTCATCCCACCGGAACTTGGTGGTGACTTATATCTCATCAACGGAAACATGACCAAACTGGAGGATGCAGGAATATTCGCAGCGAGCGACACAGGGGACCCCGAAGAGTTGAATAACTCTTTGGGGAGAGGACGAGCAGCGAAACAAATGAGCTTTTCGCACTCGTGCGGAAACGAATGCTGTGTAGCTTGTGAGGACGACAGAAAGGAGGACGAGAACGATGAAGAAGTTCTGGAAGTGGAAGAATCAGACGGTGACCAATCAGGAGACGCAGGAACAGACACTGGAGAGGACACTGTTTCTAAACGGCACCATCGCAGAGGAAAGCTGGTTTGATGACGATATCACACCTAAGCTCTTTCGAGATGAGCTGTTTGCAGGAAACGGAGACATCACCATTTGGATTAACTCTCCGGGAGGCGACTGCGTGGCTGCAGCTCAGATTTACAACATGATGATGGAATATCCCGGCAATGTCACTGTGAAGATTGATGGCATCGCAGCCTCTGCTGCATCTGTCATCGCTATGGCTGGTACAAGAGTGCTGGTATCACCAGTTTCCATGCTCATGATTCATAATCCAATGACTGCAGCTATGGGAGATACATCTGAAATGCAAAAGGCTATTGCCATGTTGGATGAAGTCAAGGAATCCATCATCAACGCCTACGAAATCAAAACGGGCATGAGCCGTGCCAAGCTCTCTCATCTTATGGATGCCGAAACCTGGATGGATGCACACACAGCTATCGATATGGGTTTTGCCGACGAAATCCTGGCAAGGCCTGCAGAAACACCTGTAGAAAATAATGCGACTGGCCCGATGCTCTTCTCTCGTGCAGCGGTGACCAATTCTCTTATGGATAAGCTGGCTGCAAAGTGCCGCATTAAGAAGCCTGAAACACCGGAACGCTCTGTGGATTCTCTCATGGAGCGTCTTGACCTAATCAAACAATACATTTAATGGAGGTATTCAACTATGACTATTTTAGAACTGCGCGAAAAGCGCAATACAGCGTGGAATGCTGCAAAGGCATTTCTCGATTCTCACCGTACCGAGAAAGGTACTCTTACTGCCGAGGACGATGCTACTTATTCCAGAATGGAACAGGAAATCGCCGATCTTGGTAAAGAAATTGCTCGTCTTGAAAGACAAGAAGCATTGGAGGCCGAGCTTAATAAGCCGGTAAACAAGCCTCTCACTTCTAAGCCGGGGAATTCTGCCACAGATAAACCTGTAAAAACTGGTCGTGCTTCTGATGAATACAAGAATGGTATGCTTCAGGCACTCCGCACCAACTTCCGTCAGGTATCTAATATTCTACAGGAAGGTGTTGATGCCGATGGTGGCTACCTTGTGCCGGAGGAATATGACAGTCGTTTGATTGATGTTCTTACCGAAGAAAACATCATGAGAAGTCTTGGACACACTATCACAACTTCCGGTGACCATAAGATCAACATCGCTGCTACGAAACCTGCGGCTGCATGGATTGAGGAAGGTGGCGCACTTCAGTTTTCTGATGCGACCTTCAGTCAGATCCTTTTGGATGCGCACAAACTCCATGTAGCTATCAAGGTCACTGAAGAACTTCTCTATGATAATGCCTTCGGTCTTGAAAATTACATCATCGATCAGTTTGGTAAGGCTTTGGCAAATGCCGAGGAGGATGCATTCCTCAACGGCGACGGTTCCGGCAAACCGACCGGCCTTTTCGCTGCGACTGGCGGCGGCACGGTAGCAGGTACGCTTTCTGCTGCGATCAAGTCTGATGATATGCTTGACCTGGTATACGCTCTTAAGCGTCCGTATCGCAAGAATGCAAGTTTCATCATGAACGATAAAACACTGGCACAGCTCCGCAAGCTGAAGGATAACAATGGTGCATACATCTGGCAGCCATCTTATCAGACCGGTGAACCGGATAAGGTACTTGGCTATGCCGTTCATACCTCTGCATATGCGCCGGAGAATGCTATCGCTTTCGGTGATTACAGCTATTACAACATTGGTGATCGTGGTACTCGCTCCTTCAAGCAGCTCACTGAGCTCTTTGCAGGCAACGGTATGATTGGCTATGTAGCAAAGGAACGTGTCGATGGCAAGCTGATTCTTCCGGAAGCAGTACAGATTTTGAAACTCAGTGGTTCTTCTAAGGGCTAAGCATGAAAGGTAGCGTCTTCTTTTATGAGGGCGCTACCTTCCTTTTATGATTGGAGGCGATAAACGATGATTGTCACTTTAGAAGAAATGAAGCAGTATCTCCGAGTGGATTTTGATGATGACGATTTCCTCATCGAGACGCTCATCACATCAGCTACACGCCTCTGCATGGATATTACAAGGCAGAATGAAGATGTCTTTGAAGAAAGTGAGAATGCAAAGCCTGCTGTCTATTATGCGGTAGCCTACCTCTACGAACATCGTGAGGAAGCTGACCATCATGCTCTGACACTGACTTTGCGCTCTCTTCTCTTCGGTTCCAGAAAGGAGGCTTTCTGATGAATATTGAGCTGCTAAATGTTCGCATCTACATTCAGAAGAATGAAGTCATCTCCGATTCAATTGGAAATCGAAAGAACACTTGGAAAGATTACTACACCTGCTATGCCACCGTTAGTGCAGAAGCTGGAAAGGAATCCACCGATGCCGGTCTTGTCATAGATGATTCCAAGATTGATTTTACGATCCGTTACTGCAAGAAAGCTGCTGCTCTTACCTCTACTGGATATCGGGTACAGTTTGGAAGTGAACTATACGATATTTTAGCAGTAGACCATATGAATTTTAAGCGAAAATGTATCAAACTCTCCTGTCAGAAAGTGAGGCGGTGACATGACCCAGAAAGTAAAAATTAACGCTCTCGCAGAAGCTGTTATGAAAGAACTGACCGAATATGCTAACCTTGCGACGGTAGATATGAAAGCTGCTGTCAAAAAAGCCGGTAACACTGTAAAGAAGCAGATACAAAGTACTGCTCCAAAAGATACTGGTGCCTACGGCAAGAGCTGGTCAGTGAAGAACACAAAGGAAACCTCCAAATCACTGGAGGTCACTGTGTATTCCAGAAATCGCTATCAGTTAGCTCACCTCCTGGAATTCGGTCATGCCAAGCGTGGCGGTGGCCGTGTGGCCGGTCGTTCCCACATTGCCCCTGCCGAAGAAGCCGGTATCAAAGAACTGGAATCTGAGATTGAGAGGTGTCTGAAAAATGGATAGATTACTGCAAATCCTATCGGAGATGGCCCTCCCCTTTGCTTACGACCACTTTGCTGAAGGAGAATCGCCAAATCCACCATTCATCTGCTACCTGCATCCGGGAAGCGATAACTTCTCCGCAGATGGCCGTGTCTATTACAAAATCAACGAGGTTCGTATTGAACTCTACTGTGATAGCAAGGACCCGGCATTGGAAGCAACACTGGAAGCTGTGCTTGATGAGCACGGCATTTTTTATAACAAAACAGAGGTCTGGATTGAGAGTGAGAAGCTCTATGAAGTCCTCTACACATTTGAAATGGAGGTCTAATCAACATGGGTAATAAAGTCAAATATAACCTAAAAAATGTTCATGCTGCCAAGCTCACTCGTAGTGAGGACGGCTCCTTTACCTACGCTAAGCCAAAGGCTATTCCCGGTGCAGTCAGCATCAGTTTGGATGCCGAGGGTGACAGCTCTCCGTTCTATGCCGATGGTATCGTATATTTCCGTTCCACTGCCAACAACGGTTACAGTGGTGATTTGGAAATCGCACTCATTCCGGAATGGTTCCGTACAGAAATTCTGAAAGAAGATCTTGATAAAAACGGCGTGCTTATTGAAAATGCAACCATCACCGAACTGGAGAAGTTCGCATTGCTCTTTGAGTTTGACGGTGATGTCAGAAGCATTCGCCATGTGCTTTACAACTGCACTTCCTCTCGTCCTTCCATTGAATCTGAGACTAAAGAGGATACCATCGAGCCGGGTAAAGAAAAGCTCACGCTTACCGCTGATCCTAGAGAGGATGGTCTCGTCAAGAGCCGCACCGGTGATGCGACAGATGCAGAAATTTATAAAAACTGGTACCAGCAGGTTTATGTGCCGGTACCTAAAACAGAAGGATAAGGAGGACGTAAGGCATGTTAGAAAAAACAATTACAATCGGTGATAAGCGAGTCAAATTCCGTTCCTCCGCGACTATCCCCAGACTCTACCGTGCAAAATTCAAGCGTGATATCTTCAAAGACCTCTCACGTCTGGAATCATCCTATAAGGGTAACTCTGATGATGGCTCATCCTTTGAGATCGAAGACTTGGAGATTTTTGAGAACGTGGCCTATATCATGGCCTACCATGCTGACCACAGTATTCCGGCAACCATTGAAGAGTGGCTGGATGAATTTGAGATGTTCTCCATCTATGAGGTACTTCCTGAAATTCTCGAACTCTGGGGCATGAATCTTCAGACAGAAATTGAATCTAAAAAAAACTTCATCGCAGTAGCCGGGAAATGACCACACCGTTGTTTCTCCTGCGTTGTATTGAAATCGGTATCTCTATCGGAGACCTTGACCTTTTAACCATTGGAATGGTGATGGACATTTGGACAGAAAAAGCAAATGACGATGTGAAATACCAGCAAATCGCAACACAGGAGGACTTCGATAAATTCTAAGGAGGTGACGTACAAGTGGCAAATCGAATCAAAGGTATCACTGTTGAAATCGGTGGCGATACGACTGGCCTAGATAAAGCCTTAAAGTCGGTCAATACTTCAATCCGCTCTACCCAGTCTGCCCTGAAGGACGTCAACCGCCTCTTGAAGCTCGACCCTTCCAATACAGAATTACTCTCTCAAAAGCAAAGACTCTTGAAAGATGCCATCGCAGCCACAAAGGAAAAGCTGGATTCACTCAAGGTAGCACAGGAGCAGGCCAAGCAACAGTTGGAAAATGGAGAACTCGGTCAGGACAAATATAACGCTCTTCAGCGTGAAATCGTAGAGACCGAGGAAGAATTACGACGCCTGCAGCAAGAAGCTGCCACTACAAACACTGCGCTTTCTAAAATAGATGTGGCTGGTCAAAAGATGGAGACCGTCGGTAATTCCATCGCTGGTGCCGGTAAAAAGATGATGGGCGTGACCACCGTAATTGGTGGTGTCGGTATTGCCGCAGTAAAAACAGCAGCTGACTTTGACTCCTCAATGAGTCAGGTGGCTGCTGTTTCTGGTGCTACAGGTAAGGACTTTGATGCTCTCAGAAATAAAGCCCGTGAAATGGGTGCTAAAACTAAGTTCTCTGCAACAGAAGCCGCAGAAGCTATGAACTACATGGCGATGGCCGGTTGGAAAACGGAAGATATGCTGGATGGTATCGAGGGTGTCATGAACCTTGCTGCTGCCTCTGGTGAGGACTTAGCAACCACTTCTGACATCGTAACTGATGCCTTGACTGCCTTCGGACTCTCTGCAAAGGACTCCGGTCATTTTGCAGACATCCTTGCTGCAGCATCTTCCAATGCAAATACGAATGTATCCATGATGGGTGAAACCTTCAAATACTGTGCTCCTATCGCTGGTGCACTTGGTTTCTCTGCTGAGGATACTGCGGAAGCAATCGGCCTTATGGCCAATGCTGGTATCAAGTCTTCTCAGGCTGGTACCGCCCTTCGTACTATTATGAACAATCTTGCTGGTGATGTAAAAATCAGTGGTAAGGCCATCGGAGATGTCACTATCGCCACTACCAACGCAGATGGTTCCATGCGTGACCTTTCTGATATTTTAGCTGACTGTCGTTCTGCTTTTGGAAACTTAACAGAATCCGAAAAAGCTCAAGCCGCTGAATCACTCGTCGGCAAAAATGCCATGTCCGGCTTCCTAGCTCTGATGAATGCTGGCCAAGGCGATATTGATAAGCTCTCCTCTGCAATTGATAACTGTGACGGATCAGCTGAAAAAATGGCTATGACTATGCAGGATAATCTTGCCGGTCAGCTTACTATCTTAAAGTCTCAGCTTCAGGAGCTTGCCATTTCTTTTGGTGATATCCTGATGCCTGCTATCCGCTCCATCGTATCGAAATTGCAAGGTTTCGTAGATAAACTTAACGGAATGGATGAAGGTACCAAGAGAGCCATTGTTACCATTGCTCTTTTGGTCGCCTCAATCGGTCCATTGCTTGTCATCATCGGAACAGCCATCTCGAAAATTGGTGTGGCTATGCAGGGCTTTGTGAAACTGGCAAATGGTATTAGCAAATTGAAGATCGCCATTCAAGGTGGAACCGGCGTTCTTGGAAAACTCGGTTCCGCACTTGGTGGCATCTCTGCTCCCGTGTTGGCTGTTGTTGCTGTTATTGCCGTTTTGGTAGCTGCCTTTGTTCACCTTTGGAAAACCAACGAAGGTTTCCGGGATGCAATTATCGGGACTTGGAATCGTATCAAAGATACTATTTCTGGCTTCTGTCAGGGCATTGTTGACAGGCTGAACGCTCTGGGATTTCAGTTCACTGATATCGTGGATGTTCTAAAGACAATATGGGATGGTTTTTGTCAGGTCCTCGCTCCCATATTTGAAGGAGTATTTAACAACATTGCAAATATTCTCTCTACAGTAACTGGTGTAATCACCGGCATTCTGGATGTCTTTATCGGCATCTTTACCGGGAATTGGTCACAGGCATGGAATGGTGTAAAGGAAATATTTTCTTCCATTTGGAACGGAATCAGTAGTTTCTTCACCAACATTCTCAATGTCATTAAAGGAGTCGCAGATATGGTTCTTGGATGGTTTGGCACCAGCTGGAATGAAGTCTGGACAAATATCAAGACCTTCTTTGAAGGAATCTGGAATGGTATTGCTACATTCTTTATCACCATTTGGGAGACGCTGAAAAATGTCGTAACCGTCGGTATCATGGCGATAGGTTCCATTTTAAGTGCTGCTTTTGATATTATTACACTTCCATTTCGTTTTATCTGGGAAAACTGTAAAGAAATTATTATCTCAATCTGGGATGCTATTAAATCCAAGGTGACAACTGTGATTCATGCAGTGGCATCTGTGATCAGCACTGTGATGAACGCCATCAAAACGGTATTTTCTACTGTGTGGAATGCGATAAAGACAGTGGTGACCACAGTAGTAAATGCCATCAAATCTGTTGTAACGACTGTGTTCAATGCTATCAAAAACACAGCAACCACCGTATGGAATGCAATAAAAACCGCTGTTACAACTCCGGTTAACGCCATCAAAAGCACTGTCACAACAGTATTTAATTCTGTAAAAAGTACAGTTAGTAGTATCTTTAATGGAATTAAATCAACTGCTACTTCCGTATGGAACGGCATAAAATCCGCTATCACTACTCCTATCGAGGCAGCTAAAAACAAAGTCAAAAGCGTGGTTGATGCTATCAAGGGATTTTTCTCCGGCATGAAGATTTCTCTTCCGCACATCAAGCTGCCGCATTTCAAGGTGACTGGCAAACTGTCCATCGCTCCACCTTCTGTACCACATCTTTCTATTGATTGGTACAAGGAAGGCGGTATCATGACTAGTCCTACTATCTTTGGAATGAACGGATCTTCTTTGATGGCTGGCGGTGAAGCCGGTGCAGAAGCAATTCTTCCTCTTGCCGGTTTCTACAAACAGCTGGAAGCGATGATTTCCAGTCATCTCAATACCAGTGCAATGGAAAAATATCTGGCAGTCATTGCTGATAATTCCAGTAAGGGCATCTACCTTGAGGACGGTACACTTGTTGGCCATCTGCTCCCGGCAATCGACGGTGAGCTCGGCAAAGCACAAAAGTTACAAAGGAGGTTCAGTCTATGACACCTGATATTAAATTAAACGGAACATCAGTCGCTTCTATGGGCTGGCTCCGAGAGACTGTCTCTTTTCCAGTGCCACAGTCGCAATCCAATACGATTGTTGTGCCAGGAAGGAACTCTCCTATTCGTTATACAGAAGCTCTGGGGCGTGTATCTTATCAGCCTCGGAGCTTTTCTTTAACGTTTTCTATGCTTGGAACAAGAAAGAGATACGATCAGATGGTCGCTGGAATGACAAACCGCTATGCTGGTCAGCTCATAAAAGTATCGACTAGCGAGGAGCCAGAGCTATATGCTATTGGTACTTTAGAGATTTCATCTGAATATGATCCACTCTTAGGTAAAGGCCAGCTCGTGATTTCCTGTGAAGATGCAGATTCCTATCGTTACCACAATGAAGAGACAATCGTTAATCTGACTGGTTCCGGTACACTCATTATCGAAAATGACTTTATGCCTGTTGTTCCTGTTATTACAATCTCAACAGAAACAGCTCTCAGCTGGACAATCGGCAGTGATTCTTTCAGGAAATCACTTAGCGCAGGCACTTGGACGCTTCCTGAATTTGAACTGCAAGCTGGCAGAAATACAGTCACAATCCAAGGATCAGGCACTACTACCTTTCGATTTAGGGAGGGCCGCCTATGAGTATCTTTCGTATTTTCGTAGACGGTCAGCTATTCTATCATCCACAGTTATCCCAGCTTGCTATTACAGAAGCGAAACTGACCGAAGATGCCGAAAACATCGACAGTCTGACACTGTCCGCTCCATTTAATCATCCGTATTTGGATTCCATCCACCCGATGGCTTCCACCATCGTTTGTAAAAAGGGCGATGCGACAGTCTTTGAGGGTCGTGCCTTAAACGATGGCAGTGATTTTTATAACACCCACACTTGGACCTGCGAATCGGCTCTGGCATATCTCGAAGATAGCCAGCAGCCGCCTTTCTCCTATAAAGGAACACTCAAAGGTCTTTTGGAATATTTTCTCTCTGTCCACAATAAGGCAGTCGAAGAAAAGAAGCGTTTCAAGCTGGGGAATATTACAGTTACAGATAACAATGACTATATCAGCTATAGCAACTCCGAATATTCCTGCACTTTGGATGCTATCAAAAGTAAGCTAATCAATACACATGGTGGCTATTTGATGGTTCGCTATACAAAATCCGAAAAATTTCTGGACTACCTTGCAGAGTTCAATACTCGTTCTGTGCAATCCGTGGAATACGGAAAGAACCTAACGGATGTCAAAATCACCCGTGATCATACCGAACGCATCACTGCTCTGATTCCACTTGGAACAAAGAAAAAGACAACTGATGAAGAAGGAAACGAAGTCGAGTCCGATGAACGTGTTGATATCACTTCCGTAAACGACGGGCTAAATTATATATTTGATGAAACTACTGTAAAAGAAATCGGCTGGATCTGGGCCACAGAAGTCTGGGATGATGTCACGCTCCCAGGCAACCTTTTCCGTAAAGCAAAGGCCCGTCTTGCAGAGCTTATTGCCGGTATCACCAGCATGGAACTAACCATCGTGGATGAATCAGACACCGGTGCTGATATCGGAAGTATTCATGCCAGACAGTTTGTTAACTGCTTATCTCCGCCTCATGGCATTGATGGACGCTACGCCTGCATGAGCAAGACTGTAGATTACTTAAATCCGTCTGGGAACACCATAACCATTGGAGCCAGTGGTATCAAGCTGACTTCCATATCAGCCAAACAGAATGAAAATATCACTGAACTCACCGATGACTTGATTGGAAAAACCGCAGAAATACAAAGCGCGATAGCAAAGGCGGATGCCGCAGAAGCTACCGCCAAAGATGCGAAGGAAGCAACTGACACAGTAATTGATGATATTACAGCGTTACAGGAAAGCATACGCGAGTGTTACTCAGAGATCTCCAAAACTTCAGAAGAAATCAGTCTAACCGTGCGAGAAGAATACATCTCACGCTCAGAAATGGCAACTATCCAGCAGGATTTTCAATCTACGATTACGCAAAACAGTAGTGAGATCCGCATGGATTTCTCTGCTGTCACAGATGAGCTGAAGGACAATATCGCAACTAACCAGGAGCTCCTTGAAGAATATATTCGCTTCAAAGGAGCTCTTATTGAGCTTGGCAAAGTAGGAAATGCCTTCACCGCTGAGCTTTCCAACAATGAACTGGCCTTCAAAGAAAACGGTCAGAAAATCGCCTACATCTCCAACAACAGCTTGGTTATCACCAATGCAGAGATTCGCAACAAACTATCCCTCGGTAATGAAACCAGAGGATGGTTTGATTTTATCCCAAGAAATAACGGTAACCTCTCTATCAAGTGGAGAGGCCCGGCATCATAAAGGAGTGATTCATTATGGCTTCCAGCGGAAGTATTACAACTGGCACAAAAGAGGGGCGTTCTGTCACCTTATCATGGACACTATCCAGTCAGGATATAGCCAATAATACATCTACCATTGCATGGACGCTGAAAGGCTCAGGCTCAGGAAGCGGCTGGGTCATGTCGGGTGGTTTTAAGGCTATTATTAACGGTACAACTGTCTACTCCACATCAACCGATAATCGTATTCAGCTCTATAATGGAACCATTGTGGCCTCCGGCTCCTTAAAGATCAGTCACAATGCAGATGGTACAAAATCTTTCAAATTAAGCTGCGAGGCTGGTGTCTACAGCTATGCAGTCAATGTATCCGCAAGTGGAACCCATACTCTAAACACGATTCCAAGAGCATCATCGGTATCGGCAACATCCGTGAATATGGGAAATGCCACAACAATTTCTATTTCAAGAGCATCTTCCTCATTCACCCATACACTGACCTATTCCTTTGGTAGTGCTACTGGAACCATCACAACAAAGACTACTTCCACATCTATATCGTGGATACCTGCTCTCGCATTGGCAAACCAAATACCGAGTACCACAAGTGGAACTTGTACAATTACCTGCGACACCTACAATGGCTCCACCAAGATTGGTACGAAAACCTGTACGCTGACTCTAACAGTTCCTGCTTCAGTCAAGCCTACTATTTCCAGTCTGACAGCAAGTCGTGTTGATGGCAACGTTCCAAGCACCTGGGGCATCTATGTACAGTCCAAGTCAAAGGCTACGCTGACAATAAAAGGTGCCACTGGAAGCTACGGCTCTACCATAAAATCCTACAGCATTAGTGGCGGTGGATACTCTGGTACATCTTCTACCCTCACTACAGGATTTTTGAACAGCTCTGGCACAATTACTTTTACTGCCACTGTAACGGATTCCAGAGGAAGAACCTCTGCTGCGGCTACCGTGTCAATTACTGTCATCGCCTACAGTGTACCTTCTTTTAGTTCTTACAACTCGCAACGATGCAACAGCAGTGGGACCATATCAGATGATGGCACCTATATCAAGGCAACAGTATCCTATAGCTTTGCATCCTGCAGCTCCAAGAATACAGTTACTCGCTCCACTTACTACCGAGTAGCCGGGACAAGTACATGGACCAACGCTTCTGCCAGTTTCAATTCCGGTACGGCATTTACCTTTGGCAGCGGTAAGATTTCCACTGAAACATCCTATGAAGTCAAATACGAATTAACAGATGCTTTCACGACTATCAGCATCACGGACATCGTATCTACGACATCGGTTGTCATGGACTTCAAAAGTGGTGGCAAAGGTGTGGCGATTGGTAAGGTATCAGAAACAGATAACTGCTTTGAAGTATCTGAAAAATGGGATGTAAAGGTCTACGGCAAACTATTGAGTGAATATATCAAACAGGCTATCGGCGCTATCTATCCTGTAGGAAGCATTTACATGAGCGTCAAGAACACAAATCCATCCACCTATTTTGGAGGCACTTGGGTTGCTTGGGGAACAGGCAGAGTTCCGGTTGGTGTCAATGCTAACGATACCAACTTTGCTACAGTCGAAAAGACCGGTGGTTCTTCTACCGTCACATTAACTACGGCACATATGCCTTCTCATACTCATGCAAAAGGAACGCTGGCAACAGCCAGTGCCGGTGGACATACTCATGATCTGAAGAACCAGAAAACCTCATGGGGAACCAGTGGTGGCAATCGAGTTTTAATCGATGCTACATCCGGTTATACAGCAGTCAGCAACAAGACCACAACAAGTGCTGGCGCACATACACATACAATCTCTGGTGCTACTGCCGCATCTGGTTCCGGCAGTGCGCACAACAATCTGCAGCCCTACATCACATGCTACATGTGGAAAAGGACTGCTTAATTTTTATCCGCAGCTATCAGATGGTAGCTGCTTTTCTTATATCTAATTTCAGAAATGGAGGTACTTATCAATGAAAGAATTCTGGAACACAATTCAACTTATCTTTGCTGGCATTGGTGGCTGGCTGGGTTATTTTCTCGGAGGCTGTGATGGCTTACTCTACGCTCTTATTGCCTTTGTTGTTATCGACTACATCACCGGCGTCATGTGTGCAATTGCCAATCACACGCTTTCCAGTGAAGTTGGCTTCAAAGGTATCTGTAGAAAGGTATTGATTTTCTTGCTCGTTGGCATTGCCAATATTCTCGACATTCATGTCATCGGCTCTGGCAGTGTGCTTCGTACTGCAGTCATCTTTTTCTACATTTCCAACGAAGGCGTCAGCTTACTTGAAAATGCTGCCCACCTCGGACTTCCAGTCCCAGAAAAAATCAAAACCGTATTAGAACAGCTTCATGATCGAAGCACAAAGGAGGAAAACTAACATGGCATACACAAACAGTAAACTGATATCTTATACCAAACTTAGTCCGAATCACTCCGGACAGCGTACACACAGCATCGACCGCATCACGCCACACTGCGTGGTGGGTCAGTTGTCAGCTGAGAGCATCTGCGGATGCTTTACCAGTCCGTCCAGACAGGCAAGCTGCAATTACGGCATTGGCAAGGACGGTCGCATCTCTCTTTGCGTGGAGGAAAAGAACCGCAGTTGGTGTTCTTCTTCCAATGCCAATGACCAGCGTGCCATCACCATCGAGTGCGCCAGTGATATGTCTGAGCCGTATGCAATGAATAGTGCTGTTTATAACTCACTGATCAAGCTCTGCGTTAACATTTGCAGGCGTAACGGGAAAAAGAAACTCTTATGGCTTGCCGACAAGAATAAGACTTTAAATTATACTCCAAAGTCTGATGAAATGGTGCTGACGGTCCACAGATGGTTTGCAAACAAGTCCTGTCCGGGTAACTGGCTATATTCCAGACTTGGTGATCTGGCCGCTAAGGTTACTTCTGAGCTTTCCAAAACCACTTCCGGCGGCAGCACTGCTTCTACTTCACAAATGTATCGTGTCCGCAAAATTTGGTCTGATTCTAAGAGTCAGCTTGGTGCCTATAAGTTGCTGGCCAATGCTAAGAAAAAGGCAGATGAAAATGCCGGATACAAGGTATTCGATTCATCCGGCAATGTTGTCTATCCTGCTGCAGCAACGCTTGCACCGGCTCCTGCTGCTGGAACGTCCTATAAGATTCAGATAGACATTGCCAATCTGAATATCCGCAAGGGACCAGGTACCAACTATGGTAAAACAGGTCAGTTCACCGGCAAAGGCATCTTTACAATCGTCCAGGAATCAAAAGGCGAAGGGGCTACCCTCTGGGGCAAACTGAAATCCGGAGTCGGATGGATTTCTCTGGATTTTGCCAAAAAGATATAAGGCATATCAATCACAGGGTCTGTGGGAGTTATCTCCTGCAGGCCCTCTTTTTTATTTATCTTTTTTCGGCCAAACTGCCATCTCGCCTCCATTTAGTAGTGAGGAACTTCCTCAGATTGGAGGCAAAATATGCAAGAAAACATTACAGCTTCAATGCCGGATTCTACTTCTCCGAAGCCAATACAACAGTCTGATATTCAACAAGATTATGACTTTTTACAGGCGCAAAAGGTTTCAGAAAAGATGCTGTCGCTTGGACTTATTTCCTTGTCGGAATTCAACAAATTAACTGAAATAAACCGTAAAACATTCTCCCCGTTTTGGGTTGAGATTATGCCCAAAATTCCTTGATATATAAGGGATTCAGAGCTAATATGTGACACTAACGAAGGGAGGTGAACTACCGTGAAGAAGGTAACCAAAATCGACGGTATACAAAAGAATACCGGCATAAACAGTAAGCTCCGAGTTGCCGCCTACTGTCGTGTTTCAACAGGTAGTGACGCTCAATTGGAAAGTCTTGAGGCTCAGAAAAGCCACTATGAACAATACATCAATTCTCGTGAGGATTGGCAGTTCGCCGGTCTCTACTTTGATGAAGGTATAACCGCTACCAAAGCCGAAAAACGTCCGGAACTGCTCCGCCTGATTACGGATTGTGAAGCAAGGAGAATCGACTTTGTAATTACCAAATCCATCAGCCGTTTTTCTCGAAACACGACGGACTGCTTGGCTTTGGTGAGAAAGCTTCAAAGTCTGGAGATTCCTATTTATTTTGAAAAAGAAAACATAAACACCGGTTCAATGGAAAGCGAACTCTTCCTTGCCATTCTTAGCAGTATGGCTGAAGGTGAATCCGCATCTATTTCCGAAAATGCGAAATGGTCAGTGAAGCGCCGCTTCCAAAATGGAACCTACAAACTCGGCTACACTCCTTACGGCTACGATTGGGATGGTAACAATATGATTATCAATCCAGATCAGGCGGCTGTCGTAAAAAGGATATTTGCAGATATTCTTTCAGGAAAAAGTACAAACGTTATTGCAGATGAGCTAAACGCAGAAAAGGTTCCATCCAAGAAAAACAATCACTGGACTTCCAGCACTATTCGAGGCATTCTCGCTAATGAGAAATATACCGGTGACGTCATTTTCCAAAAGACCTATACGGATGAAACCTTTAATCGGCACACAAATTATGGTGAGGTTGATCAGTACATGGCTCCGGATCATCACGAAGCGATTATCAGTCATTCGGACTTCGATGCAGCAAATGCGCTGGTTAATCAACGAGCTGCTGAAAAAGGTATAGAAAAAGGCAGTGACAAATATCAGCAACGTTATGCATTCTCCGGGAAAATAATCTGCGGAGAATGTGGAGACACTTTCAAGCGCAGGATACACTCTTGCACCACATACAAGTATGTCGCATGGGCCTGCAACACGCACCTGAAGAATAAGGAGTCCTGCCATATGAAATATGTAAGAGATGATGAAATAAAAGCTGCATTCATTACAATGCTAAACAAGCTCATTTACGGCTATCGGTTGATACTTACTCCTTATCTCAAAGTACTTGAAAACTCATCTGGCGACGAGGCCATTCAGCGCATTCAGCACTTGGAGCAACTCATCGCTCAAAACAGTGAACAGCGTGAAGCATTAACCAAGCTGATGGCACAGGGCTATATCGACCAGATTCTCTATAATCAAGAAACAAATGCACTCCTCCTGCAGGCAGAGACATATCGCTCTGACATTGAAGCAATTACCATCGGAATGACGGGTGATGCAGCAAAGGTTACGGAAACGAATCTTCTGCTACACTTTGTGTCCCATACCAATATGCTTACAGCCTACAGCGAGGAGCTTTTTGAAAACTACGCAGACCACATTGAAGTCATGAGCAGAAATGAAATCAGGTTTGTTATGAAATGCGGTCTGACATTCACAGAAAGGATTGGTGATTAGATGGGCCATACACCATTTGGTTATAAGATAGAAAACGGTATTGCAGTTATCGATCAACCGGCTGCAGATAAGCTCAGACAGCTTTATAAAAATTATCTGAGTGGTATGTCCTTATCAAAGGCTGCATCTGCTGCCGGAATTAAAACTTATCACGGCACCGCTAAGCGATTGATGGAAACCGCCCATTATCTTGGAGACAGTTTTTATCCTGCTATTATCGATAAGGATACCTATCAAAAAGCACAAGAAGAACGCAAGCGCCGAGCCACAGCACTCGGACGAAATAATAAGCAAACACAAATGAGGAAGCTACAGATACCTACCCGTTTCCATATGGGTGAGGTTGCTGCCCTTTATGACAATCCCGTCAAGCAGGCAGAATATCTGTACAGCCTCATAGAAAGCGAGAGTAAATAATGGGAAATGTAATGTTAATTCCTGCAAGACGACAGGTTGGAAGCAATGCTCGAAAGCAGGAAGAAGAAAAGCCAAAGCTCCGTGTCGCAGCGTACTGCCGCGTCAGTACAGACAGCGATGAGCAGGCTACAAGTTATGAAGCTCAGGTCGAGCACTACACAGAATACATACAGAAAAATCCTGATTGGGAATTTGCCGGAATCTATGCTGATGACGGTATCTCCGGCACCAACACAAAAAAGCGAGAAGAATTCAATCGTATGATTGATGACTGTAAAGCCGGTAACATCGATATGATTATCACCAAGTCCATCAGCCGATTCGCCAGAAACACATTGGACTGCCTAAAATATATAAGGCAGCTCAAAGACATGAACATCCCTGTTTTATTCGAGAAAGAGTCCATCAACACGATGGATGCCAAGGGCGAAGTTCTCATCACCATCATGGCATCTCTGGCCCAGCAGGAATCGCAGTCCCTAAGTCAGAATGTCAAAATGGGCTTACAATATCGCTACCAGCAAGGCAAGGTACAAATCAACCACAATCGCTTCCTTGGCTATACAAAGGACGCAGATGGGAATTTAGTCATTGATCCAGAACAGGCTGAAACTGTAAAGCGTATTTATCGAGAATATTTAGAAGGTCTCAGTATGGACAAAATTGCCGCCGGTCTGGAGCGTGACGGTATTCTTACCGGTGCCGGAGGAAAAAAGTGGCACACAAGCACCATCAACAAAATTCTCCGTAACGAAAAATACATTGGTGATGCTCTGCTCCAAAAGACCTACACCACTGACTTTCTAAACAAGACCAGAGTTAAAAATAACGGTCTTGTTCCGCAATACTATGTAGAAGGCGACCACGAAGCCATTATTCCGAAGGACATTTACCTGCAGGTACAGGAAGAACTTGTTCGCAGGCGAGTAGGTAAAACCAGCGCCAACGGTAAGAAACGAAACTACAGCTGTAACCACTGCTTCTCCCAAATCATCATCTGCGGTGAATGCGGTGAAATGTTTCGAAGGCTCCACTGGAACAACCGAGGCGTCAAGTCAATTGTCTGGCGCTGCATCAGCAGGCTGGAATCCACCGGACTTGAATGCCACGCTCGAACCATCAATGAGCTGGTTCTTCAGGATGTTGTCGTCAAAGCAATCAATCAAATGCTTGGTGACAAAAGCAATTATCAGGCACAGCTCCAGCTTAACATTGCCGCAGTCATCCGAGCTTCGCAGGCAACAGCCATTGACAGCATTGACGAAAAACTGATGGCTCTACAACAAGAGTTGATCCAGAAAGCCAACAGCAAAGAGGACTACGACGAAATAGCGGATGAGATCTTCAGGCTCCGAGAACTCCGCCAGAAAACAACCGTCGATACCGCCGCAAGAGATGAACAGATAAAGCGAATCAATGACCTGCAGGATTACATCTCGCAACAGACCACTCTCCTTACAGAATTTGATGAAGCACTGGTGCGACGCTGGATCAAGCAGATCACCATCTGGGATGACCGCATCACAGTTGAACTGAAATCCGGCGTCAGCATTGATGTGGATGCATAACTCTATAGATATACAAAGGCTCCCCATCACTGGATAATTTCCGGTGATGGGGAGCCTTCATTGTTTATTCTTTCAACATATTTATCACATTAATGCTTTCCAGATATTTTGGATACTCAGATTTTCTCTTTTCCATCCTCTTAATTACACCATTATCATAAGTAATCATGACATGTAAATCTTGAACGTTACAGAGAATAATTGCATCTAATAAGTCATTTTTCCAAAGTGCTGCACCTTTGGTCATAATACCAACAAGTGTATCGTAATAATAATCCTGCAATGCAGTTAATTTCACTTTTTTATCAAATATACTTTTTAGCTTTGATATATGTTTCTTCAATTCTGGATCATTATTGCTCTTCCAATATTTAATAGCAAGTCTTTGTAAGAAAGCTGTGCTTGTTTTTGCCTTCATTTTGTTGCTCAATTTCTCTGTGTCATGGGAATAATCCTCTGAAGAAAGCCAATCATCTATATCCGGGATTTCATCTTCGTCTTTAACAGCTTTTGCTCTTTCGATGAACGGGATTCCTTTTTCAAGTTCAAAGGCCAGCAGATTATAGAAACAGTTTCTAACATAGTTTTCGCAATCATCTGTTTTATATCCTTCTGTAAATACGTCAACAAATACTTCAAGATTTATGTTTGCAAACATTCGAAAAGCCTTCTCAAATACTTCAAAACAAAATCCTGAAGGTTCTACTCCATCAGACATCGCAGAAAAATAAAAGCCAGAGAATAGACACATATCAAATAATATAGATATAAACCGGCTCTCAGCATCAATTTTATTTTCAAGTATGTTAGAACATAAAGTTTGTAATTCACCTTCTGTAAGATTCATTATATCGCCAGTAAAATTATTAGGAAGTGGATTAATCACGTTACCAGCTAATTTTATTTTCTTTTCCCATAGGTATTTTCCACCTTTGTGAATTGTCTGAATATCATTGCGAAATTTTATTAAAAATTCAAATAAACTCGTTGACGATATAAACACTTCATTCTCATCAACAAATTTCTGAAGCTTTTCCACATCATAAGTACATTCTGATATTCCAGCTGCATAATAAAATGCATTCGTATCTAATACGTACATTACTATTAATCCCCCTTGTAATTATTGGGAATCTTAGGAAATTCGCCAAATTCAAATCTTGCTTCTCTCGCAGCAATTGCAGCACAGGCAAGTTCATCTTCCGTTACATCTGGAACTACCCAGAGTCCTCTAACAAATCTAGAATAATACTCTTTTTCTGATAATTCATGCGGAGCCAGCATTCTTACATTTTCCGGGTATTTCTCTGATGGCCATTCCCATACATACTCTATAACACCTGTAAAGTCATCTATTTTAACCGCTTCTGGAGACCCAATTAATACAGAAAACTTAATGTTCTCGTTATCTTTGTTAAGGCAAAATTCCTCACATTTTTTGATTTCTTTTTCCCTTAGCGATTTTGCTTTTATTTCAAACCATCTGTCGAGACTTGGAATGTAGAAGTCTGGAAGGTATCTTACTCCATTCATTTCAAAACCTTCAATCTCATATTCATACTTTAATCCAATCATATCGAAAAAGACGGCCCATCGAGCCTCAAGGCGACTTCTAAATCTAAATCCATTATATTTGGTTTCTATAGGCTTAATGTCCATGTCTCACACTCCTCCTGTCATCTATTCCACTGCCAAGTCTGCCACTTACTATCGAGTGGCTTAAACTGCGGTCGGCTCTGACAACAATCCTAGTGCCACAACCTCTGACATCTAATCCACAGCCTAAACCCTACCGCTATTCTCCGGTTACTTAAATTCTCTACAATCAGACCCAAAAGTAAATATGTTTCCATATAATAAAACCGAGCTTTCTGCAAGGCTTCCCTGATGATACCAACCTTACAAAAAGCCCGGAAATACGCTACTTATTAGCCTTTATTTATCTTTCCTTGACAGCAAACAGACCGTCTCAACGTGGAACGTCCTCGGGAACAAATCGAAAACCTTATACCTTTTCAACTGATACCCCTGCTCGCCGAGCAGCTTGACATCGCGGGCGAGCGTGGCAGGGTCGCACGAGACGTACACGACACGCTCCGGTGCCATCGCGCCGATGGCGTCAATGGTTGCCTGATCGATGCCCTTGCGCGGCGGGTCGACAACAATGACATCCGGCCGAATGCCCTCCTCTGCGAGATGGGTCGCTGCCTGACCGGCATCGGCGCAGATAAACCGTGCATTGGTGATGTAATTGAGCTTGGCGTTCTGTTTGGCGTTTTCCACCGCCTGCGGAACGATTTCTGCACCGATGACTTCCTTTGCACTGTGTGCCAGAGCAAGTGTAATGGTTCCGGCACCGCAATAAAGATCCAGCGCGGTTTTTGTCTGGTCAAGCTCTGCATATTGCAGCGCAGCCTCGTACAGCTTTTCTGCCTGCGCACGATTGACCTGATAAAAGGCGGCAGGAGACAACTGGAACCGATTGCCGCACAGCACATCCTCCAGCGTGTCATTGCCCCACAGCGTGATATATCGGTCACCCAAGATGGCATTTCCGGTTTTCTTGTTGATGTTCAGCACAATACCGCACAATCCCGGAACCGTTTGCCGCGCTGCCTGAATCAATTCACCGACGGCGGGAAGCTTTGCGGATTTGGTCACGATGCACAGCAGAACCTGACCGGTAGCAAAGCCGGAACGGACATATATATGACGAATGAAACCGCTGCGTGTGTTCTCGTTGTATGGCGCAACGTGATATTCCGTCATCCAGTCACGCACACACTTCGCAAGATTATCTGCGAGCTCGGTTTGAATCAGACAATGCTCCATTGGGATGATATCGTGGCTGCGCGCACGATAAAAACCGGTGATGATTTCGTCATCTTTTATACCGACTGGATATTGTGCTTTGTTGCGATAATGGTAGATAGAATCCGAGCCGCAAACCGCTTCTGGTTCCATCGCAATGCCGCCGATGCGCTGGATGGCATCCTGTACTTTTTTGGATTTGGCACGCAGTTCTTCTTCATAAGAGATGTGCCAATAGCAGCAGCCGCCGCATTTGGATGCATGCGGACATTCCGGCTCTATTCGGTTCTTTGATTTGATAAAAATGCGCTCAATGCGTCCATACGCATAGTTTTTGGCGATTTTTACAATGCGAATATCACACTGGTCACCAACTGCGCCTCCCGGCACAAAAACGACCATATCGTGAATGCGGGCAATCGAAGATCCATCGCCTGCATATGCGATGATTTCTGCCCGATAAATTTTATTTTTTTCCATAGATGTTCTCCTGTTGATAGGACTGATTCATGGTGCTATTATATCATGAATCAAATCTTTTGTCATTGTTCCGAACGAAAAAGAACCGCTGGCATGAAAATACCCTCAACACCGGACGTCCGGCATTGAGGGTACCTGTCAATCTTTTATGACAGAAACGCAGTTATGCATTCTTATTCTTTCGCGCTTCCTTCTTCTTTTCCAGATTGGAAACAATGACCGTACAGGAAGCATCACCGGTAATATTGACGGTAGTACGACCCATATCAAAGATACGATCCACACCTGCGACCAAAGCGACGCCTTCTACCGGCAGACCAACAGAAGTCAGCACCATGGTCAGCATAACCATGCCTGCGCCCGGTACACCGGCAGTGCCAATAGACGCCAGCGTTGCTGTCAGGACGATGGTAATCATCTGCGGGAATGTCAGCTGAATGCCATAGCAAGCTGCAATAAAAATTGCACATACGCCCTGATAGATTGCCGTTCCGTCCATATTGATGGTTGCGCCCAGCGGCAAAACAAACGATGATACTTCTTTGGATGCACCTAACTTCTGTGTGCACTCCATATTGATCGGCAGCGTACCGACAGAAGACGCACTGGAGAATGCAAACATAATCGCCGGAAGCATACCCTGAAAGAATTTAATCGGGCTCATGCCGCCCATGGTCTTGACTGCGATAGAATATACAACAGCAGCATGCACAATATAGCAAATATATGCTGTCAGCAAGACCATCGCCAAAGAACCAATGATGGTTGCGCCGTTTTCTGCAATAACCGGACACAGCAGACAGAATACACCAATCGGAGACAGCTTCAAAATCATCTCCATACACTTCATAAAGACAGCATTCAGGCTATTGACGCCTGTGATAACTGGCTGTGCTTCCTTACCCACCAGAATAATTGCAAAACCAATCAAAATAGCCATTACAATGACTTGCAGCATGTTTGCGGAATACAGCGGGTCAATAAAGTTGGATGGGAAAATATTGACCAGCGTGTCCATAAACGAGGTAGTCTCTGCCGCCTCATAGCTCAAATCTGTCGTTGCAATCATCGGGAACATTCCCTTAAACAGATTGCCGCCAATCAGACCAATGGTAATGGCAAACGCAGTGGTACACAGATAGTACAACACGGTTTTCAGACCAATCGAACCGACTTTTCGAATATCAGACATCGAAATAATACCGCTCATAATCGAAAACAGTACAATTGGCACGACGATAAACTTCAGCAGATTGAGAAAAATCGTGCCGAACGGGTTAATGTACGCCTTCGCAAAATCCGCATGATTTCCCAGCAGCAGACCTGCAACAATTGCAAGAACCAGTGCAATGAAAATCTGCATCGCGAGAGACAATTTCTTTTTTTCTTTCATTTTGACAAACCTTTCTTTTAAAATTCAAACACCATGTTCCCGTCATGACATCCTATATAATATTTAAATGATACCAGAAATTTAACAAAACAGCAATACTTTCAGTGTACGATTTATAAAATATCTCGCATTTTCCCTCTTAATTTTTTGCCATAACTGGAATTTATTTGTTGAAACAAAAAATGGCAGGCAATTTACTGAATCAGTTTCACAAGCAAAATGGCAGCGCCCAAAACGGTCAAGACAACACCTGTCGCACGGTTCAGGGTCGCCGGACTTGCTTTGTTTGCAAATCTTGCCGCGATGCGCGCCCACAGCAGCGTAAATACAACGCACAGGACAAATGGAAGCATATCCGGCATGCCGGAAATTAGGAAATGACTGGCAGCACCGGTAAAAGCAGAAAATGTCATCATAAAGACGCTCGTGCCGATAGCTGTTTTCAATTCGTACCCGAGCACACTTGTCAAAATCAGCAGCATCATCATGCCGCCGCCCGCTCCGATAAAGCCACAGATAAAACCGACGAGCACGCCGCTGATAACCGATTGCATAAATCGTTTTTTCTCGCTGACAGCTTGCATGCTCTCTTTTGTTGTCATAACCGGACGTACAATAAATTTGATGCCTAAAAACAGCGTCATAACCGTTGAAAATCCGCCCATCGTGGTATTGGGCACCTTGCTCGCCACAAAACTGCCGACGAAGGTAAATACTAATACAGAAATCAACATAACAATGCCGTTTTTGATGTCAAGATTTTTGTTTTTTCCGTATGTATATGCACTGACAGCGCTTGCCAGCACATCACTCGCCAATGCAATGCCAACCGCCTCATAGGCAGGCATACCCAAAAAAGTAATAAGCATGGGACTGATAACAGCCGCTGCACTCATGCCTGCAAAACCGGTGCCCAAACCGGCACCGATACCCGCGGCAAAACAAACCAAAATGCAAATTGCTGTGCTCATTGTTTTTCCTCCGTCATGCCCAAGCGGGCGTTTTGATACATGCGTTGAAGCAACTGTTTCAGCATGTCCAATTGTTCTGGTGAAAATCCGTCAAACAATTGCTTTCCAAACCGTTCCTGCATCCTTCTTCCTTCTTTTATGATGGCGTCTGCTTTTTCTGTCAGAGACAGATGGATGGTCTTTCGATTTCCTGCATGATATGCCGTGTACAAATATCCATCTGTTTCCAATCGCTTGAGCGCGCCGGAAACATGTGATTTGGTCAGCATACGAATACGAACGATATCAGCAGCGGTATCATACGCCGGATTATTTGCAAGAAACAGCAAAATGTCAAATTCCATACGTGTCAGCCCGTGCGCTTCGCAAACTGGTTTGACGCATTGCGCGTAATATGCCAGAACAACCTTTTGATTTTCCCAAAAAACCATGTGATTCCTCTCATTCATATTGTTCTATTTAGAACTATTATAGCATAGATTTTCTTCTTTGCAAGTAAATTTTATCTTTTGTTTATCTGAAATCTGTGGTATACTAAAAATAACCAATTTGATTCATCTTTTCTTTTTTGAGAAGGTCTTACGATGATTACTTAGATCAATATGGAACTGCAGGAAAATATTTATTGGTCGTATTGCAGGTAATTGAAACCATTTCTATTGTCATTCCGGCCATGCCCGTATATATTTGTTCCGGCATTTTGTTTGGAAAAGCAGTTGGTATCGCTATTTGCTATACAACAAATCTAATTCTAAACATTTTGATTTTTCTCGCTGCAAGAAAGATGAAATATGTCAAGTCCAAAGTTTTGAATCTCAGCAAGCAAAAAACCGTTCGTAAGCTTTTGGATTCCGCAAAGCATGTGGATCGTGTCGTCATTGTCATGTGTTTTCTTCCCATTGTGCCGAATGGCATGATTCCGTATCTTTCCGCTCAAATTCGAAAAAAGCTAATCGCATTCTTCGCACCGAAAATCAAAAAATATTTAGAAGGCTAATAAAATATATGAAAAAAACGGAACCGAAAAAATCAGTTCCGTTTTTGATGTAGGCATCGACCTATCTTCCCGGGCCGTCACCAGCCAAGTATTTTCAGCGTAAATGAGCTTAACTACCGTGTTCGGAATGGGAACGGGTGTACCCTCATCACAATCAACACCTACTATTTTGGTTTGCATTCCTGCACCCTCAAAACTGAACAACGATGAACTCGACAGAAGCATTTTCCGAGTTTACCCAAATCAAATTTAGGTCAAGCCCTCGACCTATTAGTATCAGTCCGCTGCATACATTGCT